>JAFXFC010000016.1 GCA_017513525.1 Clostridia bacterium
TTTTAAGGGGATAGGAAAAAATGATGCCCAACGGACAAACCGAGCAAAAACAAGGCTTCGGCTTGTTTTTGTTTGCCCGAAGGCGTACAAAGGTACGTCGAGAGGCGAGGTTTGTTCGTAGCATAAAACATAAAATTTTAACAATTTATGTATTTTGGGTTGTTTTTAGGAGTTCTTACAAATATCTGACTTGCTCGAACCCCTCAGTTTATCTTGTTTTATGCGATCTGCGCTTTTTTTACATCCCCTTTTTTGATTAAAATGAAAAAAAAGAGTATAACCGAAAAAACAGCATACAGCAAGGCGGCGGAATATATTTATTCCGTCTTTTCGTATTTGCTTTTATGTATGATGATAATATTTGTGGCTTTTACCTTTTTTTTCAGGTTAGTTCAAGTTGAGGGGGAATCAATGCTCCCGACACTTTATACGGAAGACAAAATAATTATTTCAAACTTCTTGTATACTCCCGATTACGGTGATATAATAGCAATAAGTAAAAAAGGCGCAAAGGAAGAATCAATGATAAAACGGGTCATTGCCCTTCCCGGCGACAGTGTTATGATAGATTTTTCATCTCACATCATAACAGTTAACGGCAAGGTCCTTTTTGAAGATTATGAAGTAACGGAACCCATTTCCGAGCAGTATGACCTCACTTATCCCGTGACAGTTCCCGATGATGCAGTTTTTGTTTTAGGCGATAACAGAAACAACTCCATTGATTCAAGAAGTGAAAGCGTAGGCTTCATAAAGCTCGATGAAATAAACGGCAAGGCACTTATAAGACTGTTGCCACTCGGAAAAATAAATATATATTGACGGTGTAAATTATGAATGATAAAGAATTATTAACAAGTGAAACAACTAAAGAAAAGGAAAGCACTTCTTTCGCATCAAGCATTTATGAAGCTGTTTCAGTGGTGATTTCAGCAATTTTTATCATAGCTCTCATTTTCACCTTCGGCTTCAGACTTGTAGGTGTCAGCGGAAACTCTATGATAAACACTCTTGTTGACGGTGACTGGCTTATCGTAACACCTTACTATACAGAGCCCGAATACGGTGATATCGTTATTTCGACACACAGACTTGAAACTATGGGACCTATCGTCAAAAGAGTTATAGCAACAGAATTTGATGAAGTGAATATTGACGAGGACGGCTCTGTTTTTGTCAACGGTGAAAAGCTTAATGAAGCTTCATACACCGTACCCGTAGATCACAGATACGGAGATCTCTCCTACCCCATAACCGTTCCTGAAAATCACGTAATGCTCATGGGAGATAACCGTCCGTGGTCTTCCGATTCAAGATACTCTCATGTGGGCTTTGCACCCGTGGATGCTCTTCTCGGTAAAGCACAGCTTCGCCTTTCGGGAGAAAGTGACATATACTTCAATTTCAATAAAAATAATTAAATACGGAGGTCATTATGGCCGATTCACAGAAACAAACAGTTCAGTGGTTCCCGGGGCATATGGCGAAAACACGCCGTCAGATAAAAGAGAGTCTTTCTCTTGTTGACGGAGTAGTAGAGCTGAGGGATTCAAGAATACCCGTTTCAAGCACAAACCCCGAATTAAATGAGCTTATAGGAAATAAACCTAAGATTATACTTTTGAATAAGGCAGACCTTGCAGATGAAAGAACCACCTCAGAGTGGCTTTCTTTTTATAAGGCAAAGGGAATTCCCGCAATTGCGGTGGATTGCCGAAGCGGCAAAGGACTGAATTTATTCAGACAGACAGTAAATGAAGTATTAGCCGATAAAATCAGAAGCAACAACGAAAAGGGAATGGTAGGCCGTGCTCTTCGACTTATGGTAGTCGGAATTCCAAATACGGGTAAATCCTCGTTCATAAACCGACTTGCAAAAGGCGGAAAAGCAAAGGTAGAGGACAGAGCAGGTGTCACAAGACATAATCAGTGGTATGTTATCGGAGATAAAATAGAACTTCTGGATACTCCGGGCGTACTCTGGCCGAAATTCGACGATCCCGATGTAGGCTATAAGCTCGCTTTTACGGGCGGCATCAAGGATGATATTCTTGACATTGAGGGACTTGCTGTAAAGCTTCTTGAAATACTCTCAAGAGATTATCCCGAAAAGCTTACTGAAAGATACAAGCTCAAGGATTTCACCGAAATGGAAAGCTATGAGTTGCTCGAATATATCGGCAGAAAAAGAGGCATGCTGATTTCAGGCGGAGAGGTTGACACATTAAGAGCGGCAACAACACTTTTCGATGAACTCCGAGGCGGAAAGCTTGGTAAAATTTCTTTTGAAAGGCCCTCATTATGACATACGAATATGAAAATCAATTAAAAGAACAAGGCTACAAGATCGTGTGCGGTATAGATGAAGCCGGCAGAGGTCCGCTTGCAGGCCCCGTTTTTGCTGCTGCCGTAATTTTGCCCGACGATTTAGATGATCTCGGCATAAACGATTCCAAAAAGCTTTCAGAAAAGAAAAGAGACGCTCTTTTTGACATAATAAAAGAAAAGGCACTCGCCTTTTCAGTTGCATCTGCCAGTGAAAAGGAAATAGATGAAATAAATATTCTCAATGCCACCTTTCTTGCCATGAAAAGAGCTGTAGAGGGACTTTCCGTAAAACCCGATATCGCTTTAGTTGACGGCAACAGAAAGCCGAATACAGGCATTGAAGAAATGACTCTCGTAAAGGGGGATTCAAAATCTATTTCAATTGCCGCCGCTTCCATTCTCGCAAAGGTCAGCCGTGACAGATATCTTTTAGAGCTTCATGAAAAATATCCCGAATATCAGTTCAAAAAACACAAAGGCTATCCGACTGCACTTCACTATGAAATGATAAAAGAGCACGGAATTTCCCCTGTTCACAGACTTTCATTTCTTAAAAATCTCGGTGAAAAATAATGGCGCTTCCCGAACATTTAAAAGTAGGTCTTCGCGGAGAACAGCTTGCAGCAAGATATCTGAGAAGCAAAAAATATCAGATATTTGCATCAAACTTTTCCACAAAGCTTGGAGAAACGGACATTATTGCAATTGAAAAAGGCGGAACGGTTTGTTTTGTTGAAGTAAAAACCCGCTCCCCGGGACAGATGTTTGCGCCCTCGGAAGCGGTCGATTTCAGAAAACAGGAAAACCTCAGAAGCAACGCCGCAGCATTTCTTAAAACGGCAAAGCTTCAGGAACGTAATATCCGTTTTGATATAATAGAAGTTATTTTACATGATCTGTACACAGCTGACATAAATCACATAAAAAATGCTTTTTAATAAGAAATGAGCCTTATACCGTATTCCGGTATAAGGCGCTTTTTCATATGACGCTCTTTATAATATTAACAAAGTACTCTTCACTAAGGGATGCTCCTTGCTGAGTTATCCTGAAATGAACTCCGTTTTTTTCAAAATATGCACTGAAAATCATTTCATTTTCAGATTCATATCCCTTAAGCAACAACACGGAAACTCCTTCGATTTCAGAAGTGTAATCCATATTTTCTTCCTCTGCCTGAGTTAAAGACAGACCGTGATTTGAGACCGCTACATTAAGCGTACTGCCGTCAGACAAAGTGAATCTGAACAAGTTTTCATTCCACTCATTTGTGTCATTAATTACGGACTGATATTCGGGGAAAAATTCACCTATAACCGACGGAATAATAATCATTCCGTAAATACGAAGCAGCTCCGGCAAGGAAACTCTTTTGCTTTCGGGATAATCATTCGGAATACCGTCCGTTCCCGCAAAAAGCAGATTTCCGTAAGGCACTTCAACAAAATACGGCCCGTTCGTATCCGAAAGGATATCCGTTACGGTAGTCTCCTCAGAAGACATAGTTATGTCTGACATCGTAGTATTTTCAGGAACGGGCGGTACCGTGGTTTCAATATCTGTTACAACCTCTGAGAAAGAGGGTTCTTCCGTTAAGGACGGTTCTTCCGTTACAGCCGGCTCTTCACTATGAAGCTCCGAGGTGCTTTCTTCAAAAAAATCCGTGATTTCGGTTTCGCTATTTTCCGAAGCGGTGTAATCTTCGCCCACAAATACCGTAAGTAATCCCTCAGGTGCAATCCTGCTTATAAGCACTGCACAGACAGTAAGAAGAAAAACTGCGGCAAGGGTTGTTATATACTTTACATAACGGGGCTTTTTTTTAACAACGGGAGCTAATATACATTCATCAATAATACTGTCATCTATATTTCCGAGCATTTCAAGAAAATCTTCATTTCTCATACTTCGAATCCCTCCTTCCGGAGATGCTCTTTAAGCTTTTTTCTTGTACGGCTGAGTATTGAGCGAACAGAGCTTTCCTTTTCACCCGAAAGCTGGGCTATCTTTTTCATTGAATCAAAAAACCAGTATCTTCTCATAAAAATCAGCCGTTCGGTGGAAGAAAGCCCCGATATGAACGAAAATACGGCTGTTTCAAGCTCTTTTGCGGAAAACAAATCTTCTGTCAGCTCGGAAGAAGAAAAAACCTCACCGATTTCTTCAAGACTTAAAGTAAAATCACGGCTTCTTTTCAGTGCTTTGTCTCGGCGTACTCTTTTAAGAGCCTGATTTCTTGTTATTTTACAAAGGTATGCTTTAAGATTTTCCGGCGGTGACGCGGCGGATGAATTCCATAAAACAAGAAGAGTGTCATTTACAATCTCCTTTGCATCCTCGGACGAGCCGAGAATACCTATGGCAAGACTGAAAAGCAGCTTACCGTATTTTTTCTCCGTTTCCGAAACGGCAGTATCATCCCG
The DNA here is from genome assembly GCA_017513525.1 of Clostridia bacterium. GTDB lineage: Bacteria > Bacillota > Clostridia > Oscillospirales > Acutalibacteraceae > RUG806. The sequence goes on from JAFXFC010000016.1 coordinate 4,752, forward strand.
ATTTTTAAAAAGCTTTATTATCTGCCCGTCATCCATAAAAATATCTTTCTCAAAAAAAATTAATCAAGTGTAGCATATCCGGAAAGTCCTACAGCAACACGAAGAATCTCTCTTGCATCGGAAGCGGTAATTTCTCCGTCATAATTCATATCCCCCATAAGCCAGGGATAATCTTTCTTGTTTTCAAGTTCCACTGCAATGCGAAGTGCAGTTCTTGCATCTTCTGCAGTTACCGTTTTGTTACAGTCAATATCACCGAAGGTATCACCCGAGAATTTCACAAAACGCTGTTCAAAGGGCGAAAACGGATTAAATATCTTACCAAAATCACCAAGCTTCGCAAAAACAGCCCATTCGGCTATACCTCGGCTCATAAGCTGTGCACAGATTTTTGCCGCTTCCCGCCCGGAGCTGAAACCGATTGGGGCGCGAAGTATATAGTACGGCGGATTATTATTGGGATTTATGCTGTATGATGCCATATAAATTCTGACGCTTGAAATACCGGGTATTCCGAGTACTTCGGGATCAAGAAAATTTCTGTGGTCAGAGAAAAGCTTTTCATATTCCGTGTTTTCGTAAGATGCTTTTGTCTTAAATATAACCTCATATTCCTCCGTAGAATAAACGGCAAAGGAAGTAACGGAAAAGGATATAATCAGACATACCGACAATAAAATTATAAATATTTTTCTCATAGCTTTCAACACCTTTCAGATATGTAGTACCCGAAAAAGGAAAAATGCTGCAAAAAAATCCCGGAAATTTTTATTTCCGGGAAAAAATATTAATCTTCAAACAGAAAAACTGCTTTATTTTCTTTCATCACGAGTTTTGCGGAGAACGGTTTACCTGTTTTGGAAATAAAGCCTTCTATTTTTTGGGTTTTACCCTCAGTTAAAAGCTGTTTTGCGTGAGTGGGTGTGATAACTCTTTTACATAAAGCACCCGGAATACGGAATTTACAGCCTTCCTTGTAGCCTGTACATCCGTAACCGTATTTACCTCTAGTGACTTTTTCTCCGCACACGGGACAGATGCCTGTTTCATCACCTGCAAAACCGAAATAAAACTCCGATTCGGGGGAATTTTCGGGAGCATTGAACACGCCCTTTATTTCATTTACAGCCTGTAAAACACTGTCATCAATTGTAATTTCACCGTGAAATACCCTTTTAAGAGCTTGTCCTAATTCACTTGTCTTATATTTATCCATGGATATACCCATATTGGACAGCTGTTCAATAAGATATTCTCCGTCGGGAAGTATCTTATAAACATCCTTTTTAAGCTCTATGTATTTGCTTTTTACGGCATTATCAATAATACCTGTTCTTGTAGCTTCCGTACCAAGCTCCAGACCTTCAAATATCGCTTTATAGTCCTCTGCATCATCACTGTCATCGGCTGCGGCTTTATCCTCTCTGAAGGGGTTTTTAAGATAATTATTAAGTGTTTCTATCGTGTAGTGCTTGGGCGGACTTGTTTCCTTTTCCTTAGGCTTAAAGTCTGTATTTACCCTATCCCCTTTTTCGAGATTGGGAAGTATCTTATTATTCTTTCCTGCCTCGTCATACTTTGTCCAGCCGGGTTCAAGAATCATAAGTCCTTTAAGAAAATAATCCTCACATTCACCAACACTTACGGTAATTTCCGTCTTCTGTACCACACATTCCTCACTGCAGAAAACTGCAACAAAACGGCGGAGCACTGCAGAATATACCGTCTTTTCCTCTTCGGAAAGCTGTCCCGGCTGAGGGAATTTATATGTCGGTGTAAGAGCCGAATGCGATTCGATTTTAGAGTCATCAAATATGGTCTTTTTATCCTTGAATTCTACGGGATAACCTTTTCCTTTGACTATTTCAATAATCTTTTTTATCTTGTCTTTTTCTGCCGTTGCAAGATACTCGGAATTGGTTCTCGGATATGTAAGAAACCCTTCTTCATAAAGCTTTTGGACGATACGAAGCGAGGTATCCATGGGCATTTTATATTTTTTCCCGAGAAAATTCTGAAGCTTTGAAAGAGAATAAAGCTTACCGGGATTAAGCTTATCTTTCTTGGTCTTTTTTGCCGTAACTATTGCATCCTGAGCATTTAACTTATCGCATGCACGCTGAGCGAGTGCCGCTTTTTCTTTCGGAAATTTATGCTTTGAAATAAGCTCTACCGTTTCACCGTTAGTTTCAGCAGTACTTACAAGTGCCCAGTATTTATCGGGAACAAAATTTCTTATTGCCATATCTCTGTCGTAAATTGCTTTTACAACGGGGACTATAACTCGTCCTACTCTTAAAAGAACACCTGTTCTGAGTGAGGCATATCTCGTAAGATTTACTCCATAAAGCCAGTCAATATAGGTTCTTGCAAAGCCTTCATTGGCAAGAAGGTCATATTCGCTTTCGCTTTTCATGGTTTTAAGGGCTTCTGCTACGGTTTCGGGAGTCTGATCGGGCAGCCATAAACGAAGAAGCGGCTTTTCGGAACTCAAAGCATTCTGAACGCAAAGACGGACTATTATTTCGCCCTCTCTGTCTGCGTCACCTGCATTTACTATTGCCTCAACATCACTTCGGTTACAAAGTGTCTTTATAATTTCAAACTGACGCATAACCCCTGCATCGGGCTTTTTATTCTCTCCGCTTTTAAGCTTGAATCGGAAATTTTCGGGAAAACACGGAATATTCTCCATACTCCACCTGCCGCTTGCGGTGTCCCCCGTATAATCCTCTATGTCACAAAGAGAAAATAAGTGTCCGAAGGCCCATGTCACAATGTAACCGAGCCCCTCAAAATATCCGTTATTCTTTTTCATCTGGCCGATGCCTGCAACAATATTTCTTGCAAGACTCGGCTTTTCAGCAATAATAAGTATCATAATAATTCTCCTGAAAGTATATTTTAATACTTTTAGGCAGCAAAGTAAAGTATCAGTTAATAAGATCCTGCCATAAAGTGTCGTCTTTTCCCGCATATATTTCTGGAATCTGTCCTATTATCACAGTTTCGGATATAGGAATACTTGTAAAAACCTCAGAAGATAAAGTTTCTCCGACTGATAGCACATATACATTTGTTGTAATATCAAGCATTACCTTGTGCATTGTCTGATTTATTCCCGAATATTCAAAGGAATTGCGCACTTCTATAGAGCATGAACATGAAATATGCACATTCAGATTAATATTAGGCCCTCTGCCTGTAAGAAGAGTGCTTCCTGTAAGTGTTCCCATGGCAATGCTTATTTTACTCTCTTCTATTTCTCCGATAGCCTTTGTAATACTGACACTTATCAGAGATTTCAGCCTGTTCATTCTCACGCTGTCAGCCGTAAGCGCTGATATTTTTCCGTTCTGATCATATTCTATTTTTACTAAATCGGAGAATGTATATGTACCGTCTGAGAGCATATCGGCAACAGTATCATTGATTATGACCGTTGCAAGGTTTTGTGCTCTTGATAAAGCAAGCGTATTTATTATGGGAGTCATTCTCATATCCGCAACAAAATATATACCCACGGCAATCAGAAAAACAAAAAACAATTTAAATACAGTAAATGAACTGTTTTTTCTTTTCCCCTGCATACTATCACCTCTTAATAATATATGCAAATATGTCAATTCGTTGAATAAGTCATCTTGCAAAAATCAAAATTTTATGGTAACATGATTTTGCAAAAAAGAATAAACACAGTTCTTCAGAAGTTTTTACTTTTGTAGTCGGGCGCATTGTAAGATGTATTGCTCGGGGATAAGGAAATTGCAGTGAGAATCTGCAGCAACAGCCATTACCGTATCTCTTTTTGTTCAAAAAAGTCAAGTCGGAATGCTTATCGTTCTGTGCCTCGTAAAAGTCTCTTGGGCAAAATGGGGAGATGAAGGCATCATTCAGGATACGGCAGGGTATCTTTTTGTTGCATTTGCACCCATGAAGGGTGCTTTTATTTTATCCTTTATTGTAAATGAAAATGAAAGGATTTCACTACTTATGAAAAAAAATTTAATTTCTGCCGTATGCATTTTACTTGCATTTATTCTGACCGTCGGTCTGGTTTCCTGCTCTAACACACCTGAAGAAACAAACCTTTGGGCTACTGCAACATATCTTAATGACACCGAATTCGGAAGCGGTGCTTCAACCGTAGAGGTTGAAGTTAAGGCTGAAGAAAAATCTGTTTTATTCACAATAAAAACCGACAAAAAAACTCTTGGCGACGCACTTGTTGAACATAATCTCATTGAAGGCAATGAAGATCAATACGGTCTTTATGTAACAGCAGTAAACGGTATTACTGCCGATTATTCCGTGAATAACAGTTACTGGGCTTTCTATAAAAACGGTGAATATATGATGACAGGTGTTGACAGCACGGAAATATCTGACGGTGAGCACTATGAGCTTATATATACGATAATGTCTGAATAAATCATATATATCCTAAAACAGTATAACAATATCCACCTGTCTGAATATTGATTTATAACTTCTACAAAAAATATTTCCAATTCGGTAACGGCAAGAATATTCTCGCTGTTACCGTTTTTCTGTATATAGTCAATATGTTTTCAAACAGAATTCTGTCCTACAAACAATAAACGGTTGATTTTTATTTTATATATGTGTAATATAGAATAAAGAAATAAAAGGAGGCTTTTCAGATGAAGGAGTCTTTCAAGAAATTTATAAGACAGAATAATCTCTGTCCCGTATGCCATATGAAAAAGCTTATGGCAGCCACTAAGGTGCATGTTAACGGTGCCGACAGATTCGATAACGGTGTTGCTCTCACACCTCCCATGGGTTGGGCAAGCTGGAATTTATTCCGCAACCATATAAACGAAGATATTATAAAGGATATTGCCAAAGCAATGAAAGCAGCTCACCTTGACGAATTGGGTTATCAGTATGTTAATGTTGATGACTGCTGGATGTCTTCCTTAAGAGATGAAAACGGCAGACTTCAGGGCGACCTTGCAACATTCCCGTCGGGAATCAAAGCACTTGTTGAAGCCGTAAACTCTTACGGATTTAAAATGGGGATATATACCTCAAACGGTACTCTCACCTGTGAAGACCTCCCCTCAAGCCTTTATCATGAAAGAATTGATGCCGAAACCTTTGCTGAATGGGGCGTTGAGTATTTCAAATATGACTTCTGTCATAATGAACCTATCCCCACACTTGCTCCCGAAATAGAAAAGGTTCTTATTGCAAAAAAGGGAGAAAAAGAAACCATTACACTTTTATCAGAGCAAGCAGAGCTTCGCGGAGATGCAATACTTCTTGAGGACGAAAATCTCTCTCCTACAGGCAAATACATTTCAGGACTTTCAAACGGTGCAGGTACCGCCATTTTCTATGATGTTGATGTTCCCGAAGAGGGAGAATACACACTGACCCTTGGTATCAGAAAGGCTGTAAGAAAAGACAAATACTGTGAAATTATAGTAAACGGCGTAAATACCTATGCTCTTCGTGCACCCGCAACAAAGGGTCCTTCAAGACAAGGCAGAAATCAGACAAGCGTTTATCTTAAAAAGGGAAAAAACTCCTTCCTTATTCATAACCCCATCGGTTCAAGAATGGACTCTGCTGCAAGACAGTATCAGAACATGGGTAAAGAGCTTATGCGTGCCACAAAAAAAGTGGCTCTGGAAACAGGCAAGCCCGAAAAGCCCATATGCTTCTCTATATGCGAATGGGGACTTAACCGTCCATGGAAATGGGGAGCTACAGCGGGTAATCTCTGGAGAACAACTCCCGATATTCTTCCCAAATGGTCAAGCATTATAGGAATTTATGAAGCAACTGTCCGCCTTTATAATTACGCAGGTCCCGGAAATTGGAATGACCCCGATATGCTTGAAGTGGGAAACGGCAATCTTACCGATAATGAAAACATTGCTCATTTTTCACTCTGGTGTATGCTTGCCGCTCCCCTTATCCTCGGCAACGATATAAGAAAATTCATAAAAGAAGACGGAAGTGTTGATTATAATAACAAGGTTCTGAAAATCATATCAAATCAGAAAGCAATTGCCATAAATCAGGATAAATTAGGAATTCAGTGCAGAAGAATAAAGACCAACGGATTTACAGATGTACTTGTAAAGCCTCTTGAAAATAAAGAAGTGGCAGTATGTCTTCTCAATAAGACAAATTCTTCAAAGGATGTTTCCTTCAGCATAAAAGAGCTTACAAATCTCGGTTTTGTAGACCTTCCCGTATCCGAGAGATACACTGTATATGATATCTGGGAAAATACGACCTTTGTAGCAGGAGATAATATTTCCGAAAATCTGGGCGGTCACTCAGTAAAATTATATAGAATAAAAGCAATGGGGTAACAAACATGCAAAAACATATTATTAAACTTAAAACACCTGCCGAAAACTGGGAGCATGCCACACCTATAGGCGGCGGTTCTTTCGGCGCAATGGTTTTCGGTTCTCCTGATACAGAAAAAATATATCTTTGTGAAGAATCAATATGGTCGGGTGAAGAAAGAGATACCACCATAAAAGATTTCAAAGAAAGAGTGGATACACTCAGAAAGATGTATCTTGAAAACAGAATTCCCGAAATAGATCCTTGGGCTGAAAAATACCTCGGCGAAGGCATAGAAACCATAAGATCTTATGAATATGCAGGTCTTTTAAGTATTGATTTCTGCGATAAGACCGAAGTGACAGATTATCAGAGAAATTTGCATCTGAACACAGGAATTGCAGAGATTTCTTATAACAAAAACGGTAATTTCATAAAAGAAACAGCATTTTCATCTTATTCGGATGAAACCACCGCTATTAAAATAGAAGCCGAAAAAGAAATAGACTTTGATCTTATTTTCACAAGAGAGCATACCGAAAGTGTTACTTTTCTTAACAATCTGCTCCTTATAAGAGCAAAAACCGCCTGCGGCAAGCATAAATTTGCAGTGGGAATAAAGATTGAAACAGACGGTGGTATAAAATATAATGACGGAAAAGTCAGTATAACAAATTCAATTGATACGGTTCTCTTTATTGCAATTGCAACAGAGTTTAATTTCAGTTCCGATTTTGAAGCAGTGTGCCTTGATATACTGAGTGAAGCAGATGACTTCGAAGAAATGAAGGATGCTCACTGTGCAGATTTTGCTTCCCTTTTTGAAAGAAGCGATATTGAATTTTTCTGTGATGAAAAGCTTCAGGAATTGTCCACAGACGAAAGAATAATGCGCCTTAAAAATGATGAAGAGGCTCATGATGACGGCATAATTGCTCTTTATTTTTCATTCGGAAAATACCTTCTAATATCCTCTTCAAGAGACGGCACATTACCTGCAAATCTGCAGGGCGTCTGGGTAGAAAAAATGCAGAACCCCTGGAATTCAGACTATCATACAAACATCAATCTTCAGATGAACTACTGGCTTCCAGAAGTTGCAAATATCTCAGAATGTCACCTGCCCTTATTCGATTATATGAATAACTTCCTTTTGGAATCGGGCAAAAAGACAGCAAAAGAGAATTATCACTGCCGCGGTACAGTTCTTCATCATTTAAGCGATATTTACGGCTTTACAACACCTGCAGACGGTATCTGGGGCGTATGGCCCATGGGTGGAGCATGGCTTAGCTTTCATATGTGGGAACACTTCCTCTACACAAAAGATGAAGAATTTTTAAGAGAAACCGCATATGATTATATCCATGAATGTGCTCTCTTCTTTATGGATTTCCTCTTTGATGGTCCCGACGGATACCTGCTTTCGGGTCCGTCAATGTCACCTGAAAACGATTATTATCCGATTGAAGGCAACACCGACATAAAAGCAACAATTGCCTTCTCCCCTACTATGGATATTGAAATTATCGGCGGAACACTGCGTAATTATATCGCAATGGAAAACATCCTGGGAGTAAACCCCGAAGATAAAAATAAGGCAGAAGAAATACTCAAAAAGCTTCCCCCGCTTAAAGTCGGCAAAAACGGCTGTCTTATGGAATGGCTTGAAGATTACGGCGAACCCGAACCCGGTCACCGTCATATTTCTCATGCTTTCGGTCTTTATCCCGATAATATGATAACTGAGGCTACTCCCGAGCTGTTTGAAGCTATAAGAAAAACTCTCGACAGACGCCTTTCCTTCGGCGGCGGTCACACAGGCTGGAGTAGAGCTTGGCTTATAAACCTCTTTGCAAGACTCAAGGACGGCAATAAAACCTATGAGCACATAAGACTGCTTCTTACGAAATCCACACTCACTAATCTCTTTGATATTCATCCGCCTTTCCAGATAGACGGTAATTTCGGCGGTGCTGCAGGTATTGCAGAAAGTCTTTTACAGTCCCATGAAGAATATATCTCAATTCTTCCCGCTGCAAAAGATGGTCTTACAGGCTCATTTACAAATCTTAAAGCCAGAGGAAATATTGATGTTTCGGCAAAATTTAAAGACGGCAAGGTAACAGAAATAGTTCTGTATTGCCCCGAAAATATTTCCGTTAAGGTTAAAGCCAACGGCAATATATATGAAGCCCAACTGCAAGAAGATAAAGAAGTAGTAATAACCTTATAAGTAAAAAAAGAAGTAACAGTTTTTCGGCTGTTACTTCTCTTTTTTTATTCTTCTGTTTCGTCTTCTTCGAGTTCTTCTAAAATGACATCCTGATTAGTGAAGAACTTTATTTTATTAAGCGGTACACCGAGAGTTTTCTCACATGCACTACTCATAAGAGGCATCATTCTTGATTCCACTACTGTATTTATAACAGCAAAATCAATAAGTATCTGAAGCTGTGCTTTTAAGAATTCTTCGTCCTTATCATCGAAAAAGGTATTCTCAACTTCTTCTACCGTGACCCCTGTAAGGGACATATCGTCATTATAAAGCTTTCTGTTTTTCTCAAGACACTTCACAAGAATATCGATCATCTGCTCTTTTTTGCCGCTTTTTACGGCATTATTAAGAGATGTTGCCTTCATCTGAAGCTTAAAGGAAAGCTTACAGGTCTTAACTATAGCAAGTGCGAGCTTTGTAAGCTCGGGATTGATTTTTTCGGGTATAAAAACTTCCCCGTCTTTCTTATAAAAATAGCTCATATACATTCTCCTATAAAAAGTCAAGTGGTTTACACCAACTTGCTGTATTTTTTTGTATTTTTGATAACCAATTTGGTTATACATTGAGGGCATCGCCCTCGTGATTTATACACAGCATAGAATGTTGAGTTGTCAAGAGCAGAAGTGTAACGACTCTTGACAAGGAAAACAGGCTATGCTACATAGCTTTTTTCATCAGTTCAGGATTGAATGCTTCTTTGTTGTTAAGCATTGCAAACACAATCCTCGCTACCTTTCTTGTCAATGCAATTATTGCTCTGCCTGAACCTTTTGAAATTTTCATTGTCTGATAGTCCTTCATAAGCTTCCATTCCGATGTGTTCTGCGGTTGTCTGATTATTCCCATTGCTACTTGTACAAAGGCTGTTCTTAATTCCTGCGGTCCTCTTTTCGTTATGTGTCCCATACGAACCGTATCAGCTGAGTTGTGTACACTCGGAATAATCCCAAGATATGATGAAAACTTTTTGAAGTCACCGTCAAACCGTTCTATGTTATCTATATACGAAGCTATCGTTGTTGCTCCTACAAATCCGATACCCGGCATTGTCATTAAAAGCTCGACAGTTTCATTTTCTTTTGTCATTTCTTTAATTTGTTCCTCAATCTTCTTGACTTGTGCATAAATATCGTCTAAAATATTTAATGTCACTTCAAGTGACGAGGCAGTGAATTGTGAGAAGTAGTGTTCCGCGAGAACGTTTATCAGTTCCTGCCTTTTCTTTTTGCTCTGAAATTGGGCTGATGTTGTTTCTATTCCATAGCCTAACAACATTCCATGAATCTGATTCTTTATTTTCACGGTGCTGGAAACCAGTATACTTCTGGTTTTCAGCATTCTTCTTATCTCTTCACTTGTCTGATCACAGAGATGTGATTGAGGCAGCATATCCTTCGAAAGATAAAATGCAAGGGTTGCTGCATCGTTCGCATCGGTTTTCTTTGTGCTCATAGTAATTACTTTAAACTTGCTTGTATTAACAACCAATACACCGAAGCCTTCTGCTTCCATTTTGTTCTTAAAATATCTTGCATTACCTGTTGCTTCTACTGCAAGCTCTATTGTGCTTTCTTCTTCGGATTCTATGGTATGAAGCTTTTCACAGAAATCCTTGTAACCCTGATTATCTGTTTTAAAAACTCCAGTTAAAACCACTTCACCTGTTTCTTCGTTTACTGCGTGTACCGTAAACTGCATTTTATGCAAATCTACTCCTATGCAAATTCGTGGTAATTCTGTCTTTCTCATTTTTCTGTCTTCCTTTCATCTTTTCAGCAAGACAGCTTCTGTTTGACAATCCGAGCCAATCTCCTATCCGACCTGACATTTCTGCCGACCATTGCATGATTCGATACTAACCCTTCATTCTCCTTAAGCGATCTCGTAGACCAGTAAATATGACGAATTAGTTTCTACTCTGTCTTCCTGTTACTTCTATCATAACACAAAAACAAAGTTCTCGGATTTTTCTACCACTTACTTTTTATCATGCCTCCTTATTATAATTTCTTGAAGCTTAACAAAGCCCCATAAAAATTATAAAACGCTTTGCCTGTAACTTTTAACATTTCTGTGAAACACCTTGACAAAGACAGACTATTGTGATAGTATAGACTATAGAAATAGTCTGCGGAGGTTCGTTATGCAAGAAAAGTTGTTTGAGAGCGAAGCAAAGGTAATGGAGATCATTTGGGCCAAGGCCCCCATTTCTGCAAAGGATATCAGTCTGATTGCTGCAGAAACAATTGGTTGGAATAAGAACACTACCTATACGGTAATCAAAAAGTTGGAAGCAAAAGGCTTTATCCGGCGTGAAGATCCGGGATTTATTTGTACACCGCTTATTTCGCAAAACCAAATGCAAAAGGTAGAAGCCACTTCTCTTGTAAAGAAAGTGTTCGGAGGCTCCCGCAAGGCGTTGTTTTCTGCGCTACTTGAGGACGAACCTTTGTCTGCTGAAGAAATTGATGAGCTGCGCAAGCTGATCGATAATAGGTGACGGGTATGCTGCAGGAAGTATTCTATTGGATATTCAATATGAGTATAACAGCCGCCTTGACCGGCCTGCTGATTATGCTCGTCAGATTGATAAAAAGGATTCCAAGGAGACTGACGACCTTTCTGTGGATCATTCCTTTTCTCCGGATGACAATTCCTTTGGGGTTGGATAGTCCATATAGTCTGATGTCGTTGTTATCCAAGATCACCACAAAAACCGTCGTTGTTTTTCAACCGACAGAGGATATATCGTTCTCGATGATGAACAGCGTCATGGCAGCGAACTCTTATTTCCCAATCACCTACAAGGTGAATATTCTCGAGAACATATTTAGCGTTGCCTCTGTTATTTGGGTTGTTGTCGCACTGGCAATCATTTTGATGCTTACAGCTATTTATTTCACTACGCTATATGAAATCAAAGATTCCAAGCACTTGAGAGACAATATTTTTCTTTCTGAAAAGATCACATCTCCTGCGGCATACGGCATTCTGAGACCCAGAATTGTCTTGCCTTCATCGTATGAGGAAAGAGATATTGAACTTGTCATACAGCACGAGAAGGCGCACATCCGCGGACTTGACAACCTGTGGAGGGTGATTGCCTTTTTGGTTGTCGCAGTACACTGGTTCAATCCGTTTTCCTGGTTATTCCTAAAGGCGTTCCTTGCTGATCTCGAATTGTCTTGTGACGAACGCGTTCTTGTAAAACTTGGTGCCGAGCGGTCCAAGGAATATGCTTCCGCATTATTGGAATGCAGACAAGGCGCAAAGGTATTTGCATCGGCCTTTGGTGGTGCAAGG
>JAFXFC010000017.1 GCA_017513525.1 Clostridia bacterium
CGCGGATTTTCAGTCCGCTGCTCTACCAACTGAGCTACAAAGGCAAACCGTAAGGTGGCGACCCGGAACGGGCTCGAACCGTCGACCTCTAGCGTGACAGGCTAGCGTTCTAACCAACTGAACTACCGGGCCTAAGTGGTGGGAACAACAGGGCTCGAACCTGTGACCCCCTGCTTGTAAGGCAGGTGCTCTCCCAGCTGAGCTATACTCCCACTTCTGCACTCACTATTGTGAATGTCTTACTTCCCTTACGGCTTCATTAATATACAACATTTTTCAGTGAATGTCAATACCTTTTTTTAACTTTTTTTAATTTTTTTCAAAAAATTTTTTCACTCTGAAAATTACTTAAATTGACTTCAAAAGTGCCTTTAAATCCTCTGATGAAAACTTATAAACGGCGGGGCAAAAATGACACTTGACTTCAGTTGATTCATCATTTGCCATTTCAGAAAGTTCTTCTTTACCTACACTGATAAGGGCCTTTTCTACACGCTCCTTTGAGCAGTTGCAGCGGTATTCACATTCTGATGTATCAAGCACCTCTATATTGAATTCGGGTAAAACCTTTTTACATATCTCTTCGGGGGTAAGTCCCTCGGCGAGCATTGTTGTAACAGAAGGAAGTCCGTTAAGTCCTCTTTCGACCTTTTCAATTATGCTGTCATCGGCTGTGGGCAAAAGCTGAATAAGAAAACCGCCCGAGACCGCAACAGTAAGATCGGGATTTACAAGAACACCCAGTGCACAGACTGAAGGAATCTGTTCACTTATTGCATAATATGAAGTTATATCCTCTGCTATTTCACCTGAAACAAGAGGGATCTGCCCTACAAAGGGTTCTTTCATACCGATATCCTTAATAACTGTCAGAAAACCGTTTGTGCCTACTGCCCCGCCTACATCAAGCTTACCTTTTTCATTAAGAGGCAGATTGACATCGGGATTCATTACATAGCCTCTTACATTACCGTCCGGATCGGATACTGCAATAACTGAGCCTGCAGGGCCGCCGCCGTTAAAGCGAAGTGTTACGGAGCTGTCCTTCCCTTTGAGCATAACACCCATGAAGGAAGCCGCCGTAAGCGTTCTTCCGAGAGCTGCAGTACAAACCTTAGAGGTATTATGAATGAGTCTTGCAGTTTCGCTTATATCCGTAGTATCGGCTGCAAGTACTAATACACAGCCGTCATCTGAAATACATCTGACTAAATGAGCCATAATAATTAAACCTATTTCTTTTTTGCCAAGAAATATATCCTTTCTTCATCGTTTTGCGGTGAGGTGAGTTTCATGTCACCGTACACACCGAGAACCTCAAAACCGCAGTTTATAAGAGTATTTTTAAGAAAATCGACGGAATATGCTCTTTCGATTATATAATCGTTTTGTCTTATATACCTTCCGTCATCATCTTTTGAAAAAATATCAATAAACATCTCAATAACATCATCGGAATCACATTCGCTGTTCTGCCAGACTAAAAATGTGTTCTCATCATCCTCATAAACGAATGTGTTACCCGATAATACACTTCTGTGCTTATATAATGTATTTATATCAAATATAAATAAACCGTCGGGACGGATGAATTTTCCGATACTTAAAAATGCCGCTTCCACTTCATCCTCTTCAATCAGATGATTTATTGAATCAAGTGAACACACAGCCGCATCAACAGTGCCGTATAAATCAAGCTCACACATATCCTGACACAGCAACAGAACCTTATCTCCGAAAACTGAAAGCTTCTCTCTTGCGATATTCAGCATATTATAAGAAATATCGTTTGCTACGACCTCAAAGCCCTTTTTTAGAAACATTTCACTCAAAGAGCCTGTGCCGCACGCAGTGTCAAGAATAGTACCCTCGGAAATTCCGTTTTTCTCCATTAACGAGCATATATAATCCGCTCTGTCAGAATAATTGACCCCATCGGTAAATACATCATAGCATGATGCAAAAGAATATTCGTATGACATATTACTCCTTATTAAACACGATATCGTATCCGCCCGCACCGTATGCCAGTGAGCGGTTAACTCTGCTGATAGTTGCAGTAGATGCACCCGTTTGTGCTACGATATCATTATAAACCGTTTTATCATAAAGAAGCTTTGCAACAGCTGCTCTTTGCGCCATAGCTTTAATTTCCGGAACTGTGCACAGATCCTCAAAAAAAGCATAACACTCTTCAAGAGTTTCAAGACTCATGATACACTTAAATAAAAAATCAGTATTATCATCTTTGATTCTGCTTTTCATAAATCTTTCCTGCCTTTATATTTTGCTGATAGATAGTTTAACACACTAAAGAGTAAAAGTAAAGAAGTTATTAAAATATAAATACTTGAAAATCTTTATAATATGAGTATAATATATAAAAAGAAAAAATAACGGAGGAAAATTATGAATAAAGGTAAGTATTATATTACAACTGCCATTGCATATACATCAAAAAAGCCTCATATCGGAAATTCTTATGAAATTGTTTTAACTGATGCTATTGCCCGTTTCAAAAGACTTCAGGGCTTTGATGTCTTTTTCTGCACAGGCACAGATGAACACGGTCAGAAAATTGAAGAACAAGCAAAAGAAGAAGGCATTACTCCCAAGCAGCATGTTGATAAAATTGCAGGCGAAATAAAAGATATCTGCGATAACCTTAACACAACCTATGACCATTTCATAAGAACAACAGACGATTACCATGAAAAGGCTGTTCAGAAGATATTCAAAAAGCTCTACGATCAGGGTGACATTTATAAGAGCTCATATGAGGGTCACTACTGTGTTCCGTGTGAGAGCTTTTTCACCGAATCTCAGCTTGTTGACGGCAAGTGTCCCGATTGCGGCAGAGAAGTAAAGCTCGCAAAGGAAGAAGCATATTTCCTTAAGCTTTCAAAGTATCAGAAGCAGCTTGAAGAACACATTGAGAATAATCCCGATTTCATTTATCCCGAAAGCAGAAAAAAGGAAATGCTCAATAACTTCATAAAGCCCGGTCTTCAGGATCTTTGCGTTTCCAGAACCTCTTTCAAATGGGGTATCCCCGTAACCTTTGATGAAAATCACGTTATTTATGTATGGATAGATGCTCTTTCAAACTATATTACTGCTCTCGGCTACGATCCCGACGGCAGTTCCGAAAAGTATCACAAATACTGGCCCGCAGATGTTCACATTATCGGTAAGGATATTATCCGTTTCCATACAATTTACTGGCCTATTATGCTCATGGCTCTCGGTGAGCCTCTTCCGAAGCAGGTATACGGACATCCCTGGCTTCTTTTCGGCACTGATAAGATGTCAAAATCAAAGGGCAATGTTATTTATGCTGATGAACTCACAAAGCGATTCGGTGTTGATGCAGTAAGATATTATCTTCTTTCCGAAATGCCCCACGCTACAGACGGCTCTATTTCATATGAAACAATGATTGAAAGATTCAATTCCGACCTTGCAAATACTCTCGGTAATCTTGTAAACCGTACCGTTGCAATGATAAATAAGTATTTTGACGGTGTTCTTCCTACAAATTCTTGTGAAGAAGAGCTCGACAAGGAATTCAAGGCTGATATTCTCTCAGCTCTTCCCGTTATGGAAAAGGCTTTTGATGATTTCAGAATTTCCGATGCCGTTGAAGCTGTTATTAATTCCGCTAAGAGAAGCAACAAATATATTGATGAAACTGCACCCTGGGCACTCGCTAAAGACGAAGAGAAGAAGGACAGACTTTCAACCGTTCTTTATAATCTTCTTGAAGCCATCAGAATTATAGCAGTTGAGCTTTCCTCTTTCATGCCCGATACCTCAAAGGCTATTTTAGAGCAGATAAACTGTGACGAAGCTTCTTATGAAAGTATTCTTAGTTTCGGAGCGGCAAAAACAGGTGTAAAGGTAGGCACTGCTACTCCCCTTTTCAACAGAATTGACGCTAATGTTATGCTCGCAGAAATTGAAGAGGAAATGAAGAAAAAGGCTCAAGAGGCCGCAAATGCCGCTGAGATTGCAGGTGTTGCAAAAATCGGCATTGAAGATTTCGCTAAAGTAGATTTAAGAGTTGCCGAAATCGTTGACTGTGAAAGCGTTAAAAAAGCTAAAAAGCTTCTTAAACTCACTGTATTTGACGGTGTAGCTAACCGCACTGTAGCTTCCGGCATTGCAAAGTGGTATAAGCCCGAAGAGCTTATCGGCAAGAAGATAATTCTCGTATCAAATCTCAAACCCGCTACATTATGCGGTATTGAAAGTCAGGGCATGATACTCGCCGCAGATTGCAGTGAAGATGATGTTAAGGTTATTTTTGTTGACGGCATTCCCGCAGGCTCAAAGGTAAGATAAATGTATACTAATATTTTTGATACACATGCTCATTATGATGACGAGCGTTTTTCGGAAGATATTGACAATGTGCTCACAGCATTACCTGCTGTGGGCATTTGCCATGTTGTAAACTGTGCTACTCATATCAATTCCTGCGAAAAAAGCCGTCTTATGGCTTCAGAATACGAATATATATATTTTGCCGCAGGTATTCATCCCCATGAAAGCGGTGAAGCACAAGAGGATTTCATTAATGAACTGAAAGGTTTTGCCGCACACGAAAAATGTGTTGCTATCGGTGAAATAGGACTCGACTATCACTATGATTTCTCTCCGAGAGAAATTCAGAAAAGTGTTTTTGAAAAACAGCTAATCCTCGCAAAAGAGCTCTCTCTTCCCGTAATTATTCACGACAGAGAAGCACATTCTGATACATGGGAATTATTAAAAAAATACAAGCCCCAAGGTATCGTTCACTGCTTTTCGGGAAGTGTAGAAATGGCAAGAGATATTGTAAACCTCGGTATGTCTATAGGACTTGGCGGAGCGGTTACTTTTAAGAATGCAAAAAAGCCCGTTGATGTTGCAAAATATGTACCTCTTGACAAATTAGTGCTTGAAACAGACTGCCCTTATATGTCCCCCGTTCCCTTCAGAGGAAAGAGAAACGATTCCTCTCTTATTCCCTACACCGCTCAGTTCATTGCCGAATTAAAGGGCATACCCACACAGGAATTAATTGATATCACAACCGAAAACGCAAAAAATATTTTCAGAATTTTAGTATAAATCTCTGTTATCATGGCATAATATTAAACGGTGATATTATGTTCAAAGATAATAAAGACAGAAAAGCAAAGAAATACGGCAAAGTTTCAGACAAGCCCGACAGTGCACTCGCAGGTCCTCTTCCCACTGCAAACAGTGAAGAATTTGTACCAATCCCCATGGAGAACCTACAAGAAGCAGTCCCCCCTGCATCAAACGATGTGTACGATTTCATTCCGAAATTAAAAACTGATAAATATAAATAATCAAAAAAAGAGAGAAACTTTTGAATTTCAAAGCTTCTCTCTTTTATATTTAAGTACAAAATTACATTACTTTTGCTGCAAGCAGTTCTGCGATGTCACCTACTGTTTTGACCTTTTTAAGTGAATTGTCTGTTACTGATATTTTGAATTTTTCTTCAACAGCACTCGCAACATTCATAAGGTCAAAGGATGTAGCACCGAGGTCATAGCGTAAAGAAGACTCTTCTTTAACATCCTCGGGATCTACATCAACATATTCACAAATTATTTCCTTGAGTGCTTCAAATATTTCTGACATTTATATTTCCTCCATAATTTCACCTATTGTTTTATCGGGATTTTTAACCCCTGTGAGAAGTGTCTTTACAACACCGTTGTGGAAGCTATAAACATCCTCATCCTTTGTGAGGAACAGACGGTGGATGTAAGAAAAGACAAATCGTCCCGTTGATGGCTCCTGCATGGTAAGCGTATAAATCGGCATAACATAATGCCCGAAATTATATGCCGAGAATTCGTACCTTCTGTCACCGAAAGCATTTTCACCTGCAGGGAGATATGAGAACATCATACTGTTTGAAGTCTGCATAAGTGAGAGATTATAGCGATCTCTTTCCATCTGACGAACAGCCGTAAAGGGCACATCACAGTGACGGAATAAAAATATCTGTGATTCACTCAGCTGATGTATGGTATCTGAAAAGCTCTTATTATCATCAAGTATCTCACGCCATGGCATCGGAGAAGCAAGTGTTCCGCCGCAACGCTTTTCCTTTACAGTTCTTCTTCTCGGGCAAAGCACCCAGAAAAGTGTGTCGTTCGTATGACGGTTTATCTTTGAAAAATAAATACGGAAGCCTAACTGAATGACCCACTCGGGGCTGAGATGATTTTCCTTGATGAAGCTATCAATAAGCTTACTGTCTTCATCACTTAAGTGACACTTTATAAGATGCGTTGAATCAAGCACGGGAAGATAAATATGAGGCATATTCATATCCTTCTTGTGAAAGAGCTTACTTTGAAAATCAAGCACCTTTGTGCCGTTTATTGCATTGTAAAACGGTCTGCGGTCCTTTGCTACCCATTCATCAAGAATTTTTGTATCCATTGCTATACGCTCTTCAAGCTCGGGATTATCCTGTTCATTCTTGATGATATCCTCATATTTTGAGAGGGGTCTCGGTAAAGGCTGATTATTTTTAAGACTGTCATAAACTGCCAAAAGATCCTTAAAAAACATAAAGGAAGCAACAAAGTCCATTATCATATGAGATGCACAGATAAAAACACCGCATTTATTTTCATATGTACGGAAGAATATTATACGGAACATCTCACCGCCGAAAACATTAAGCTTGGTTGAGGCAACGCTGTCAAAATATTCTACCTGTTCTTCCTTTGATGAAAATTCCTTTATGAGTATTTTATCGAGCTTAAATTCATCGAGAAAAAACTGCTTTATCTTAAAGCCGTCACGGAATATGCGAAGCCGCATACAGTCATTGCGTTCAATTTCCTTATTCACGGCACGGGCAAGAATTCTGAAATCAAGCTCTTCTTCAAAAGCCATGGCTACAGGTATTTGCGTTGACTGCATATGGACAGAATACTTCCACATGTATTGCACCATTTCCTGTGAATGTATAAGCTTATATACCTGTTCACCTTTTTTCGGTTTCATCAGGCTTCACCTCTTGCATTGTCATTGCCGTTACGCTTGATTTTTCCTGTTGATGTTTTTTCAAAGGGAATTTCACGCACGATAAGTCTTTCTACTCTGTGAGAAGGAAGCGCTGTTTCGTTAAAACTATCGGTAAGCTCTTCAAGAACAGCATTTATATCTGTTATGCCTGCAATTTCAGCGTATTCGGTGTTAGGATAAACTTCAGCTACAATAACATCCTTTTCGGCATAAACGAGAACCTCGCTTACAAGCTTATTTTCTTTATACTTATTTTCTATTCCTTCGGGAGAAACATTTTCACCGTTAGCGAGAATAATAAGATTCTTTAATCTGCCTGTGATAAAGAGCAGTCCGTTTTCATCAATGTAGCCTATATCTCCTGTGCGAAGCCAACCGTCTTCTGTGATGACCTCGGCAGTTTCCTCGGGGCGTTTGTAGTAGCCGAGCATAAGACCGGGAGTGTCAAGCTGAATTTCTCCGCCTACAACACGGGCATTAACGGTGCTCATAAGTCTGCCTGTGCTGTTAATGGGGCAATCAAGGTCGGGAATGGTTACCTTTCCGCTGGCTTCACTCATACCGTAGCCCTGTCTTAAGAAAATACCGTATTCCTCAAAGGCTTTACAAAGGGAAGCATCAAGATGAGCACCGCCCGAAAGCATCATGTCAAGATTTCCGCCCGTAACCTGTGCCGCAGCTTCCTTCGGAGAAAGTGCGGGATTTTTAGCCTGAATGGCGCGGATACGGCCGAGAATTGCCTGAGCAATCATAGGAACTACACGAATCTGATTTGGCTTAAAAATAAGAAGATTCTTAAAGAGGTCACGCATTTCACCGTTAAGACATACGCAGTTACCGACATTAAGAGGTCCTACAAAGCCGCAGATAAAGCAGAAAATATGATGAAGGGGCAAAACGGAAAGAATTGTATCCACACGGACAACAATATCACTGTAGGGCTCAAAAATTAGGTTACTTACAAGTGCTTCGCTTGAAAGCATAACGCCTTTTTTATCGCCCGTTGTGCCTGAAGTATAGATAATAAGTGCACAAGCATCGGGATCCATTTTAATATCGGATAGAGCGGCATAAGCGAAAGCTTCTGAATATTCTTCGTATATCTTATTGAACTCATCCGAATAGCTTATTACCATTTGGAATTTTATTTTGGGACAAAGAGCCTTTACAGCATCTATTCTGTCAGAAAATTCCGCACCGTAAAGAATAGCTGTGGCATCCGAATCGTTTATTATCTCTGCCGCTTCCTCTGCAGTTGAATCGGGATCAATGGGCACTGCAACATGAGAGCCGACAAGAACACCTGTCATACAAACTATGTATTCGTATGTACTCTTGCTTATAATGGCAATATGAGTTCTTTCAGGTAACTCATGACGGATCTTACGGCAGAAAGCGAGTCCGTCGCTTCTTACTTCGCTGAATTTTTTTTCAATAATTTCGCCGTCACGGATATATTTGAAAAATGTTCTGTCGTTATGTTTCATAGGTGCAACATCCAACAGATCCCTTATCGTTGGTACATTTTCAAGTTTCATTATTATTCACCTTTTATTATTTTCCAAATTATATAAAGATTTTGTTTTCCCCAAAACAAAATCATGTTTTATGCTCTTCTGTTCTTACTTCAGTAAGCTTTAAGAAGTCTACCTTTTCAAGTCGGGTTCTCGGAAGTGCATCAATTACACGGAAATCTCTGGGAACAGAGAATGTGTCGAGAGTGGAGCACTTTTCTATAATGATCTGCTTATATTCTTCAAGCTTTGAAGGATCAGCTTCGGGAGAAAGAACCATATAAAGACGAACTATAGGCTTCTTTTCCTCATCATACCCCTGAACAGCACAGCATTCTGTAAGGAAAGGAAGAGGCTCAAGAAGATTTTCTATATCAGCAGGAAATACATTGTAGCCGGAAATAATGATAACTCTCTTCTTTCTTGCTATGAATGTGATATATCCGTCCTCGTCCATTTTTCCGAGGTCACCTGTGAGAACCCACTGTTTACCGTATTCATCCGTATAAAGACCTTCACCGAGTCTGCCGTCTGGCATAAGATAACCCTTCATAAGAGTGTTACCCGTGAAGGCTATTTCACCTACTGTGCCGAGAGGAAGCTCATTCTGTTCCTCGTCAAAAATAGCGGCACGAATGGTTTTAAGGTACTTTCCTACCGTACCGGGCTTTGTAAGCCAGGGCATATTAATACAGTCAACGGCACCGCATTCGGTAAGTCCGTAACCGGGCATAAGTGTAGCCTCTGAACCCCATTTTTCCATAATGGCGTTGAATCTTTTTAAGAAATCAATCGGTACATAGTCACCGCCTGCAAAGGCATAACGAAGGTGTGAGAGATGCTCGCCTTCAAAGTCAGGATGGTCGAGGAGCTTTCTGTACATATTGGGAACACCGATTACCTCATAGCACTTATTAGCCTTAAGATATGTAATATATTCATCAGCTTCAAAACGAGCCATGGGAACGGATTTCCAGCCTGAAACCATAGTGGTTAAAAGTCCGCCGCAAAGCCCGTATGCATGGAAGAAAGGAAGAGCAAGGATTTTGCAGTAATAACCTGCTTTATGCTCACTCGGAGTTGCAGCACCGAGAGAGTTCTTTGTAACTGCATTGAGAGCTGTGGAGGAAAGCATAATATATCTGCTGGCACCTGTTGTGCCGCCGCCGTTCATATAAACAGCAGTGAGGTCACCGCTTCTGTAAAGACCTTCTGTCTTCTGTCCACGGTATTTTTTGAGAATATCACCGAAATATTTAACATTAAGCCCTGTTGCATTTGCAATGGCCATAAACTTTTCATCGGGACGGATATAGTATTTCTTTTCAACGGGCGCTGCATATAATACGGGACTTGTGATGATTATATCAAGTCCTTCGATTGTTTTAAGAGTAGATGCGTGCTGATGAAGGAACATTTCGTAAAGAAGAATACCCTTTGACTTGGTATATGTTACCGAGTTCTTCATAGCCTCAGGCGGGAAAAGAGGGTGAATAAGGTTTGCGATACAACCTATTTTGTTGAGTGCAAAAAGACATACAACTTCTTCAATAGAATTGGGAATAAAAAGAGAATAAGCCTGTCCTGCCTTCATTCCGAGCTCTTCCTTGAAGTATACAGCCATAGCTTCAACATCCTCGAAGAATTCACTCTTCTTATGGTCTGTGAGCTTGAACTGGAACATCGGATAGTCTTCCTTGTGGGGTGCGATACATGCGAGTAAGAACTCGTAGAGATTCATGTTCCCGTAATCGGGCAAAATCTCATCCATTGTAAACTGCGGTAACTTTACCATTATTATCTCTCCTTTATTTATAAATAAATTATAAACAAAAATATTATAACTTTATATCGTATTATTGTCAACAGTTTATCCGCCTTCATTTATGCTAATTGAGACATTTTATACACCAAAACAACAATATTTACAAACTGTTTTTAGTTTATTTACAGTTTTTTTTGCTATCGATTTGGAATACAAATGCACAATAAGTTTCATTTTGCCGAAACATCGAAAATGGTGTAACTTCCGAGAAGAAGCTACACCAAATCTTATGTGTAAATATTCTGAAATGACGGTATATTTTACCTGCACATATCAATAAGCTTTTTTAATTCGGACGGCTTTCTTGTTGTAATATTATCGCATCCGAGTGCAAGGGCTTTCACCATATCCGATTTTCTGTTAACAGTCCAGACAGAAACTAAAAGACCGTTTTTATGGAATTCATCAACCATTTTCTTAGTGCATAAACTGAAACGGATATTTATTCCGCAAGCCCCCAGAGAAATTACTTCTTGAATAAGCTCGCTTATATACACATCATCATTATTCCTGCTTTTATCAATATCCGTATTCAGATAATATGAAACCTCGGGAGTATTGTTTTTTACAACATCGACCTTTTCTCTTTCAATTCCGGTATAAAAAATTCTGTCGGGAATACCGTATTTTTTTGCAGCTTCAACCACCTGCGGCAGATCATCAGCTTTTTTCACATCGACATTTACTTTAAGTCCTTTATACCCCGAAATAAGAGCAAAAGCTTCTTCTAAAGTATGTTCATTACCTTTTGGTTTGTCATGCGACAATACTGCTGTGCCTTCATCATTGAAAGACAGGTCAAATTCAACAATATCTGCACCGAAGCCGAAGCCGACTGTTATGGCATCAAGTGAATTATCTTTAGTTTTCTCACAGCCTGTATGTGCCGTAACGGTAAAGCCGTCAGGAAAAACAGCATCATTCAGTTTTTTTGTGTTTACTATTGCAGTACCTGCGGCAACTGCTGCTCCCGCAATACCCGCTGACAGCAAAATCATGTTTTTGAGCTTCATAAATTACCTCCGCTTTATAACACGATTACCTTATATCAATTAATCCTTAAATTCTTTTCCTGCAATTTCTGCAATTTCTTCTGCACTTGCATTCTGCATCATTTCAGCCTTTAAGCTTCTGCGTTCATAAAGCTCAGTATACATCTGTGTACGCTTTGAAGCAGACAAGGGATAGAAGAACTTAGGAATAATACCAAGGCTTGAAGAAATTATCGGAATACCTGTACCGAGAGCAAATATCCACCACTTTGTAGCATCTGTCTGAGAGCCTATTTCCTTACCCTGAACATAACCGATTTTTTTCATTACAAGGCTGTTTATACTGCCCATTACCGCCTGCTGAAGCTTTGAAATAATTGACACTGTAACACCTGTCATGGCTTCTGATCGGTATCCGTTTTTCCATTCGCAATAGTCCATTGCTTCGTTGCTGATTTCGGCGGGAATAACTCGTCTTAATCCGTAAACGCACATTTCAAATATTTCTTCAAGTCCCATAAGAGGAAGAATAATGTGCTTCTTCTGGAAATTATTATTTATGGAACCGATACCGAATACGATCATCCAGAGCATATCAGTCCAGAAATCTTCAAATATCCATAAAGCCTTTGTTGAAAATCTCTTTCTTAAGGGCTTAACAAAGCTGTAGCTTATGAACTTTACAGGGAAAGCAGGTATACCGACAATGGTTTTCCATGTAATTGAGCCGATAACATCTATGTAGAAATTCGTTCTGCTCTGACCGATAGAAAAGCCTGAAAGGAATGACGAAATAAGGCTTATAAGCATCGGCTTATTATTAATAACAGATTTAATACTGTGTTTTACCTTGGGTTTTGATATAGTCTGTGCTACACGCTCTTTTGAAGTCCAGAAGAAATATACGGCAAGACAGGCAGAAAACAAAGCACAGCCCATTCCGAATACAGAGAAAAGATACGGAAGCTTAATATTTATTTTCTTGCTTATAACAAGGTCATAGATAACACCAAACACCTGCTTGGGAATATCTTCAAAAATATGAGTAACTACATTTGCAAGAGCAATAAGCCGCGATCGTTCCATTGGCGACGGGGTTATCGTCGACAGGAAACCCGACTTTGCAATTGCAGTAAATGTTCCTGCAGTTTCCGTAACTATGGACATTACGAAATACATTATCAGCTTCGGAATATGATTATCAGGAGTATCGGGAAAAATAAAAGGTATCAGCCAATACCACATTCCGAGAATTGTAAGGGGAAATTCACCGAGAAGCAGATAAGGTCTGAATTTACCCCAACGGGTTCTTGTTTTTTCAACAATAACACCGATAAAGGTATCGTTAATTGTGTCCCATACAGTCGAAATAATATTCTGAGCAGCCAGAAAATCAAAATTGATTTTTACAACATCGTAAATATAACGGTCTTTGAAATCGTTTATATTAAGACTGTAAGAAGCGTCATTCAAAACATAAGCAATAGTTTCCTTCTTGCTTACAAAACGCCTTTCATTAAAAGAATTAGGCATAGAATTTACTGATATTTCAGCAACAGAGCTTCGTTCTTTTGCCATTTTCGCACCGCCTTACAATACTTTATTAATTATAATATATCACACATTTTTGCGTTTGTAAAATATTTTTAAAAAATAATCTATTGCCAATAAAAAGAAAATAGTATATCATGTTAAAAAACTGTTTTCATGGTGACGATAATGTTCAATTTTTTTGCTTCAGATAATTCAAGACAAGGAAACTGTTATTATTTAACAGGTGCTGATTTTAACCATATTAAAAATGTGCTTCGTATGCGTGAGGGTGACACATTTCTTGTAAGTGACAACGGCAAAAGTCATCTGTGTGAAATAATACGCTTTGACGGAGAAAGTGCTGTTACAGAAATAATAGAAGAAAATTATCAAAATACAGAGCTTCCCGTAAAGCTCTATTTGTTCCAGGGGCTTCCCAAAAGCGATAAAATGGAGCTTATTATTCAGAAGGCTGTTGAACTCGGTGTTTATGCCATTGTGCCCACCGAAATGAACAGATGTGTTGTAAAATTGGAAGAAAAAAAGAAAAAAAGTAAACTGGAGCGTTGGCAGCTGATCTCTGAAAGTGCCGCAAAGCAGAGTAAAAGAAATATAGTGCCCGAAATGCTTGATATTTTATCATATAAAGAAGCACTTAAAGAAGCACAAAAGCTTGATATGATAATACTTCCTTATGAATCAAAAGACGGTATGGAAAGCACCAAAGCGGCTTTAAATAAGATTAAACCCGGAATGAGTATCGGAATTTTTATCGGGCCCGAGGGTGGCTTTGACGATAAAGAAATCAATGAGGCAATTGAATTCGGCGCAGAAATAATATCTCTCGGAAAAAGAATACTGAGAACAGAAACCGCAGCAATAACTGCACTCAGTATGTGTATGCTGCATATTGAAATGAATACAGACGGTGAAAGCTGATGAAAGAATTACCAAAAGCATTTGAAGAACGAATAAAAAAGCTTCTCGGAAACGACTTTGGTGCCTACATAAAAGCACTTGGAGAAGAACCTGTAAAGGCTTTTCGGGTAAATACGGATAAGATTTCGCTTGAAGACTTCCGGAAAATAAATATTTTCGGCTCAGAAAAAATTCCTTATGTCGAAAACGGCTTTTATCTTGACTATGAAAAAGCGGGAAATCACCCCTTTCATCACGCAGGAATGTTTTATATACAAGAGCCTGCTGCAATGGCTCCCGCTGAATGTATAGATATAAAGCCTAATTGGAAAATTCTTGATATGTGCGCCGCACCGGGAGGTAAAAGCACTCAGCTTAAAAATAAGCTCGGCGAACAAGGACTTCTCATTTCAAATGAAATAATTTCTTCAAGATGCAAGATATTAACGGGAAATATTGAAAGGCTCGGTCTTCATAATACCGTCACCACCTGTATGGATACCAAAAAGCTCACAAAGATATTTCCGAACACATTTGATTTAATAATGTGCGACGCTCCCTGTTCGGGTGAAGGCATGTTCCGAAAAGAGGAAATTGCAATTGATGAGTGGAGCGAAGAAAATGTGAGGATGTGCGCCGAAAGACAGGCAGAAATTCTTGAAAATGCAGTAATGCTTCTGAAAGACGGCGGCTATATAATTTATGCTACCTGCACTTTTTCACTTGAAGAAAACGAGATGCTCATAGACTCATTTTTACAGAAACACCCCGAATTTGAGCTCATTCCCGTAAAAGAGGAAGTTAAAATGCACACTGTTGACGGCATTCTCTTTGAGGGCTGTAAAACTGAAAACATAAGCTTTACAAGAAGATTTTATCCTCACATATCAAAGGGTGAGGGTCAGTTTATGGCAGTGCTTCACAATAAAAATGAAAATTACGGCTTTAACAATTCCCGCCCCGAACAAAAGGCAAAAATTGATAAAACCGTAACAGATTTTCTTGATGATACACTAATAGACTTTGACAAAAGCAGTATTCAGATGTATAACGGCAATCCCGTTTATCTCTCCCCCGATTTTAATATTCCGAAAGGCACCGCTTTTTCCTGCGGTGTGACTATCGGAGAAATTAAAAAGAATTATATTCAGCCGCACCATCAATTCTTTATGGCAATGGGCAAGAATTTTAAGAGAAAAATTGAGCTTGATGCCGAAAGCATTGAAATAAAAAGGTATCTTCACGGAGAAGAAATTGACACCGACTGTGAAAACGGCTGGGCAGTAATTACGGTAAACGGTTGTTCCGTGGGCGGAGTAAAGGTTGTCGGCGGCAAAGCAAAAAACCATTATCCCAAAGGCTTAAGGCTTAAAAATATCAAATAAAACGGGCGCTGAGTTCCTTTCTCGGAACGAGGCGCTTATATTTTACATTCGTTTCCCCTATAAACAGGCATACATAAGGCGTAAGACCGCTCGGAAAAGCTACTTTCTTTTTGATTTTGGGACTGAGCTTCATTGCACTTAAGAAAAATCCGCTGTAAAGCACACCGAGTCCGAGATTTTCCGCCATAAGCTCCATATAAGCGGAGGCTATACAGGCATTTGTTTTAGATTTTCCCGAAATTATAATGGCGGCTGTTGCTCCCTTTGAAAAGAATTTATCGTCAATATCAATACTTCCGAGATATTTTGAAAGAGGTGACGCCCCGTTTTTAAGCTTTCTGAAAACCTTGACTGCGTGTGCTTCGAGTTCAGGCAAAGACTCCGTAATTACAGTATAATGCAGATCCTGCATATTAGTTCCCGTTGGTGAATATCTGCCTGCTTCAAGAATTTTCATAATATCTTCTTTGCTGACTATCTCATCTTTATACTGACGGACAGATCTTCTGCTTTTAAGGGCAAGTAAAAAGCTATCGGAATTAAACTCTTTCAGATCGGCTGTTTTTTCGCACTCTGTTACATCATAATCGGGCATTGTGACAGCGCCTTCGGGGCAAACAGCATAGCAGTGTCCGCATTCAAGACATTTTCCGCCGCCAAATACTGCCTTCGAGTCAATCAGTTTTATACGGTAGCTTACGCAGTCCTTTACACATTTTGAGCAACCGATACATTTTTCGGTATTAATTACAATTGAATTCTCCATTATTACACTCCCCTTACAAGATTATTTATATCAATGACATTTCCGACTTTATGTGTATGTATTTCATATGAAGCATCGAATGTATTATCCTTTATTTCGGCTTCTCTTAAATATTCGAGCCATATGGAATGCTTTTTATTTTCGGGATCTCTGAAAGAGTTTCCGATTAAAATAAGCTTTCCGTGAACATATTCTTCACTTTGTTCGTTCATTACCTTGGGAGTATATCGGATAACGGGAGAGCTTTCCCAAGTATTTCCGAAATCACAGGAAATTACTTCATTATTACGGAAAATAATTTCTCTCGTATATCCCGATTCAAACCAGAAATTGCAGTCATCCTCAATAAGAAGTGCAGGGCCCCAGAGCTTTCTGAACCGATTGTTTTCGATTATGACTTCACCTCTTGTGGTGCAAAGAATTCCTCTTCCCGAAGTAGGCCCGAAATCGCAGCTTCTTATAAAAAGTGCGGGAGTCCATGTTGCGTTTTCAACAACATCCTTTCCGACTTCAATGTGAGATATAATGCTGTCAACAAACAGCTTTATATCGGTATCATTTAATTTTTCAAAGCCGATTACTTTTGTTTCGCCAAAAGGCTGGAGTGTGTCCCATTTTATGAATTCGAGAATGTCGCCCTTTTCAAAAGCCTGAAAGCCCCAGCTTTCGGGGTGCATAAAACGAACAATAAGGTTTTTCTCACTGTCATTCTTTTCTATAATACGAAGATGTGTTCCGTGAACATTTATATAGTCATCCTGTGCACCGCGCGCAACGCAGTTTTCTATTATAAGCTTCCCTTTACAGCCCGAAAACTGAAAGAAATCCGCTGTGCTCGCGATGGTTCTTCCTTCTCGCGGTGTAAAATCACAGTTTTTATATGTAACATTTTCGCAGAACTGCGACACCATTCCGAGCCCGTGCATAAATTTTACTCTTAAGTTTTCAAAGGTGAGATTTTTACAACGCTCAAACATGCTTCCCACCTGATCTCTTATTATGTTTCTGGTCTGTATAATTTCACCTTTTCTTAAAACGGCATCCTTATTCAAAAGAATACATTTTAAGGTATTTTCTCCGATAATCTCAATTTTTTCAAAAGACAGATCATTTCTGTTAAAATCTCTTGTCATTTCAGTTGCGGGATCAAATACCTTTATATATCTTTTAGGCGCATTACAGGCATTTTCCCAATAGGGTTTTCCGTCAATGCCGTTTTCACCGCACCAATAAAGAGTGCTGCCCTCTACTCTGAAAAGGCAGTCGGGATTGATTTTAATTATTATTTCTCCGTCATTATTTTCGAGAACGGTAAATTCGGTCATAGTGGGCACTGCATAATCTATTGTAAGATTTTTAACTGTGATATTTTCGCATTTATAAAAAAGCATCGGTGTCATTTTACCGTGAACCAATATAGTAGCACCGTTTCCGTCTATTACTATATTCTTTTTCTCTTTAAGAAAAACGGCTGTTCTTCTGAGCCCCGTGGGATTTTCGTCCTTTTTTGCTGTGTTGGAACAGTAAAACCCTTCAACTTCAAAGGAGTCATCCTGACGGACATGGTAAGTCTTGTCCTTTTCCAAAACTACCCTATCACCATTTATTACACTTAAAAACATACTGCTTAATTCATTCATAAAGCTGCCTCTTCAGATTAAATTCTTATATATACACTCATTTCATTCTCGCCGCGGTTTGCCCATTTATGGTAAGGTATCAGCTTTACAGCAATATCTTCAAATTCCGCATCTTGCCATTCACTGTAAAGTGTTTCACTTTCCTTTTCTCTTAAACCGTCGGCAAAAATATTATCACCGCAAACGGTAAATTTCGTGTTTTTATGTAATTTTATCATCTGAAGATCTTTTCCGTTATCAATTTCTTCCATGCAATAAACAAAAGGCCCTCTCGTTACGGCAACCTTATCAAGATTGCCCCTAACCTTATTTGAGCATTTTATCATTTTGACACAAATATCAAATTCCGCATTGATTTCTATTCTTTTATCAATATCAAAATAAGCATATCCGTCTCTGATTTCATATTTACGGGAAAAACTGAACTTATTACACCATGAAGGAATTCTCAGCGCAAGAGTAAAGCTTTTCTTCGGATTGAGAATTATCTTAACTCCTCCGCTGTTAAGATAATCGGATATAATTTCTATATCAGCATTTTCAGTATTGATACGGCTTCCGATATATTGGTGAACATAAACTATATCATCATTTTCAGTAAAAGCATATTCCCCTACTGAAGATATAAGCCTTGAGAGATTTGGAGGACAGCATGCACAACCGAACCATTTCTGACGCACTGTTTTTATATGTCTTTTTCTTGAATCCTTATGAGAAGCCTCGGGGAGAACTTCAAGAGGATTTACATAGAAAAAGCTTTTACCGTCAAGTGACATTCCCGATAAAACGGTATTATATAAGGCTCTTTCAACCGCATCGGCAATTTCTGCATCGGGATTCATTTCAAGCATTCTTCTTGCAAAGAATATAAGCCCTATTGAAGCACAGGTTTCACTGTAGGCAAGGTCATTCGGTAAATCATAATCATATGAGAAGGCTTCTCCGTCTACAGTTGACCCGATACCGCCCGTTATATACATCTTTTTAGTGATGATGTTTTCCATGAGCTTTCGGCAGGCTATGTAAAGCTCTTCATCTTTACAGTATTTTGCAATATCCGCCATACCGCTGTAAAGATAAACTCCTCTTACTGCGTGGCCTACAGCTTCAAATTGAAGCTTTGGCTGACAGTGTGCCTGATTATAGTGATAATTGTCATTTACTGTTTCTCTTCCGAGAACAATGTCATAGTAATAAGGCTTTTTGCCTCTTTCATCTATAAAAAAGCGTGCGGTTTCAAGATATTTTGCATTTTCTGTCACTTCATATAGCTTTACGAGTGCCATTTCTGCTATTTCGTGACCGGGATAGCCTTTTATTTTTTCACTTCCAAATGTATCACAGATTAAATCTGCAAATCTGCAGGCGGTGTCTAAAAGCTTTCTTTTTCGGGTTGCGTTATAATAGCCGACGGCAGCTTCGGCTAAATGTCCGAAGCAATAAAGCTCATGCCAATCTTTTAAGTTTGAAAAAACAGCCTCTCGGTCATTTATAATAAAAAGTGTATCAAGATAACCGTTCGGGAGCTGAGCATTACAAACAATATTTATTATATCATCGGCTTTATTTTCAAGGTCTTTATCGGGATGATTTATAAGTGAAAAGCCCACGGCTTCTATCCATTTATAAACATCGCTGTCCTGAAATACCCAGCCGTGAAAGGCACCCTGCGGTGCGTTTTCTTCGGTATAATACCATTTATCGGTAGGGAAAACGGGGACCTCTTCACCGTTTTTAAGCTTTTTTACTATCTCCCCTGCTTTAATAAAATTTTCTATTGAGTAGCTTTTTTCTGCACCTATGACCCTGTCATGCAGTGCTTCATACTGATAGGGTATGACTTCCTTTCTTACAAGCTCCATTTTGCTCTTCCAGAAAGAATCGGTAATTTCTATACGGGATGAATTTATATGCCTTGAAAAAGTGCTTATATCCATATTTTTGAGCCTTTCACTAAAATCACCGTTTTTATATCACAGTGATTTTTTTCATTATGTAAGATTAATATAGTTTTTCTGGAATTTATTCTCCCAGTTTTCTTCTATTCCCTTTCGCCAGTTAAGAGCGGCAGCTTTCAGTTCTTCACATATTTCGGGAAGAACGTCTGAGAGATTATTTTTTTCTGCGGGGTCGGCTTCAAGGTCTGAGAGAAATACCTCTGCTCTCGAAGGCTCTCCCTCTACTAACTGACCGTTAAGCACAAGCTTATATTTTCCTTTTCTGACGGCTGTCTGCCCTTCCATTTCCCAGAAAAGATATTCGTGTAAAGCATCATCTTTATTTTCAATTAAAGGTATAAGGCTCTTTCCGTCAAGAGTATATTCCGAAATGTCTCCGCCGCAGGCTTCAAGGATAGTCGGGAAAATATCTGCAGCTATATGAGGAGTGTCTACAACCTTTCTCTCTATTTTCTTGGGCCAGCTGAGAATTGCAGGTATTCTTATACCGCCTTCAAAAAGGCTGAATTTGTGTCCTGAGAATATTCCTGTAGTTCCGCCGTAATAAGGGTCTTCGGTGCCGTCAAGCCAGTTTCTTGATTCCCTTGACGGTCCGTTATCGCTTTGAAAATATATTATTGTGTTGTCTGTAAGGCCTTGTCTTTCAAGCTCGTTTCGTATCTCTCCCACACCGTCATCAACAGCACTTATCATTGCCGCCATTACCCGTCTGTCCCACGGAAGATGTGAAAAGCGGTTCATATATTTTTCGGGAGCGTGCATGGGGTAATGCGGCGCATTATATGCGACATAAAGCATAAAAGGCTCGTCCTTGTGACGGCGGATAAACTCGACACTCTTATCTGTTATACGCTCGGTCATATACTTTCCGTTATCATACACTTCTTCATCATTTTCCCAGAGATCATGTGTAGGATCGGTATTTCCGTCTGCCATGCCCCAATAAAAAATATGAGAATAATAGTCAACACAGCCTGCGAGAAAGCCCGAAAACTCGTCAAAGCCGTTAGCAGAGGGTCTGCACTCACTCTTTAAGCCTAAATGCCATTTGCCCGAAATGCCCGTTTTATAGCCGAGCTTTTTAAGCGCTGTCGCAATGGTAGGGACTTCGGAGGTCAGTCCCGATGCTCTTCTGTGACCGGCAAGAATAGCTCTGACACCGGCATTTCCGGGGTATCTTCCCGTAAGAAGTGAGGCCCTTGAGGGAGAGCACACAGGCGAACCCGAATACATTGAAGAAAAGCGGATACCGTTTTCCGCTAAAGCATCTATATTGGGAGTTCTGAAATCAGCAGCACCCATACAACTGAGATCCCCATATCCCTGATCATCGGTCATTATTATAATAACATTAGGTTTATTCATATATTTTTACTCCTTATATTTTCAACTAAATCATATAATAACACATAAAAAATGTCAATGAGGTGTCACTTTTGCATTTAAGTGCTGCACTTTTGAAGCTGACACCGAAAAAGATTGACAGTCTTTCATTATATTGCTAAAATAAAAGAAAAAAAGGCAGGTGGACAGAATGACAATGAAGAATATAACAAATTACCGAAGTGCCGTTTTGTCCGTTTGTGATTGATATAATATCTTTCTGAATCAACAAGGCATCTTCGGCTCCGAAGATGTCTTTATTGTTTTAAGTGAATGAGGTAAAAAACATGCTGAAAACTCTTATTAAATTCAAAAACGGCAAGCCTTTTATATCCATTGACGGAGAGCTTCAATATCCTCTTGCATACACCTCATATTTTGAAGAGTGCGGTGAATACTCCGATTTTATTAAAAGCGGATATAAGATGTTTTTCATCAATGTTTCATTTACTGATCTACCCATAAACAATGTCACGGGGTTTACTCCGTTCTTGACGGGTGTATTTGAGGGTAAGGAGCCCCAATATACTGAATTCGATAATACGGTTAACAGAATTCTTTCACGATGCCCCGATGCTTTGATTTTCCCGAGAATCAATATTGCAATGCCGCGAAAATGGATAGAAAATAACACTTTTGAATGCGTAAAAACACCCACGGGAATGAGAGAATCACTTTGTTCGGAAAAATTCCTTCATGACGGAGCAGAGCTTCTGAAAACTCTCGTTTTACATATCCGTTCTTCCGATTATAAGGACCGCATAGCAGGATATCAGCTTTGCGGCGGTACTACGCAGGAATGGATGCACCACGACCTTTTCGGTTCGTTTTCCGATATGGGACTTAAAAAATTCAGGACATGGATGCTTGAAAATTACGGAATAGAAAATGCTGCTATCCCGTCAAGAGAACTTTTTACAAAAGGAATTGTAAATGAAACAACTCGCCGTTATGCTGAATTCAGTAATAAAGTGGTTGCAGCTGCAATAAACCATTTTGCAAAGGTGCTTAAAGAATTTATAAATAATGAGCAGATTGTCGGTGCTTTCTATGGATACAGTGCTTTTGTCGGCAACACTCTTTTCGGTCTTCACGGACTGCATCACATTATCGATTCACCTTATATTGACTTCTTTTCTTCCCCGTGTGCTTATGACAATACTCGACAGCTCGGTGTTGACTGGGGTGATATGATTCCCGTTGATTCACTTAAATTGCACGGAAAATTGGCATTTATTGAGTGTGATATAAGAACACATCTTACCCGAAGAATGCAGGATTCCCGTCCGGGACAATACCCCGATGATGCATACGCACTCAGGGATGCAAACGGTAATAAAACGGTATGGTGCGGCCCCGAAACACTCGATTTGTCACTTTCTGCCCTCAGAAAAGCATTCACTCATCAGCTCACAAAATCATCAGCCGTCTGGTGGTTTGATATGTGGGGCGGCTGGTATCACGACGATAAAATAATGGATGAAATCAAATTAATGAAAGCGATTGCAGATTGTTCAGTTAATAAAAACAGTGCAGATTATCCTGATTCTCAGGTCGTTTTGTTTGTTGATGAAAAAGCTTATGCAAATATTCCTTACAGTAATTCTCTTGACCGTACCGTAAGCGATACAAGGGTGGCAATGGGTAATACGGGAATACCGTTTGATATTTTTATGATTGAGGATTTCAGCGATGTCATAAACAGATACAAAGCAGCCATATTCACTTCGCCCATACCTTCCGACAGCGGAAATAAAGCTATTAAGATGTGTAAAGAAATGAATTTACCGTATATAACAATAACTGAAGAAAAAACTTCCTTCAGCACGGATGAACTGCGGCAATTCCTTATGCAGTACGGTATTCATTGTTATAATGCTGACGGAAATGTTGTTTATTGCGGAAAAGGTTTTGTTGGTATTCATGCTGTAAATGACGGTGAAATCACTATAAGTCTTCCTAAAAAATACAAATTAAAACCCTTGCTCGGTGAAATCTCACCCGAATGTGAAACCGATAAGCTTTTACTTAACATGAAAAAATATGACACGGCAGTTTTTGAGTTAATAAAAGGTCAAATGTATTAATAATATACAAGGTGTACTTTATGCAGATAATTAATACTTGCAATAAAATCAAAACACTTTTTCCTCACGGATTTGATAGAACTGTGTGGCGCAAATATGCAGAAAAAATATCAAAAGAACTGCCATCAAAATGTGAAAATGATGCAAAGAGCTATGATTTTAATAACGCTGTTCTTCCTGTTCTTGAAGCTGCATTGAATACAAATAAGATTGATTTTGTCAGTAAGAATTTTCAGATAGTTGTTGATACTCTAAACGCAAATCTTTCAAAGCTTTTTGACGAAGAACCTGATATAAATATTATTCTCTATTTAGGTCTTTGTAACGGTGCCGGATGGGCAACAACGCTTGACGGTAAAAATACAGTTTTGTTAGGTGTAGAAAAAATTATCGAGCTTAACTGGGGCGACGAAACAAATATGCGTGCCTTGATTCTGCACGAAATCGGTCATTTATGGCACAAGCTGAACGGCAAGTTATATATCCCTGATTTTACAAAGCGAAGAAAAGCTATTCAGCAGCTTTATCAGGAAGGTGTTGCTATGTTTTGTGAGCATATCCTTTGCGATGACAATGATTTTTATCATCAAGATAAAGAGGGTTGGCTTGATTGGTGCTATAAAAACGAGAACGAAATAAAAAGAGAATATCTCCGTCGTCTTGATAAAAAAGAAAGTGTTCAGGACTTCTTCGGCGATTGGTGTTCATATAACGGACATTCGGATGTCGGTTATTTCCTCGGTTGTCGGTTTGTTGAACATCTTATGCAAACTTATTCTCTGAAAAAAATCGCAAATATGAAATACAGGACTCTTAACAAAGAGTATAAAAAGTTCACTGAACATATCTTTTTATGCAACAATCTCCATTACAGTTTGCCCGAATTCATAATTGAACAGGTGACACTAAAAAATTTCATCAAATATGAAAATATTTTTTATTCAAATAAAGAATATTATATGATTACGGATGGACATCCTGCAGCAAAACAAGATTGTGTTGATACAATTGAACATGCTAAAAATTATCCTTCGGGAATGTGTTACTGTCTTGGCTTTTCAAAGGAACAACAACCGGTAGCTTTTTTGTCTTTGCTTGAGGGCTATCCTGAATCAACAACATTATATGTGGGACTGTTCTTAATAGACAAAAGATTTCAAAAGAATTCTATTGGTACAAAGATTATGAATGCCGTAATTGATGACACTTTTTCTTCAGGTTACACATCAATAAAACTTTCCGTTCAAGATAACAATGTCAGCGGATATCCGTTTTGGAAAAAACTCGGGTTTAAAGCCGTGAAAAGAACCTCATGTGATGGCTTCTATAATATTTCCATGGAATTAAAGCGTGATAACTAAACAAAATTTTGCGAGGTGATTATAATGGCATTAGAGGTTATGAGTTTTGGTATGCCCACCTTAATTGAAACAAGCACTTTCCCTGA
The DNA here is from genome assembly GCA_017513525.1 of Clostridia bacterium. GTDB lineage: Bacteria > Bacillota > Clostridia > Oscillospirales > Acutalibacteraceae > RUG806. The sequence goes on from JAFXFC010000017.1 coordinate 24,514, forward strand.
GTGTGCGAAGCTGTGTGCGGAATTAGGACTTGATTTTATTGAACTTAATATGAATATGCCTCAATATCAGCTCCAAAAAATTGATGCGGATTATTTCAGAAGCATTGCAGAAAAACATGGTATTTACTATACAATTCATCTTGATGAAAATCTGAATGTTTGTGATTTCAATTCGTATGTCGCAGAGGCTTACAGAAAGACTGTTGCAGATACCATAGAAATTGCAAAACAACTTAATATTAAGGTTTTGAATATGCATATGGCAAAGGGTGTATATTTCACCTTACCCGACAGAAAAGTGCTTCTTTTCTCGGAGTATAAAGAGCAGTATCTTAAAAGTATTGCTGATTTCAGAGATATGTGCGAAATTGCTATCGGGGAAAATGATATTAAAATCTGCATTGAGAACTGCGACGGATATGAAGACTTCCAAAAAGAAGCTATTGAATTGCTTTTGAAAAGCAAAGTATTTGCTTTGACTTTTGATGTAGGGCATAATCACGGTGCAGGCGGAACAGATGAAAAATTTATTCTGAAACACAAAGACCGCCTGAAACATATTCATTTACACGATGCACAAGACAGTAAAAATCACCTTGCACTCGGTATAGGTGAAATGGATATTGAAAAATATTTGAGTCTTGCAAAAGAGCTAAACTGCCGAGTAGTTTTAGAAACAAAAACTATTGACGGATTAAAGCAATCTATGGAGTGGATAAAGAAAAATGCTTGATTTTATAACAAAGGAACCAATAAACAAGGGCTGGTCTTGTGACAAGAAATACTGTGTCACAACTGCTGACGGGACAAAATATCTTTTGCGAGTTACACCGTATGACAAAAGCTCAAACCGTGAGAATATGTTCCGTATGCAGCAAGAGGTTGCAAAGCTGGGTATTCCTATGTGTAAGCCTGTTGATTTCGGTAAGTGCGACGAAGGTGTTTATACTTTGCAGACTTGGATTGACGGCAAGGATGCAGAGGATGTCATTCCGACACTTACTGATTCAGAGCAATATACATTTGGCCTTGAAGCAGGTAGAATTTTAAAGAAAATTCATTCAATCCCTGCACCCCCTGACCAACCCGATTGGGAAATCCGTTTTAATAAGAAAATGGACAGGAAAATACAGATGTATAATGACTGTCCCATAAAATTCCAAGGTGCAGAATACATCATTGATTACATAGAAGCTAACCGACATTTACTTAAAAACAGACCGCAAACTTATCAGCACGGTGATTATCATATCGGCAATATGATGATTGAAAACGGCAAAATCGTAATTATAGATTTTGACCGTTATGATTTTGGTGACCCGTGGGAAGAATTTAACCGAATTGTATGGTGTGCTTCTGCTCCGCTTTTTGCTTCAGGTATTGTTAACGGCTATTTTGATGATAATGTGCCAACGGATTTTTGGAAACTCCTTGCACTTTATATCAGCAGCAATATGCTTTCGTCAATTCCGTGGGCAATTCCTTTTGGTGACGGTGAAATTCAAACAATGCTGAATCAAGCAAAGGATGTTCTTGACTGGTATGACAATATGCAAAATCCCGTGCCAAGTTGGTATTTCAATGAGTATTGCTTTCAGATTAATAATAAAAAAATAGCAGCTTTTGAAAACATAAGTTTTTCTTATCTCGATAAAGCAAATTTTGATAGTGCCGCAAATACGCTATTTAACATTTTAGCCGACAATATGGAGAAAATTGCCCCCACGGGTAATGCGAGAGAGGAAGACTATAAATGCTGGAATGAAGCAGTAAAAGAGGGACTCAAAAGAGCTGAGAGGCAAATCATCCTTATAAAAGATAACGAAAATATTATAGGTTATTTTCAGTATTATACCAATGCAGATACATTCCTTATGGAAGAAATTCAGATTAAAGCCGAATATCATGGTAAAAACATTTTCAGAAATTTATATAGCTTCATAATCGCAAATATAAGAAATGATTTAACTTTTGTTGAGGCATATGCCAATATTCAAAATCTCAAATCAATAGGCATCTTGGAGCACTTAGGACTTTCAAAGGTGGGAATGAATAAAAACGGAAGCAGTTTTCATTTTAAAGGAAATTACAGTGATTTAATAAAATGGCATGAAAGTAATGGAATCTGAGGGTAAAATTTCAGCCTTGAAACATAGGCACTTTGATGATTGACACATATTTTTGAGGGTGGTAAAATATAGGGGTAAACTAAAAGGAAGAAGGAAATTTTATGAATAAACTTTTCAAAATATCCGCATTAATTCTTGCAGCTTTAATGCTTTTTCAGGGTACATTTTCCGCAGCTGCCGCATTCGACGACAAATCTATGACAAAAGAAGAGTGGCAGGCTGTATATGAAGAAAAAATAAGCGATAATACACTCCCTATGCTTTGCGTTGGTGCAGATGAAACCGAGCTTAACATCTGCTGGCATGCCCAGAAGGAAACGGCAATCCCCAAGGTCAGACTTTCAAAAAATGCCGATATGACAGACGCTTTAGTTTTTGAGGGAGAAACCACTCCCGCTGAAAATGAAGAGCAGCTCGTCTGCCGTGTTACTATGACAGGTATTGAAGAAAATACAACCTACTACTATCAGTGGTATTCAGATAACGGTTGGAGTGAAGCTTATAAATATGAATCAAAGAGCTTCGACAGCTTCAAGATGATGCTTATAGGCGATATTCAGATAGGCGGTCAGTCTTATGACAATCCCGAAGAGCAGTCAAGAATAGGCTATGTCTGGCAGAGTGTTCTCGATGAAGCACTTACAAAGAATCCTGATATCAGCTTCTTACTCTCCCCCGGTGATAACACCTCAACGGGTGAAGCACCTGACGAATGGCAGACACTTTTAATGCCCGAATATGTAAGAAGCCTTCCTCTTGCTTTAGCTATCGGCAATCACGATAAAAAAGGCATGATGTATGACTATTACACCCATATGCCCAACGAATTTTTCGGTAAATACTTTGAAGGACTTGACAGAGATTTCTGGTTCCGTTACGGTGATGTTCTTTATCTCATGTTTGATGCCTGTTCAGGCTCTGCTGCTGACCACAGAGCAATGGCCGAAGAGGCAGTAGCCCTTAATCCCGACGCAAAATGGCGTGTTGGCGTTATGCACCAGGGACTTTACGCTCCCGGAATCGCTATGCTTGAGCCCGAAACAAACATTCTTCTCAATGCAGTTTTCCAGCCCATATTTGAAATGTATGACCTTGACATAGTATTTACGGGACACACACATATGCAGGGCAGATCCAATTTTATAAGTGACGGTCTTGTAGTGGGTATGGCAGAATCCGGTAAAACATATAAAGATCCCAACGGTATTATTTATCTTAACACAAACGCATGCTGCGATCAGGGAAATGCAGGTTATCTCTTCCCCTATACTGCATACGCATTCGAAAATGCTGATGTTACCACCTACTCAACAGTAGAATTCACTTCTTCAACAATGGCTGTTAAAACCTACAGAGGCGATAACAGCGAGCTTCTTGACAGCATCACAATTGAAAAGACAAAAGGCTTTTCAGACAGCGAAATAAGCGTATTCTTCCGCACAATGCTTTATAAACTGGTTGAATTATTGGGTCTTGTTTACATGCGAATAGACGCAATAGTAGTTGCTATAAGAGGCGGACATTTTTAATTAAATTTTTCGGCAGAGCTTTTATGTTCTGCCTTATTTTTTTGTAAAAAAAGAATAAAAACCGATGCACTTCTTTATCTTCTGAACAATTCACATAAAAAAAATTAATACCTGTTGAAAATTTTATTCATTTTTGTTAAAATATTAATTATAAAACGAGAGGAGATGATAGTGTGGCAAATGAAAAAATCCCACTCTGCGAGCAGGAGCTTTTATATGACCCTATGTTTGCAAAAAATCCCAATGAAATTCTTAAGGATAATCCCGAAAAAGGAATTTTCGGAAAGGTTGCTCTTAAAAAGGCGATATTCATTATAGTGCTTATATTCTTTATAAGTCTTTCTATGTATTTCAGCTTCCGCACAGTGTCTAAGGATGTTTATACTTTCGAAGAAAATGGCACCTTCTCCGACGGCTCACCTGCCTTTATGTTATCCGAATATCACTCAGACAGCAAAAGAGTTCTTGTAATCGACTTTGTCCGTGATGAAAGCGATGTTCCCGATGAAACAAAGCCTATAAAGGAAGTGCAAAAATTTGCAGTAAACTGCAATGAATCGCTCACATTCATTTATATTTCAGATACCGTGGACACCATTGACCCCAAGGCTTTTTATACCTGCAAAAATCTGAAGGCGATTTTTGTTGATGAAAATAATCCGAATTATATGTCTATAGACGGTGTACTCTACAGAAAAGAAAACGGAGTTCCCGTGGAAATTATGATGTTCCCGAATAAAAATCCCGAATACCGTGCCGCACTTTCCTTAGGACTTGAAGCACCCACCGACCACAGAACCTACGGCTCATTCTTTTTACACTATGAAGCACTTGAAAAGGAACAGCCTACGGAAACTGATTCCGATAACGGCGAAAGAAACAGATTAAATGCTGCTACATATGAAACATATTCTGCCTTTACAATACCTGAAACCGTAACACTTATAAATCAGCTTTGCTTTGCAAATACTGAATCTCTGCGTTTTATTACATTTAATGATAATATCACGGAAATAGGAAATCTCGCATTCTTTAAATGCAAGAACATTGAAGAAATTAATATTCCCGATTCTGTTATAACAATCGGAACAGATGCTTTTTCGGGTTGTGAGAAGATCACTGATATTTTTATTCCCGCTTCAGTAAAAACCATAGGCCATCATGCTTTTTATGACTGCAAGAATGTTTCTGTCGTCAGAATGGAATGCTCCGAAGAAGAAGCAAAAGAAATGGAGCTCGGCAGTGCATGGCTTCCCGAGAAGCGCAAGGTGATTATGCGTCCTATCGGAGTTTCTTATAATGAAGAAAGGGAGGTAAAGTAATATGTCTAAAATCAAGGCCTTTATGACTGATGTACGCACACATTGGCATGAACCGGATAGATCTAAGGGCAATTATGTTCCTTTTAAGGAATATCTTGATATCTTCCTCGGAGTCAGCTTCAATTATGCAGCACAGTCACCTCTCGGATACATAAGCTTTGCGGCAGGCTGCTACCTTATAATGTATCATTACAATCTCCCCTATCTTGCATTTTCCATTGTAAGCCTTATAGGTATACCTTTAAGCTATCTCTGGAGTATTTTAAGCTGGATAGTTAACGATAACCTCGGCTTTATGAAAAAGAAAACCGAAGCCGTAATGTATTCAATTTATTTTGCATCAGTTGCACTCGGTCTTATTCTTCTTGTTATGGATATATCCGCTCTGTTTTCTCAGGACAGCTTTATTATTGAAACACTCAACGGACTTTCAGGTATCAATGCACGGAGCTTTTTTAAGATTTTCGGCGTACAGCTCCTCGTAAACGGCTTCGGCGGTGCAAGAGGTATTTTCTGGAGAAAGAAGCTCGTTCCCGTTTTCGGAAGATACAAATATAATCTTTATTCAAGTGTTATACAGAAATGTATACTTATTATACTTATCGGTTGGCTTCCGATTTATAACATCCCCGATGTAAATGAACGCTTTTGGATAGCATATCTTCTCTTCAGTCTTTTTACAATGTACGATTTTTCCACAACAACGGAACAGTGTACTCAGACAATAAGTCCGAATCCTCAAGAAAGACTCTGGGTGCGTACATACCCTGTAAAGATAAGCCATCTCTTAAACTCTGTTTTCGTTCTGATTCTACCTCTACTCGGAGAATTTGACGACCTTAATTTCTACCGTTGGGTAGTTCCCTGCACATTCGTTCCGTGTGCAATGCTCACACTTTATTTTGCAAAGAATATAAAGGAAAGAATACCGCAGCCGCCCATTGAGAAAAAACAGAATATTTCTTTCTGGTACGGCATTTTCAATGTTATAAAAAATAAATATCATTGGCTTAATACCACCACCTCGCTTATTGACTCTCTCGGTAACGGCATGCTGAGCCTCACAACAGTTATTTATTTTTATACCATGCGCCTTTCAGGTCTTGAATACTCTCTTATTACGCTTTTATTTACCTTCAGAGGTACGCTTCCTACTTTTATAGCCCCCATGATAATGAAGAGATTTTCATATAAGACCCTTTGCATATTCAAGCAGATCATTGAGGTTTTAAGCGCGGGTATCAATGTTCTTGTAATTGTATTTATGGGAAATAACATAGTGCTCAGCGGTTGGATACTGTATGCATCCCTTTGGATAAGAGGCTTCCTTGTTGAAGTGATGAATATTGCAAAAAACGATATGAATATCCGTCTTCAGGACTATCAGATGTATCTTTCAGGCGAAAGACTTGCAAGCTTCTCGGGTGTTTTCAGCTGGTTCATTTCTCCCATCACAACGCTTGTCGGTCTTATTATTCCCGTTATTCTTCTGCAGAACGGCTTTAACAGCAACTGGGATGTTCTCTTTATTGACGATTCACGTGTAGGTATTCTCGTTGTACCTCTCCTGTTTGACCTTGTGGGTCATGCACTTATGATGATTCCGTATCTTTTCTGGGACTATAACAATCCTCAGCACCTTTATGCAATTGAAGTCTTAAAACAGCGTGAAGCCTTAGCAAAAGAAGGCTATTTCCCCGATACTTATACCGGCGGACTTAATTTCAAGGAAGCACACAATGTAAAACACGGACTTCCCGTTGAAATAAGACACATGAAGGATGATACTCAGCAGAGAAAAAAGAAAGAACCCGTAAGTAAAACTTCATAACATTATGAAGCCTTTGTTCATCCGGGCAAAGGCTTCTTTTTATCAAAACTGTAATAAATATTGCAAATAAAAGTCTGTTAATGTATAATTATTACATCACTTAATTTTCGGAGGTTATTATGGCTAAAATTATAGGACAGGCTATCCCCAATATTCCGTGGCAGGATAAGCCCGAAGGATATAAATATCCCGTTTGGCGTTATAGTGCTAATCCCGTTATAACAAGAGATAATCTTTTTGGTGCAAACAGCATTTTTAATTCTGCAGTGGTACCCTTTGGAGAGGGCTTCAAGGGTGTGTTCAGAGTTGATAACATTTCAAGAGATCATACTCTTGTAACAGGTGAAAGTAAAGACGGTATCAACTGGGAATTAGACAGCAAGGTTATTTTCAGAGGTTATGACCCTCGTCTTTGCGAAATTGACGGAAAATATTATCTTTCTTGGGTAAATCTTACTCCTCACGGAACTACTATCGGCATTGCATACACAACCGATTTTGAAGAATGGGTACAGCTTGAGGATGCTTGCTATCCCGTTGCCCGTAACGGCGTTTTATTCCCGAGAAAAGTAAACGATGAATTTTTACTTCTTATCCGTCCCTGTGACAGAGGTCATACTCCTTACGGTGATATTTTTATTCAGCAAAGTAAAGATCTTCAATACTGGGGAAAATACCGCTTTGTCATGAAGCCCGAAAAGATATGGGAAATGACAAAGGTTGGTGCCGGTCCCACTCCCATAGAAACAGACGAAGGCTGGCTTATGTTCTATCACGGCGTGCTCACCTCCTGTAACGGTTATACATATGCAATGGGCGCTGCCATTCTCGATAAGGACGAGCCCTGGAAGGTATTACACAGAGCCGACTGCTTCTTATTAGCTCCCCATGAAACATATGAGCTTGTGGGAGATGTTCCGAATGTTGTATTCCCCTGTGCTGCTCTTACGGATGCTGAAACGGGCAGAATTGCAATTTATTACGGCGGTGCAGATACCGTTGTGGGACTCGCATTTACAACAGTTGACGAAACCATCAAATTCATAAAAGAGCACGATCTCATTAAATAATTTTATGCCCGACAAAAACAGTCGGGCTTTTTTTGCAACCGTTCAAGTGCTTTTACGAGTATATAGTTGAAAGGCATTGAAATGTGAGGTGTTAATATGAAAGACTCTCAGATTGTCGAATTATATGAAAGCCGAAATGAAAAGGCTATTAAAGAAACCGACAAAAAATACGGAAAATACTGTTATTCCATAGCTTATAATATCTTATATGATATTCCCGACAGCGAGGAAGCCGTCAATGACACATATATGGGCACCTGGAACAGTATTCCGCCAAATAAACCCTCTGTTCTTTCAACATTTCTCGGTAAGCTCACAAGAAGAATTTCAATTGATAAGCTGAGAAAAAGAAATGCAGAAAAAAGGGGCGGCGGTGAAATACCATTAGTGCTGAGTGAACTGTCGGAATGTATCAGCGATAAAAATACTGATACCGAAAAGACGGTTGAAATGAATTTACTTATCGGTATATTAAACGGCTTTCTCGAAAATTTACCCGTAAATGAAAGAATGGTTTTTCTTTGCAGATATTGGTATATTGATTCAATAAAAAGTATTTCAAAGCAGCTCGGCTTTTCCGAGAGTAAAGTAAAATCAATGCTTTTCAGAACAAGAAACAAATTAAAAGAGGTTCTCGAAAAGGAGGGATTTTATTATAAACAGTGAAATTCTTTTAGAGGCCGTCGGTGAAGTAAAAGACGAATTCATAAAAGAAGCAAAGCAAAAAAACAATTCAAGAAAAAATCTTTATGTTATATTAGGCACTGTTGCAGCCTGTCTTGTTCTTTTCTTCTTTATTCCGAGCATTCCGAACTTTTTCGGTATGGGTGCTCAAGAGGGCGATATTTTAAGAAACGGTTATCTTATTGAAGATATTTCGCTTACGCAGTTATCTGAATGCTTTGACGGCAAGCTTCTTGCACAAAACTTAATAGGTGACAGAAATTTTGAATTTTATTCAAAGACAAACGCTTTCTCTGAAAACACAAATGACTGGTATTCCCTTTTATATTCGGAATATAATACCGACAGCAAAATAATAATGCACTGTATGTTCGGTGAAAAGGCAGAAGACTGGAAAATTGATATGGTGTTTACTGATGAAGCAACGAAGGTTTTAGACATAAACGGAGTTAATGTTGAAATTGCAAAATTTGATTTATCACTTCAATATAACTTCTGTTATTATGCCCTGTTCGACTATGACGGCGTGGTCTATGATTTAAGGGTATATTCAGATGATGAGAATATGATAACGGATATTTTAGAAAAACTTATAAGGTGAGGTGTTTTTAATGAAAAAGCATATATCGGTAATAATTTTTTCTATGGTCTTATTAATATCCCTGTTCCCTGTGGGAGCTGCGGCAAACTCTGCCCAGACACACTGGAAAGGCACTGACAGTGCAGGAGTTGTGGTAACAGACGGAGATTGTCCGATAATCGTAAAAAATGAAGTTTTAACTTTTAATATCGAAAATTTCCCCAAAACCTATTACCGTTCGGAAGAGGATTTTAATTCCTATAGCTCATCTGTTACGGCACAGTATACTTTTTATAACCCCTCAGAATACACTGTGACGGCAAGGCTTCTTTTCCCGTTCGGTGAAAGACCCATGTATGCATACCAGTATTATGACGAAAATGCGGGTGAATATATTTCGGTTGACGATACGGCAAAATATGAAATAACCCTAAACGGTGAGCCTTTGGAAAAGACTCTTCGTTACACCTTAGACCGAGGTGCATTTAATATTGATGAAGATGTTATAAAAATTAAAGACGGTTACACAGATGACAGCTTTTATTATCCCGAAATGCCCGTAAAATGCTATACATTCGAAGTAAGCGGTATTGACGAAGAGGAATATCATGCAGCAACAGCCGCCTTTGATTTAGGTGAATTTGACGGCAAAACAAAATATTTGCTTTTAGAGCAAAGCGGCAGACATACTCAAAAAGACGGGGATGCCCGAATCAGTGCTTGGGTAGATAATAAAACAACGCTGACACTTTTTGTTATCGGAGATACAACTGCAGGGTATCCCGAATGGACTTTATATAAAAACGGCGGTGTTGAGGATAAGGAGAAAATAGACGGTACTGTAACACTCATTGAAGAAAAAGACCTTACTTTTTCAGATTTTGTTTTTACCCATTATGATGAAAACTCCATGATATCAAAATTTGATTGGTACAACGCCTTAGTAGAGCAATTTAACTACAGCGAGGATAATTCAGGCGTAATTTTCGATATCGGCACAAATCTTAATATAAACGGCAGTCTTTTAAGGTGGTATGAATATGAAATAACACTTGAACCCAATGAAGAAGCTGTAAACTGCGTAAGTGCTCCGTTATATCCTGAAATTGATGCCGGCTACGACCCTGCTGTTTTTGATTACATTTATCTTCTTTCTCCTGCCAAAACATGGAAGAATTTCGGCACACTTGATATAAAAATAAATACTCCGTTTTATCTTATAAACAGTGGAAATTTTGAGTTTACAAAAACTGACGGCAGATATTCCCTTTCCCTTGAAAGGCTGCCCGAAGAGGAGCTTTCCTTCAGACTGTCAAGCGGTGAAGATCCGCAAAGACCGCCTAAAAAAATTACAGATTTCTTACCGATTGAAATAATTATTATGCTTTCGGTTACTGCGGGAATTATCTTAGTCTTAATTCTCGTTATAGTTCTGATAAGAAAATATAAGAAAAAGCATATCTGATTTTTTGAACTATATAAAAACATCCTCATAAAAGCATTCAAAAGAATAACAGACTGATAGAGCATACAACCGACTTGATGCAAAAAACATCAGGTCGGTTGTATTTATGCGGTTAAATATTTTCTTTTTTGTATTGACAAAATGGTTTACATATTGTAAACTAAATTTGCAGTCTACAAGATGTAAACCATATTAAGGAGATGATAATATGTCTGATTTAGCACTTGGTGTTGTTGAAAGTAAATTTGCAGATATTATATGGGAAAATGAGCCCGTTTCATCCTCAACAGTTGTAAAATTAGCTGAAGATAAGCTTCATTGGAAAAAATCCACCACCTTTACGGTGCTTCGCCGTCTTTGCGAAAAAGGAATATTCATAAATGAAAAGGGCATTGTATCTTCTCTTATATCAAAGCCCGACTTTTATTCAATGCAAAGCGAAAAATTCATTGAAGACACCTTTGACGGTTCACTTCCCGCTTTTCTTGCGGCTTTTACCAAAAGAAAAAAGCTGTCAAAGGAAGAGGTTGAGCATTTGAGAAAAATAGTCGCTGAGTTCGAGGAGGGATAAATATGGAAGATATTTTTATTAAAATACTTAATATGAGTATAACTGCCTCATATTTTGCGCTGGCTCTGATGGTTATAAGAGCCTTATTCAGAAAAATGCCGAAATGGATATCCTGCATTCTTTGGGGACTTGTGGGACTAAGACTTGTTCTCCCCTTTTCATTTGAGAGTATATTAAGCATAATTCCGAGTGCCGAAACGCTGCCCTCTGATATTATGATATCAAGAGAGCCTCAGATTGAAAGCGGTATACCTATTCTCAATTCTACCGTTAATCCCATAATACATGAAGCATTTGCACCTGAAATTCACGAAAGTGCTAATCCCTTACAGATAATTATGTTTATTGCCTGCGTTTTATGGATAGCAGGAATTTTCGGTTTGCTTTTATATGCTCTTATAAGCTATATTTTATTAAGACAAAAAACGGCTGTCTCCCTTGAAACGGAAAAAGGTGTATTCATTTGCGATAATATAGAAACTCCTTTTATTTTAGGTGTTATTAGGCCTAAAATCTATATTCCGTCCTTTATCGGTGAAGAAGACAAGGCTTTTATACTTGCACACGAAAAAGCGCATATAAAAAGAAAAGATCATTTCTGGAAACCCTTGGGATTTCTTATACTCACCCTTCATTGGTTCAATCCCGTTATGTGGTTAGTTTTCATTCTTTTGTGCCGTGATATTGAAGCTGCCTGTGATGAAAAGGTTATAAAGGAAATGGAAACTAACGATAAAAAGTCTTATTCCGAAGCACTTATAAACTGCTCTGCCCCGAAAAAATATATAACGGCCTGTCCGCTCGCATTTGGTGAAACGGGCGTAAAGTCGAGAATAAAAAATGTGCTGAATTACAAAAAGCCTGCTTTCTGGGTGGTGATTGTTGCACTTATATTAAGTGTTTTTATGTCCGTATTTTTCCTTACAGACCCCATGACACCCGGAATAAACAGCATTGAAGGCTACGAGGATATTTTCCGTTCGGTTGAGAAGCTGCAGTTTAAGCTCCCTGAAAGCTTTACATACACAACAGAAAACCCGGGGAAAGAATTGAGAGTGCTTAAAAGAATAAAAATTGATTCCGTTGCTATTTCCGACGACAGAAGTACCCAGAGAGATTCAACCTATAAAATTGAGATAAACGACAAATATTCGATTTATATAAACGGCAGCTTTTCTGAGCTTTGGCTGGATGATAAGCAGTCAATAAGTCTTAATATCAATCTTTCGGGTTCTTCAGATATGGAGATCGACGACGGTAAATTACCCTCACTTACATATAAAATTCAAAATCCCGAAATACTAAAAAAGCTTTTTGATGAAATATATAATCCCCCAGAGCCTATAATCGGCACTGAAACCTCACCTTTATTCACTGAATTTGAAGGGGTATATCTGACGCTTAAAAGCATTGACACAAATGCAGGCGGTCATAAGGTCTTCAATCTTATCTGGAATAATACCTCAGACCGCGATATAACCTACGGTGAATTTTATGATATAGAAATAAAAAACGGCGAAACATGGGAAAGTGTTGCCACAGAAGAACTTGTGTTTCTTACTATAGGATATCCTCTTAAAGCCGGCTCAACTGCTAATAAGGAATACTCAACTCAAAGATATGACATATCAAAAATCGGCACTTACCGACTGATAGCACCATTTTCTGTGGATGACGGCGGCAGATATAAAACCTATATTGAATTTCAGATAAAAAACCACGGCGGTGACATTTCGGATATCGGCGGTGTATCAGGCCCTGAGGCTGTTATAACAACAAAAAAGCTGACACTTGATGATGTTATAAGGCTCTCAAAAAAGGGCAAGGCACTGAAAGCGGAAGATTTTGCAATTTATTCCTCTGTTGACACAAGCTTTGGAATTTATACAAGAGAATATAAAATTGACGAAATGTTTTATGTTGAAATCGGAAGCGAAAGACCCGATACCGAGCCTTATTTTTTCCGCCTTTGCTGTAATGACGGCAGCGGCTTATATGCGGATATAACAACAGATGATATTGAAGCATTTATAGAAAGTCATAAGGATGCGACGGTAATAAAATATGTGACATACTCATACAGCACAATTCCCGTCGAATATAACAATGAAATCGACCGTTATTTAGATGAAATCGGCGGAATACCGCCCAAAATTGCATACAGCAGCGTAAAAGCTTTACATGCGGCAAAATTTACATCTGCCGAAGAATTTGACATTTTTGTGAATAAATTAAGTAAAGTAACAAAGCCTTCTAACACTTCCCTTTCACTCAAAGATTACTTACCTGTTTACACCGAGGAATATTTCAGCAATTCTTCTCTTGTCATTGTATATGCTCCGTCTGATTCCTCAAACAACGGCTTTGGAGTTGAGCATATTTCTGTTTCATCTCCTTCAGAAGTAATATTGTCCATAGGTATCAGAGAATCAGTTGCTGTTGATGAAGATAAAATAAAAACCGGAAATCTTATTCTTATCACAGTACCTGATGAAGAAATAAAAGATGTTAAACAAATCGATGCCGTTTTAAGCTCAACCGTCTATCCTCAAAGACAAATATATGAAAGTGCTGCTATCAGAACCTATGTTTTTAAGGATTCCAGTCAGGAAATATTCAAACCGAATTTTACTTTATATGAAAACGGCAGTTTCATATTTAATTTCTCACCGACCAGCAGTTATTTCGGAACAGGCAGATATGAAAAGAAGGATAATACTCTGATATTGAGAACAAATGACGGAAGATATGTTTACACTTTCCGTGATGTAAATGATACTATGGTTTTTGATGCTGAAAATTCATCTGAAATTGTACATCATGCAGATATTACAGACGGAAGTAAATTTTACTGAAAAAAGAACCGCTCTTCGCTTGAAGGGCGGTTCAGCATATATTATATTTCAAAATCAAGACAGCTTCTTTGTTTTGTAAAGGGTCTTACCTTGGTGTTTGCGACCTCCTGATGAAGAGGGTGAACGGAATAGTTTTTCAGTGCTTCAGCGCTTTGGAAGCTTGAATCAAGCATCAAATCGGCAGTAGAGCTTGAAAGACCTATTGTGTTGACTTTTATATCAACAAGTCCCGGAATTTTTCCCTGAAGTCCTTCAAGACCTTCTTTTATCCCTGCTTTTATATTTTCTTTTTCTTCTTCGGAAAATTCGTCCTTTAAGTTCCATAAAATAATGTGTTTTACCATTTTTATACCTCTTTAACAACATTTATTTTTTCAATTGAGTAATACTTAAAACATTCCACTGCTTCAAGGCTTAATTCTTCACCGCATATTGCAATGGGAATTGCAGGGGGGCATAAAACTGAGGGGGAAGCGAGAATTCTTCCCACGGCTTCATTTGCACTTATTTCTTCAGAGGGTGAAAATAAGGCTTCTTTTTCCGTTATTCTTTTTATGAGCCTCGGAATTGAAGGAATGGGAGAGACAACAGGATTTTTCTTTTTTATCGTTGAAAGAACATCTTCAATACGCTTGAGCTCTTCATCTTTTATATCGGGAGTAAACATCATTACTATAAAATCGGGATCAGAGAATTCACAGACTATCCCGTTTTCACTTAATATATCGGAAAACTCATAGCCTTTATATCCGAGTGTTTTTGTATCTATGGTAAGCTTTAAGGGTTCATCCCCTAAAAGAACAAAGCCGCCCTCTTTCAGTTTTTCCTTAAGAGCATTTAGCTTTTCAACTAAAACAGACAGCTCTTTTTTATAATCACCGCTCAGATACTCATTCGCTTTATCGAGTGAAGACAAAATAAGATATGACGGGCTTGTTGAAGAAAATAAGGACATTACCTTTTCGGAATTATGGGTAAATTCAGCAGGTGCATTTTCCGATATATGAAGATAAGCGCCGCCCGTTAATACGGGAAGTGTTTTATGTGCAGAATCACAGCAGATATCAGCACCGAGAAAAATGGGGTGTCTGTTTTCGGGAAGAAAACGAAGATATGCTCCGTGTGCATTATCAACGGCAAGAAGCACTCCGTATTTTTTGCAAACTTCGGCAATTCCTTTTATATCGGCTATATACCCGAGATAATCGGGACTTGTAACATAAATGGCAGCAGGCTTTTCTTCACATTCACTTAAAAACGCGTCAAGATATTCGGGAGAAATCTGTGCACTTATTAAGCCTTTTGAATTTTCGGGATATATCCAATTAACTTTTATATCAAGAAGTGCCGCCGCTGTCATAAAAACCTTATGTGCATTTCTGACGGCAGAAATAACAGTTTTTTTTCCGTTTTTCTCAGCCTGCATTTTAATAAGAGTAAGCATAGCTCTTATACAAAGCGATGAGCCTTCGGCGGAATAGAGAGTTTTCTTTGTCCCGAAAATTTCTGAGGCGTTTTGCTGACTTATCTTTAATATTCCCGTTTCGTGGTATAAAACATCTGCACCGTCAATTTCAGTAATATCAAAGCTTTCGTCAATAAAGCCTTTTTTACCCTTATGACCGGGCATATGTAGCCTTATATTTTCGCTTTCGCTGTATTTTTTTACAAAATCGTATACGGGAGTATTCATTATTTGTTACCGTCAAGCGTTTTTGCGGCTTCGAGCATAATGGCACATTCCATTCTCTTTTTGAAAAGGTCACAGCCGTAGGAATATACACCCTTTACGGAGCCTGTTGCATGATATGCGTTTGCGGCACATCCGCCTGAGCAGTAAAGCTTTGCCCAGCAGTCATTACATTCTTCGCGAGAATATACATTACAGGACATAAATTCATCCTGAATTTCTGTGTTTGTAACACCCTCGAATACGCTTCCGAGCTTAAACTTTTCTTCACCTACAAACTGATGACAGGGATAAAGATCTCCCCAAGGAGTTACTGCCATATATTCCGTTCCCGAACCGCAGCCCGAAACTCTCTTATATATGCAAGGACCGCCCTTAAGGTCTATCATATAGTGATAGAAAGTAAAAGGCTTACCCTCGCGGTGACGTTCGAGCATCAATTGAGCGAGCTTTTCATACTGCTCCATAACAACCGACTTATCCTCTTCGGTAAGTGCCGAGGGGTCGTCTGCCGCACAGACAACGGGTTCCATACTAAGCTCAGTAAAGCCGAGATCAAGCATTGTTTTTATATCTTCAAGAAAATCGGGATTGGCATGAGTAAATGTGCCTCTCATATAATAGTTCTTGTTATCTCTTGCTTTAACAAACTTCTGAAATTTAGGAACTATCTGCTCCCATGAGCCTCTGCCTTGATAATCCACTCTGAAACGGTCATGAACTTCTTTTCTGCCGTCAAGGCTTAAAACAACATTGCTCATTTCACGGTTTGAATATTCTATCACATCGTCATCAACGAGCATTCCGTTGGTGGTAAGTGTAAAACGGAAATTCTTGCCTTTTTCTTTTTCGATGCTTCTGGCATAATCAACAAGCTGTTTTACAACGGTGAAATTCATTAAAGGCTCACCGCCGAAGAAGTCAACTTCAAGATTTCTTCTTGTACCCGAATTTTCAACAAGAAAATCGAGTGCTCTCTTTCCTACTTCAAAGCTCATTACAGCTCTGTCACCGTGGTATTTTCCCTGACTTGCAAAACAGTAGGAGCAATTGAGATTACAGGTATGTGCAATATGAAGACACAAAGCCTTAATGACACCCGATGTTCTTTTCTTAAGCTCGCCTGCCATGGGCTTAAAGGTATCGGGAGTGAAAAGCTTATTCGCCTTTTTTAATTCTTCTATCTGATGACAGCATTCTTCAATTTCTTCTTTTGTCACTTCGGGATCATCGGGATATTTTTTCAGAATTTCTTCCGTTATTCCCTTAATATCTGAAGCTTCATACATATTTATAATATCAAATGCCACATCATCGACTACATGAACAGAGCCTGAACATATATCAAGCACGATATTCATTCCGCCGAGTTTATACGAATGTATCATATACGTTTTCTCCAATCCACAAAAAATGCCGCCAATCGGCGGCAAAATTTTGCAAGAAATAAATTATTCTTCTACCTTGTTTTCGCACTGCTGATTTGCAATACCGCAGCTGGTTTTGCAAGCTGACTGGCAGGAAGTCTGGCATTCGCCGCAACCGCCGTTTACAGCACTTTCGCAAAGATTCTTTGTTTCAATTGTCTGGATTTTCATATTATATATCCTCCGAAGATTTGTTTTTTTATAGTTTATCACATACTTTTAAATAAGTCAATTTAATTTACAGAAAAATATTTCGGAACAATATTTGACAAACAAAATTTTCACTGTTATAATTAATATGCAAAATTTTGTTAGCGAGGTATTATTATGTCTTTTGTACTCAATAAAATTATTACTTTAATTCTCGTTCCCCTTTTTCTCAGCCCGTATCTTCCTTTTATTCATGTTGCAAAGTTATTTTCTCTTCCGCAGGAGCTTGTTTCTCTCAGTGAAAATGCAATAGGCAGTGAAGAAGATCCCGTTTTCCTTACTGCTCACAGAGGTGTACAGGCTGTAGCTCCTCAGAATACTATTCCCGCTTATGAAAAAGCAGTTGAACTCGGCTTTTATTCAGCAGAATGCGATATCCAGCTTACTAAGGATAAGCAGTGGGTTCTTAATCACAACAGCACTACCGATTCCATGTTCTGTGAAATTGCTGAAATTTCCGAATATACCGTCGCAGAACTTAAGGAATTCACATATAAAAGCGGTGCAAACTTCTGGGCATATGAAAATCTCAGAATTCCCACTCTTGAAGAATATCTTGATGTTTTCGTAGGAAGCAATACCCGTCCCCAGATAGAAATTAAAACTGAAAATACTGATATGCTTTATACTATAGTTGATGCAGTAAAAGCCAAAGGTCTTGAAGAACAGGCAATTATCATCAGCTTCAGCTATGAACAGCTTCAGGCTATTGATGAACTAGGAAGCGGCATTGAGCTTTGGTATCTTGTTGATGAAATCACACCCGAAAATATTGCTAAGGCTCAGGCTCTTACTTCCGAAACATGGCTTTCTCCCAATTTTGAAGCTAATACACAGGAATCCATTCAGCTTGCAATTGATGCAGGTGTCGGCTGTTCATTCTGGACAGTTAACGACCTTGAAGATGCAAAAATGCTTTATGACATGGGCATAAGATACATTGAAACAGATATTTTCTGCAATTAAGTGGAATTTAACGGTGTCCGAATAAAACGGACACCGTTATTTTAATACCAAATATTGACTTATTACTTCAAAATAATGTATATTATATATAATTATATTTTTGAGAGGAGAATTCTTTTGAAGCACCCCGAAATCGTAAACAAAATGACACTCGAACAAAAGGCTGCTTTTGTTTCGGGACTTGACTATTGGCATACTCAGGGAAATGAAGAGCTTGGTCTTCCTTCCATAAACATTACAGACGGCCCTCACGGGCTTAGAAAGAAAAATGAAAACAAAAAGGCTTCTGACGGCATAGGACTTGGAAACTCGGTTCCCGCAACCTGCTTCCCTCCCGCAGCCACCTCATCCTGTTCATGGGATCCCGACCTTCTCACAAAAGCGGGTGAAGCTCTCGGTGAAGAATGTCTTAAAGAAAAGGTTTCCGTAATTCTCGGCCCCGGAATGAATATCAAGCGTTCTCCCGTTTGCGGAAGAAACTTCGAATATTTCAGTGAAGACCCCGTGCTTGCAGGTAAGCTTGCCGCAGGTCTTGTTAAAGGTGTTCAGTCAAAGGGTATCGGTACATCACTTAAGCATTTTGCCTGCAATTCTCAGGAAGCATACAGAATGATCATTGATGAAGTAGTTGACGAAAGAGCGTTAAGAGAGCTTTATCTTACTGCCTTTGAAATCTGCGTAAAAGAAGCCGATCCTTGGACTGTTATGAATTCATATAACAGAATCAACGGACATTATGCCTCTCAGAATGAATATCTTCAGAAGAAGGTATTAAGAGGTGAATGGGGCTTCAAGGGTCTTATTGTTACAGACTGGGGCTCATCTGTTGACAGAATTCCCGGTATTCTTAACGGCACCGACCTTGAAATGCCTTCCTCAGGCGGATATAACACTAAAAAGATAATCGAAGCCATTAATAACGGCGAGCTTCCTGAAAAAGCACTCAATGAAAGAGTTGATACCGTTGTTGATCTTATTCTTAAATCAAAGCCTGCTCTCGAAAAGGGATGCGAGTTCTCATTTGACGAGCACCATGAAATGGCAAGAAAAGTTGCTGAAGGCTCTATGGTACTTCTCAAGAATAAAGATAAGATTCTTCCCCTTAAAAAGGGTGCAAAGGTTGCAGTTATCGGTGAAATGGCAGCGTCTCCCCGTTTCCAGGGTGCAGGCTCATCTGTTATCAATCCCACAAGACTTGATAATGCACTCGAAGAGCTTAAAAATCTCGGCGTAGATGTTACATATGCAAAAGGCTATGAAAAGAGCAAGGACGAAGTAAACGAAGACCTTTTCACAGAAGCTAAAAACGCTGCCGCAAATGCAGATATCGCTGTCGTTTTCGTAGGTCTTACCGAAGAATTTGAAGGCGAAGGCTACGACAGAGTAAATATTGAAATGCCAAAGAGCCACAATGCTCTTGTATCCGAAATTGCAAAAGTGAATGAAAATACAGTTGTTGTTCTTGCTGCAGGTTCAGTTATCAATCTTCCCTGGATAAATGAAGTAAAGGCACTTCTCAATTCGGGTCTCGGCGGTCAGGCAACAGGCAGTGCAGTTGCTAACATTCTTACAGGTATTGTTAATCCCTCAGGTAAGACTTCAGAAACATATCCCCTTTCATTCTCAGATAACCCCACTTACGGCAACTATCCCGCAGGCCCCGTTACAAGTGAACACAGAGAATCTGTTTATATCGGATACCGTTATTACGATAAGGCTAAGAAAGAGGTTCTCTTCCCCTTCGGCTACGGTCTTTCTTATACCGAATTCGAATACAGCGACCTTAAGGTTTCAGCTGATACAATAAATGATACAGATACACTGGAAGTTACCTTCAAGGTAAAGAATATCGGTGAATTTGACGGTGCAGAAGTAGCTCAGCTTTATGTAGGCGATTTAGAATCCACTATTTTCCGTCCGATCAAAGAGCTTAAGTCCTTCAAGAAGGTATTCTTAAAAGCCGGTGAAGAAAAAGAAATTTCACTTACTCTTTCAAAGAGAGATTTCGCATTCTTCAATGTATATCTCGGTGATTTCCAGGTCGAAAGCGGCGAATTTGCTATTCTCGTAGGTGCTTCTTCAAGAGATATCAAGCTTATGAAAACAGTTACAGTTAACTCAACGGAAACTGCAGTAATTCCCGATTACAAAGCAAGTGCTCCCGCTTATTACACCGCAGATATCAATTCAATGAACGGTGCACAGTTTGAAGCAGTTCTCGGAAGACCTGTTCCCTCTTCCGAAAGAGATACTTCTAAGCCCATTGATATTTACTGCTGCCTTGACGATGCAAGACATACCAAGTGGGGCGGAAGAATCTGCAATCTTATTGAAGGCATGATGTCAAAAATGGGCTCTGATGCCAACGGCGACGGCAAAATGCTTTCAGCCATGGCAACACAGATTCCGATAAGAAACTTCATCGCAATGAGCATGGGAGTTTTCTCTCCCGAAATGGCAGACGGTCTTCTTATGGTCCTCAATGACGACAAATCAAGCTTCAAAGGACTTATGAAAATTATCGGCAGAATCGGACCTGCTATCACAAAGCTTCCTGCACTTATTAAATCTATCTGATAAATTTTACCAACACAAAAGCTCCTCGAAAAGAGGAGCTTTTGTGTTTTTTTATTTGCTTTTTAACGGGAAGTTTTGTGCTTCGCACTTAAGGAACCCCCGGCGAGGGTTCCCTAAAACCTTCCTGCGCTTGTTGAAGCATTAAGGGTTTCGCACTCTGCGGAGTGCGATTTAAGGGACTTTGTCCCTTAAAAAACCCTATGACCTTTCGAGAAAGGTCAACCAAAGCTTCAATCCGGCACTCCCGTGCCGTGTGCAGTCCATCAACTTTTCAAAAAATTTAAATTTTAAATTTAACAGTGAACACTGTGCCGTTTTCGACATCGCTTGTAACACTTATATCCGCATTATGAAGCTGTGCAAGATTTTTACAGATAGAAAGTCCCAAGCCATAGCCGCCGCCTGCAGTTCTCGCTTTATCTGAACGGTAAAAGCGTTCAAACAAGTGCGGTATATCCTCCTGCGGTATGGGAGTTCCCGTGTTTCGCGTTGAAAGATAAACATATCCCGTATCTTTTCTGAAAGAATAAGTATGCCGTTTTTTAAGAGATAATGTAACTTCACCCTCCGGATCGGAATATTTTATCGCATTATCAAGAAGTATATGAATTATCTGATTGAGAGCTACTCTGTCTCCGTCAATGTGAATATCCTTATCTATATCAGAATAAAGCATTATCCCCTTTTCAAAAGCTACAGGCTCATACTGAAGAGCTAACTGCATGGTAAGATCAGACAGATTAACATCCGTGAACATATTCTTCTGATTCATGTCATCGGTTTTTGCAAGAAGCAAAAGCTTATCTACAAGCTCTTTCATATGCGTTGCTTCTTCAAAAGTGCTGTCCACCCACTGAATCTGCTGTCCGACAGAAGCTTCAGGATGGGATTTTAATATTCCGCTGTTTGTGAGAATTACCGTAAGCGGAGTTTTAAGCTCATGTGAAGCATCTGCTATGAAATTTTTCTGCTGCATCCATGCTTTTTCAACAGGCTTCAGGCTCATTTTTGCGAGAAAACGCATTATCCCCCATAAAAATAAGGAAGACAGAAATATAAGAATTGCACCGTCAAAAAGTATTGTTTCAAGATATGAAAAATACTGAGTTGAATCGGAAAACGCAATCCGACTGCCGAATTTTATGTCTGTTTTATTATAAAACAAATTCAGTTCATTAATATGCCCGAAGCTGTAACCCGATTGTAAAACATATGAAACAGCCCGCGAAAGTATGGCTTCATCCATGTTTGCACGGCTGAAATCAAGAATGGCAATTGAGCCGAGATCCTGCACCTCCACAACGCAGACATTACCCGAATGAAGTGCAAAAATAGAATCATCTGTATTTTTGCCGCCGATCTCAGGAATACCCGTTAAAGCGGAGGACTCAGAAAAAGTCTCTAATACAGAGCGCATATCCATTGTTATGGAAACAAAAAATACAGCTCCCGAAAACAGATAGAAAAAAACCAGCACAGAGCATATTATTGACATGGATATTGTAACAAATCTCCGTCTAAGCTTTTTCAGCATTTGTCTTCACCTCAAGGCGGTATCCGATTTTTCGCAGAGAAGAGATTTCAATATTACTTGAAATGAAATCCAATTTCTTTCTGAGAAAAGAAATATAAACCTCTACATTATTGTCAACGGCATTGGAATCGTAGCCCCAGACCTTGACGATAAGCTCTTCCTTAGTTGTAACTACCTGCGGATTCTGCATAAGAATTTTCATTATTTCAAATTCCTTGAAATTCAGATGAACACTTTTTTCCCCGCATAAAAGATCACAGGTAGACAGATTTAATATTACATCATGAAATGAAAGCTCATCAATAACTACTTCCCCTTGTCTTCGGGTCAGTGCTCTTACTCTTGCCAAGAGCTCCTCGGGTGCAAAAGGCTTTGTCATATAATCATCTGCACCCGAATCAAGCCCTTTTACCTTGTCGGTGATCTGATCCTTTGCGGTCAGCATAAGAATTGGAGTTGCAATTTTTTCCTTTCGAAGCTGTGAAGCAACCTCATAGCCGTTCATTTTGGGAAGCATCACATCAAGAATAATAACATCATATATACCGCTTAAAGCATAATCAAGCCCGTCTCTGCCGTCAAAAGCAATATCTACCATATACTTTTGTTCAGAAAGTATGTGAGCCAAGGCTTCAGCCAGACGTTTTTCATCTTCAACAACAAGAACCTGCATATTAAACCTCCTGATATATTAATTAAATTATTACATAATTATTGGTTTCTTTCAAGACTTTATTTTAATGAACTTAAAACTGCCTTAAAATAAGCAAAATCACAGTAATTTGATCAACAGCTGCCTTTTTTATCCTGTTATATAAAGCAATTAAATCGTCGAAATTTATTGACTTACAAAATCAAAAATGTTATATTTCTATAGTATATAATTAATTATTATAATATTTTATCTGGAAGGACACCTAATACAATGCCTATCACCGAAATTCTGCAAAAAAATGCAGATTTTTATCCGAACGACACCGCCTTAGTTGAAATTAATCCAAAGCTTGACAATAAAAGTAAAATGACATGGAGAGAATATGCTCTTATCGTTACAGACCCTTCTCAGAGCTACAGACGGGAAATGACATGGGGAGAATTCAATAAGATATCCAACCGTTTTTCCAATCTGCTGCTTACCCGCGGAATAAAAAAAGGCGATAAGGTTGCAATTCTTATGATGAACTGCATTGAGTGGCTGCCGATATATTTCGGTGTACTCAAAACAGGCGCAGTTGTTGTGCCCCTTAATTACAGATACACGGCTGAAGAAATCAAATATTGCATAAATAAAGCGGATGCAGATTTTATCGTTTTCGGACCCGAATTTACGGGACGAATAGAAGAGATATGCCATAGAGTGCCAAGAGTAAAAATGTGGCTTTACTGCGGAGAAGACTGTCCCTCATTTGCTGACAGCTTCAATGAGCTTATTACATACTGTTCCTCAAAGGCACCGTCTATTAAGCTTCAAGACTCAGATGATGCGGCAATTTATTATTCGTCGGGCACAACAGGCTTTCCCAAGGCAATTCTTCATTCACATAAAGCACTGATGCATTCTTGCATGACAGAACAGGCACATCATTCACAAAATAAAGACGATGTTTTCCTTCTTATTCCTCCCCTTTATCATACGGGCGCTAAAATGCACTGGTTCGGTTCATTTCTTGTGGGAGCAAAATCCGTTATTCTCAAAGGTATTAAACCCGAATGGATAATAAACACCGCGAGTGAAGAGAAATGCTCCATAGTATGGCTTTTAGTACCGTGGGCTCAGGATATACTTGATGCAATAGACTCAGGAGAAATTGATCTTAATAATTATGATTTAAGCAAATGGCGGCTTATGCACATCGGTGCTCAGCCCGTCCCCCCTTCACTTATAAAGCGTTGGAAAGATGTATTTCCGAAGCACGAATATGATACAAACTATGGACTGAGCGAATCAATAGGTCCGGGATGTGTTCATCTTGGTGTTGAAAACATTCATAAGGTCGGCGCTATCGGAAAAGCAGGCTTTGGCTGGGAAGTTAAAATTGCCGACGAAAGCGGAAAAGATGTTTCTCAGGGTGAAGTCGGTGAACTTGCAGTTAAAGGCCCCGGCGTTATGAAATGCTATTATAAGGATGAAAAAGCCACCGAAGAAATATTAAAAGGCGAATGGCTTTACACAGGCGATATGGCAATGTGTGACGAGGACGGATTTATATATCTTGTTGACCGTAAAAAGGATGTTATTATCTCAGGCGGTGAGAATATTTATCCCGTACAGATAGAAGATTTCATAAGACACCATGACTCAGTAAAGGATGTTGCCGTAATCGGTCTTTCACATCAAAGACTCGGTGAGATTGCAGCCGCAATTATAGAAGTAAAGGAAGGCTATTCCCTTACGGAAGAGGATGTCAATGACTTCTGTCTTGATTTACCGAGATACAAAAGACCTCAGAAAATCATATTTGCCGATGTTCCGAGAAATCCCACAGGCAAAATAGAAAAACCGGCACTCAGAAAGAAATATCAGAGCGAAAACCTCGTAGCACTTCAGAACGAAATCAATTAAGAAAAGGACAATAGATATGAAACAATTAATGCTTGGAAATGCGGCTGTCGCAAGAGGCTGCTATGAAGCAGGCGTAAAAGTTATTTCCTCATATCCCGGCACTCCCAGTACCGAGATCACGGAAAATGCTGTAAAATACGATGAAATATACTGCGAATGGGCACCTAATGAAAAGGTTGGTGCTGAAGTTGCAATAGGAGCCGCAATTGCGGGGGCAAGAGCGATGACCTGCTGTAAGCATGTAGGTCTCAATGTAATGGCAGACCCCATATTTACCGCTTCCTACACGGGTGTTAACGGCGGTCTTGTTATAGCAGTGGCTGACGACCCCGGTATGCACTCATCTCAGAATGAGCAGGATTCCCGTCACTATGCAAAGGCTTCAAAAATAATGATGCTTGAGCCTTCCGATTCCTCGGAATGCAAAGAATTCACAAAATTAGCATTTGAGTTCAGCGAAAAATACGATACTCCCGTTTTTCTTCGTCTGACTACAAGAGTTTCTCATTCACAGAGCCTTGTAGAGCTTGGCGACAGAGAAAATGACGAATTAAAGGAATATACAAAAAATCCCGCAAAATATGTTATGATGCCCGCAAATGCAATAAAAAAGCATGTTGATGTAGAAAACAGAATGAGAGCATTGGAAGAATATGCGGAAACTGCTCCCATCAACACAGTTGAAGATAACGGCAGCAATATAGGTATTATCACATCGGGTATTACATACTCATATGCAAAAGAAGCCCTCGGAAACAGTGCTAATTTCTTAAAGCTCGGTATAACTTACCCCATGCCCGTAAAGCTTATAAAGGCTTTTGCAAAGAAGTGCAAAAAGGTATATGTACTCGAAGAACTCGACCCGTTCATTGAAGAACACTGCAAGGTCAACGGCATTGATGTTATCGGAAAAGAGGCATTTACACTTCTTGGTGAATACAGTGTAAATCTTATAAAAAAAGTGGTGCTCGGTGAAGAAATAGAAGATATCAAGTCCGAACCCATTCCTGTCCGTCCTCCCGTTATGTGTGCAGGATGCCCTCACAGAGGTACATTTTATGTACTCAAAAAGCTCGGACTTAATGTATCGGGGGATATCGGCTGCTATACACTCGGTGCGGCGGCTCCCCTTTCAGCTATTGATACCACCATTTGTATGGGTGCATCAGTAAGTGCTGCCCACGGCATGAGTAAAGCAAGAGGCGAAGAATTTAACAAGAAGCTCGTATCGGTTATTGGTGACTCCACCTTTATTCATTCGGGGATTACGGGACTTATTGATATAGTTTACAATAAGGGTGCTAATACCGTTATTATCCTTGATAACTCAATTACGGGCATGACAGGTCATCAGGAAAATCCCACAACAGGAAAAACCATAAGGGGTGAAGCCACAAAGCAGGTCGATTTAGAGCTTCTTTGTAAGGCAGTCGGCGCCAGCAGTGTAAGAATTGCCGATCCCTTCAACGTAAAAGAGTTTGAAAAGGTTGTAAAAGAAGAGCTCGAAAAGGATGAGCCTTCAGTAATTATCGCACAGCGTCCCTGCGCACTTCTTAAAACCGTAAAATACACAGGTAAATGTGTAATTACCGATAAGTGCAAAAACTGCAAGATGTGCCTTAAAGCAGGCTGTCCCGCAATCACAGTAAAAGACGGCAAGCCCGTAATTGATGCTACTCAGTGCAACGGCTGCTCTCTTTGCATAAACATCTGTCCCTTTGATGCTATAGTAAAGGAGGAGGCTTAAATGGAAACTAAAAGTATAATGATAGTCGGTGTCGGCGGTCAGGGAACCTTACTTGCAAGCCGAATCCTCGGAAATGCCGTTATCGGTGAAGGCTATGATGTTAAGGTGTCAGAGGTTCACGGAATGAGCCAGAGAGGCGGTTCCGTTGTAACATATGTGCGCTACGGTGAGAAGGTTTACTCCCCCGTTATTGATAATGGCGGCGCCGATATTATATTGGCATTTGAGCTTTTAGAAGCCCAAAGAGCATTACCCTACCTTAAAAAAGGCGGCAAAATTATAGTAAACAGCCAACAGATAGATCCTATGCCCGTCATAACAGGTGCTTGTGAATATCCCGCAAATATCGCAGGATATCTTAAAGAAAACGCAGACACAACACTTATTGATGCACTCTCCCTCGCAAAGTGTGCCGGCAATCAGAAAGCAGTAAATGTTGTTCTTATAGGCGTTATGGCAAAAAATACGGATATTCCATACGATGTATGGGTTCAGACTATAAAAAATACAGTACCCGAAAAATTCCTTGAAGTAAATCTTAAGGCATTCGACCTCGGATACAATTCATAAGGAGAGTAAATAAAATGAAAGAATTAAACAGAAAAATCGAACATCTTTCCGATTCCGTTATCCGCAGAATGACAAGAATTTCAATGGAATGCGGTGCAATTAACCTTTCTCAGGGCTTCCCCGATTTCGATCCCCCTCAGTTTATTATGGATGCACTTAAAAATGTTGCAACTGCAGGCCCTCACCAGTATTCACCCACATGGGGTGCATATAACTACAGAGCGGCTGTCGCAAAAAAAGTCGGCACATTTATGGGAATTGAGCTTGACCCCGATAAGAATGTTATCGGTACAATAGGAAGCACTGAGGCTATGATGGCTACAATGATGGCTATTTCAAATCCCGGTGATAAAATAGTAATATTCTCCCCTTATTTTGAAAACTACGCAGCACAGAGCCTTTTTAACTCAATTGAACCCATTTTCGTTCCCCTTAATCCCCCTGCATTCACTTTTGATACCAACCGACTTGAAGAAGCTTTCAAGGACCCCAAAACAAAGGCTATGCTTCTTTGCAACCCCTCTAACCCCTCGGGCAGAGTTTTCACTAAGGATGAATTACAGGTAATTGCAGACCTTGCTATAAAATATGATGTTATCGTTATCACAGACGAAGTTTATGAACACATTATATTTGAGCCTCATAAGCACACATATATTGCTTCTCTTCCGGGAATGTGGGAAAGAACAATCTGCTGTTCTTCACTTTCAAAAACATATTCAATCACAGGCTGGAGACTCGGCTATATCGTTGCTTGCGAAGAGCTTATGGAACGCTGCAAAAAAATTCACGACTTCCTTACAGTCTGCGCTCCCTCACCCTTACAGGAAGCTGTTATTGCTGGTCTTACCGCTCCCATGTCTTACTATAAAGAGCTTCAAGATCACTACACTCATATGAGAGATATTTTTGTAGGCGGACTCAGAGAGCTTGGCTTTAATTTCTCTGAACCCGAAGGCTCATACTTTATGATGGTTGATATTTCCGATTTCCAGAAAGGCAGAACAGACATTGAATTCTGCGAAGAATTAGCTTATAAGGTAGGCGTTGCCGCCGTTCCCGGTTCATCCTTCTTCAAAGAGGATGTAAACCACCTCGCCCGTTTCCACTTCGCAAAGAAAGATGAAACACTTTACGAGGCCCTCGAACGCCTCTCCAAAATTAAAGAATTAATGTAAAAGATGTTCACAGATTACCGTCTTTGACGCACAATTTATTATTAAGGGTATCTGCCACAGAATAAATGGCAGATACCTCTTCTTTTTGTCCACGCAAAAAATAAAAGTGCTTTGTTTTCGGCTCTTCGCAGTACCAATGTACGGCTTGCCAGAGCCGAAAACAACAAATACGGCAATTTCTGAACACTTTTACATGCAGCAAATTTACTGTCTGCAAACCTAATTAACTTAGTTTTACCCGCCACATTTGGGAGCCGATACTGATTAATGATAAATACCCATATTTCACGAAATTGCATCCGTTTCCCTGAAACGGCGCACTTTCGCAAAATCTGAATATTTCTCAATAATCGAAGACGATTTTTCTATTCAGTATATATCAACGCACATCGGACGGCTGAGAAATGCTCAGATTTTGCGGTAGTGTGCAAAAACGAAGTTTTTTGTGCAATACCGTGAAATGTGGGCATTTATCGGCCGTCCGACTTTATTATTTTTATATTAAAACCAAAAAAACTAAAATGCGATAAGGCGATGAGCCGTTCGCACGAAACGCACACACTTTCGTAGTGCGCAAGTGGCTCAAATATTGCTCTATTTGTTGTTTTCGCCGCTGGCAAGGCGTACATTGGTACTCCGAAGCGGCGAAAACAAAGCACTGTAAAACTTTCTCAATGGCAGAAGCTAACCTCACAAAATTAGTTCCTCTGTGGCACATTCCCCTGTATTTTTCACCGTGCGTCAAAGAGAGTGATATTTGAGTCACTTGCGTGATATTTAAACCACTTGACATATAGCGGCATCCATTGGTCTGCAAGGGGTTGGTTTTCTGCTCTTCCAAGGCCGTGTCCGCCGTAGGGGAAAATATGCAGTTCACAGGGGATTTTTGCTTTTATAAGACTTGAAGCAAATCTGAGTGAACATTCGGGGTTTACAGCAGTGTCTTCTGCCGTGTGCCATAAGAAAATGGGCGGTGTATCATCACGGACAATGTTTTCGGAAGAAAGCATTTCTATCATATTCTCATTTGGGTCTTCGCCTAAAAGATTCTGTAAAGTTCCCATGTGTGTTATTTCGGGATTTAAGGATGCTACTGCATAACAGGGAGCCGATGTATCAGGACGGGATGAAACGGCATCAATTTCATCGCCGTTTTTTCTTCCGTAGTCAAATCGGAGAGCTGTCATACAAGTAAGGTGCCCGCCCGCAGAAAAGCCCATTGTACCTATTTTTTCGGGATCTATGCCCCATTTGTCGGCATTGTATCTTAAAAGACGAATGGCTCTTCTTGCATCCTCTTCCATTACGGGGTGCTTATAGGGAGCAATTCTGTAATTAAGATAAGCAGCTGATATACCGTTATCATTCAAATAACGGCATATGGCATCTCCCTCATGGTCGATGCAAACAAAACCGTAGCCGCCGCCGGGAATAACAAGCACACAGCCGTTCTTTTTGCCGTTTTCAAGAAAATATTCGGTAATTGAGGGCGGATCCTGATTAAAATCGGGATTAAAATAAGGGACATTATTTTCCCAGAGATAAATTTTATTTTTCATATTATCACCTGTTATTATTGATATAACGATAATAACATTCCCGAAAACTATTGTCAATAAATGAAAAAAGAGAGAAGCCGAAACTTCTCTCTGAAAAAGTTAATATTTAACTTATTTAACCATGCTTGCGATTTCAGCTGCGAAATCGTCAGCCTTCTTCTCAATGCCTTCGCCCTTTGCAAAACGGGTGAAGCTCTTAACAGTAATTTCAGTGCCGAGAGCCTTTGCAACTGATGCAACATAGCCCTTTACATCGCCGTCAAAGAGGTCTGAACGAACGAATGTCTGTTCAAGAAGACAAACTTCTTTGATCTGCTTTGAAAGACGACCCTGAACAAGTCCGTTGAAGATTTTGTTTTCAACGATTTCAGCCTTCTTAGAAACTGCGAGTTCAGCAAGTGCAGCATAAGCTTCCTTGGAAATGAAGTTGAAGAAGTTCTTTCTCTGAGCCTGGTCAAGACCCTGATAAATTGTTGCATCTTCATCGTTCCACTTCTTTGTATCAATAACTTCAGCAATAAGGCTGTTGAGAATGGGTACGGGAAGTGAATCGGGCTTGTTGAGAGCACTTTCAACAGTGATGTTTTCCATCTTAGCGAGTTCTTCTGCTGAAATAACACTCTTGCTTAAATATTCGGGGCTCATAGCAGCAACCTGCATTGCTACGTTCTTGCCCATTTCAGCGAATTCTGCCTTAGCAGCTGTAGCATCGTCTGTATCGAATGCAACGATAACGCCGACTGAACCGCCTGCGTGGATATAAGTTGCTGTGTGACCTTCAACAACAGCAAATCTTCTTACCTTAAGGTTTTCACGGAGAGCAAGGAATACTTCCTGAACTTCCTGTTCAACTGTCATATCAGAATCAACTGCCTTTGTAGCAAGGAGAGCTTCAAGGTCAGCGGGCTTTGCTGCAAGAACTGTCTTTGCAACCTTAGCGGAAAGCTCTACAAAGGGAGCGCCCTTTGCAACGAAGTCTGTTTCACAGTTAAGTTCAACAAGAACACCTGCTTTGTCGTCTGCACAAGTAGCAACGATACCTTCTGCTGCAACACGGCTTGCCTTCTTAGCAGCGGAAGCAAGACCCTTTTCTCTGAGAATATCAATAGCCTTGTCGATATCACCGTCTGTTTCAACAAGAGCCTTCTTACAATCCATCATACCAACGCCTGTCTTTTCACGAAGAGCCTGAACGTCTTTAGCTGTAAATGCCATTTTTATTTCCTCCTGATTTCTTTTTTATCAAAATATAGCCCGCACAATGTACGGGCTATTAAAATTATTCTGCGAATTCTGCAGTTTCTTCTGTTGCTTCTTCTGCAGCTTCTACGGGAGCAGTTTCACCCTGTCTGCCTTCGATAACAGCATCAGCCATTGCACCTGCAATAAGCTTTACAGCTCTGATAGCGTCATCGTTACCGGGGATAACATAGTCAACTTCGTCGGGATCGCAGTTTGTGTCAACGATAGCAACGATCGGAATACCGAGCTTCTTTGCTTCAAGAACTGCAATTCTTTCTTTTCTGGGGTCAACAATGAACATAGCAGCGGGCTGCTTCTTCATGTTTGTGATACCGCCCATGAACTTTTCGAGCTTTTCTCTTTCGAGTCTGAGCTTGATAACTTCCTTCTTGGGAAGAAGATCAAATGTGCCTTCCTCTTCCATCTTGTTGAGCTGTTCAAGTCTCTTGATTCTTCTCTTGATTGTGCTGAAGTTTGTAAGCATACCGCCGAGCCAACGAGCATTTACGAAAGGCATATCGCAGCGTTCTGCTTCTTCCTTGATGGAATCCATAGCCTGCTTCTTTGTGCCGACGAAAAGGATTTCGCCGCCGTCTGCAGCAATTTCACGGATGAACATGTAAGCTTCTTCAAGCTTCTTAACGGTCTTCTGAAGATCGATAATGTAAATTCCGTTTCTTTCTGTGAAAATGTAGGGAGCCATTTTGGGGTTCCAACGTCTGGTCTGGTGACCGAAGTGCACACCTGCTTCAAGCAGCTGCTTCATAGATACTACTGACATATTTTTTTCCTCCTTTTGTTAAACCACCGCAAAGATATATCTCACACGGGAACAAAGGCTATGTCGAACCTCTGCACAACCCTTGTGAAGTCTTTGCGTGCGTTTTGCTCGACAATTATATCACAGCAAATTTACAAATTCAAGAGTTTTTTTCTTTTTTTGTGACAAAATATCAGTGTTATCCGGCACCGATTTTTGTTGACATTTTACTATAAATATTATAATATATATGTGGAGGTGATGCATAATGGGCGAATACATGGTTTGGATATGGCTTGCACTTCTGGGAATTCTTATTATTGCAGAAGCGGCAACAGTTCAATTAACAACCATCTGGTTTGCCGGCGGAGCACTAATATCTCTGCTTCTTGCGGCTTTCGGAGTTAAAAGCATATTGGTTCAGGTTATAGTTTTTCTTGCAGTATCGCTTATTTTACTCATAGCAACAAGACCGTTGGTCAAAAAGTACATTAACAAAAAATCTCAACCGACAAATGCAGACAGATGCATCGGCGCTCAGGCAATCGTAACGGAAGAAATCAACAATCTCCTTGCAAAAGGTGCCGTCAAAGTAAGCGGTGTTGATTGGACCGCCCGTTCCGAATCAGGGAAAATAATACCCCCTGATGCCACAGTAACCGTCAAACGAATTGACGGCGTGAAGCTTATCGTAGATTAACAGGAGGAATTTTTTATGTTAGAAATACTTATCCCTATTTTTGTGATTGTTGCTCTCGCTCTTGCTGTTCTTGTTCTCAATATCAAAATCGTTCCCCAGTCAAAAGCATATGTTATTGAAAGACTGGGAGCTTATAATACTACATGGCAGACAGGTTTTCACTTCAAAATACCTCTCATTGAAAGAGTTGCTAAAATTGTTTCTCTGAAAGAACAGGTTGCAGACTTCCCTCCCCAGCCTGTTATTACAAAGGATAATGTTACCATGCAGATAGATACGGTTGTTTTCTATCAGATTACCGACCCCAAACTCTACTGCTACGGTGTTGAACACCCCATTGCCGCTATCGAAAATCTTACTGCAACTACACTCCGTAATATTATCGGTGATATGGAGCTTGACCATACTCTTACATCAAGAGATGTTATCAATGCAAAAATAAGAGTTATTCTTGACGAAGCCACAGACCCCTGGGGCATCAAGGTAAACAGAGTTGAGCTTAAAAACATCTTCCCGCCCAGAGAAATTCAGGAAGCCATGGAAAAGCAGATGAAGGCAGAGCGTGAACGCCGTGAAGCTATTCTTAAGGCTGAGGGGGAAAAGGCTGCCGCCATTCTTGTTGCCGAAGGTGAAAAGGAATCAAGAATTCTTTCCGCAGAAGGTGAAAAGCAGTCTGCAATTCTCCGTGCAGAAGCCGTTAAGGAAGCAAAAATCAGAGAATCCGAAGGTGAAGCACAGGCTATTCTTGCAATTCAGGAAGCAACTGCAAAGGGTATTGAGCTTATCAACAACGCAAAGCCTGCCGATGCAGTTCTGAAATTAAAGAGCCTTGAAGCCTTTGAAAGAGCAGCCGACGGCAAGGCTACAAAGATTATTATTCCCTCTGAAATTCAGGGACTTGCAGGTCTTGCAGCAGGCATAAAGGAAGCTGTCAGCGACAAATAAAATCAGCAAAAATAATTTCTGTGCCGAAAAAATGAATTTTCGGCACTTTTTTATATTATTAATATTGTTAACATCTTGACAATCGCTTGATAAAAGATTAAAATTTAAAGAAAAATGTCAGGCGGGATTATTTATGCTTAAATACATTCTTTCGTTAGACCAGGGTACGACAAGCTCACGAACTATCGTTTTTAATAAACAAGGTGAAATCGTATCAAAAGCACAGTTTGAATATGAACAGATATATCCCAAGGCAGGCTGGGTCGAACACAATCCCGAGGAGATACTTAAAAGTCAGCTTCGTTCTCTTGCCGAAGCGCTTATTGACGGCGGCATTGAGGCTAAAGAAATTGCGGCTATAGGTATTACAAATCAGAGAGAAACCACCGTTCTTTGGGATAAGAGAACAGGTAAACCCGTATACAATGCTATTGTATGGCAGTGCAGAAGAACTGCTTCTATGTGTGAGCAGCTCAAGGCAGAGGGCCTTGGGGACTATATCAAAGAACACACGGGACTTATTATAGACGCATATTTTTCGGCAACAAAGATAAAATGGATACTTGACAATGTTGAAGGTGCAAGGAAGCTCGCAGAAGAAGGCAATCTCCTTTTCGGAACTATTGACACATGGCTTATCTGGAACCTTACAGGTAAGCGTGTTCATGTCACCGACTATTCAAATGCTTCAAGAACCATGCTTTTTGATGTAGATAATCTTCAATGGGATAAATATCTTTGCGAAAAGCTTGATATCCCCATGTCAATACTCCCCCGCGTTGCTCCCTCAAGTGAGGTTTACGGTGCTGTAGCTCAGGGTATCCCCGGAATTGAAGCCCTTGCAGGTATTCCTATTTGTTCTGCTATCGGTGACCAGCAGGCGGCTTTATTCGGTCAGGCTTGCTTTAAGCCCGGTCAGGCAAAAAACACATACGGCACAGGCTGCTTCTTACTTATGAATACAGGTAATGAAAGAGTTCATTCACAGAACAATCTTGTTACAGGTATAGCCTGGGGCATCGGTGACAAAATAGAATACTGCATAGAAGGCTCCGCTTTCAATGCAGGAAGCGTTATTCAGTGGCTCAGAGATGAAATGGGTATTATAAAAACTGCTCAGCAGTGCGACAAATACGCAGAAGATGTAGAAGATGCAAACGGTGTTTATCTTGTTCCCGCATTTACGGGACTCGGTGCTCCCTATTGGGATATGTACGCAAGAGGCTGTATGGTAGGACTTACAAGGGGAACAAACAAAAAGCATCTTTGCAGAGCCGTACTTGAATCTATTACATATCAGATGACTGACCTTCTTGAAGCGATGAAAGCCGATTCGGGTATTGAGCTTCAGGAGTTAAGAGTTGACGGCGGTGCAAGTGTCAGCAACATTATGATGCAGATTCAGGCAAATCTTATAAACACTCCCGTTAACCGTCCAAAATGCGTTGAAACAACTGCTCTCGGAGCCGCTTACCTTGCAGGTCTTGCTATCGGCTTCTGGAACAGCATGGATGAAATCGAAAATATCCGTGAGGTTTCAAAAGTTTTCACCCCCGAAATGGATAAAGAAACAAGAGATAAGCTTTATTCAGGCTGGAAGCGTGCGGTTGAGCGTTCAATGAACTGGGAAATCAGCTCTGATAACTAACAACTTAAGGAAACTGAAAATGGATATTAAAACAAAATCCCTTGAACTGCATAAAATGTGGAGGGGAAAGCTTGAAATAAAATCAAGAGTTCCCGTCAAAACAAAAGAGGATCTGTCCCTTGCATATACCCCGGGAGTTGCAGAAGCCTGTCTTCAGATAAAAGATGACCCTTCCCTTTCATACGAGCTTACAAGAAGATGGAACACGGTAGCTGTGATTACAGACGGCAGTGCAGTTCTCGGACTCGGAGATATAGGTCCCGAGGCGGGCATGCCCGTAATGGAAGGCAAATGTATTCTATTTAAGGAATTTGCAGATGTTGATGCAATCCCCATATGTATAGATTCAAAAGACCCCGAGAAAATAGTAAAAACAGTAAAACTGATTTCAAAAAGCTTCGGCGGCATAAATCTTGAAGATATTTCAGCACCGAGATGCTTTGAAATAGAAGAAAGACTTAAAGCCGAATGCGATATTCCCGTTTTTCACGACGATCAGCACGGAACGGCAATAATCGTTACGGCAGGAATAATCAATTCTTTGAAGCTTACAAAAAAAGATAAGAAAAACTGCAAAGCAGTCATTTGCGGAGCAGGAGCTGCAGGCACGGCAATTGCAAAAATGCTGGTAGCCTTCGGAATAGGTGAAGTTACCGTTTGTGATAAAAACGGAATTCTTAACAGAAACGACGCTTCGCTTAATTGGGCACAGCACTCACTTTCTGAAATAACAAACAATTCACTGCAAACAGGCAGTCTTTCCGATGCTTTAATAAATGCAGATATTTTTATAGGCGTTTCAGCACCCGGAATAGTTTCAAAGGAAATGATACATTCAATGGCAAAAGACCCGATTGTTTTTGCAATGGCAAATCCCGTTCCCGAGATAATGCCCGACATTGCAAAGGAAGCAGGTGCGTCGGTAGTCGGCACAGGCAGAAGCGATTATCCGAATCAGGTCAATAATGTTCTCGCTTTCCCCGGAATTTTCAAAGGTGCATTAAGCGTCAGAGCCTCTGCCATCAACGAAGAAATGAAGCTCGCTGCAGCAAATGCAATAGCAGCACTTGTTTCAGATGAAGAGCTCAGTCCCGAATATATTTTACCCTATGCTTTCGATGAAAGAATAGGAAAAACCGTAGCCGCAGCGGTAGCAGATGCTGCAATAAAAAGCGGCGTATCAAGAATATAATTTATACCGTTTAACGGATAAAAGGAGATTAATAAAATGGCAAGAGTTTACAATTTTTCAGCAGGTCCCTCAATGCTTCCTCTTGAAGCACTTAAAAAAGCTCAGGCAGAGCTTCTTGATTATGAAGGAAGCGGTCAGTCCGTAATGGAAATGTCCCACCGCTCAAAGGTTTTTGACGGCATCATAAAGGATGCAGAAAAGCTTATGCGTGAAATCATGAACATTCCCGATAATTATAAGGTTCTTTTCCTTCAGGGCGGCGCATCCTCTCAGTTTGCTGCTATCCCCATGAACTTTATGAACAAAAACAATAAGGCTGATTACATCGAAACAGGTGTATGGGCAAAGAAAGCTTTCCAGGAAGCAAAGAGATACGGCAACGCAAGAGTTATCGCTTCTTCCGCTGATAAAACATATTCTTATATTCCCAAGGTAACAAAAGAAGATATCGACCCCGAAGCAGACTATGTTTACTACTGCATGAATAACACCATTTACGGTACAAAATATCCTTATATTCCCGAAACAGGCGATGTACCCCTCATTGCAGATATTTCCTCCTGCTTCCTTTCAGAGCCTCTTGATGTTACAAAGTTTGCTGTAGTTTACGGCGGCGCACAGAAGAATATCGCCCCTGCAGGTCTTACAGTTGTAATTGTAAGAGAGGATATGCTCGGCAATGCTATGGATATCACTCCCACAATGTTCAACTATAAAATCCATGCAGACAACGATTCACTTTATAACACTCCCCCTTGCTTTACAATTTATATGTGTAAGCTCGTTCTTGAATGGATCAAGGATATGGGCGGTCTTGAAGCAATCAAGGAAAACAATATAAAGAAAGCAAAACTTCTCTATGATTTCTTCGAGGAATCAAAGATGTTCAAGAGCGTTATTCCCGCAGAAGACCGTTCTCTTATGAACATTCCCTTCGTTACAGGCAACGAAGAGCTTGATGCTAAGTTTGTTAAAGAAGCTACTGCTGCAGGCTTTATCAACCTTAAAGGTCACAGAACCACAGGCGGTATGAGAGCTTCCGTTTATAATGCAATGCCTATTGAAGGTGTCGAAAAGCTCGTTGAATTCATGAAAAAGTTTGAAGCAGAAAATGCTTAAAGGAGTTTCCCTATATGTTTAACATTCTCACTTTAAATAAGATTTCCTCAAGCGGTCTTTCAAATTTTGATGCCGCAAAGTTTACCTGCTCGGATACTTGCGATGCCCCCGATGCCATAATCGTAAGATCAGCAGCCATGCACGATATGGAGTTCAGTTCAAACCTCCTTGCTGTAGCAAGAGCCGGTGCAGGAGTTAACAATATTCCCATTGACAGATGCACCGAAAACGGAATCTGCGTATTCAATACTCCCGGTGCTAATGCAAACGCTGTTAAAGAGCTTGTTATTTGCTCTCTTTTCCTGGCGTCCCGTAAAATCGTTGCAGGTTCAAAGTGGTGCTCCACCCTTAAAGGTAACGGTGACGGCGTTTCAAAGCTTGTTGAAAAAGGTAAGGGTAATTTTGTAGGCCCCGAAATTCTCGGCAAAACTCTCGGTGTTGCAGGTCTCGGTGCTATTGGTATCAAGGTCGCAAACGCTGCAAAGGCACTCGGCATGAAGGTTATCGGCTACGATCCTTTTATTACTGATGCCGCAAAAGCCACACTTGATGCCGATATCACAGTTACGGCAAATCTTGACGATATTTTCGCTGTTTCAGATTATATAACTCTTCACGCTCCTCTTAACGATTCAACAAGAGGAATGATAGGAAAAGAAAATCTCAAAAAATGCAAGGACGGCGTAAGAGTTCTCAATTTCTCAAGAGGTGAGCTCGTTGATAATAACGATATAATTGAAGCACTCTCAGCGGGCAAATGTGCTGCATATGTAACAGACTTCCCCACAGACGAGCAGTTGGATGTTGACGGAGTTATTGCTATCCCCCACCTTGGTGCATCTACCCCCGAAGCAGAGGAAAACTGTGCTGTTATGGCAGTTTGTCAGCTTTCAGATTACTTACTTTCGGGTAATGTAAAAAATTCCGTTAATTTCCCTGCTGTAGCACTTGAAAAGAAAGCAAAAATAAGACTTACAGCCGTTACAAGCGGAGATATTTCAGATAATATCGAAAAGGCTCTTTGTTCACAGGGTATCACTGTAGAAGCAAAGGCTTCGGGCATAAAAAAGAATGTCGGTTATGCAATATTTGACACCGACAATGAAATTACTGATGAATGTATCGAAAACCTTAAGGCTATTGAAGGCGTAAGTGCAATCAGAATAATATAACCAAAAGGGGCTGTATCAAAACATCTAAGACAGATGTTGTTGATGCAGCCTCTGAAATTTTAATTATCAACACCAATTATGTGATTGTTGGTCACATTGTTGATAACTTTTTTCATAGCAAAGCTGAGGTTCTTTAGGAACCC
>JAFXFC010000018.1 GCA_017513525.1 Clostridia bacterium
GTTGTGACCGAGAGCAGGGATGTCTACTCTGTCGAATTTAAGGAACTTTTCACATACCGTGCAGTAGTAATTATACTTATATCTGCCTGTTTCCTCGCATGTGGGCTCCCATTCTACCTGGAGAACTGCTTCGCCCATTACATGCCCCACTGCTTCACCGTTTGTTTTTCCGCAGGTAAGACAGGTTTCGGGAGTAGTGCATGTAGCTTCCTCCCAGTTGTGACCGAGAGCAGGGATGTCTACTCTGTCGAATTTAAGGAACTTTTCACATACCGTGCAGTAGTAATTATACTTATATCTGCCTGTTTCCTCGCATGTGGGCTCCCATTCTACCTCAAGAACTGCTTCCCCCATTACGTGACCGAGTGCTTCACCGTTTATTTCGCCGCAAACAAGACAGGTTTCAGGCAACAGACATGTTGCATCAACCCAATTATGACCGAGAGCTTTACCCTTTGTTTTACCGCAATTATTACAGGTTTCAGGTGTCATGCAGGTTGCCGTCTCCCAATCATGGCCCGTTGCTTTCACCTTAACGATATCAGATTTTATAAATTTACCGCATGTTTTACAATAATAAATATTCTTATAACTGCCGGAAGTTGTACAGGTTTCTTTTTGAACCACTTCCGTAACAGGCTTACCCGGTATGTGGTTATGATGCGGCGCTGCAGAAGCGAATACAGGTGTTATCCCGAGAAGCAGGATCAGAGAAAATAAAAGAACATATACTTTTTTCATAACATAGCCTCCGATTTAATTTCCGATGTAATTTATTATACAAACAGAAAAGCACCTTTGTTTCAACGGTTTCCGAAACAGCACATATGGTACATGTCGGTCTTACGGACTTTTCCACCTCCTCAAAACTAACCGCCAAAAATATAAAACCCGTTACTGCAATGGAAATTTTTGATGTGCTTCACTGTGAAGTATATGCCGCTGTAAAGGAAAATTATTCAATAAATTCAATTCTTTTGGGAAAACACTTATTATGAAGCAAAAAGACAGTCACAAGGACTGCCTTTTTGCTTGGATGTGGGGTGTGAAAGAGAAAGATATGGGCTGTATATGATAAAGAGTTTCCTCTATACCATCTTATCAATAGTGACAGTATAAACAATCTGAGTATTATTTACTGCCTTCCTGCAATTAGCCTTGATACCTGAAGCTGTCATGGTTTCAACTGCGTGCTCAATTGTGTTTTCAAAAACAGTATAATCTTTATAATGAGCAACAAAAACCGTCTTTTTGTTTTGCATTGAAGTAACTTCAAGTGCCTCTCGGAAGCTAAGACCCGAGGATATCATGATATCAACAATAGCATTCTGCCTGTTTTCATCTGTAATACGACATAAAGCATTTGCTGTGCTTTCCGAAAGAGAACCTGATATAATTTTCCATTTTATATTATCAGGAAGTGACAGAAGGCGTATTCTTGATAAAATAAGCCCCTCGGGAATACAAAGCACATCGGAAATCTGTTCAATACTCATATAATTTCTGAGTAATTCTATAGCTTCAGCCGCCTCCAGAAAATGAAGCTCTCTTCTGTGCAAATTATCTGCAATATTTATAATACGGCATTCTTCATCAGTTAACTGCATTAATAAACAGGGTAAATATGTAAGTCCTGCAAGGATTGCAGCTCGGCGACGCCGCTCACCTGAGATTATCTGATACATTCCGTTTCCTGAGCTCTTTACACTTACGGGAATTAAAAGTCCGTTTTCCTTTATAGAAAGAGAGAGCAGCTCTAATTCCTCTGACGGAATAATAATTCTTGAGCTAAATGGCGGCGGAGATATATCTTCAATAGGAATCATCAGTATCTGCCCGCCTGTTTTTACTTTATAAGCAAACATAAGACACCATAAAAAAGCTGTGATATTCTCTGTAAGACTTGTCCTTACAACAAGAGAATATCACAGCTAAGCTACAAATAATAATACTTTTAGGGTGTCAGATTATAACATTTTAGGTAATTATAAAGGCTTTTTAGATATCTGAGAAAAGGCTCTGGGGTATTTTGGTGAAGTTTGCGATATTTTTTTTGCAATAATTATTTCCCTTTCACTGCCATCGGGAATGGTATATATGTTTTTAGAAATAATTTTACCTCCGAGATTTGCAATAGCTCCGCAGCCTCTCTGATCTTCTTCAGGTGAAAGCACAGCCTTGAGAGGTGCAAATATGCCGCCTACCTTTACTAAGGGTAAGGAATATTCGGCAAGAACATTTAGAGATGCTACAGCACGGGAGGTTACTATATCGAATTTTTCTCTGAATTCTTTCTTTTTTGCAGCATCTTCTGCACGAATTGTGATAATTTCAGCACTAAGCCCTAATTCTTTTACAAGAAATCTGATAAAATCAAGCTTTTTGTTAACTGAATCTATCATCGTGATATTAAGTGACGGATCTGAGCAAAGAAGAGCTGCGCCCGGAAAGCCGGCCCCTGTGCCTACATCCAGAAGCTTCTTATCAGGTGTCAATTCAACAAATTTTTTAAGACAAAGGCTATCAGCAAAGTGCTTGATAACAATATCATCAGGCTCAGTAATTGCAGTGAGATTAACCTTATTATTATAATCAACAAGAAGCTCAGCGTATTTATCGAATCTGTCCAAGGCATCGGTTGTAATATCAATACCCAGTGTTTCGCATGACTTGTGTAAAAGCTCCTTTGAAATCATGTATTACTCCCCTTTTCCGTTTTTTGCAAGATATATAAGAAGCACGGAAATATCCGCAGGACTTACCCCTGAAATTCTTGAAGCCTGTCCTATACTTCTGGGTCTTATCTTTGAAAGCTTTTCAATAGCCTCTGTTCTGAGATTTATAACATCCTTATAATCTATATCCTCAGGAATAAGCTTTACTTCAAGACGGTGCATTTCATTTACCTGTGCCAACTGTCTTTTGATATAACCCTCATACTTCAGATCTATTTCAACCTGTTCAAACACCTCAAAGGGTAATTCAGGTCTGTTTTTATCAAAGGGCTTGAGAACTTCATAATTCAACTGCGGGCGTCTTATAAGATCAGCGAGCTTACAGCCTGTGGAAAGAGGTGATGTTTCACGTGAAACAAGTAAAGCATTGATTTCTTCTGACGGAGCTATTACGGTGCTCTCTGTTCTCTTTCTTTCAATTTCTATAAGCTGGGTCTTCTTAAGAAACCTGTTATATTTTTCCTCTGAGACAAGACCTAATTCATATCCCCTTTTCATAAGACGGATATCTGCATTATCCTGTCTTAGTATTAGACGGTACTCTGAACGGGAAGTCATCATTCTGTATGGCTCATTACAGCCCTTTGTTACAAGATCATCAATAAGTGTTCCTATATATGAGCCTGAGCGTTCAAGAATAAACGGTTCTTTTCCCTGTATTTTGAGTGCAGCATTAATTCCTGCCACAAGACCTTGTGCCGCAGCCTCTTCATAACCGCTTGAACCGTTAAACTGTCCTGCGCCGAAAAGTCCTTCAATATTATTGAATTCTAGAGTCGGGCGAAGCTCAAGAGGATCTACACAGTCATATTCAATGGCATATGCGTTTCTCATTATTTCACAGTGCTCAAGTCCTTTTATTGAATGAACAAAGCCTTCCTGCACATCTATGGGTAAAGAGGAAGAAAGTCCCTGCAGATAAAGCTCCTCTGTATCAAGACCGCACGGTTCTATAAAGATCTGATGCCTTTCCTTTTCAGAGAAACGAACCATTTTATCTTCGATACTGGGACAGTATCTCGGTCCCACACCTTCAATAACACCGCCGAATAAAGGTGAACGGTGGAGGTTTTCCATTATAATTCTCTTTGTTTTTTCATTTGTATATGTAATATAACATGAAAGTATATTCTGAGGCTTCTCTTCAGTAGAAAATGAAAAGGGCACTACCCTTTCATCTCCGAATTGTTCCTCAAGCTCGGAAAAATCAACACTACGCCTATTAACTCTTGACGGTGTACCCGTCTTAAAACGGCGAAGACCTATTCCCTGCTCTTTTAATGAATCGGAAAGGCCTATAGAGGGAAACATTCCGTCGGGGCCGCTCGAATAACACTTATCGCCTACATATATCTTTCCGTCAAGGAAAGTTCCTGTTGCAATAACAACACATTCAGCGTGGTAAACACAGTCGAGCTGAGTTTTTAATTCCCAAAAAGAATTATCACTTTTCTTAAGAGAAACTATCTCCCCTTGTATAAGAGTAAGATTTTCCTGCTTTTCGAGGGTGTTTTTCATATATTTGGAGTATTCTCTTCTGTCTATCTGTGCACGAAGGGAGTGCACGGCAGGACCCTTTCCGAGATTAAGCATACGGCTTTGAAGAGTATTTTTATCTGCAGCAATACCCATTTCACCGCCCAATGCATCAATTTCACGGACAAGATGTCCCTTTGATGTTCCACCTATAGACGGATTACAGGCCATATTCCCTATCCAGTCAAGATTTATGGTAAAACACACGACTTTTGTGCCGAGCCTTGCAGCAGCAAGAGCCGCTTCAATACCAGCATGACCTGCGCCTATTACGGCAACATCATATTTTCCTGAAAAATAATCCATAGAATACCCCTCCGAAATAAGTTTTCAGAACAAATAATTATATCATGCCTTTTAAGATATTGCAATATTGACTTATAATGTATTATAATATAAATAACTATATTATTATAAGAGGGTTTCTATGTCAACTATAGCAGCAATAGCCACACCAAATGCGGCAGGCGGTATCGGAATAATAAGAATATCGGGAGAAGATGCACTTTCTGTTACAGAAAAGTGCTTCAGATCATATTCGGGTAAAAAAGTCCTTGATATGAAAGGATACCATGCGTTATACGGTCAGATTTTTGACGGCGACTCCCCTGTTGACGAAGCCGTGGTAATAGTTTACAGAG
Source organism: Clostridia bacterium (assembly GCA_017513525.1). GTDB lineage: Bacteria > Bacillota > Clostridia > Oscillospirales > Acutalibacteraceae > RUG806. Next base: position 4,913 of record JAFXFC010000018.1, read on the forward strand.
CACCGAAAAGCTATACAGGTGAAAATGTTTGTGAAATATGCTGTCACGGCGGACTTTATATAATGCAGAAGGTATTAAGACTGATATTTTCTCTCGGTGCAAAACCTGCCGAAGCCGGAGAATTCACAAAAAGAGCATACCTTAACGGCAAAATGGATCTTGCACAGGCTGAAGGAGTTATGAATATCATATCAGCCTCGGGAGAAGCAGCATTAAATGCCGCAAGAAACACACTTAAAGGCAATGTAAGTAAAAAAATAGGTGAAATATGTGCTTCTCTTATTTCCGCAGCGGCTGCCCTTGCCGCATGGAGTGACTACCCGGATGAAGATATACCGGCTGTCGAAAGCGGAGAATTAAGAAAAACGCTTGATAAAGCCCAAATAGAACTTAAAAAGCTTCTCGACAGATATAACAGCGGAAAAGCTGTGACTCAAGGGGTAAATACTGTCATCTGCGGAAAACCGAATGTAGGAAAATCAACCCTCATGAATGTTCTTTCGGGCTGTGAACGTTCTATAGTTACTTCAATTGCAGGAACCACAAGAGATGTAGTTGAAGAAACAGTCCGTGTAGGTGAAATTCTTCTTCGCCTTGCAGATACGGCAGGAATTCATGATACTGCTGACGAGGTTGAAAGCATCGGTGTTAACATGGCAAAAAGCAGGATAGATACTGCAGATCTTATTCTTGCAGTTTTCGATGTTTCAAGGCCCTTGGACAATGAAGATCTTCTGCTCTTAGAGCTTTGCAAAAATAAAAGGTGTCTCGGTATAGTCAATAAGTCTGACCTTGAGCCTCATTTTACTCAATCGGATATTGAAAAATATATTCCCGTCTCAATCACTCTTTCTGCTAAAAATGAGGAAAGCATCGAAGATATAAGAAAGGCGCTTGAAAGCATTCTCGGAACTGAGGGTCTCGATTTTTCTCAGGAGATCCTCGCCGCAGAAAGACAGTATAATTATGCAAAAAAAGCACATGAATGTATCAATGAAGCGATCGCTGCAATTGACATGGGTTTTACAGTAGATGCGGTAAATGTCAGCATCGACTGTGCCATTGAACAGCTTCTTACACTAACCGGCAAGAAGGCAAGTGAAGAAATAGTAAACGAAGTATTTTCTAAATTCTGTGTGGGGAAGTAAAAGAATTTTATATTAACCTCAGTCAACTGATAATAGGGGAGTGAAGGTGTTTTTTGATATACAGAAAATTACTCACACACAATCAATTTTCTGCATAGAAAAAAGTCCGACACAAGATTAAGACGGATTATATTTAAGATATAAATACAAGAAAACCTGCTGCAGCAGCTACTGCACCCGATACCGCGGCAATTGCCATTTTTGCAAACTGACCAATGCGAGAGTTTCTTTGAAATCGTTTTTTTTCCTCCGGTGCAGCAGTAGCATTTTTAATAAGAGCATCAGCTTTGCTTTTTAACTTCGTTTCACTGACGGATGAATATTCGGGTTTTACAAAAAACAAGACTTTTTCAAAATATACACATTCAGGCTGAGCTACCTCAACTACCTGACGATTAACTCCTTTTAACATATATACACCCTCCGAAGTTTATATTTACAGTATTATCATAAAATATAATTTTACACCTGCAATAAAAAATTTTATGTTTAAATATTGAAGCCCGTTTTTACCGACAAAGCAGAAAAGACATAGCATAGAAGCAGGGAACAGCTATTGTGATTTTTTTAACGAACTAACGGTTTTCAATATATAGTGCAATATAAAAATTATAAGCACACTATATCCGATTCATCAAATTTTTCATTTTTTCGGCAAATTTCACCTAAGATTTTGGCGGTTACATAAAGCACTATATAGGATATGTGAATTTGTATGTCAATATTATTATACATTTTGTATAATGTTAAAAAGTGTGAAAATGTTGAAAACTCTGTTGATAATGTTAATAACTTACACTCAAAAGCCTTGATAAACCGAGTTTTTAACATTAAAAAGTTATCAACATTGAGGTATTGTTAAACTTTTAACATATACAAGAAGTTAAGCAAACTTGCCGTCTATACAAAATGGAGATATTTTTAAATAAAATTATCAGATTATTTTATTTAAATTGCCAACTGCTGAAAAGAGGTATAAAATGGAGCTTAAGACACGAAATAACGGCATAGAAATAGTAGATTTCGGCGGACTTAACCTTCCGCTTACTCTTGATTGCGGGCAGGCGTTCCGCTGGGAATATGTCGGAGACGGAATATTCAGAGGAGTGGCTTTCGGCAGAGAAGCCAATGTAAAAGCTACGGCAGATGGTCTGCTTTTTCTCGGAGCCGACGAAGATGAAATTAATGAAATATGGCTGAACTATTTTGATCTTAAAACAGATCATGAGGAAATACTTAAAAGACTGTCACTTGATCCGTATATTAAAGCGGCATATGAAAAATACGGCATAATCAGAATACTCAATCAGGATCCTTGGGAAACACTTTGCTCCTTTATAATTTCATCCTGCAATAACATACCGAGAATAAAAGGAATAATAAAAAGGCTTTCGGAAGGCTTCGGAAAAAAAGTAGGTGAGTGCTTTACTTTTCCCGATGCCGAAATTCTTGCAACAAAAACTGAAGATGAGCTTTCATTTCTTAAAGCAGGCTACAGAGTTCCTTACATTCTTGATGCCGCAAAAAAGGTTGCCGAGGGTGAAATAGATCTTGATAAAATCCGCAATATGGATGAAAATGATGCAAGAAAAGAATTAATGAAAATTAAGGGGGTCGGCAAAAAAGTCGCCGATTGCACACTTTTATTTTCACTTAAATTTACAGATGTATATCCTATAGACAGACACATTGAAAGAGCAACTAAAGAGTATTATCCCGACGGTCTTCCCGAATGCTTCAAACCGAATTCTGGACTTGCACAGCAATATATCTTTTCAAGAATGATTGAAAAACGGTAATTATTGAGTTTTATAATTATACATTTTATTTTATTATTTATACATTATAAAAAAAAGAAAAACAACTGTAAAATTGCAAAATAAAACTTGCAAATTACAGTTGTTTTTTACTATTTTATTGTTTTTCTTACGGAGCAGCAATTCCTGTATCATGAGTATTTTTCATAATATCAATTGCAGAAACTCTGTCTTCCTTAAGCTCTATATTTGTCATTCCGTAAATGGTGTTCTGCAAAGCCTGTGCAGTAGCAGGATAATCAACTATCCATACCCACGCATTTCCTCTGTAATCCATTCTGTGCTCTTCAGAGGGAATTGCGGAAGATACTATTTCATAGTTATACCACTTATTTGTAAGAGCCTGTGTACCGAGAGAAAGAATATCACCGACACTGCAATCAGTTTTAATATACTTAATTACAGTATTAAGAAGAGGAGATATCTGACTTATGCTTATATCCTTTGCTTCGTTAATAAGCTCATTGATAAACATACGCTGTCTTCTTGTACGGCTTACATCTGCATCAACATCACAGTGTCTGATTCTGCAAAAACCAAGAGCCTGCTCACCGTTAAGAAGAACATCTTCACCTGAGGGACAATAAATACCCAATTCACTGCGTATTGCATTTGCTTCATATGCTTTGACATCAAGCTTTATTCCGCCGAGAATATCGACTATAGAGCTGAAGGAGTCAAAATTAACTGAAACATAATGATCGATATCTATCTTAAAATTACCTTCGATCATTTCAATAAGCTTTTCAGGACCGCCGTTTGCATAGCAAGCATTGATTTTAGCATATTCATCTCCGCCGGCTGTTTTAATATAAGTATAAGAATCACGGAAAACAGAATGAAGATATATCTTTTCCTGCTCTTTATTAAGAGAAGCTATAATTATTGCATCAGAATTACTCTTTGACTCATCAAGACCTATAAGAAGAAAATTAATAACATCATCATTCTTCATAATAGAATTTTCACTTGAATTTTCTGCCCAATTTTTAAGATAATCAGAAAGATTGTTAACTCCTCTGAGTTCCTCAAGAGTTTCAAAACCACTGCCTTCTTCTCCGGGTTCAGTAACTTCAACAAAGCCTGTAGGTTCATCAGACGGATCATCCTTAAAGCTTATAATACCCATTTTGGAAAATAAATCTACCGCAATTATGGCAAAAACAAGAATCAATCCGACAGCAATTCCGCCGACAATTGTAAGAACATTATTTTTCTTGTCTGTTTTTTTTGATTTTTTCTGTGTTTTTCTCATTATTCACACCACCTGTAAAGAGACAATTAATTTATTCGGAATCAGAAATGCCGTCTGCGGCTTCATTATCTGCTGTATCAACAGAATCAATATCTTCCGGAAGCTGAGTTTCTTCGCCTGAATTCTTAGCAAGTGTCAGTGTAATAACACTGTCATTCTGGGAAAGACGCATAAGACGGACACCCTTTGAAGGACGGGCACATTCTCGTATACTTTCAGCAGCTATACGGATTATTATTCCCTGTTCTGAAATAAGAATAACATCATCGTCATCATAAACGACCTTAATAGCGGCAACATCACCGTATTTTGCCACTCTGTAGTTAATTGAACCGAAGCCGCCTCTTGACTGAACATGATAATCAGAGAAATCACTCTTTCTGCCATTACCTGTTTCACTGACAGTAAGAAGCTTACCGCCGTTTTCTTCATCAAGTATTTCCATACCGATAACCTTATCGTCGGGATACTTAAATGTAAGAGCCTTAACACCTCTTGCGGTTCTGCCGATAACTCTGGCATCTGTTTCATTAAAGCGGATACCAAGACCCTTCTTAGTTGCAACAAAAAGGTCCTGATTTCCCGTTGTAAGAAGCACCTTCTGAAGTACATCGCCTTCATCAAGATTAATAGCTATAATACCTGATTTTCTGATATTTTTGAAGTTTATAAGCTCTGTTCTCTTAATGATACCGTTTCTTGTTATCATACAAAGATAAAGATCCTCATGCTCTTTAGGTATCATGAGCATTGTTGTAACCTTTTCATCAGACTCAATTGGAAGGATATTAACAAGATTCATACCCTTACTTGTACGGCTGCCTTCGGGAATTTCATATCCCTTTATCATATATGCCTTACCCTTAGTGGTAAAGAACATAAGATGTGAATGAGTTGAAGCGGTAAACATTGTATCAACAATATCTTCTTCACGGCGTGTGATACCGATTTTTCCTTTACCGCCCTTTTTCTGAAGCTGGTATTCATCAACTGACATTCTCTTGATATAACCCATCTGTGTCATTGTGAATACACAGTCTTCTTCGGGAATAAGGTCTTCAATATCAACTTCACCCGATACATTTACAATTTCGCTTCTTCTGTCATCAGAGAATTTATTTCTGATAACAAGAGCTTCATCCTTAACGAGTGCGAGAACATTTTCACGGGAAGAAAGAATTTCAACAAATCTTGCTATTTTTTCTTCAAGTGCTTTTTCTTCTTCCTCAAGCTTTTCTCTTTCAAGACCTGTCAGCTGTCCGAGACGCATCTGAACGATGTGGTTTGCCTGAATTTCATCAAAGCCGAAGCGCTCCATAAGTCTTTCCTTACCTTCGCCTATGTTCTTTGATGAACGGAGAATATTAATAACCTCGTCAATAAAATCAAGTGCCTTGAGAAGTGCTTCAAGAATATGCTGACGTTCTCTTGCCTTTTTGAGATCGAATTCAGTTCTTCTTGTAACAACATTTACCTGATGATCAATATAATACTGAAGCATCTCTTTAAGAGTAAGAACCTTAGGAACACCGTCAACAAGGGCTAACTGAATAACACCGAAGGTAGTCTGAAGCTGAGTAAAGGAATAAAGCTGATTCAATACTACCTGCGGATTTGCATCTCTCTTTAAGTCAATGGTTATGTTCATACCCTCTCTTGAAGAGTAGTCATTGATATCGGAAATGCCTTCAAGACGCTTTTCCTTATGAAGATCTGCTATTGATTCAATAAGTCTTGCCTTATTTACCTGATAGGGAAGCTCACTAACGATAATAGCATATCTTCCGTTTTTTGTTTCCTGTATCTCACATCTTGCTCTTACGGTAATTTTTCCTCTTCCCGTGGCATAAGCGGCTCTTATACCTGATCTTCCCATAATAATACCCTTTGTGGGGAAGTCGGGGCCTTTTATATGCTGCATAATATCATCAAGTGAGCAATCGGGATTGTCTATAACACAGCACATACCGTCAATAACCTCACCTAAATTATGGGGAGGAATATTTGTTGCCATACCGACAGCAATACCTGTTGAACCGTTTACAAGAAGATTGGGGAAGCGAGCAGGTAAAACCGTGGGTTCCTTAAGTCTGTCATCGTAGTTTCCTGTAAAATCTACTGTATCCTTATCAATATCAGTGAGCATTTCAAGAGAAATCTTGCTCATTCTTGATTCTGTATAACGGTATGCAGCAGGGGGGTCACCGTCAACTGTACCGAAGTTTCCGTGACCGTCAACAAGAACATATCTTGTTGAGAAGGTCTGAGCAAGTCTTACCATTGCATCGTAAACGGAAGCGTCACCGTGAGGATGATATCTACCAAGAACCGAACCGACGGTATCGGCACACTTACGGTATTCTTTATCCGGAGTAAGATTATTCTCGTGCATGGTATAAAGAATACGGCGGTGAACAGGCTTTAAGCCGTCTCTTACATCAGGAAGAGCTCTCTGGGTAATAACAGACATTGAATAATCAAGGAAATAACTTCTCATTTCCCGATTCAGGTCAACCTGAACTAATGTCCCCTGAGGCTGATTTTCTTCCATATTTTCATTTATCTTATTTTCGTTATCCATCATATTACTCCTTAGATGTCAAGGTTCTGAACGAATTTAGCGTTCTTTTCGATGAAATCTTTTCTGGGCTCGACCTTATCTCCCATAAGAATAGAGAAGGTTTCGTCTGCTTCTTCGGCATCATTAAGATTTACTCTGAGCATTGTTCTTCTTTCGGGATCCATTGTGGTTTCCCAGAGCTGTTCGGGGTCCATTTCACCAAGACCCTTATATCTCTGAACGGAACAGCCTTGTCCCATTTCTGCTAAAAGTGCATCTCTTTGTTCATCACTGTAAGCATACTCATGTCTTTTGCCTTTTGAAATTTTGAAAAGGGGAGGCTGTGCAATATAAATAAAGCCTTGTTCAATAAGAGGACGCATATAGCGGAAAAAGAATGTAAGAAGAAGAGTTCTTATATGTGCTCCGTCAACGTCGGCATCGGCCATGATAACAACTTTATGATAACGAAGCTTTGTAATATCAAAATCTTCGCCTATACCTGTTCCGAGTGCCAATACCACGGGAACCAGCTTTTCATTTCCGATAACCTTATCTATACGGGATTTTTCAACATTAAGCATTTTACCCCAAAGTGCCAGAATAGCCTGAGTTCTTCTGTCTCTGCCTTCCTTAGCAGAACCGCCTGCAGAATCACCCTCGACTATATAAAGCTCTGTGTTTTCGGGGTTTTTATCTGTACAGTCAGCAAGCTTACCTGGAAGAGAGTTTCCTTCGAGAGCACTCTTTCTTCTGGCGAGATCTCTTGCTTTTCTTGCAGCCTCTCTTGCTCTTGAAGCATCTAAAGCTTTATTGAATATAGCGCGGGCTACGGAAGGATTCTCTTCAAAATATGTTGAAAGCTTTTCATATACCATCTGCTGTACTAAAGGAGTAATATCGGTATTTCCGAGCTTACCCTTTGTCTGTCCTTCAAACTGTGCATCAGTAAGCTTTACGCTTATAACAGCAGTAAGTCCTTCTCTTACATCTTCACCCGAAAGATTTTTATCTGCATCTTTTAAGAAATTATATTTTCTTCCGTAATCATTGAATACACGGGTGAGTGCATTCTTAAAGCCTGTTTCATGAGTACCGCCGTCAATGGTACGGACATTATTTGCAAAGGACTGTATGTTTTCGTTATAGCTGTCATTATACATAATGGCAACCTCAGCACTTCTGTCATCCTTTACAACAGAAAAATGCATGGGAATATCATGAAGGGGAGTGAGAGCTCTCGATTCATTGATATACTGAACAAAGCTTGAAAGACCGCCTTCAAAGCAGTAAACATCCTCAACGATATTTTCCTCATCTCTTCTGTCAGTAAGAGAAATACGGAGTCCTGCGTTAAGGAATGCCTGTTCTCTTATTCTTCTCTGAAGAGTTTCATATTCATAAACTGTAGTTTCCGTGAATACTTCAGGGTCAGCCTTGAATCTTACAAGAGTACCTGTTTTATCGGTATCTCCGATTATTTCAAGGTCACTTGCAATATTACCTCTTTCAAATCTCTGCTTATGGACATGGCCGTTCTGACTGACTTCAACCTCAAGCCATTCGGAAAGAGCATTAACAACGGAAGATCCTACACCGTGAAGACCGCCCGATACTTTATAACCGCTGCCTCCGAATTTACCGCCTGCGTGAAGAACTGTAAGAACAACGGTAACAGCAGGAATACCCTGTTTTTCATTAATATCAACGGGAATACCTCTTCCGTTATCTCTTACGGTAATAACATCACCGGGAAGAATTTCAACCTCAATATGTGTGCAATAGCCTGCAAGTGCTTCGTCTATGGAGTTGTCGAGAATTTCATAAACAAGATGATGAAGACCTCTGGGGCCTGTAGAGCCGATATACATACCCGGTCTTTTTCTTACAGCCTCAAGTCCTTCGAGCACCTGTATCTGACTGGCATCATAAACCTCTGAAACAGCAGTATTCATCTGCTCTTCATTATCAGTTATGACAACTTCCTCAAATTCAGCAATATTGATCTCGGGATTGTTGTTTTCGGTTTTATCCATTTATTGATCCTCCTTAGAGTTAAAAAACAAATCAAAAAATATCTTCTGTTCTTTTCAGAAGTGTTGCTGCGGAAAGCTGAGATATATAAACGGTTTCTTTGCCTTCTTTATCCGTGCATACAACAAAGGAACCCGGCAGCTCATAAGAAACAGTAATACAGTTTCCGTCTTTTTCTTTCTTTGAAAGATAATCTCTCGTTATTTTTGAAACGGTAGATGTATCTATATCAAAAATACCGAGTATTTCTTCTTTTCTTATGACAGTATCCTGTCCGAGATGTAAGTACATATCAAAGCAGCCTTCCGTCTTTTATGTTAAAGGTCTTACCCTCACTCATTCTGAGAATTGAGCCGGGCTCACAGCAGGTAATAAAAACCTGCCGATCCTTTATGTGATTAAGTATATAATCCTGTCTTTTTGCATCAAGCTCACTCATGACATCATCAAGTAAAATAACAGGCTGTTCACCTATGAAGTTTTTTATAACTTCGGCTTCAGCAAGCTTTAAGGCAATTGCGGCGGAACGCTTTTGTCCCTGTGAGCCAAAACTTCTTGCAGATACACCGTTGATATTTATATCAATATCATCTCTGTGAGGTCCTGTTAAAGTCATTTTTGCGGAAATATCAGCTGTTTCATGACTTTTTATTATTTCTGAAAATAAATATTTACCTGTTTTATCGCCTTTTCTTATATATGAAAAGCTTATTTCTTCTTTTCCTGAAGAAAGTCCTTCATAAATTTCCGTTACAAAAGGTAAAATACCGTCAAGATATATTTTTCTCTCTTTATATATCTCTTCTCCTAAATTTGAAAAGGCTTCATTTATACAATCAAGAAAAAGCTTTGTATCCTTATAATTTTCGCTGTCCTTTAATACAGCATTTCTTTGTTTGAGAAGCTTATTGTATTCCGAAAGCAAGAGGGCATATTTCGGCTTTATCTGACAAATAGCCGAATCTATAAACTTTCTTCTTTCCGTAGGGCCGTTTTGTATTAAAGTCATAAATCCCGGAGAAAAAAGAGAAGCGGGAAATTTACTCATCAAAGCTGTGGGAGAGGCAAGTGTTACACCGTTCAATACCGCTCTTCTTCTGTCGCTTATCTTAATTTCAGCAGTCTGATCTCTTAAAGCTGTAGAAAAATCTACATTGATTTTTGAAAACTCTTTTCCGAATGAAACAAACTCACTGTCCTTTGAGCTTCTGAAGCTTTTTAGTCCGGTAAAAAGAAATATACTTTCAAGAATATTTGTCTTTCCCTGTGCATTTTCACCGTAAATTATATTTACACCGTCACAGGGGAGAAGCTCCATATATTCAATATTGCGGTAATTTTTAAGCTCTAACTTATTTATCTTCATTCTGATCGGCTACTTCAAAAAGACTGTTTCTGAATAATATTTTATCACCTGGGTATAATTTTTTACCTCTTTGAATACAAACCTCACCGTTTACCTTAACAAGACCGTCTTCAATCATCATTTTTGCCATTCCGCCCGTATCGGCGAGTCCCGAAAGCTTCATTGCAGAATCAAGCTTTATAAAAGGTGTTGTTATATAAAGAAATTCTTTTGTTTCTATTTTAGCTCTGACTTTGATTTTTTTTCTTTCCATAATTCATTCTTCTTTAGTCATTTTTAATTCTTACGGGTAAGATAAGATATAAGAAGCTTTCTCCCTCGGGAGGAGTAATAACGGCAGGAGAAAATGAACCGTTAAGATCAATCAGGACTTCGTCTGTATCACAGCTTCTTAAAGCATCAAGTAAAAATCTGTTATTAAAGCCTATTTCTGTTCTTTCTCCGTCTATTGAAACTGAAAGCTTATCACTTGCACTTCCGAGAGCTGTCACGGCGGAAAGCTTTAATTCATCTTCTTCAAAAATACATCTTATGGGGCTTTTTACTTTTTCCGTAATAATAATAGAAGTTCTTTCTATACTGTCCATAAGCTTCTTTGTATTAACTCTTACAACAGCATTCTTTCCCTTTGGAAAAGCTGTGCGGTAATCAAGGAATTCACCCTCAAGAAGCTTTGAAACAAGACAGTATCCGTTTACATTAAACATGATATGGCGTCTGCCCTTTACTATCTCAATAAAGCCTTCATCATCTTCTGCAAGCTTTATTATTTCATAAAGAGTTTTTGCGGGAACAACAAAATTAAGTGCTTCACCGTTATACTCAGTAAATTCGGTTCTTATAGCAAGGCGGTAACCGTCAAGTGCAATAAGCTTTATTTCATCAGATGTTAATTCAAACTTAACTCCTCTGTGAACAGTTTTTCCGTCGTCTGCGGAAACAGCAAAAACTGTTCTTTTTATCATATCCTTAAGTATACCTGAATTTATTCTGAAGGGAATTTCCTCTGTTATCGTCGGAAGCTCGGGATACTCGGCAGGATTAAGACTGATAAGTGTGTATTCGACCTCACCGCTTGTAATGGTACATATATTCTTCTCATTACATGTAATTGTAACCGTGCTGTCAGGAAGATGTCGGAGAATATCACAGAAGGTCTTTGCATTAAGAACTGCAGCACCGGGCTCAACAACTCTTACATTAAAAGCTGTGATAATTGCAATATCAAGATCAAAGCCTGTAAGCTTTACTGAGGAATCCCCCTGTGTTTCTATGAGTATTCCTTCAAGATGCGGAAGCACTGCTTTTGCAGGTATTGATCTCTGAACGTTAAGACAGGTATTTGTGAATGAATTTGTGTCGCAGATAATTTTCATAGAAAAAACCTCCGAAATTGATTTTCTCCCCTTTTATCGGGTTAGGATATGTTTAAAATAGTGTTAGTAGTAGTGTATGTTGATTTTGTTGAAAACTTTTACAACACTTGAAAATACTGGAAAAATAACTCTGAATTATCCAAATGTTTAAATTTGATAAATTGTGGAATTAACACAGGATTTTTCAGTAATGTTTATACTGTTGATAAGTAAGTGTTAATTGTTGATAAGTTGTTGAAAAAAATCAGTTCTTTTCTTTTACTTCTCTGATGATATTATTCACTGTATTTTTGAATATCTGATCAGATTCAATTGATGTTTCAACACGCTTTACGGAATGAAGTACGGTTGAATGGTCTTTTTTGAAATGGACACCTATTTCTTTAAGTGTTATATTAGGAATGACTTTTTTCATAACATACATACAGACATTTCTTGCCTGAGAAATATTCTGTGCTCTTCCAGAGGACTTGATATCCTCAAGAGAAACTCCGTAGGTTTCAGATACAGTGGAAAATATCTTTTCAACAATAACTGAAACAGGCTGTGAATCTGAAGTAATATCTTTTACTATATCCTGTATCTGTTCAAAGGTCGGCATAACGCCGTAAACTCTTTTAAGAGCCTCTATTTTCTTTACAGTGCCTTCAAGCTGACGGATATTGTTTTTTATCTTTGTTGCTATGTATTCTGTTACAGATTCATTTAATGTAATACCCAAGGACTGTGATTTTCGCTTTATGATAGCCTTTCTTGTTTCAATGTCGGGAGGCTGAATATCCGCAAGAACACCCATTTCGAAACGGGTCCTTATTCTTTCATCAAGAATAGACATTTCTTTAGGAGGTAAGTCAGATGTAAGAATTATCTGTTTCCCTGCGTTATCAAGTGCATTAAAGGTATGGAAAAATTCTTCCTGTACCATTTCACCCTTCTGAATGACCTGAATATCATCCATAAGAAGAGCATCGACATTTCTGTATTTATTATGGAAAACTATTGTGTTTTTCTTACTTACACAGTCTACAAGCTCATTTAAGAAGCTTTCGCCTGTTGTGTAAATAATAACATCGTTCGGATTTCTTCTTTTAAGCTCATTATAAATAGCAAAAAGAAGATGAGTTTTACCAAGTCCCGAATTTCCGTATATAAGAAGAGGATTATACTGTCCGCCGGGATTTTCGGCAACGCCCTTTGCAACATTATAAGCAAATAAATTTGATTTGCCTACAACAAAGCTGTCAAAGGTATAAGAAGCAAAGCTTTTTTTAGAATATGAGGATGTTTCTTCTTTTTCTTCCTGAGGAGCTTCCTCTTTTTTGTTCTTTTCTTCTTCCGTTTTTTCGTCAAATGCCTGATCTACTACAACGTCTATTTCTACATCAAAGCCTATTATTTCTTTGAAGCATTTTTTTATGAGAGGCGCAAATTTTGTTATTATTATTGTTTTTCTGAAATCGGCATTTACTATAAATACTGCGGTATCGTTTTCAAGCTTATAAAATTCAAGAGGTGATAACCACATATTATACATTACATCGGAAACTTCCTTTTTACAAAGAGCCAGGACCTCTTTCCAAATGTCATTTAATGTATCCATTTTAACCTCCGCAAAATCTTTTACTGTTTTTTTACATACTGATACTTATACTTATTCTATATATTAACATAAATAAATAAAATATTCAATAAAAATTTTTAATAATTATTATTTAAAATAGAGAAGTATTAGTGAAAAAATATCTTTACATTTACTGTTTATTATAGTAAAATTAAACAAATATTTTCCGTTGGGAGTGTTTTTATGAAGATTGCAGTTATGGGCTGCGGAACAGTAGGTTCAGGCGTTGTTGATATAATTGATAATAAAAGCGATCTTATGATCAGAAGTGCAAATGAAAATATAGAGGTTAAATACATTCTTGATATCAGAGATTTTTCAGATTCTCCTCTTGCTTCAAGAATTGTAAAAGATATAGATGTTATATTGAATGATGATGAAATAGAAACCGTTGTAGAAACAATGGGCGGTGTTGAGCCTGCTTTTACTTTCTGCAAGAAATGTCTTGAAAAAGGAAAGAATGTTGTAACTTCAAATAAAGCTCTCGTTGCTGCAAAAGCAGAAGAGCTTTTTGATGCTGCAAGAAATAATAATGCTGCATTTATGTTTGAAGCAGCTGTCTGCGGCGGTATTCCTGTTATAAGAACTTTATTTTCCGCTCTTTCGGCAAATAACATACTTTCTTTTGCGGGTATACTTAACGGAACCACTAATTTTATTCTGACTAAAATGATAAATGAAAAAATGTCATTTGATACTGCTCTTAAGATAGCACAGGATAAAGGCTATGCAGAAAAAGATCCCACAGCAGATGTTGAAGGCCTTGATGCGGGAAGAAAGACCTGTATATTAGCGTCTATTGCATACGGACATCATGTTTATCCCGAAGAAATACACACAGAAGGTATAAAGGCTATTACACTTGAGGATGCCGCTTATGCTGCTTCAAAGGGATATAAGATAAAGCTTCTCGGAAAAGCAGATAAGCGAAATGACGGCAAAATCGGTGCTATAGTATGTCCTTTCTTTGTAAATGAAACTTCTATGATATCAGGCGTAAACGGCGTATATAACGCAATTTCAGTAAAGGGAGACAGTGTAGGAGATGTTCTTCTCTACGGTCAGGGTGCAGGAAAAGAAGCAACAGCCAGCGCAGTCGTAGGCGATGTAATGGAATGTGCAAGACTTAAGAAGAATGAAAAGCACTATTATTGGGATAAGCACGAAGACGGCATAATTGAAGACTATATGCTTTATGAAACAGCTCTTTACATCAGAGGCTATGCTAAAAATGCAAAAAACAGCATAATAAATATAAGAGAAGCCTTCGGCGGAGTGAGTGTTCTTTCACGAGAAGATGCTCCCGAAAATGAAATAGCATTCATTACTTCAAAAGCAACAGAAAAAGAGCTCAGAGAAACACTCTCCGAACTCAAGGATTTCGCTCCTGCTTCAATAATCAGAATTTTATAATAAAAGAAAGCGTTTCACTTTTTTCGGTGAAACGCTTTCTTTTATGTTAATTTATATTTTCTTCATTTCCCGTATCAATTACCCTTGCGGCTCTTGAAACGGCAAGATCTGCCATCATCTGTTCTCTTACTTTTCCGTGAACATTGAAAAATCTTAAAACAATACCCTTCATGGTTCTGCCTATAGCAGGACATAAAGCAAATACTATCCAGATATTTCTGAGCATTTTAGGGTCAGTCTGACGGATAAGCTGACCTGTTGTTGAATATACGGAGCGGATCTTAAGAAGTGTAATAAGACCGCCTGATACCATATTTGCAACCTGATTTGAAATAAGATTGATATATCCCATTGTAGCGGATATTATACCTTCATTTCTGATACCTGTTTTCCATTCAACATAATCATAAAGATCGCCTGTCATAGCTGTTGAACAGTATCTCTGAATACTGTTAAGGCTTCCTGCCGCAGTAAGTGCAACTGTGACCCAGGCAACATTTATAAATGTTGATGAAGTAGGAGCATAGCCTACCAGATACATAATAAAATATGAAATACCGCACACAAGATATGAGCCTGAGGCTAAGTTTCTCAGTCCGAATTTATTGGTAAGCTTCGGAGCTAAGGGAAGAACAAAATAGGAGGGAAGTCCCGTAAAAAGGCCTGCGAGTGTACCGTATGAAATTTTTCCGAAGCAGTTAAGCCAGAAGTCGTTCTGAATACGGGCACCGACAGCTTTACCAACGGCAAAGAAGTTTTTAAGAAGAAGCACCCACATGGGTCTGCACGAAGCCACCTGTCTGAGAGATTTCCATACGCTTACGGAATTCATTTCCTGACGGGAAGAAAGGGGTACTCTTTCTCTTAAAGCGAAAAATCCGTAGGTTCTGAAAACTATTACCATTACTATAAAAATAAATGCGGCAACGGTATAGATATTTCTTCTGGGAATGCTCATAGGCAAGAAGTCAACAAAGAACGGGAATAAAGAGGGAAGCCATACACCTAAAAGGTCAACATATGTGTCTGTTGCAATAAGTCTGTTTCTTTCCTGTACATTCGGGGTAAGGTTATATAAAAGTGCGGAATAAGCGGGAGTATAAAAGGAATTGCCGATAGAGCCTATGTAATTTATAACTGCAAATATTGCGAGTATCATTCCCTGAGTAAGGCCGCCGGGAAGAAGCCACGGAACGGCAACACTTATAAACCATAAAGGAAGCGTAAGAATAAGATAGGGTCTTACTCTTCCCCAGCGTGTACGGGTTCTGTCAAGAATAGGTCCCGAAATGGCATTATCAAAGGTATCGGCAAATGTGCATATAACGCTTGCCGTACTGAGAGTAACAGCATCAGCACCGAGCATGGTTCTGTTAAAGAAGTCTGAATTCGAGCCTGAGAAGGATTCCCAGTTTTTATCACCTGTTCCCGAAAGTATGTATGCCACATAATCTTTCGGAGAAAGATAATTGGTTTTTTGCTGTTCAAGCTGTTTTTCAAGATTTGACTGTGTTACTGTCTGCTCCAATATTCTCTCTCCTCATTATTGATTGTTTTCGCTTTTTATCTGTCTTATATCATTACCTGAAAAATTAAGAACAGCGTATTCACCTATCAGACGGGAAGAAATTCTTGTTGAATATATGTTTTCAATTTCACTCAGTGTAAGATTTGTGCTGATAATTGTAGGAAGGCACATGTTTATTCTTGTGTTGATTATATTATAAAGTGCGGCATTTGTAAACTGTGTAAAAAATTCCGCTCCGAGATCGTCTATAACAAGAAGGTCACATTCAAGCACCATAGCTTCAAATGCACCGCCCGTGTCACTTTTTCCGAAACGCTCTTTCTGGAGAGTATTGAAAATATTCTGTGCGGAATTATATAAAACACTGTAGCCTTTTTTTATGACTTCGCCTGCAATAGACAAGGAAAGATGAGTTTTTCCGAGTCCTGTCTGTCCCTGCATCAAAACAGACTGTGAAGAAGTATCAAAGGATGCTGTATATTCCTTACAGAAGGAATATATTTCTTCCATCTTTTCTCTCGGAGAGAGTTCATTTTTTGAAGGAGCCTTATCAGAATAATAATCAAGTCTGAAATCCTCAAAACGGCAGAATTTCAAAGGAGATTTCTTACCGGCCTCCTCAAAAGCAAGGTCTTTGAGAAGCTTTATATGACATTCACAGAGTTTTCCGTCTTTGAAACCTGTGTCTTCACATTCGGGACAGAAATATTTTATTTCAAGATAGTTTTCGGAAAGAGAGTGTTTTTTTAACAGAAGCTTTATATTCTGCTGTGCCGTAAGGTTTCTTATTTTCTGCTGCTGAATAAATTCAGCTGCCTTTTCAGGTGACATATCTATTGCCTTAACAGCCTCTTTCACCGAATTTATCATTTCTTTTTTAAGAGCTGAATATTCGGGCTCCATGGTTTCAAATAAACGGATGATTGCTGAATTTTTATTTTCGGCATCCTTGCGTCTTTGCTCTATTATTTCCTGAGCTTTTTCATATATTTCTTTATTGTAAGGCATAGTTTTATCTCTTTTCTCTCTTTTTTACCTTGGGGACACTTGTTCTTGCTCTTTCCTCTGCGCGTTTTATGTCGTAAGAAGCATTGGGGTCGGGTTTTATTTCGGTCTGTTTTTTTCTGCCTGAGGCTCTTTCCAGAGCCTTCTGTTCTTTTTCGTGAATAAATTTTGTTTTTTCCTCTTCGGCTTTTTCAGGGGTGTTTATTCCCTTTTTATGCCAGTCGGATAATATCTTGTGCATATATGAAAAGCTAAGCTTTTCTGTATGAGTGACCATTTCTTCATAGGCGAGTACTAACATCGGAATAGTAAAATTCCATTCGTTTACCCACTGTGAAATATATTTTTCCTGTGAAGTGGTAGGAGCCGAGCTTTTAAGACTTACTGCCGCACTGAATTCGGCCCAGACGGCATTTACATTCTGAATGCTTTTAAGCTCTTCGTCAGCGGCATCAATCGTATCTATCTCTCTCTGGCTCCAGTCAACACCTATTTTATATATGTAGTTCATATTGGTGGACTTGCCCTTTGTACCTGCATATTCGCAGATACAAAGAATAACTTCAACGGGAAGTCCGTAATAATCGTGAAGAAGTATCAGAGAGCTCTGATCTCCTGTTCCTATGGTGCGTCCGAGCTTTAACTGTGCCTCATTGAGAAGAATTCTTATTTCCTCAGATTCTCCTATTCTCGTGCAGATCTCATCATATTTGAGTCTTGACGGGTTATTAAGGGGAATAGTTTCTCTTTTTTTAGGTTCTTCCTTTTTTTCGGGAGCAGCTTTTTCCTGTGTTTCAGAGGAAGTTTCAGTAAATTTTATCTCTTCATTTTCATAGAGGACAAAGCCCGTATCCTTCCAATAGGACAGAGCGTCGTTTACCTCTTCCAAAGAAATTCCCGTTCCCTTTGATACGGTTTCGGCATCAAAGAAATCTCCTGATTTTGAAAAAGCATATATTATTACTTTAAGCTGTGAAGCGGAAGCCAGTATAAGGTGTTTTTCGGCAATTTCCGACGGAAGGACCGTAACACCCGTATACTTGGCAGGATTAATCTTATACATAAATTCTCCGATTATTTATTAAAAAATGCGTAGAAGGCCTTATATGCCATAAATACATCTGTCTTTGATACAACTTCAAAGGGAGCGTGCATGGAAAGCACGGGAACACCAAGGTCCACTACATCAACATTGAGGTGTGCTATATACTTTGCAACCGTTCCTCCGCCGCCTTCGTCGATTTTTCCGAGCTCGCCTGTCTGCCAGCAAACACCTTCGCTGTCAAGAAGACTTCTGATTTCGCCCATAAATTCTGCAGAAGCGTCTGAAGTGCCGCCCTTGCCTCTTGAGCCTGTGTATTTTGTGATACATACACCGTTATTTATAAAGCAGGAATTTCTTCTTTCATATACTTCGGGGAAATTGGGATCAAATGCAGCATTTACATCTGCAGAAAGACATTTTGATTTTGAAAGTACATCTCTGCCCTCGGCACCGTAAATGGCGGCAAGATCGCAAACGAAATATTCGAGATACTTTGAGTCAAGTCCCGTATTTCCTTCGGAGCCTGTTTCTTCCTTATCGGTAAGAACGGTAATACAGGTATAATCGGGCTCTTCACTGTCGAGAATTGCCATAAGTGCGGGATAAGCGCAGACTCTGTCATCATGGCCGTATGCACCTATAAGTGAACGGTCAAAGCCTATATCACAAGCAGAAAAAGCGGGAACTGCCTCAAGCTCTGCACTTAAGAAATCCTCTTCGATTATGCCGTATTTTTCATGAAGAATATTCATTATATTGAGCTTTATGCTGTCTGCGGCGGGAGTATTATCAAAGGGACGGCTTCCTATAAGGATATTGAGAGTTTCGCCCTTTATACCCTCTGCCATGGTGCTTCTCATCTGATTTGCCGCAAGGTGGGGAAGAAGATCCGTAATTACGAATTTGGGTTCTTCCGGAGCATCACCTATATTTATCTTTACTTTTTCACCGTCTTTTTTAATAACTACACCGTGAAGTGAAAGAGGAATTGCAGTCCACTGATATTTTTTGATACCGCCGTAATAATGAGTCTTGAAATATGCCATTTCAGATTCTTCATAAAGGGGATTGGGCTTTAAGTCAAGTCTCGGAGCATCAACATGTGCTGCGGCAATGCTTACACCTTCTCTTATATCTTTATGTCCGATAACAGCAAGAATAAGAGATTTATCTCTGTTATTTACATAAACCTTTGAGCCTGCGGGATATCTTACTGTTTTATCAAATTCGGTAAATCCGCCCGCTTTTGCCATTTCGAGAGCCTGTTCAACGGCTTCACGCTCTGTTTTTGAGGCATCAAGATAATTCATATAGCCTTCTGCAAAGGTATCAGCTTCGGCAACTCCCTTTTCACCGATAATACCTGCAGTATGTTCTCTTTTCATAAAAAGCTGTTCTTTAAGGATTTCTGCCTTTGATTTTTCTTCGCACATAAAAATTCCTCCGTTATATTATCTTATTGATTTCTTCTTCTAAATTATAGGGCGGATAATTGTTTACTATAATATCTGCCGATTTTGCAGCTTCATTTTCTTCGGTCTGCTTTGAAAATCTTAAAAGAATTTCTTCTTCTGTTATTTTATCTCTTTCAAGAATTCTCTTTAATCTTATTTCTTCGGGAGCATATACCTTTACTGTTTTATGGCATATTTTCCATAATCCCGAGGTAAATAAAAGGGGAGCATCTATTATAACACAATTTCCCTTGTCTGTTTCTTCATTTGCTCTTTTTTCGCAGATATTTACGATTTCGGGATGTGTTATGCTGTCTAAAAGAATTTTGCTTTCATAATCCTTAAAGGCTCTTGAGGCTAAAAGCCGTCTGTTCAGAGTGCCGTCAGCTTCTATAATATCATCCCCGAAGAAGGAAGCTAATTTCTTGAGAACGGGACTGCCTTTTTCAGTGATGCTTCTTGCAATTTTATCCGCATCTATTATAATACAGCCTTTTTCCCTGAGCATTTCACTGACCTTACTTTTACCGGAACCGCTCTCACCTGTTAAGCCTATTACTAAGCCTTGCTTCGGTGAAAGGAAATTAAAGCCTGCGGCTCTGTAAAGTCGGTTACAAACTCCCAGTCCCACACCTTCTCTTGAGGGGGAACGCACAAGCACTTTTTTAGCACCCTTGCCGTCAAGCTCTCTGAAGGCATCAAAAAGCCTTTTTGCCTGTGAGAAGGGGTCATTCTCAGTGCCGAATGTAACTGAGGGTAACGGAATATCATTTTCTTCACCTTGGAAGCATAAAGCAAAGTCTGCAAAGTGAGGATTATTATTAATAAATTCTATAAATTCTTCTTTTGTGCCGTTAAGTATTATAAGCTTCGCGTCGGGGGAGTAATGCTTATATTTCATTCCGGGAGAAGCGGCAGTTACACCTTCTTCAAGAGGGTTTAATACGGCGGAATGTATTTTTACTTTACCTAAAATTTCTGTCAGCTGTTCATATGTTACAGCCCCCGGCCGAAGAAGCACGGGAACATCTGTTGCAAGTGTTACAACGGTAGATTCTATACCGAAGTCGCAGTCACCGCCGTCAACTATAGCGGGAAGTCTTCCGTACATATCGTCTATTACATATGAAGCTGAAGTGGGGCTCGGAAATCCCGAAATGTTGGCACTGGGAGCTGCTAAGGGCACTCCCGCTTCTTCAATAATTGCTCTTGCAACAGGGTGCGAGGGCATTCTCACCGCAACGGTGGGAAGTCCTCCCGAAACCTTATCGGAAACGCTGTCTTTTTTCGGAAGTATTATTGTAAGCGGACCCGGCCAGTATTTATCTGCGAGCATTTTTGCCTTTTCGGGCACTTCTTTCACAAGTGAATACAGCTCCTCTGTTTTTGCTATATGAACAATAAGAGGGTTATCCGAGGGTCTGCCTTTGGCTTCAAAAATTTTTTCAACTGCACTTTCATTGAAGCAGTCGGCAGCAATGCCGTAGACCGTTTCCGTAGGTATGGCTACAGCCTCTCCTTTTTTAAGAAGAGAAGCTATTTCCTTTATTTCATTTTTCTGTGATACACAATCTGTGATTTTATAAAGCTTTGTATTCATTTTTTATTCTTCATTACCTGCCGCATTTAATCTGTCTGCGGTATCGGCTGTTATCAGAGCATCTATAAGCTCATCAAGTGCGCCGTTTACTATTGCTTCGATTTTATATAATGTAAGACCTATTCTGTGGTCGGTGACTCTTCCCTGAGGGAAATTATAGGTGCGAATTCTTTCGCTTCTGTCACCCGTGCCTACCTGAAGTCTTCTTTCGCCTGCAATTTCCTGTGCCTGCTTTACAATTTCCTGTTCAAGAATTCTTGAACGAAGAATTTTCATAGCCTTGTCCTTATTTTTGTGCTGACTTCTTTCGTCCTGACATTCAACAACGGTTCCTGTGGGGATGTGTGTGATTCTTATGGCTGATTCGGTTTTATTGATGTGCTGACCGCCCGCTCCCGATGAACGGAAGGTATCTATCTGAAGATCTGCGGGATTGATTTCAACATCCACCTCATCTGCTTCGGGAAGAACTGCCACTGTGACGGTAGAGGTCTGAATTTTTCCGTTGGATTCAGTAACGGGAATTCTCTGTACTCTGTGAACACCGCTTTCAAACTTGAAGCGGGAATATGCGCCCTCACCCGATATCATAAAGCTTATTTCCTTAAATCCGCCGAGATCGGTGGGATTGGAATACATAATTTCTGTTTTCCACATTTTTATCTGAGCATACATGGAATACATTCTGTAAAGAACAGCGGCAAAAAGTGCACTTTCTTCACCGCCTGCAGAGGAGCGTATTTCAACTATAACATTCTTATCGTCATTTTTATCTTTGGGAAGAAGAAGAATTTTGAGCTCCTCGTAATTCTTTTCGGCTTCTCCTCTTGCACTTTCAAATTCCTCAAAAACAAGCTCTCTGAAATCCTTATCAAGTCCGCCGTCATCTAAAAGAGCTTTTGCTTCGTCACGGGAAGATATATTCTTTTTGTACTCACGGAATTTCTCAACTATGGGAGTAATAGTCTTAAGCTCTTTCAGAAGAGCCGTACTTTTTTCTATATCCGTAGCTATTTCAGGTGAACAGAGCAGTTCATTTACTGCAATGAATCTTTCCTCAAGCTTATTAAGTTTATCTGTCATAAAAACTTCCTTGTATCTTACTTATTATCTTGCTTACTGAGTGTCTTCGGTTTGTGTTCTGGTGACTTTTTTTATGTTTTTTTCTGCTTTTACTCTTGGCACCATGACTTCTCTGCCGCAGGTGGTACAGCGCAGCTTAAAATCCATGCCGCTTCGAAGCACCAAAAAGCTTTTTCCGCCGCAGGGATGTGTTTTTTTCATTTCAAGTATGTCATTTACTCTGATATCCATAGTATGCCACCTACCCAACATACAATATAACATATATTTTTTAAAAGATAAACAACTTTTTGCAAAAAAGCGGTTTTTCTTTCCGGAATACTTTTCATGTAATCAAAATACTATTTACAGTGAGAATATTTTATTGAAAGGAAGAAACAATATGTCTGAATTCAGACCCGAGGGAGTTCTTTTGAATACACCGTCAAATAAAAATGCTTTATCCTCGCTACAGGGCTTAAAGGAGGCAATGCTTAAGGGCATGATACTTGAAGGCAGAGCCGCACTTTGCGATAAGGAGCATAATTTACATATAGATCTCGGCATTATGAAAGGAATTATACCCCGCAATGAGGGTGCCATAGGTATAGAAGAGGGGTATGTCAGAGATATAGCACTTATTTCACGAGTAGGTAAAAGCGTATCTTTTATCGTTCAGGATATAAAAAGAAATTCCGAGGGCAGATTATATGCACTTTTATCGAGAAAAAAAGCACAGGAAAAGGCACTCCATGATTATGTTGATAAGCTCCTGATAGGCGATGTTATAGATGTAAAGGTAACTCATATGGAAAACTTCGGTGCTTTTTGTGATATAGGAACGGGTATTACGGCACTCTTACCGATTGAATCCATTTCCGTATCGAGAATACCGCATCCCGGC
Source organism: Clostridia bacterium (assembly GCA_017513525.1). Classification (GTDB taxonomy): domain Bacteria; phylum Bacillota; class Clostridia; order Oscillospirales; family Acutalibacteraceae; genus RUG806. The sequence goes on from JAFXFC010000018.1 coordinate 28,101, forward strand.
GTTCGGTTTTTTGTAGGGCAGAATATAAAATGTATCGTATCGGGCAGAGATGATAGAGGAAGAATAGTTTTATCCCATAAAGAGCTTCTTGGTACATGGGATGAAAATGCGGCTTTATTTAAGATAGGAGAAACAGTTCCGGGAATTATCCGCTCTGTTGAAAGCTACGGAGTATTTGTTGAGCTCGCTCCCAACCTTGCAGGTCTTGCAGAATATAACCCCGATGTGAAAGAGGGAATGTCGGCAGCCGTTTATATCAAAAATATCATTCCCGAAAGAAAAAAAATTAAACTCATAATAGTAGACTACTGCGAAGAAAAACAAACCCCGTCAGAAATCAGGTATTTCTTTACGGGAGAGCATATTGATATATGACAAAAAATCGGAACCCGAGTTTTCGGATTCCGATTTATTCATTATATCAGCTCTATCTTGAAGCAAATAGGGGCAGTGCCACCTGTTTTTTCGTAGTCTGTTATGCGAAGAGATTTTTCATCTCTTTCGTATTTAACTTCCTTGTCACTTCCGAGAAGTGTGATCTTATTTATGCCGAGTCCCGCTGTTTTTGTGTAGAAAAGGCTCTTTATTTCAACTGTATCACCGTCGGGCGCCATCTGGAAAGCATAGATGCTGCCGCCCTTATAGGTAAATCTGAAATCCTTACTTGTATAACCCTTATCGTTATTATCCTTAAAGAAGCCTTCTTCAACATTTACTTCACCCTCACCGAATTTCTTCCAGTGTGTTGTGTCATAAATGCCTTCACCGTTGACTTTAAGCCATTTGCCGATAGCTCTTAAAATCTCGGCTTCTCCCTCAACTATCGTGCCGTCGGGAGCGGGGCCTACATTCAGAAGCAGACAGCCGTTTTTGCTGACGATATCTATAAAATCGCAGATAATCTGTTCGGGAGACTTAAATTCGTTGTCCTTTACATATCCCCATGAGCGTTTACTTACCGATGTGCAGGTCTGCCAAGGGATAGGGGAGATATCTTTAAGAGCACCTCTTTCAACATCAAAGGTAGCAACTGTGGGCGGGAAAGCGTTGTGCTTGAAGTTTATTGTAACTTCCTCGCCCCATTCTTCTGCACGGTTGTAGTAGTAAGCCGCAATTTTCTTAAGATAGGGCTTAAAGCAGTTAACATGTATCCACCAGTCAAAATAAAGGGATCTCGGACGGTAATTGTCTATAAGCTCACATGTTCTTACCATCCAGTCAGTCAGAAATTCATCTGTTGCGCCTTCTCCTTCTATATCCCAGGTGGTGTCTCCCATATTCTCGGGGCAGAAAGCATCATTATATACTGCGGGGCCGTAAAAATCCTCATATTCTCCCGAAGCAATATCGCTTTCGAATTCTCTTCCGGGGTTCATGAAGAAATAATGCTCTGCTCTGTGAGTTGAAGCACAAAAGGAAAGTCCCTGTTCCTTACAGGCATCTTTCAGTTCACCGAGATAATCACGGCAGGGTCCCATTTCATAAGCATTATAACGGTTGAACTCGGTTTTATACATAGCGAATCCGTCATGATGCTCTGCTACGGGCATAACGTATTTCGCTCCTGCTTCATTGAAAAGCGATACCCATTCATCAGCAGAAAAATTTTCTGTTTTGAAAAGAGGAATAAAATCCTTATAACCGAATTTATCCTGTGTGCCGAAATGGTCAATATGATATTGATATTCACGGCATCCTTTGTCGTACATTGCTCTCGAATACCATTCGTTACCGAAGCCCGGAACAGCATAAAGCCCGAAGTGAATAAAAATACCAAATTTTCCCTTTGTAAACCAATCGGGCACTTTGTGTCCCGAAAGGGACGCCCAGTTATCCTTATATTTACCTTTTTCTATTACTTCGTCAATGGTTTTTAAGTATTCAGATTGTGTCATATGAATTCCTCCTCAGTTAAAGAGAATTGAATTTACGATACCCTGAAGTCTTTCCTGTTTGCCGGAGCACGGTATATCTGTATTTCCGAGATTTTCGGCATAAGCTGAGAGCTCTTCAAGTGTAGCTTCTCCCGAAACTATTTTCTTGCCGATACCGTCATTGAAGGAAGCATACTTATTCTTCACAAATTCGTCAATTCTGCCGTCTTCAATTATCTTTGCGGCATTAATAAGACCCAGAGCAAAGGAATCCATGCCGAGAATAAATGCTTCAAACATGTCTTCATATGTATTTGAAGGTCTTCTTGTCTTTGCGTCGAAGTTAAAGCCGCCTGTAAGACCGCCCGCTTTTAATACTTCGTACATGCACATTGTAGTTTCATATACATCATAGGGAAATTCGTCTGTATCCCAGCCGAGAAGTAAGTCGCCCTGATTTGCGTCAATGGAGCCGAGCATTCCGTTTATTGCAGAAACTCTGAGCTCGTGCCGGAAGGTGTGACCTGCAAGGGTTGCGTGATTTGCTTCAATGTTCATCTTGAAGTCCTTATCGAGACCGTATTGTCTTAAAAAGCCGATCGCAGTTGCAGCGTCAAAGTCATACTGATGCTTCATGGGCTCCTTGGGCTTGGGTTCGATATAAAAATCACCTGTAAAGCCTATGCTTCTGCCGTAAGTAACAGCCATTTTCATAAGACGGGCGATATTTTCCTGCTCAAACCTCATATCGGTGTTGAGAAGTGTTTCATATCCTTCTCTGCCGCCCCAGAAAACATAACCCTTTCCGCCGAGCTTTACGGTTATATCAAGAGCCTTTTTTATCTGAGCTGCTGCAAAGCAGTAAACCTCAGCAGAGTCAGTGCTGCCGGCCCCATTCATAAAACGGGGATTTGAGAACATATTTGCAGTACCCCAAAGGCACTTTATTCCTGTTTTATTCATTTTTTCGAGAATATAATCCGAAATTTCGTCAAGTCTTTTGTTTGTTTCCTTAATGTCGTCGGATTCGGGGACAAGGTCCACGTCATGGAAGCAGAAATATTCGATTCCGAGCTTTTCCATGAATTCAAAGCCTGCATCTACTTTTGCATATGCGTGAGCCATTGTGCCCTTTTCGGCACCGAAGGATTTATCTGCGGTGTCTCTTCCGAACATATCCGTACCTGCAGCACCGAGATTGTGCCACCAAGCCATTGCAAAGGGAAGATGCTCCTTCATTTTCTTTCCGAGAATAACCCTTTCGGCATCATAAAACTTGAATGCAAGGGGATTTTTTGAGGATGCCCCTTCATATTTAACAGCTTCAATATTCTTAAAAATCTCGCTCATTTATATTTCTCCTTAACGAATATTTTTGAAAACACCCTTAAGTGCAGGGTAGATCTGTTTGTATTTATTATATCTTTCTTCGTATAAAGACGCAAGTCTTTCATCGGGTGTAATAACTTCTGAAATTTCAGTAAGTGCTTCACAGGCTTCTTTTACCGTAGAATACTCACCTGTACCTACCATTGAAAGTACCGCACCGCCGAAACCGGGACCCTGTTCGGTTTTTAAGATATTGAGCTTTATACCTAATATATTTGAGAGTATTTTTCTCCACAGGGGGCTTTTTGCACCGCCGCCGCAAAGACAGCTTTCTTCTATATTAAGTCCGAGACTTTTTGCAACCTCAAAAGAATCTCTTATGGCAAAGGAAACACCCTCTAAGACGGCAAGGAGCATATCTTCTCTTTTTGTGTCAAGAGAAAGTCCTAAGAAAACTCCTCTTGCATCTGTGTCGTTTATAGGACTTCTCTCCCCCATGAGATAGGGAAGGAAATATATACTGTTATTGCCGAGCATTTCTTCGGTGATGTCTTTCTGCAGTTCTAAAAAATCGTTTTCCTTCAATATTTCTTCCGAAAACCACTTATTGCACGAAGCGGCTGAAAGCATACAGCCCATAAGATGGAAGTTGCCGTCAGCATGACAGAAGGAGTGAAGTGCGTTGAAGGAGTCAACACCGAAGCTTTCACTTGAAATAAACACCGTTCCCGAAGTGCCGAGTGAAATATTGCATTTTCCGTTTCCGACTGTTCCCGTGCCGATAGCTGCGGCGGCATTGTCGCCTGCACCCGCAACAACCTTTGCACAGGGGAAACCAAATTCCTCTTTGACCTCACCTATAACCTCACTGCTTTCAAAAAGACGGGGCATCATATCCTCTGTTACCGAGCAAATTCCGAGCATTTCCTTTGACCAGCAGCGGTTTTTAACATCAAGTAAAAGCATACCCGATGCATCTGAATAATCACACGCATGTACTCCCGTAAGCTTATAATTTATATAGTCTTTGGGGAGCATTATTTTTCTTATTTTCTTAAAGTTTTCGGGTTCATTTTCCTTTACCCATAATATTTTAGGTCCCGTAAAGCCTGCAAAGGCGATATTTGCAGTATATTGGGAGAGCTTTTCTTTTCCTATTATATTATTAAGGTATTCTACCTCTTTTTCGGTTCTGCCGTCGTTCCAGAGTATGGCAGGGCGAATGACCTCATCATTTTCATCAAGTATTACAAGTCCGTGCATCTGCCCTGCAACACCGATGCCTTTTATAAGGGATTTGTCAATATCTTCAGTAATTTCAGAAAGTGCTGACATTGTTCCCTCCCACCAATCGGCAGGATTCTGCTCGGACCAGCCGTCCTTCGGGAAAATAAGGGGATATTCTTTTGTGACAGTATTTAATATATTGCCTTTTTCATCAACAAGAAGCAGTTTAACGGCTGAAGTGCCGAGATCTATTCCTATATAAAGCATATATTTCTCCTTATTCTGTCACGAATACTTTTGAGCCTCTGCCGTGGAAATTAACGAAAAGCTTTTTATCGGCAGATATTTTTTCACCTGTCCATATGTCACGAAGCACTCCGAAAGAAGAAACCTCTGCAGCATCGGCATCAAGGATTATTTCCTTTTCTTCATTCTTAAGATTAAAGAAAGCGAATACTTTTTTGCCGTTTTTGTCCTTACAGCTCCAAACAGCTTTTTCTTTATCCCATAAAAGGGGTTTGTTTTCACTTGAAAATGCGTTTATATCAAGCAGCTCTTTATTGGTGATAAGTGAATATGTGAAATCATCCATCATGGTCATTTCACCGCCGAACATAAGAGGGGAGCGGAAAATGCACCATAAATTCATTACCATATACTGCTCTTCTTTTGTAAAACGTGTTTTTCTTGCTCTGTATTCGGGTAATTCTTCCGTTAACTGAATAACACCTAAGGGCAGCATATCGCAGTCGGGGTAGCATCCCTTTGAAACGTGGGGATACCAATTAAAGCAAAGCTCGAACATATGATCAAGTGCTTCGCTTCTATCCCAGAAATCTCCGCTCATTCTCCACATATTGGCATTTTCTTTAAGATGCTCTGCTTCCCATAAAGGAGCAGGGCCGGGAGAAAGACTTAAAACCATATCTCTGCCGCAGTTATCTATTGCCTTTTTTATCATTTCAATTTCTTTTTTTGCTGAATAGGGGTCATGAGGCTTGAATTCGGTATTTGCAATATCGTCAACCTTTACGAAATCTACTCCCCATGAAGCATATAGTTCAAAAAGAGAATTATAGTATTCCTGAGCGCCGTGTCTTCCCGCTTCAACACCGTACATATCCGTATTCCATGGACAGATTGAATACTGCTGAGCTATATCACGCGCGGTAACACCGGGAGTAATTGTAGGGGTATTAAGATGAACACACTGACGGGGGATACCTCTTAATATATGTATACCGAACTTAAGTCCCATTGCGTGAATATCATCTGCAATTTTCTTAAAGCCCACGCCGTTTGCAGACGAGGGAAAACGGTTGGGGGCGGGGATAACACGGGAATATTCATCAAAGCAAAGCTGAGTGAAATTGTGATAATAATATGAACTTGCCGTCGGCTCATACCACTGGATATCGCATACAACATATTCCCAGCCGAATTGCTTTAAGTGTTCAGCCTGATATCTTGCATTAGCCATGAGCTGCTCTTCATTTATAGCCGCACCGTAGCAGTCCCAGGAGTTAAAGCCTCTCGGGGGAGTCAGCGCACAAAGATTTTTATCTCGCATACAGTTTACTCCTTATAAAAAGAATATATATATTATACATATTAAATCATGTTTTTACAAGAAGTTAAATAAAAAAGGATGTGAATAAACACATCCTTAAACACTGAAAGCCCATATGTTCCTTATCTGACTTTCAAGTTTTTCATATGTCCATTTCTGTCCGCTTCGTGCTTTTGAATTGGGATCAAGCACGCTGAAGCCCTCTTCGGAATATTCCGTTAATACTATGTAATGTCCCGTTGTCGTGAAATCGCCTGCACCCATAATACATATTATTGGTTTTTTGTCATTTAAGGCATTTGTTATCACATTTTTATCGAGCGGTAATTCTTCGGCATGGAGACCGAGCAATTCGGCACCTTCGCTCATAAGTATCCACTTTGTTCCGTTTCCCTTTGTGGCAAAGTCGTTTTCTTCTGCAAAACGGGCAACATAAAGAGGGTCAAGGGAAATATCATTCAGAAGATATATTGCCACCATAGAAAGACACACGGGGCCGCAGCCCGCAATTCCCATAATACTGCCTGCATATTCTTCATAACCCCATCTGCTGTCCCACTGCATAAAACGAGGAACAGCAGAAAGATTTTTATATTCCTCCATGGAAAAGCTTTCGTGAGAGTCTTTTTTCAGAGGATAGTTTAATACAAACTCCTCGGTTTCGGAATTTTTTTCAAGCATTGCTTTTATTTCATCAGGGTATTCCTTCATTTTTATTCCGTGGCTTTTAGCAAAAGGCTCAATAATGCTTTGTGCTAAAGGATAATCGGGTTTCTCGGGGATAATCTGATCTATAATCATAAGAATAAGTACCGTAAGCACCATACACACGGCAATTATAATATTACGTTTTTTATTTTTCATTTTTTTCACCTCAATAAGCATTTTAATGTAAAATGCAGATAAAGTGAATTAAGGGCGGTTTGTATTTTTCTTAAGAATTTCTTATGAAAAATAAGAGAAATCCGCAGAATAAACAAAATATTTAAAAAAATACTTGATTTTTTCTAAATTAATATATATATTATAAATATGTATAAATATAATAATTATATTGAAAGGAGACTGTCGAACATGCCCGAGTTTACATATGAGATCGTAAAGCACATCGGTATCATCTCCGAAGGCTCCGGCGGTTGGGCAAAAGAACTCAACCTTATCAGCTGGAACGGCAAGGAGCCTAAGTATGACATCCGTGACTGGGGTCCCGACCACGAAAAGATGGGTAAGGGAATCACTCTTTCTGCAAATGACATAAAGGCACTTAAAGAGCTTTTGGCAAACGAAGAATAATAGTGCGGAAAAGTTCCGCCGCAGGCAAAAAAGGAACAGACTCAGCCTGTTCCTTTTAAGTTTTTGTAAAGGTTTATATATTTTATACGGTTTCGGTACTGATTCTGTATCGGAACAGTAGTTTTATTATTTTGAGAAGGAACCGGGAATGTACGAAAGATTTACCGTCAGAGAAAGAAAGGTCATAGTTCTCCATAATACGGGGTCAACAAATAACGATATCAAGACTATGATACAAAACGCAAACGAACCTGTTTTCGCCGTAATTTCCGCACGCAGTCAGACGGGCGGCAGAGGCAGACTCGGAAGATACTTTTTCTCTCCCGAAGGCGGTCTTTATTTCTCCGTTTCTTTTCCTCTTATAGGGGATGAAAAAAATATTCCCTTTATAACTCTTCTTGCAGGTCTTGCCACGGCGGAAGCTTTAGAAGAGCTTACAGGTGTTAAGACACAGCTTAAGTGGCCTAATGATATATATTTTAACGGCAAGAAGCTCGGCGGTATACTTTGTGAGCTTGTCAGCGGGAAACAGCTTACTGCAATCGTCGGAATCGGTATCAATCTTACTGTAGGCAAGGAGGAAATTCCCCCTGAGCTATTAAGTATAATGACTTCTTTTACCATAGAAGAAATTGCAACTCCCGACGAAAGCGCGCTTATAAAGAGAATTACCGAAAAGCTTGATAAATATATATATGAAAAAGGCGAGCTTTATGATGTGAAGGATATAACCGTTGAAGCTATCTGTAAGCGTTCATATTCTATCGGTAAGAAGGTAAAATATACGGTAGGCGATACCGTATGTGAAGGCATTATTACAAATATTACAAAAACGGGAGCTGCAGAAATTGCCCTTCCCGACGGCACAGCAAAAGAGATTTTCTGCGGAGAGATAACACAGTAAAAATGAAAGTACTTAAAATAATCTTACTCATAAGTGCAGGGCTTACCGTTGCTCTCAGACTTTTTACTTACGAAAATACAGGCTTTGTCGGCGAAGAAACAGCAAGGCTGCTTAATATAATAAGTATAGTTTCGGCGGGTATATGTCTTTTATCCGCTTTAATCTGGGTGCTTATCTTAAAAAAAGAAGAAAAGAGCAAAAAGAAAAACGGCGAAGAAGACTCTTAAAGGATAAATTGAAAAGATGTTGAACTATGAAACTGTTTTTTCAAAAAGAAAAACACTTGCCATTACGGTAAAACCCGACGGAAGTGTTGTTGTCCGTGCACCCTTTGGCACTTCAAAGAAAAGAATTGAAGAGGCTGTAAATAAAAACAGCCAATGGATAGAAAAAACAAAGCAAAAAATGAATTCACATTCGGAAAACTTCAGAGAAGCTTCCCCCGAAGAAGAAAAAGCACTTCGTAAAAAAGCCAAAGAAATATTACCCGAAAAGGTGGATTATTTCTCTTCCCTTATCGGTGTAAAGCCCATAAGAATTACGGTTACGGGAGCTAAAACTCGTTTCGGCTCGTGTTCGGGGAAAAATGCAATATCCTTTTCATTTTATCTGATGCGTTTTCCCGAAGAAGCTATAGATTATGTTGTAGTCCATGAGCTTTGCCACATTCTGCACCATAATCATTCAAAAGAATTTTATAATGAAATAGAAAAAATACTTCCCGATTATAAGGAAAGAAAAAAGCTTTTAAAACCTTGATAAACGGGAATTTCATAAACAGGAGAAAAGATATGGAAAATAGCGGCGAAAAGAAAAATGTAGTTTTAAGTCTTGTTCAGGCATCAGGTACTCCCACTTTGGGAAACTACCTTGGTGCATTTAAGAACTGGCATAATATGGCGGCTGAAAATGACTGTATTTTCGGTGTTGCAGACCTTCATGCAATTACAGTCAGAAGTGAGGCTGCGGATCTTCGCCGCCGCTCAATTGAAATGTATGCCATGCTTTTAGCACTCGGACTTGATCCCGAAAAGAATATTGTTTTTCTTCAGAGCCATGTTACCGACCACGCACTTTTAGCTTGGGTGCTCAATTGCTATACGGCATTCGGTGAGGCTTCAAGAATGACTCAGTTCAAGGATAAGTCACAGCGCCATGCGGATAATGTAAATGTTGGTCTTTTCACATATCCTATATTAATGGCAGCAGACATACTTCTTTACGGTGCGGATAAGGTTCCCGTAGGTGACGATCAGAAGCAGCATCTTGAGCTTGCCCGTGATATAGCAGAACGCTTTAACGGCATTTACGGCAATGTATTCAAGGTTCCCGAACCTTATATCGGCAAGAAGGGGGCAAGAATTCTTTCCCTTCAGGAGCCCGAAAAGAAGATGAGCAAATCCGACCCCAATGTGAAGTCCTTTATCTCACTTGCAGACGAATCTTCCGTAATTGCAAAGAAGATAAAGAGCGCCGTAACAGACTCAGAAGCAAGAGTTTATTACGGAGAAGGCAAAGCGGGTATCAATAATCTTATGACTATTTATTCGTGCTGTACGGGACTTGATTTTGATGCTATTGAAAAAGAATTTGAAGGTAAGGGCTACGGCGATTTCAAGGCAGCAGTTGCAGAAGCCGTTGTCGAAGAATTAAGACCTATGCAGGAAGAATATAAGCGTATACTTTCCGATAAGGCATATATAGAAAAATGTGCTAAGGAAGGTGCCGAAAAAGCCTCATACCTCGCACACAAAACAATGCGCAAGGTAATGAAAAAGGTCGGCTTCTATCAGGTATAACAAAAAACGGATGTGCCGCGGCACATCCGTTTTTTAAGTCGGAAATCGGAGGTCGGAAGTCGGAGACCAACAATTATTTTTCTTATATGGTAAATTCGACACTTGAACTGCCGTTTCGGGTGTCACAGTACAAAAGCTCATAACAGAGAGTTATTCTGTATGTTCCTTTTGTCAGAGGTTCTTTAAGATCTTTTTTGCCATTAACCGTGATTTTACCGCTTTCGGTAGGGTAATACTGAGTATAAATCTCGGGAAAACCGAAGTCTTCGGCAAATTCTACGGACTGCCACTCTTCATCTTCAAGTTTTTCAATATAATATGTGGGGTTTTTTATGGCTTTTCCCGTATTATTTTGCCACTCGACGGTTATTACCTGTTTATCCGAGCTGCTGACATCTGCCGAAATCGCTACATCATCCGGGTTGCCCGGCAGTAAAAAAGAAACAGCAAACAGAATTATTGCAATCATTTTTGAAAAAATCGCACTGAAATTAATCATATATTTCTTCCTTTCTGAATTGTTTTTGCAGGTATACTGCAGTTATACCTGCAAGGTGATGATACCATTTAAAATATTATGTGTCAATATATATTTTGTGTGACAAGATATATATTGACTTATTTTTTTTGATATGATAAAATTATTTCAGAAATCAGAGAGGAAGATTTTTTTGCCGAATACGGATAATTTCAAAAGAGGTACGGTGGAGCTTGTTGTGCTTTCCGTTCTCACAAAAAAGGATATGTACGGCTACGAGATAGTAAAGGCGGTAGAGGATATGAGCGGCGGAAGATTTTCTTTGCCGCTCGGAACCCTGTATCCTGTTTTTTACAGGTTTTCAGAGAACGGATATATATCCGACTATGATGAGGTAGTGAATAAAAGGCTGCGTAAATACTATCACCTTGAAGAAAAAGGCAGGGTATATTATGAAGAGCTGCTTACGGAATATTTGAAAATATCCGAGGGTATAGCACTAATATTAAGGGCGGTGAATGAAAATGAGTGATTCTCTTAAAAGTCAGCTTAATACATATTATAAAGATATTTCATCCTCTCTTTTGTGCAAGAACGGAAAGAAAAGAATTTTTATAAGAGAACTTAAAAGTAATATCAGTGATTTTGTCGAAAATAATCCTGATGCCACAATAGAGGATATTATGAATTGTTTTGGTAAGCCGGCTGAAATTGCGGAAAGCTTCAAAGCAGAAACGGATATTCTTACCCTCAGAAAAAAACTCTCTGTCAAAAAGCTTATAATTATTGCTCTTAGTGCAGCGCTGCTTATTTATCTTGCTTTTGTCATAATAAGTCTTATAGATGTGCACACGGAAGCACATGGGTATTTTCAAGAGCACATACTTTACATAAATAATGTAATTTTGAAGGGAGGCTCGTTATGAAGAGATTATTTTCTCTGTTTTTAGTTTTTTATCTTTTATCAGTTTTTAGTTTGTCCGCTTTTTCATCTGTAAAAACGGAACAAAGGGAATATCTGGAAGACGGCTCTTACATTGAAGAATACTTCGCTGAAGAAAAAGAGTCAGAGCCTGCAGGCTTTTTTGCAAAGCTTATGGAGTTTTTCAGAAAGCTTATTGAATTTTTCACCGGTCGGAAGACAGTAACAAAAACAAAATATATAAATTATTATTCTTTAGAAGGCGAACTGCTTTGGAGTGCAAGGCTCCGGGCGGACTTCATTTATTCAAAAAAAGAAGCAGTTTGCACAGAGTGTGAATTTGATGCGGATATTTTTGATTCGGACTGGAAAATTATTTCTTCAGAGTGTGAAAAATCTGAAAATAAAGCAACAGCCAATTTCAAGATGCAGCAATACAAGCTTGCAGTGCCTCTTAAAACTATAGAAAAAACGCTCATTCTTACCTGTGATAATAACGGAAATGTAAGTTGAAAAAGGGGATGTAAAAAAGCGCAGACCGCATAAAACAAGATAAATCAAGGGGTTCAAACAAGTCAGATACTTGTAAGAACCCCTAAAAACAACTCAAAATACAGAAATTATTAAAATTTTATGTTTTATGCTACGAACAAACCTCGCCTCTCGACGTACCTTTGTACGCCTTCGGGCAAACAAAAACAAGCCGAAGCCTTGTTTTTGCTCGGTTTGTCCGTTGGGCATCATTTTTTCCTATCCCCTTAAAA
>JAFXFC010000019.1 GCA_017513525.1 Clostridia bacterium
CCCTTTGCAGGTGCAAGCTCTGCCTGACATACTGTACATTTCTGAGGTTCTGTACATGTTGCTGCTGCACCGGGTGTATGTCCCTTTGCAGGTGCAAGCTCTGCCTGACATACTGTACATTTCTGAGGTTCTGTACATGTTGCTGCTGCACCGGGTGTATGTCCCTTTGCAGGTGCAAGCTCTGCCTGACATACTGTACACTTCTGAGGTTCTGTACATGTTGCTGCTGCACCGGGTATATGTCCCTTTGCAGGTGCAAGCTCTGCCTGACATACTGTACACTTCTGAGGTTCTGTACATGTTGCCTCTGCACCGGGTGTGTGTGCTGATTTACCAATAACTTCTGTCTTTTCTCTGCCGCAAGAACAGGTATAGGTCCTTACACCCTCTTTTGTACATGTGGCAGGTGTAGTAACAACACCCTCACCCCATGTATGAGCGACTTCCGTATACTGTGCAGTAACGGTAAGATTTTCTGTAACATTTGTGAAAGCCTTATCCCAACCGTTTGCTGTATAGTGATATGTATCATCACTGGGTCTGTTATTCGGATGAGCGGGTGCTGTTGCCGAACTGCCTTTATTTATAGAATCTGTCCTAATAAGGTCTCCATTATAGTTTTTCCATGTAACAGTAACCTTGTTTGGAATTTCGTTGAACTGTGCTGTATAAGTTACATGACCTGTTACCGCTGAAACAGCAGGTGTCCAACCTGAGAAAGTATATGTATAATCTTCAGTTGTTGCTCTTGAAGGAGTTGCACCGTTATATGTGGGAGTTGTTCCCTCGCCAACACGAGTATCTGTTTCAAGAGTTGTGCCGTCATAGTTCTTCCATGTAACAGTGTAAGCTTTTACTGCCTTAAAATTCTTCCAAGCTGCAACAGCAGTTTTTGCATCATCTGAATATTTGTTAACAATATTGCTTATATTTGTATCTATTGTTGCTGTTTCATCCAGTTGTGAATGCTGAGGATTTGTAGCAAGAAGATTTTTAACAACATTTTTGAAGTTAGTTATTGTTTCTGCAGTATATGCACTTTCATTAGCAGAAAGAGTCTGATACATTGAAATAGCTGCAGCAACTGCATCATTCCAAGGCTTTACATTGATAACATGAACGGGAACACTTGCAGTTCCTAAGTCAACTACCGTGTCACCCTTGTACGAACCACAGTTTTCTCCTTGGCTGAGATGAGACTTAAACGAAGGATAGATTGTGGTTAAATATGTATTATCGTCCATTGAACCTGTGTACTTCACAAGGTTGGACAGCCAGTACCATTCACCCTTGTCGCCGTTATAGTTATATTGCTTATCATTAGTATCGGCTATGGTGCTGCCACAAAGCTCATTACCACCATAGTAGGAATCAAGGAATTTACCGTTTGCTGATCCTACTGATTCACCACGCCAAAATTCATTCACAAAAGAAAGACCTGTACCTGAAATAGCAGTACCCCAGTGTAAAACTTGGCAGTTGTTTTTAGCATCTTTTCGGACTGAGATACCAAACTGAGGAGTTGTAACACCGTCATACATAAGAACAGTAAGCGGATAATACACATTAAAGGACTCCAGAGCACCACTATCATCAAGAGTGTAATTTGTAACCCCGGCAGCATTAAATGCATCACTGGAATAAGCAACATTCTTATAAAGATCTGCCGCATCTGCTTCACCTCTGGAATCATCCGGGAAATATTTGCCGTACTGTGAGTCTATTGTTGCACTACCCTCTTCAGCACCGACATATTTTTCAAAATCTGCGATAACATCTGCCGAATAATCAAATGCACTTGCCGCATGTGCGTGTGTATGCTCTTCCGGAGCTATCCATACCCAGCAGGAAAGCAGCATAACAACTGTCAATAATAATGACATTGATTTTTTAAGGGTTACTTTAATCTTATCCATAAAAATCCTCTCCTTTAAGAGTTCGTTTTGCAGCATATATGCTGCAAAAAGGGAACTTCCCCTTTTTTTCGGCTCTTGCCGAAAATTTAATTTTTAATTTTTTGGACGGGAAATACAGCTGACCTATCTGTATATACACCCATGCTATTTTACTATAGCATTTTTATTCTAATAGGTCAATAAATCAGATATTAAATTTTTTAATGATTATCATAAATTTTGGTAATCCGACATTAACAACACACTACCTATTGACACGAAAAACAAAGAATGATATTATAATTTTAATTAAAGTATCAGGTGAAAAAATATGAACAAAAGAAATGTAATTCTATGGATTCTCTCAGTAGCAATGCTTGCATCAAATATTTTTCTGATCAGATATTATGTTTTTCATTCCTCAGTAAAACTATCGGTTTACCTTCTTATTTATTTGATTGTTGGCGGAGCATTTTATACTATTGTAACAAAAATATCAACTCACCCCAAGGGTTATACCTGTGTGCAGGCTTTGTTTTTCTACATAGTATGCAAGAAAAACGGAATAACAACAGAAAAGGCTTACAGCAAGCATGTTGGTAAAGTAGAAGAAATCGCAAAAAAATATGAATTTTCTAAAAATCTTAACAGATCTGACCTGTTTGATTTATATAAAAACGGTAGAAATATTTATAAAAAATAAGGAGAATAATAATGTTTAACACACTTCAACTCTTATCATGGCTCTCCGCCATTGCATTCTGCTTCTATTACGGCAGAAAAGCCGGCATGGGCAAAATAAAAGCAGTTTTATGCACAATTTTCTCGATTGCCTTTTTCCACTTACTTATGATGTTCCAGGCATGGGCAGCAACAGGCTTCCAAAAGTTCGGTGAACAGAATCTTGTCAGAGTATTTGCTTTTGCTCCGATAATCTTTATTTTTGAAGCAAAAGTTTTCAATGTAAGCTTCAGAACAATGAGCGACTATCATGCAATATGGCCGATGCTTTTACACGGCGTTTCTCATTACGCATGTTACTTTGAAGGCTGCTGCAACGGTTATCATTATCTTGAAGGAACCTTAGCATATAAAATTGCTTATGCTCTTACAGGAACAGATATGCTTCCCAATCAGATTTTTGAAGCAACATCAGCAGTCCTCATTTCAGTTATTCTTTTCATTATCGCAAAGAAAAAGAATTTCAACACCAACGGCAGACTTTACTATATTATGCTTATAATCTTCGGCACACAGAGAACTCTCTGGGAATTCCTCAGAAACAATGAAAAGGTTATCGTATTCAGCGAAATGAAAAATGCCGTAAGCGGTGATTTCGGTATTTCAAACCTTGCTTGCTACTCAATTCTTGCAGTGCTTGTAGGTATCGGCTTCCTTGTTGCATATCATATAATCGACAAGAAAAAGGCTGAAAAAACAGCAAGCATTGAAACAGAAGTCCCTGCTGTCTGATATTTCAAACAAAGAAAGCCATCGGTTTCCGGTGGCTTTAATTTTTGTATGGGAGAAAACTTTGCTCAAAATATCAAAAGCTTCCTCCCCTACATATTTGTGATTTATTCTGTGCCCCTCGGTAAGCTATGAAAATATTTAAGCATTGATTATTTTTTTCAATGCAAACAAAAAATTATATAAAACACACTACTGAAAACTTTTGCTGAATTGTTAAAAAGTTTTTCAGTATAGTGAAAACTTTTATTGACAAGTGAAAAAGTTTTCAGTATGATAAATATTACGAGGTGGTTTTTATGATATTAAGAGAGCATTATATAGGAAAAGTAAGAGAATTTTACGAATCCGACCTGATAAAAATAATCACAGGAATCAGGCGGTCGGGCAAATCTGTAATTCTTCAGCATATCATGGCTGAAATAAAAGAAAAAACAGATAATGTTATTTATCTCAACTTTGAGGATAAGCGTGTCAGCGCAAATATCAAAGACGGTAATTCACTTATTGAATATGTTGAAGCTCAAAAAAAAGAGGGTAAATGCTATCTGTTTTTTGATGAAATACAGACTCTTGATAACTGGCAGGATGCCTGCAAAACACTTCGCCTTTATGATTATTCTTTGTTTATTACGGGCTCCAATTCCAAGCTTTTATCAGGTGAATTTACAAAAGAGCTCAGCGGCAGATATGTATCCTTCCGGGTAAGACCCTTTGTATATAAGGAAATAATAGAATATGCAAAAGAACTGGGAAAAGAAGTGACTGTTACCGATTACCTTGTCTGGGGAGGCTTCCCGAAGCGTTTTGAGTTTTCTTCTCATGAAGCAATGCTGCGTTATCTTGAGGACCTTGATGATACTATTATTATCAATGACCTTTTGCACCGTTATAAAATACGGAAGGAAAGCCTTTTCAGAAGTCTTGTTAATTTTGTTCTTCGCTCAAACAGCCGGATTTTTTCTGCTAAATCCATACACGATTATATAAAAAAGGAACACGCAAACTGTTCCGTTAATACAATCATGAAATATCTCGGATACCTTGAAGAGGCATATATTATTGAATCCGTTAAACAGTATTCAACAAAAACCAAAAAAGAGCTCAGCTTCTACATGAAAATTTATAATACGGATGTTGCCTTTAATTCTATCAGATGTATGGATAACCGGTATGACTTAACGCATAATCTCGAAAATGTTGTTTATAACGAACTTATATATATGGGATATAATATTTCCGTATATAATAATGCAGGAAAGGAAATTGATTTTTTAGCACAAAAAGGCAATAAGAAATATTATATTCAGGTAGCCTACAGTGTTGCCGAGGATAAAGCCTACACAAGGGAATTCGGAGCATTTAACGGAATTGACAATCTTTCTCAAAAGATACTGATTACCAACGATGAGCTTGATTACTCAACAAGTGTTATAAGGCACATAAAACTGAAGGATTTTCTTCTCATGAATTCACTTGACGATAAATCATAATTTATATGTTACTTGCCAAGAGGCATGTGCTTATCGTAGGGGAGGGGTCTCCCCTCCCGTTGCCAATGGGTTGTAACTTTAAAAATTACTTGTTTTTTCAAATTAAAAACAATCGCTTTTACTTTCCCCTAAACAATTTTTATATAATCGATTATTTTCTTCCACTTGCGGGAGGGGAAACCCCTCCCCTACGATGATTGTTTGCACTCTACAACACACCTTGTGCAAAGTATACAAAAAGCACCTTTTGATTTTTCCTTGCAGGGTTCTGTTTTATCTTGCATAATATTTTACCAATATATATAATTAAGTTGAGTTGAAATGATTTCAACATGAAACGGAGGAAATTGAAATGGACAAAAAATTAAGAATCGGTATTATCGGTTGCGGCGGCATTGCAAACGGCAAGCACATGCCCAATCTTAAAAAGCTTGACGACAAGCTCGAGCTTGTTGCTTTCTGTGATATCGTGCTCGAAAGAGCCGAAAAGGCAGCAGCTAAGTTCGGCACAGAGGATGCAAAGGTTTATGAGGACTACAAGGAGCTTCTTAAAGACGAAACAATTGATGTAGTTCATGTCTGCACACCCAACCGTTCACACTCGTTCATTACTATAGATGCACTTGAAGCAGGCAAGCACGTTATGTGCGAAAAGCCCATGGCAAAGACCTATGCAGAGGGCAAAGCTATGCTTGAAGCAGCAAAGAGAACAGGCAAGAAGCTCACTATCGGTTATCAGAACCGTCAGTGCACAGAAAACCTCTATGTAAAGAGTGCCGCAAAAGAAAACGAATTCGGTGAAATTTACTATGCACAGGCACACGCTATCCGCCGCAGAGCAGTTCCCACATGGGGCGTATTCCTCAATGAATATGAACAGGGCGGCGGTCCCCTTATCGACATCGGAACACACGCACTTGACCTTACATTATATATGATGGATAACTACGAGCCCAAAATGGTTGTAGGTAACACCTTCAGAAAGCTCGCTGACCAGACAAACACAGCAAACGCATGGGGCGACTGGGATCCCGAAAAGTTCACTGTTGAAGATTCCGCCTTCGGTCACATCGTTATGAAGAACGGCGCAGTTATCATGCTTGAAGCCAGCTGGGCTCTCAATGTAGCAGATGCAAACGAAGCTTGCTTCACACTTTGCGGTACAGACGGCGGTGTTACAACCAAGGGAGACTTAAGAGTCAATAAGGTTAAACACGGCAGACAGACCATCGAAACACCCAACCTCGATGCAGGCGGAGTTGCTTTCTATGACGGCAAGAAGGGTGACGCATCTGAGCTTGATATGTATCAGTGGATAAACGCTATTATCAATGATACTGACCCCTGTGTTCTTCCCGAGCAGGCTCTTTGCGTAACAAGAATTCTTGAAGCTATTTACACTTCCGCAAAGACAGGTAAGGCTGTATACTTTGAAGACTGAGAGGTAAGAAAATGAAACTTGCAGTTCAGTTATATTCACTTCGCCACCATATGGAAAACGGCGAAAACTTCCTCGATATATTAAAAAAGGTTAAAGAAATAGGCTTCGACGGCGTAGAGTTCGCAGGCTTCCACGGCTATACTGCCGAAGAACTCAAAAAGACACTCGATGAACTCGGTCTCGTTGCAGTCGGTGCACACATGGGACTTGACGATTTCAGAGAAGAAAATCTTAAGGATACTCTCGAATTCGGAAAAACTATAGGCGCAAAAACTCTCGGTATCGGCGGCGCTGACACAAAAACAGAAACTGCTCTTAACGAAGTAATTTCCGTTTTAGGTGAAGCCAATAAAAAAGCTGCAGAAGACGGCATCAAGGTTTATTTCCATAACCATACAGAGGAATTCAAGGAGCCCCTTTTCAATACCGTTCCCGGAACTGTCTTTGAAAGACTCTCTGCCGCTTGTTATATGCAGATAGATACATACTGGTCCTTCCACGCAGGTAAGGAAAACTATTCTCTTATCAGTGAATATAAGGACAAAATTCCTCATCTTCACATAAAAGACGGCATTGACGGTCATCCTATGGCTTTGGGTGAAGGCAATAATGACCTCGCTACAGTCGTAAAGGCAGCAAAGGACAACGGAATCCAGTGGCTCGTACTCGAAAATGACGACCCCACACCCGACGGAATTTCGGATATCACAAGAAGCATGGCATGGCTTAAAGCAAACGTATAAGAAAATTCGGAAGAAAATTAATTCAGAATTCAGAATTCGGAATTCGGAATTGCGGAAGACACTCTGTGTCTTGTTCCGCTTCGCTCTATATTAAAGATAAATACCTGCGTATCAGATGATTTTCACCGTATATTTCTTTTATAATGCCGACCGCAGGTCCCTTAATTCCGAATTCATAATTCATAATTCCGAATTTAATATTTTTACGAAAGGAAAAATATTATGAAATTAGGTGTTTTTACCACACTTTTAAGTAACCTCTCTCTTGAAGAGGCGTTAAAATATTTTACAAGCCTCGGCATCGAAATGGTTGAGATCGGTGTCGGCGGTTATCCGGGAAATGCTCACGCTGACCCCGAGGTACTTCTCAATGACGAAAAGGCATTCGAAGAATTTACAGCACTTATAAAGAAATATAATGTTGAAATTTCCGCTCTTTCATGTCACGCAAACCCCGTTCATCCCAATAAGGAAGAAGCTTCAGAGGCTGATAAGGTCATAAGAAATGCAATCTTACTTGCAGAAAAATTAGGTCTTCATCAGATAAATACCTTCTCAGGCTGTCCCGGAGATCACGAGGGTGCAAAATACCCCAACTGGGTAACCTGCCCCTGGCCCAATGACTTTTTAGATATTCTCGATTATCAGTGGAATGAGGTTCTTATCCCCTACTGGAAGGATCTCGTAGCTTTCGCAAAGGCTCACGGTGTCAATAAGATAGCACTCGAAATGCACCCCGGCTTCTGTGTATACAGCACAGATACACTTCTTCGTTTAAGAGAAGCTGTAGGCCCCGAAATCGGTGCAAACTTCGACCCCAGCCACCTTATCTGGCAGAGCATGGAACCCGTTGCAGTCATCCGTGCACTCGGTGACGCTATTTTCCATGTTCACGCAAAGGACACAAGAATTGATAAATACAACACCGCAAGAACAGGCGTTCTTGATACAAAGCCCTATTCTGATGAAATCAACCGTTCTTGGATATTCCGTTCTGTCGGTTACGGCAATGACGAGCTTTACTGGAAGGACATCATTTCAAATCTCCGTCTTGTAGGCTATGATTATGCCCTCTCCATTGAGCACGAAGACTCCCTCATGAGCCAGAATGAAGGACTTTCTAAGGCAGTAGCTACACTCAAAAACTGCCTTATTACAGAAGACACCGGCGCTATGTGGTGGGTGTGAAAAGATTTGTCTTCTGACAAATTTTTTCAGGTAAGAAGTAAAAAGTAAGAGTGAAAAAGTAATATGATATCATAACATTTACCCGCCATAAACCAAGTTTATGGCGGGTAAAGTCATACACGGTCATGCACATTTTTCAAAGTCTGCCCAAAAAGGCTTCTGTGTCTGTGATTTTTATTTTGATACATATTTTCTGTCTGCACCTTTTCCTTCGGCTGTTATATATCCGTCATCCGTCAATTCTTTGGCAATAGTAAAAGCCCGTGTGCGCTTGACAGAAAGCAACTCTTCTATTTCTCTTACAGTTATTGTGCCATTTTGCTTTATAAAATCAAGAATTTTCTGTTTTTTCGGAGTAAGCTTTCTTTCTGACCGGTTTGAAGAAGTTTTTTCTTCGGACTGATTCATATTAGGCAGAGTGATCTTAAATGTATTTGGAGTAATTTCGATTTTTGGCTGAATGGCACAGTTTTTATATAAATTATATATTTTTCTGATACCCGTACCGTATGATTCAATGAGCCGTAAACGGTGAAAAACTTCTGCAAGATTTTTGTTCCTCGGCTGAGAAATTCCGCTTTTAATATCTTCAGGTGAAAGTCCCGGCAAAAGTCCACCTATAGAAATAAACTCTGTTACAAAGCTGTTGACATTGATTATAATGCTTCCGCTGAAAGAATAATCCCGGTGCACTACAGCATTAAGAAGAGCTTCTCTTACAGCCTCTTCTGGATAATCGGGTTTTTCTATTCTTTCAAGACCATGAAACTCGGCAGAATTCTTGTTGCAAAGTTTAAGATAATTGAAGGCATTTTCAAGCTGTGAGAAAATCGAGCCGCCGAATTCTTTACTGTCTATAAATTTTGTGTTTTCTTTATCTGCAAAAACAGCGATCTTTACTGCATAAGGGCAATTATCGGACAGTATCAACGCAAGATTTGTAAAAAGAGCATTTGTCCTGTCAGTGATACCCAATGTGCGGTATTTTTCATTTGAAAATTCGATACCGTATTTATCGAACGCTTTTTTTGCATCGTAGAAACTCAGCTCCTGTTCCATTGAACGCATTTCTTCAAAAACGTCACCGTCAGAATCTTTTATCATTTTTCTGATGCTGTCGAAGGATGCCTGGACAGATGAAGTTCCTTGCCGGACATAAACACCTCCGGGTTTTAAGCCTTTTGACTTAAGATAATACGGCTTAAAGCTGCCCTCGCCTACCGTGATTTTAACAACACCGTTATCCTTGAGAGCAAATTTTACAAACATAGTCACATCAGGCATTATGGCATCTCTTATGCCGTTAGTTATTCTTAAAAATGTGTCATCAACATCCTGAAGTCCGACAGCATTTCCTTCGTTGTCAATTCCTACATATATTATACCGCCTTCAGTATTAGCAAAGGCGATCACTTCTTTATATATTTCATCGGTTGCAATAGACTTGAATTCTATATTTTCAGTTTCAAAAGTCATAATGTACCTCCTTGCCTCGTTTTAATTAAATTATATTCACTTTATTCAGTTTTGTCAATAAACAAAGTGAATATTCACTGAACATTCAGTGAATAAACTGAATATTCACCCAAAAAAGTGAATATTTCTGAAAAAATATATCTCCCCTGCGCATTGTTCCTATGCGGGGGAGATTTTGCATTGATTTTATTCTACTGTAATCGTCTTATCTAAAACTACTTCACCTTCGGTGTTTATGGTGAGCATTTTTATTGTGCCGTCTTTAAGTGTGAGGCTTGAGGCTGCCCAGCCGCCGCTGTATTTTCCGCAGGCAACAAAGGCAGGGACTTCGCTTTCAATGAACATTGATTTATGATAGTGACCGCCCACAAGAAGCTGGAAGCCGAGCTCTTTTATGGGAGTAAGCCAGTTTTTACCGAAATGCTCGTCAATTCCGGGGTCATGGCAGAAGACTATCTTATATTTGCCCGTAAAATCTTCTGCTTTAAGAGAAGTAAGCCAACTGTATTCTCTTTCACGGTAAGAATTGAAGTCTACGAGCCCGCTGTATTCAACATGGTCGTCTTCCTTGTCTTCACCGCTGTCAAGCACAATGGCTGAAAGTGAGCCAAAGTCGAAGGTGTAATAAAGCTCACCCGTATCGGTGGGGAAATACTGGAGCATCTGTGAAGCGTATTCGCCTCTTGTTTCGTGGTTGCCCCTCACATTTACAACGGGAATTTCTCCCTTTGAAATAAATGCGGCGTCAGCAAGCACGTGCTTTGTAAATCTGCTTTTGTTCCCGAAATCAGAGGTGATATCTCCCAGTAATACAAGCATATCATGCTCTTCATTAAAGTGAGAAAGAGATTTTTTAACGGACTTTTCCATTTCATGTATATCTGTAATGGTAAGAAGCTTTATATCGTCTTCCTTTTCTTCACCTCTGAATTTTATGGGGTCACTTTCCGCGGTGTCGCCCTTTATTGCAGAGTAACCGAGCTTATAGGCTACAAACTGTGAGCCTACAACATAGGTATTTCCGCGAAGCTCTTCTTTTGGAACGATAATTTTATGAACCGTATCGTGGGTTGAAATAGTCCCCGAGGTGGTATCCCATATTATTTTTTCTTCGCCGTTTACGGTATATTTTATGTAACCGCTGCCCTTTAAGGAGGTTACAAACAGCACACAGTAGTTTTCATTTCCCATATCAAAAACAACCGGTTGAACTTTAATTTTCTGAGGGGTGAGTTTCAGAGTCAGAAAAGCACCCAATGCCACTATAAGAAGAAAAGCAATTACCGATGCAATGATTATCAGAATCTTTTTCATAAAAAATCTCCTTATCCTTATTTGATTTTATGCTAACACAACAGAGCATTTTCGTCAACGGCAATTATATATTTTATATAAGTTTATTATTGAATTAGTAAAAATATTGTGCTATTATTATACTTGTGAAAATATGGCGGTCTTCAAAACTGCCTTTCAGAAAGGACGACATACATATGGCTGAAAACAGACTTATCGGCGATTATCCCGTAATAGGCATTCGCCCCTGTATTGACGGAAGAAGAGGTCCTCTTGATGTAAGAGGCTCACTTGAAGAGCAGACAATGAACATGGCAAAAACTGCCGCAAAGCTCATTTCCGAAAATCTTAAATATTCAAACGGCGAGCCCGTAAAGGTTGTTATCGCTGATACAACAATCGGCAGAGTTGCAGAAGCTGCAGCATGTGCAGCAAAGTTCAAAAAGGAAGGCGTTGACATTACCCTCAGCGTTACTCCCTGCTGGTGCTACGGCTCAGAAACAATGGACATGGATCCCATGACTATCAAGGGCGTTTGGGGCTTCAATGCAACAGAAAGACCCGGCGCTGTTTATCTTGCATCTGTTCTTGCAACTCATGCACAAAAAGGGCTTCCCGCATTCGGTATCTACGGTCATGAAGTACAGGATGCAGATGATACATCCGTTCCCGAGGATGTTAAGGAAAAGCTTCTACGCTTTGCCCGTGCTGCAGTTGCTGCAGCTTCAATGAGAGGCAAATCTTATCTTCAGATAGGCTCTATCTGTATGGGTATCGGCGGCTCTTCCATAAGCCCCGAATTCATTGAAGAATATCTCGGTATGCGTGTTGAATCCGTTGACGAGGTAGAAATCATCAGACGAATGTCTGAAAACATCTATGACGAAGCAGAATTCCGGAAGGCTCTCGCTTGGACTAAAGAAAAGTGCAAGGAAGGCTTCGACAAGAACCCCGAATTCGTAAGAAAGTCCCGTGAACAGAAGGATGCAGACTGGGAATTCGTTGTTAAGATGATGGTTATTATTAAGGACCTCATGAACGGCAACCCCAATCTTCCTAAGGGCTGCGAAGAAGAAATGGTTGGCCACAATGCTATTGCTGCAGGCTTCCAGGGTCAGAGACAGTGGACAGACTTCTATCCCAACTGTGACTTCGGTGAGGCTCTTTGCAATACCTCATTTGACTGGAACGGCGCAAGAGAACCCTATATCCTTGCTACAGAAAATGACGTTCTCAACTCCATTTCAATGCTCTTTATGAAGTTACTTACAAACCGTGCTCAGATGTTCGCTGATGTGCGTACATTCTGGAGTGACTCTGCTGTTAAGCGTGTTACAGGCTACGACATCGAAGGCAAGGCAAAGGAAGCAGGCGGATTTATCCACCTTATTAACTCAGGTGCTTGCTGTCTTGATGCTTGCGGTGAAGTTAAGGACGAAAACGGCAATCCCGTTATGAAGCCCTGGTATGATGTAACAGAGGAAGACATCGAAAAGATGCTCGCAGCTACAGAATGGCCTCCTGCAGATAACGGATATTTCAGAGGCGGCGGATATTCATCCCGCTTCCTCACCCGTGCTGAAATGCCCTGCACAATGATAAGAATTAACCTCGTAAAGGGTCTTGGCCCCACTATTCAGATTGCAGAAGGCTATACAGTAAATCTTCCCGATGAAGTTTCCGACACACTCTGGAAGAGAACAGACTACACATGGCCCTGCACATGGTTTGCTCCCATTTGCACAGGCGAAGGCCCCTTCAAGTCAGCTTATGATCTCATGAACGCTTGGGGTGCTAACCACGGTGCTATCTCCTACGGACATATCGGTGCTGACCTTATCACTCTTTGCTCAATGCTTCGTATCCCCGTAGGTCTTCACAATGTTCCCGAAGAGAAAATTTTCCGTCCCGCTTGCTGGAACGCATTCGGAACTAAGGACCTCGAAGGTGCAGACTACAGAGCATGTGCTGCATACGGCCCGCTCTACAAGTAAAGCACGCACAAATTACCGTCTTTGACGCACGGATATATTAATAAGGGTATCTGCCACAGAAAAAAATGGCAGATACCCTTAGTTTTTATCCACGCAAAAAGCAAAAGGTGCTTTGTTTTCGTCTCCTTGCAGTACCAATGTACAGCTTTCGGAGCCGAAAACAACAAATACGGCAATTTCTGCGCCCTTTACCGTGCACCCCACTGCTTTGTGCAGACATAACACAGTTAGTTTTACCTCAACCGTCAGGGTGCTGCCTTCTGATTCGGGATAAATGCCCACATTTCACACCAAAGCAACCTTTTCTCCGAAAAGGCGCTCTGCCGCAAAATCTGAACATTTCTTCCGAATCGGGGGAAATTATTATATAAAACAGAAAATGAGTGCAACATTTGGGGTGTTTTTTGCGTCTATATATATGAAGGACTTTTTAGAAGCGGAGGTCATGTTATGAAAAAGAAAATTATAATAAGTGTCAGTGTTATTTTAGCTGTTTTTATAGTGGGACTTTTAGGCGGCATAACGATAATGTATTTTGAAGATATCGGCATCAGCACGGGACATGCACTTATAAGCAGCAACTCAACCGTCTTTTTAGTAAGAGAAAATACACCTATAAGGCTGTCAAGCGAAAACGTAGAAAAGCTTCAAGCTTACGAAACAGGCGACAAGCTTTTAGTGGTACACTCAGGTGTTGCAGAAAGCTACCCTGCCGTGACGAAGGTATTATTTCACACAAAAATCGGAAACGGCTCTGAAAGCGACATTTCCCAAGAGGTTATCTCTTCACTCAGTACACTTGGCTGGACAAAAAAAGAAGCCGAAAACGAAGAACAAAGCTTCAAATTCTCGGCACAGTATATCAGAACAGGCTTACCTATAGAGGATATACCTGACATGCCCATCGTAACCGTTATAAAAACACTCGAAGAGCTTAATAATTTCACTGAAGACAGAAAAAAACACTACGGAACAAACGAGGATTTTATTAAAGCAGTAAATAGCTTCAATGAAGAATTTTTCAAAGAAAAAGCTCTTATTTTCACTTTCCTTGAAGAGGGAAGCGGAAGTATTTCCCACAAGGTAGAAAAGGTAGTTTCAAGCGGTGAAAATGAGCTGTCCGTTTATATCAACAGGGTTGTGCCCGAGGTCGGCACCTGTGATATGGCATATCACTATATAATCACTTCCCTTTCCAAAGAGGACTTAGGAGAAAAGGATATCAGAATAATCCTTGACGGCAAGGATGCCTCGAAAAAGTGGGAAGAAATAAAAATGGAAAAAGACTACGCCAATTTCTCCCTTATGCTTCCCGAGGGCTGGGACTATACAAGCGATGAAAATGTAGAAAATAATACTTACGGAATAAGTATTTTTAATGAAGAAGTTCCCGATAAAAACATATGTATAGAGTTTACAAGCCTTTTCGGCGTATGCGGAACGGGACTTTCAATAAAGGATATAACCCTCGGAAATTATAAAGCCTCAATGGGAATATACGACTCCAACCCCTCATGGGATTATATCGTATTCAATGACACACCGGGCTATTATGTAATATATAATAACACAGACGGTACATGGTGGAATGAATACGGCGATGAAGCAATGGAAATCTTAAATACAATAAAAATAGCAGAGGGAATTATTTTCCGTGAAGAAGCCGTAGCTATCGCTTCAAAAGAGGCAGAGGGAGAATATGAAAGAAAGGTTTCGGAATTTGACCATAAAGAAGGCATATGGACAATAACCTTCACAAAAGAAGAAACCGAACAGCAAATAAAAGTAAACACCCAAGGCGGAATTCTTACCAAATCATAATTTATCTGTGAACTGTTAAAAATTCGGAATTCGGAATTATGAATTCGGAATTTCGGGACCTGCGGTCGGCATTATATAATTAGAGCGAAGCGGAACAAGACACGAAGTGTCTTCCTTAATTCCTAATTCTTAATTCCGAATTCCTAATTATCATATCAATATTCTTCAGATAATAAAAAATCTGCAATGTGCATGGTTTTTACACCCAAGAAATTGCCGCCTGCAAATTCGTCGGTACGAAGCAGATACTTTGGGTAATTATCATTTATTTCCAGAAGACGGTCATACTCCCGTCTTTCTGTTTTTTCTGAGGATATTTCTCTTGTTATCTGTATATACAGCTTATTATTTTGCTTTGTTGCAATAAAATCTATTTCTCCTCCGTGAGTTTTTCCGATACATACCTCATATCCTCTGCGAAGTAATTCAAGATAAACTACATTTTCAAGCATGGCTGCAACAGAACTGTCGTTGTAGCCCAAGACACTGTATTTGAAAGCACTGTCAGCAAGATAAAACTTCTCCTGAGTTTTCAGCAGCTCTTTTCCTTGCATATCATATCTTGAACAACGGTGAAGAATATAGGCACTTTCTAATTTTTCAAGATAACTGTATACCGTTTCATTATCTATCGTTCTGTGTTCGGATTTAAGATAATCTGTTATAGACTTTGCAGAAAAGGTTTTTCCGACATTATCAAAAACAAATTTTACTACCCTCTCCAATTGATCCACCTTACGAATCTGACTGCGTCTTACGATATCGGAAAAAATGGTAGAATTGTAAATATCCCGAACAATTGTATAAGCATTGTCAAGAGAATACTCCTGAAGATGTATAGCAGGAAAGCCGCCGTACTTAATATAATTTACAAGCTCTTTATGAGGCTCACTTACATCAGCATATTGCTTCTTAAAGGTAAGATATTCTTTGAAAGAAAGAGTAAACACACGAAATGAAACATATCGTCCTGTAAGATATGTCGCAATTTCAGAGGACATCATCCGTGAATTTGAACCTGTCACATAAATATCTACATTAAAATCCGTGTTAATTGAATTGACAGCTTTTTCCCATGAATTAATTTCCTGTACTTCATCAAGAAACAAGTAAGTTCTGTCTTCTGCGGAAAGTTTGGATTTCAGCATATCATACATCTGTTTGGATGTCATATCTTCATATTCCATAGAATCGAAGCGGAAACTGACAATCCTGTCATTTGGAACTCCTCTTTTACGAAGCTCGTCCATCAGCATCTGCATAATTGTGGATTTTCCGCTGCGGCGCACACCTGTAATAACCTTGACAAAAGGAGTATCAGCAAAAGCCATTATTTTATTCACATAGTTTTCTCTGATTATCATATCTACACCTCCGTGCTAATATCAGTATATCCAAAAAATCAGCCCAAGTCAACAGTTTTGCGATTATAACCGTAAAACTATTAATTTTTACAAAATTTTGCGGTTATACCCCAAAAACTATCAAAAAAAATCAGACTGCAGGCTTACAAAAAAAAGTAAGCTTGCAGTCTTTTTCTGATTATTCACTTATGGTCAGAATTCTCCGAATTCCGAATTAGGAATTAAGGAAGACACTTCGTGTCTTGTTCCGCTTGCGCTTTTTTACGACCATAGGGAGTAACAAGGTTCTAACGCTGGCTATTTCTTTTTAAAATGCCGACCGCAGGTCCCGAAATTCCGAATTCCGAATTCCGAATTCCGAATTTTCTTACGCTTGTCTGAAAAACTCCACCTGTTCATTATCGGGGCCTAAAACGAAAGCCACTTGTATGCTCATCTTTTCGGGAGAAGACTCAAGTGCTACGGTTTTGGGAGGAGTACGCTCCTTGAAGCCTGCCTTCAAAGCTGCTTCATAAGCTGATTCAACATCGAAGCAGCTCATTGCAAAATGCTGCCATTTTCCGTTTTCACTGTAGTGGTCGCCGCCGTCAGCAAAAAGCTCTATTCTTGAGCCGTCCCCGATGTCGAGCATTACTATAAGCTTTTCGCCCTCGCCCCAGCGGACAATTTCTTTCATTCCGAGAGCCTTATACATTGTAAGGCTCTTTTCTATATCAGCACATCTTAAAGCGATATGATGAAAACCGAGATCTTTAATAATTTCGTTCATAGTCTACCTCACATATGTCCACTAAAGAATTCACACATTTTATCTATGTATATAGCGCCCGCCTTACTATAAGGCTCTAAAACACCGAAAACATGGGGAAGATTTTTGCCCTCAAATTTCGGGAAATTAAGAAGCTTTGCTTCTATGGAGCTTTCAAGCATTACCTTAAAAAGAAGCTTTGTCTGAGAAAGTCCTAAAGTATCGCCTGAGCTTGTAACTAAAAGAGAGGGCGGAAAGCTTTCACTTTCAAAAAGCAGCTCGTCAATATTCATATATCTTCTTGTGCTTCTTTTACTTCCCTTTTCGCCCCACATCATTCTGCAGTAAAGGCCCATGGGGAAAGAGCTATTCATAAAGGCAACGGGAGAAGTAAGAGTAAGACAGGAAAAATGAAGTCCGTGATCTGTAGTATCAAAATGCTCCCGAAGCTTTTTAGAATTTGATATTGCAGCTGTAAAAGCCGCTAACTGACCGCCTGCAGAATCTCCCGTGAGCATGATTTTTTCTCTGTCACAGGGGAAGGAGTCCATCATTTCGTTGATTTTTTTAAGAGCTCTTGATATATCCTGAAGCTGAACGGGTACCATGACCTCAGGCACAAGGCGGTAGCTTAAATTAAAAACAATGAAACCGCGTGCGGCTAAATACTGACAGTATATCTTATTAAGATCCTTTGTAGCATACATCCAGCCGCCGCCGTGAATATCTATTATCACGGGAAGCTTTTCCTTTGCATTTTCGGGATAATACACATCAAAGAGATGATATTCACTGCCCGACTCCGTATAAGGGATATTATTTACTTCTTTAATTCCCTTGGGCAGCACCTGAGTAGCGTGAAGCTTATCATCATTTACTTTCACGCCGTCCCAGAATTTTCCGAATACCTTATAAAGTGCGTTCATAAAATCAGTCCTCGTTCTTTTGTTCTACAAGTGCCGAAATACTGAGAATAAGTGTGACAATAAATATAAGAAGAATTGCAGTGTAAGCGATACCGAGCTTCATGTATTCAACGGAAGCGAGTCCTCCGAAGATTACGGAAAGAAGCTGATTTGTGTTTCCGAGAATTGAATTCAGGCTGAATTCACCGCTTAAAAAGGGGGCGGCAAAAGCGTTAAATGAAGCGTTCATAATAAGAGCGCTGATAATTCCGCCGATACTTAAAAATACACTGACAGAAGGCTTCTTTGTTGCAGCTGAAACTATAAGAAGTGCCAGAGCAATAATTATTACAAAAACAAAAAATACAAGAAAGACTATACCCCAGGGAAGAGAGGATAAAGAAGTGATATTTTCCTTGAGCTTGGAATTTGCTACTATGTCAAAAAGACTCTTCACTAAATCGTTGGACTCGTTATTTCTGAGGTTCATAATATCAAAAAGACTGATAAACTCACTGAGTCCGAAATTATTAAGGACATTTGTTTTTGTGTCTGCTGAAAAGCCCGATGAAATTACCATTCTGAAAAGGGGTAAAAAGATAACAGCAGGAAAAATGAGCAGTGAGAAAATTGGTGTAACTATTCTGTGAACGGTTCTCATATTAATATCTCCTTGTTTTTGGGTTCTTAACAAAAAAGTTGGGAAATGCTACTCGGCACGGGAGTGCCGGATTAAAGCTTTGATTGACCTTTCTCGAAAGGTCACGGTGTCAAGAGGCAGAGCCTCTTGTCGCTGTCCGCAGACAGCGAAACACTCAATGCTTTTAAAGCGCAGGAAAGTTGTTAAGAAAACCCTCGCCGGGGGTTTTCTTAAGTGCGAAGCACACTTCAATTAATAAAACTTATTTCTTATACGAAGAATTAAGCTGTACGGTTCTGTTGAACACAAGCTTTTCATCGGTGGAATCGGGGTCAACGGCAAAATAGCCGTCACGGACAAACTGGAAGGACTCCCCTGCCTTCGCATTCTTGAGAGAAGGCTCAACAAGGCAATCGTTTAAGATAATAAGTGAATCCTTATTGATAGCAGCCTCAAATTCCTCATCGGGGATAGATGCGGGATCCTCGGCATCAAAAAGTCTGTCATAAAGTCTTACTTCTGCCTTGAGAGAGTCGGGTCCTGCCCAGTGAATTGTGCCCTTTACCTTTCTGCCGTCGGGTGAGTCGCCGCCCTTGGTTTCCGGGTCATAGGTGCAGTGAATACAGGTGACTTCCCCGTTTTCATCAGTTTCATAAGAAGTACAGGTAAGGAAATATGCACCCTTAAGTCTTACTTCATTTCCGGGGAACATTCTGAAATACTTCTTGGGAGGCTCTATCATGAAGTCGTTCTTTTCAATGAATATCTCTTTACCGAAGGTAACCTCGGATTTACCCATTTCGGGGTGGTCGGGGTGACGGTCAATAAGAAGTGTTTCTGTCTGTCCCTCGGGGTAATTATCAATTATCACACGAAGAGGCTCTAAAACTGCCATGGCTCTGGGAGCGTTGGCATTGAGCTCATCTCTTACACAGCTTTCAAGAAGTCCGTAATCAACTACACTATAAGCCTTTGAAACGCCAACCTTTTCGATGAAATTACGAAGTGCCTTGGGGGGATAACCTCTTCTTCTCATACCGCGGATGGTAGCCATTCTCGGGTCGTCCCAGCCTCTTACCATGTTTTCTTTTACAAGACGGATATTCTTTCTCTTGCTCGTAATGCAGTAGTTGATGTTAAGACGGGCAAATTCAATTTGTCTGGGGGGTTCTTCGAAACCGATAGCATTAATGAACCAATCGTAAAGGGGTCTGTGGTTCTCAAATTCGAGGGAGCAAAGAGAATAAGTTACCTTTTCTCTTGCATCTGAAAGAGGATGTGCAAAATCGTACATGGGATATACGCACCACTTATCACCTGTGTGATGATGTGAAATGTGCATGATTCGATACATTACGGGATCACGCATATTCATATTGGGAGAAGCCATATCAATCTTTGCACGAAGTACCTTTTCACCGTCGGCATACTTTCCTTCAGTCATTTCGGTAAAGAGTCTGAGATTTTCTTCAACGCTTCTGTCTCTGTAGGGGCTGTTCTTACCGGGTTCTGTGAGAGTGCCTCTGTATTCTCTCATTTCTTCAGCGGTAAGATCGTCAACATATGCCTTGCCGTCTTTAATGAGCTTTATTGCACACTCATAAAGGAAATCGAAATATTCTGAAGCATAGTAGACATTAGCCCACTTAAAGCCCAGCCACTCGATATCCTCTTTAATGGATTCAACATACTCAACCTCTTCCTTTGAGGGGTTCGTATCGTCAAGACGAAGATTACATATACCGCCGTATTTCTCGGCAGTAGCAAAGTCAATGCAGATAGCCTTTGCATGGCCTATATGAAGATAACCGTTGGGTTCAGGGGGGAAACGGGTCTGAACACGGGAATTTACTCCCGCCTTTAAGTCTTCATCAATAAAATCATGTATAAAATTGCCCGTAAGAGCAGAGGTGTTGTCACACATAAATAAAATCCTCCAAATAAAGCATAATTTTTCGGCGAAGCCGTTAAAAATTCGGAATTCGGAATTCGGAATTCGGAATTCGGAATTTCGGGACCTGCGGTCGGCATTTTGAATAGAGCGAAGCGGAACAAGACACGAAGTGTCTTCCTTAATTCTTAATTCCTAATTCTTAATTCCGAATTTGCAATCCGTTTCACTTATAATTATATCTTATTCTTAAAGCTGTCAAGTCGCTTAAACACTCTTTCCTTACCGAGAGCCGCAAGGATTGCATGCAAATCAGGTGTGTTTGTTCTGCCTGTGACGGCTACACGGATAACGGTTGATACATCGCCTACATGACCCTTAAAGGCTTCGGGATTTTTCTTGAATTCCTTTACATTGGGTGTAAAGCCCAAGGGCTCGCAAAGGTCTTTAATTTTAGTAAACCAAGTGTCCTTGTCGTCATTTTCATCGAAAACGGCTTTATATGCTTCAATTATAGCCTTTGCATCTTCCGGATTTATATTCTCGGGGAGAGTGGCATCATTTTTATAAAGGCTGTCATAGAAATATGAAACATATCCCTTTACATCAGACCAGTTTACGATATCCTTACGGGGCTTGGGAACATCTCTGTCAATAGTTAAAATTGCCTTCGCATAATCGGGAGAAGCTATGAAAAGCTCATAAAGCTCCGTGTCAAAGTCCTTAGCCCAGTTTACGGTATTTTCGTAAACTTTTTCGGCACTCATAAGAGAGATAACATTCTTACAGATGTCATTGAGCTTTAATATATCAAAAAGTGCGCCTGAGGAGCTCATTTTCTTGAAAGAGAAGGGGAAAGAATATTTATCGGCTGTGGGGTTAGCCTTTCTCCAGTCCTCAAAGTTGGAGTTAGCGAGTGTCATAAGATACTCAATAACGCCGTCTGCGGGGAAGCCCTGCTCAACATAGAAGCTCACACTTGCCTCGGGGTCTTTTCTCTTGCTGAGCTTTCTCTTGTTGCCCTCGTCAAGCTTCATAATGGGTGAAATGTGAGCAAACTTCGGAGGCTTGTAGCCTAAAAGCTTAAACAGCTGTATGTGCAAAGGAAGTGAGGATATCCATTCATCGCCTCTTACAACATGAGTGGTTCTCATAAGATGATCGTCAACTGCATGTGCAAAATGGTATGTGGGAATACCGTCAGTTTTAAGAAGAACAAGATCCTGTATATTTTCGGGCATTTCTATTTTACCCTTAATCTGGTCTTCAACTATTATTTTGCGGTTTTCGTCTCCGTCAGAACGAAGTCTTACGGTATAGGGAATACCCGCTTTTATCTTTTCTTCCTGCTCTTCAATAGAAAGTGCTCGGCAGGTGGCATATTTTCCGTAATAGCCGGGATTTGCACCCTCTTTTTCCTGATTTTCACGAAGAGAGGAAAGCTCGTCTTCCGTGCAAAAACAAGGATAGGCAAAGCCCTTTAATACAAGGTCCTTTGCAAAGCACTGGTAAATATCCTTACGAAGGCTCTGCTTATAAGGGCCGTATGCACCCTTTTCGGTTTCTTTACCGGTGATACCCTCGGTGGGAGAAATTCCGAAAGCGGCAAGGCCCTCAATTATCTTGTCAATAGCATCGTGAACCTCTCTCTTTTTATCGGTGTCTTCAATACGAAGATAAAAAACACTGTCCTCGGTAGCACAAGCAAGTCTGTCAATAAGACAGGAAAACATATTTCCTATATGCATATATCCCGTGGGGCTGGGAGCAAAACGGGTAACCTTAGCACCCTCGGAAAGTCCCCTTAAAGGATACATCTCTTCATAATCTTTGGGGGTCTTAGTAATATGCCCGAACAACAGCTCGGCAAGTCTTTCATTATCTGTCATTTTCTTCATCCTTTATTTAAGAATATACAGAGTTATTATATAACAGCCACTAATAAAAGTAAATATATAAAACATAATTTGTCAAGGACAAATTATGTTGCGATATTCTTTGCTGCGCAAAGAGCGATATTTTTGTTTACACAAAATCGATATTGCCCTACGGGCAGCGATATTTTTGCTTTGCAAAAGCGTTGGGACCTGCGGTCGGCATTATATTAGAGCGTAAGCGGAATAAGGCGTAAGCCTTCCGAAACATTTGCCGAAGGCAAATATATCGCTCGCCGGTGGCGAATATCGCTGTGCGAAGCACAATATCACTCACACCGCAGGTGTGAATATCACTAACAAAAAACAGTCCAAGTGTCCCAAGACACTTGGACTATTTTTTATTAATTAAAGAGGTTTCTGAAGAATTCGCCTATCTTTCTGAAG
This sequence comes from Clostridia bacterium, assembly GCA_017513525.1. GTDB lineage: Bacteria > Bacillota > Clostridia > Oscillospirales > Acutalibacteraceae > RUG806. The sequence continues at coordinate 22,684 of JAFXFC010000019.1, forward strand.
AAGTCCATAATCATATCCCATAAGGACCACTTTGTTACGGGCTCATTATCTTCTTCACCCTCATCTTCATAAAACTCGCCTGCAACAATGACTCTTATATCACCGCTTCCGGCAGGAATTACATAATAGCTGTCTCCGTTCATTGCAACTTCCTTATCGTTGAAGTAAACCTTATAATCTCTGAAAAGAGGATTCATATAAGCATCAATTCTGAAACGAAGCTCGGTATCGTCAGACCAATAAAGAAGTGTTGAATCGTAAAGCTCCTTATAACCTTCAATAAGGAATTTTACAGTTAAGTCAACAGCTGTAAAGTTAATGGATCTTGAATTACCGCCTGCAACAACTGTGATAGTCTTTTTTGCTGTAATAAGACCCTTTGTTGCAGTAAGAGTAGCTGTACCTGTACCGAATGCGTAAAGCTTACCGTCAGCGAAGAATACGACATCTTCATCAGAGGAGGACCACTCTACATCGGATACTACTGTACCGAGAGGCATCTTCATTACCTTGAGGTCGATAACAGTACCGACATAATATGTTGCAGAGCCGTATATTTCAAGAGATGAACCGGCATCGGGATAAATACGGAGAATGAGTTCATCCAATTTCTCAACAACATTATCAATTATTGCCTGCTCGGACTTGTCACGGGTGCTTCTCAGCGCGTTTATTGCTGCTATATCTTTAAGAAGCTCGTCAATAATATCCTTATTGCTTTCAAGCACTGCGTTATCAACAAGACCGCCGTTTAAAAGATCATCAAAAATAATGCTTAAGCTGTCAAACTCGTCATAGTCACAAGGCTCGGTATAAATTGCAGTATAGGTTGCATCGCCTGCTACTGTAGCAATTGCAGGACTCCATGCCTTGAATACATATTTGAATTCTTCTGTAATAAAGTCATTGACAGTGGGAACCTGTGCACTTGTAAGTCTGTCGCCGTTATAAGCCTTAACGGTAACGGTGCCATCCTTCATAACAAAGGTAATGGTCTTAAGAGTACGCACATTTACCGTAATGTCGATTTCTTCACCGTCAGGTGTTGTAACAGTAATAACAGCTTCGCCGTCTTCAGTTGCAGTAATATTACCGTCTTCGTCTACAATAATTTTGTCATTTGAAGACTCATACTCTGCATTTTTGCCGAGAATTACATCAAGGCTTTCAGTTGAATTTCCGTTTTCGTCAATATCAATTACTACCTTGCCGTTTTCGGGAAGTCCGGGAAGAATATCCTGTACGGAATAAGTCTTCTTTACTCTTGAAATTTCATGACGGCAAACGCTACAGTAAACAACCTCTTCATAAGAGCCGTCTTCGGTAGCTGTAGCGGGAACCTTATTTTCAATTTTCACTTTGCCCTCAGTGTGAGCTGTCTTTTCGATAACTTCACCCATTTCATAAAGAGCACTACAGCAGGTATAATAAATGTCACCTGTGTAACCGGTTGCAGTACAGGTTGCTTCAACCCTACCTACAACATTAGTGGGAGTACCTGTATGTGCATCCTTATCTACGGGAATTACTTTACCGCTTTCAAAAAGCTTATCACAGCAAGACCAATAAGTGTCACCTGTGTAACCGGTTGCGGTACAGGTTGCGGCCTTGTCACCCTTTATTGTGTTATGCTCGCCTGCATGATTAGAGGAATCTATTTCAATTTCTCTGGTTGCTGTATGTGTGCAAGCTTCATATTCTGCGGTTTCTTCAAGCACACATTCCTGATTCATAATACCCGTTGCAATACAGGTTGCAGCCTGTGCTACTGTAGTATCTCTGAGGTCATGTTCTCTCTTAGGAATTTCTACTACTGACGCTGTATTGATAGTATCGCAGTATTCACAGTGATAGCTCTTAGAACCTGCCTTTTCGCAGGAAGCCTTTTCGTCTACCGTGTACTCAGTTTCCCAGTTATGTGCATCTTTATCAATTGCAACTTCTCTTGTATCAAGAACTGCATCGCAGTATTCACAGTAAAGCTTTTCTTCACCGACTGCACTACAAGTAGGAGCTACAGTCTGAATATATTCTGCTTCTTCCTTGTGAGCCTCAGGGTCAATATCAACTGTTTCTGTCTTTGTACCTTCGCAGACAGAGCAGGTAAATGTCTTTATACCCGTATGCTTACAAGTGGGTTTTGTTGTAACTACACCGTCATCAAAGCTGTGCTCTGCATCCTTGGTGTATCCGCATTCGCACTCGTCAGTGTGATATTCGTCATCCTTATCAGTATGAGTTGTGAAGTTATGTGCTTCACTTGCGAATTCAGCTGTTACTGTAATGTTTTCTATAACATTTGTAAATGTCTTATCCCACTTTACGAATGTATAGTGATTCACAGTATCAAAATACTTGGCAGGATCTGCAGGAGCAGTAGCACTCTTGCCGTTAACAACAGTTTCTGCCTTAACCGTTACACCGTTAACAATAAATGTTACAGTAAACTTTATTAAGTGTTCACTCACTTTATCGAAAGTCACTTTAAGCTTTTCGGTAGCTGTATCAATAGTATCTTGTTCTGATTCAATAAGATTATTGTCCACTGTATTTGCTGCAATAACACTATTGATTATAGCTTTATCTTCAGCATCAAGATCCTCTTCAAGAAGCTCTTCAAGCTTATTAAGAGCTTCGGTATACTCTGTATAATCGGCTCTCTTTACATATTCTACCTTTTCGTGAGTATCACCGTCAACATTACAGGTATATGTATAGTAACCGTCTGACCATACGCCGTCTGTAAATACAGGTCTTGTAAGTACGCCTTCGCCAAAGCTATGCGCGGTTTCTTTTACAATTTCAACATATGTTATATCGCCTTTAACAGTACCTTCTTTTGCAGGCCATGAATATGAATAATGCTGATTTTCATCATGCCGTGCAGCAGTATTTGCGGGAGTTGCGATTTCTGAAAGAGCTTTGCCGTATTCATATGTATATGTTACTACATGATTGTCTGCAAATTGATATGTAACAGTATACTTATTAAGAGTGCCTTCAAATGTAGCTGTATATGTAGCTTCGCCTGTAACCGCTACAACTTCGGGGGTCCAGCCTGAATGTGTATAAGTATACTGTGCATCAGCATCCTTCTCGGGTGTTGCACCTGTATAAGAGGGTACTGTGCCGTATGCTACATCTTCACTGTAAAGCGTTGTTCCGTCATAATTTGCCCATGTTATGGTGTACTTTCTCGGAGCACTGTCATACTTTGCAGTATATGTTACATTACCTGTAACGGCTACTACTTCGGTAGTCCAACCTGCGAATGTATAAGTTTTTTCAGTATCAGCACTCTTCTCGGGTGTCTCGCCTGTATAAGTGGGTACTGTGCCGTATGCTACAGTATCAGTACCGAGCAATGTTCCGTCATAGTTTTCCCATGTTACGGTGTAACTTCTCAGAGTCTTATTAAACTGTGCTGTATATGTTGCATCTTTTGTTACATTTGTGAGTGCGGGTGACCAGGTACGATCCCATGTATAAGTATACTGCTCATCCTGAGCCTTAGTAGGTACCGTACCATTATAAGCGGGCATTGCATTGTATGGGAGTTTTACATCGTAAAGCTTGTTTCCGTTTCCGTCTACCCATGTAATGGTATACTCATTAACTGTAGAGCTGAACTGTGCAGTATATGTTGCATCCTTTGTGACAGTTGTGAGTACAGGTGACCATGAATTATTAAATGTATAAGTATACTGTGCGGTAGCTGTTTTAGTGGGTGTTGCGCCTTCATAAACGGGTGTTTCACCGTATGCTACCTTTTCAGTTACAAGAACTTTACCGTCACCGTCTACCCATGTAATGGTGTACTCATTAACTGTAGAGCTGAATGTTGCAGTATATGTAACATCACCTTTTACAGCTGTAATTTCGGGTGTCCAGCCGGAATGTGTGTAAGTATACTGAGCAGTAGCGGCCTTCTGGGGTGTCTTACCGTTATAAACGGGAGTTGTACCGTAAGGAACTTCTGTATCAGTTTCAAGAACTGTTCCGTCCTCATTTTTCCATGTTACGGTATAAGTATTGGTTTCAGTGCTGTAGGTTGCAGTATAAGTTGCATCGCCTGTAACAGCTACTACTTCGGGAGTCCAGCCGGAATGAGTGTAAGTAAACTGTGCGTCCTTGGCCTTCACGGGTGTTGCACCTGTATAAGAGGGGACTGTGCCATAAGGAACAGTATCAGTTTTAAGAACTGTTCCGTCTTCATTTTTCCATGTTACGGTATAAGAATTTGTTGACTCGGCATATTGAGCCGTGTATGTTGCATCACCTGTAACCGCTACAACATTACCCCAACCGCTGAAAATATATGAATACTGTGCGTTTCCTGCCTTAGTAGGTGTCCCACCGTTATAAACGGGCACGGTACCAAATGCAACAGTATCAGTTTCAAGCACCGTTCCGTCTTCGTTTACCCATTTTACGGTATAGTTATTTATACTGGGAGTAAATTGTGCTTTATATGTTGCATCACCGTTAACAGTCGATAATGGCGGATACCAACCGCTGAATGTATATGAATACTGAGCATCTCCCTGTTTTGTAGGTGTTTCACCGACATATGTGGGTATGGTACCGTATTTTTCTATCGTTTTACCAATTTCATTACCATTATCATCAAGCCATGTGATAGTATACTCTTTTGGAGTAAAAATTGCATAAACAGTAGTACCGACACTAATCGTAATATCGCCTTTTACACCTGTTGTAGCTGATGCATCTGTATTCCAACCAAGAAAATCCCAACCTGTTTTTGTAGCTGAATATGATGCACCGGGGAATGTTACAGTTTGTGCCTTTCCTACTGCAATTTCAACAGTTGGTGTAGTGGTTGAGCCACCGTTTGTTGTAGCATCAAGAGTAATAGAGGCTATTAAAGCATTAAGAGCTGCTTCAATTGTTGCTACATGATTATTTATAGCGGTCTGTTCCGCATTAGCTGCATTTATACAAGCAGCCTCAGAAGCGTAAGAACCAAGGTTAAACTTCTTTTCTGTCATAGCAGAATTATTGTAAGCATTTACAAGTGCATTAGCGGTTGTTGAAGTATAAGCAGCCGCATTGTCTACATAAGCCTTTGCTTCTGCGCGTTTTGCAGTAAGTGCAGAATAATCTACTACTCTGTAAAGAGCATCTATAGCATTTTTTAATTCACTGGTTGCAGTCTTAATTTCTTCAGATGAATAGGCTGCAGCTTTATATTTATTGCTGAATGCCGTTAAAATATTGCTTGCAACAGTATTCTTGCTAACAGCTGTATTATAAAGCTCGGGGATAGCATTTTGATAATATGAAAGACCTATACTTTTATATCTGTCAATCTGTGCCTTGAGTGCTGCAATTTCAGTTGAAACATCTGTATACACACTATAATTACCGAAATAAAGGTGAATATATGTAGTGTTTTTATAAGGATTATCACAGTTGTCTGTTCCTTCCTGTGCGCCTTCATTAAGCTCTGCATTTTCAGAAACAGTACCGTTTTCATCTTTATCGACAGTCTTATAGTTTCCCGTTGAGGCATTATCTGATGAACCGTTACTTGAATTATTATATATATCAAGTGCCGTTATGGGTAAACCAAGGGCAGGATCAGCAGATTTATACAATCTGATATAATCTCCACCAATACCCTTATTTAAATCAGTGGCGGAAATCTGGGAAAAAGTATAACCGCCTGATGTTTGTTCTTGAGAAAAACTATTCTCACCTTTATGGAATGAGCGTATATATGTAGCATATGCATCTTCTATATTTTCAGAAGTCTTATATCCGAGGAATGTAAATGTACCCCATTCTTTAACATCATCTGTTCTCTGAGATAAGTTTCCGGTCATTTGCTGGTTAGCATCACTGCCGATATCATGAGCACCCAATATAGTATATCCGGATAACTGAGATACGGCACTGTTGACAGCATCCTTTCGCTTTTGCTTTGTTGCTGAAGCTCCGGTATCACTAGTAGCCTGGGTTATCTTAATATCAGAAATAAATTTTGTGCCTTTGGGATAAGAATAGTATTTCGTTTGATTATATTCACTTGTAGAGATAGCATCAACCTCTATCGGGTTAAAGAATACCAGTGTTGTAAAAAGCATTACTAAAACTAAAAGTAAGCTCAACGATTTTTTTCCGATCTGCATATTCTCATTTCTCCTTTTGAAAAAAGAATTTCTATAAAAGACAATTATAGTTATAATAATTTTAACATTAAATTGCACCATATTGCAATATTAAATCTAACAAAAATCAATAAATTTTCTGTAGCCTTTTTACAAATCCCCCGATTAACTACTTTATTTCATATACGAAAAATATCAGACACTGTCTGTTAAATTAAACAAAACACATTCAGAAAAATTTTTTCTGTAAAACAAAAAAATATCCGTCAACCGAAGCTGACGGATGCTTATAAATTCATATTACGATAAAATTCCGGACAGGTTATCCCAATCAATATCCTTGTCATCAACAAAACCGCTGTTTTCTGCCTTTTCAATATGCGCAGCCTCCTGTGGTGTAACCTTTGTAAAGTCAGGATCCCACGCAAGGACAAGTTTTTTTATAAATTCATAAGCAAAAGCTTTATCACTCTCAGGCAAAACATCTAAAAGTCTTGCAGCATCCATTGCAACATCAGACATAAAACAACCCTCCTCTATTTATATACATCGCCACGGTTTCCGATATCTATGATAAAAAGCACTTCTATTTCGTTATCAAAACCATATCGGTATATAACACGCCACGACCCGACACGCAAACGCTTTCTGTTATCAGTATATCCTTGCATGAGCTTTATATCACCGACGGGTGGGGATAAAGTCAATCCATTAATTGCTTCTCGTATTCTTGCTACTGACCTTTTATCAAGCCTTGCCAAGAATTTCAAAGAATCTTTTGAATATTTTATTATCATAACATTTTCACCAAGCAAGATAATCTCACTATTATTATATCCACATTTAACATGTGTGTCAAGAATTTTAACTATGCCCCTAAAATTCAATAAATTTTCTGTAGCCTTTTTACAAATCCCCCGTTTAGTTTCAATTTGTTCCAAAACAAAACAACCGATTCCGGATTCTTTCTGTACTCAAAGAAAATTTCCGAAATCGGCACTTTATTTTTTGCAGCTAAGCCAAAAACCAATCAATTATCCCTTTTCTTATCAAGATTTACGTTTCTGACATATAAGCATAAATCTATTCCCACCATAATGAGATTGAGGAAATAGAAAAACAGCACATACCATTTTTCACCGAATGACGCCATATATGCTTCATTCAAGAATTTTGAAGCGATACCTGCAATATAGCCGAAGAAGATAAGAAGCAGAAACGGCAGGCTCTTACCCTTTGCCGTTCTCGCCTTATAAGACTTAATAACATTCAAGGGCCACGAAGCGCCAAAGCTTACTATCATAATAATTTCAAGTATTTCAGACATACTCTCACTCCTTTCTCGCTATGTTACCACAGAAAAACGACTATTTAAAGAAGAATTTTCATCTTACACGAATAAATTTATCAGTTGACTTATAATATATGGTTATAGTAATATATAAACATCCGCTCGTGGCGCAGCTGGATAACGCAGCAGATTCCGATTCTGAAGATCGGGGGTTCGAATCCCTTCGAGCGGGCCAAAAATCGACAGGTTTCGACCTGTCGATTTTTTATCCATTGCGGAAGCGATGGCATATCATCACGCGTTAGCGTGTATATCATCAACGATAGCGTTGCTATCGTTGTATCTCATCAGCCTTTAGGCTGCATAAATACTTCCGCAATGATGATATACAAAACTTCGTTTTGATGATATACAATTTCTTCGAAATTGATGCTATACACGGCTTTGCCGTGATTTGTTCTGTAGCCAAATTACACAGCAAACTAAAAAAGACAGTCAAAAGACTGCCTTTTTTTATGCCATTTATTTTATTGAGCTTCTTTTACTCCAAGACCCAGCTCGTCTGCGAATTCTTTCATGGCTTCTATGCAGATTTCAGCCACTTCCTTAACTTCCATTCCGAGCATTTCGCAGCCCTTTTTAATGACCTCTCTGTCACACTTTGCGGCGAATTTCTTGTCCTTGAACTTTTTCATAAAGCTCGAAATTTCCATATCGGTAATGCCCATAGGTCTCATTCTTGCCGCCGCCTGAATGATACCTGTCAGTTCATCCACTGTATAAAGGGATTTTTCAATATTATTAAGCGGTTCAACATTATTACAGTGACCGAAGCCGTGAGCTAAAATGGCTCTTATTTCATACTCTTCGAGTCCTGCTTCTTTAAGCGGATCTTCGGTGTGCATAAGATGCTCGTCGGGATACTTTTCATAATCGTAGTCATGAAGGTATCCTATCGCCTGCCAGTGGGCAACATCCTCACCGAAGTGCTTTGCCATACCGCCCATAGCAGCCATTACATTTTTAGCATGTAAAAACAAATGCTCTTCAGTAGTTGTACCCCCGAGCAGCTCTTGTGCTCTTTCAATAGTTAACATAACTTCCTCCAAAAACACTAATTTATTCATTATCCGGATAAACTAAATACAAATCATCATTCCAACGAAAAGGATTTTCATATATATAATTCCAATGGTTCATATAGTCTTTTTCGCTTATAATTATATGGTCATAGTATGATCGCTGAAAAACTTTCATCCCCGGAGTTTTTCGTATTTTATTAATCTCTTTGGTAATGTTATACTTTAACCAACCGATTATTTGATTTGTACTGATATCATTTGGAGATGAATTATCTTTTGTTATTATAAAATGTAAGTGATCCGGCATTATAATATAATTATCTACTGAAAAACAAGGATATTTTTCAGGCACTTGTTCCAAAAAAATTTTTACAGTTTTTCCGCATTCAGATAATCTCAATTTGCATTCATTTGTCTTTTCATCTTTCAAAATTTGTGACAAAATTCTTTCTTTGCCATAAATACATATAGTAATAAAAACAGAACCGCCTTGGCTGTAATCATAACCCTTTAATCTCGTTGCTTTTCTTTTTGGCAATTCATTCATAAATTTCTCCAAAGAAAGTCCGTTTTCCTCAGAGGCTCATACTTCCCGTAGGGGAGGGGTCTCCCCTCCCGCAGCCGAGGAGTTGTAACTTCAAACAAATTACATATTTCTTAAAAATAAAAACGGAAACAATTACTTTCCCATATACAAAATTTTTTACAATCAATTGTCTTCTCCCACTTACGGGAGGGGGAACCCCTCCCCTACAAATGAATGGGAGAATTAATCTTAATGCATAACAAATTGATTTTTATTTACAGCCTGATATTCTCATTTATACGCTTCATGAGGTCTATATCGACCTTGACGATTTCTCTGTCGTAGGTTAAAAGTCCGTTGGTTTCGTCTTCAACGTCGCTGACTTCCGTATAAACCAATGCGGAAAGTCCTTTTTTATAAATGAGCGGCTGAATTCTCTTTATATAGAGAGCTTCAAGTGCCTTTTCGAGAGCAGCCTTTGATTTATAAATTCTGTAACCGAAGGTCTTATCGGTGTTAAAGCGGTGGCCGTCAATTGACATTGAATAACCGCCGAATTCCGTAAGAGCCACTACTCTGTCATCGTCTTTACCGTATTTCGGGAAGAAGAAGGGAGTGAAATATATATGGAAGCTGTTAAGATCGCCTGCGCCCTGGTCATGCCAGCCCGAAGCGTGGTCAATAATTCTTGTGCTGTCTTTTTCACGGAAAAATTCCGTTGCCTTTACGGAGTCAAACTGTCCCCAGCCTTCATTAAAGGGCACCCAAAGGCAAATTGAAACCGAGTTATAAAGAGTATCTATCATTCTCGCAGCATCTGTATAATATTCTTCCCTGCCCTTTTTATCCTGACGGGAGAAAAGCTTGTAATTTACCTTGGTGTCCTTAACGCCGAAGGTCTTTTTAAGTCCCGTTGCAAGACCGACAGCAGGAAGAAGTGTCGTTGCAGCATTGTTATAAACATCACCGCCGTTTATCATATCCTGCCAGACGAGCATACCGAGTCTGTCGCAGTGATAATACCAGCGAAGAGGCTCTATTTTAATATGCTTTCTGAGCATATTAAAGCCCATGTCCTTCATAGTCTTAATATCGTATATGAGTGCTTCATCATCGGGAGCGGTATACATGCCGTCACTCCAATAGCCCTGATCAAGCAGTCCGTTATGGAAATACGGCTCATTATTGAGCATAAGACGGGAGAAGCCCTTTTCGTCCTTACCTACGCTGAATTTTCTCATGCCGAAATAGCACTTGACTTCATCCTTACCTCCCGAAACCTTTAGGTCATAGAGCTTCGGATTTTCGGGAGTCCATTTCTCGTATTCGGAAAGCTTCAATACAGCGGTATCGCCCGAAGTGGTAACGGTGCAAAGAGTTTTGCCGTTATCGCTTGCAACTAATGTCACTTCACCGAGAGAGCCCTCTGCTATTATCTGAACCTTAAGAAGGTCATTATCTATATCGGGAGTAAGCTTTACGGATTTGATATAATTTTCGGGCACTTCCTCTATCCATACGGTCTGCCAGATACCCGACTGAGGAGTATACCAGATATTACCTCTCTTAGAGGTCTGCTTACCGCTTGCCTGTGAAGAGGTTTCAGAGGGGTCAGTGACCTTAAGAGTAATTTCATTTTCACCGTCAATAACTGCCTTTGTTATATCCACATTAAAGGGGAAATAACCGCCCGTGTGAGTGCCGAAAACAGTACCGTTTACGCTGACCTCACACTTATAGTCAACAGCACCGAAATGAAGTAAAACTCTGTCATTTGTTTTCTTGAAATTAAATTTCTTTCTGTAATAAAGAGTATCATCGGGAGTGACATTTCTTTCAACTGAGCTTAAAATACATTCGGGGCTGAAGGGCACAACGATTTCTCCCTCATAGCCTTTGAATTCCGCTACACTCGGATATATCGCATAATCCCATATGCCGTTAAGGCATATAAAAGAATTTCTCTCCATCTGCGGACGGGGATATTCTGATAAGGGCATTTCACGGTTTAAGCTTTTGCCCCAGCGGGTAAGTAATTTTTCCATTATTTTTCCTCCAAACTCAATACTGCATCTATAACTTCACCGACGGTCTTTACTTCCCTGTCGGCTCGCTTTATTTTTTCGTCCCAATATCCCGTTGAATTCATCCATATTGTTTTCCAACCGGCATTTCTTGCGCCTTTAATGTCATTTACGGGATTATCCCCGACATAAACCATTTCATCGGGGGAGAAGATAAATTTTTCTCGCATGATATCAAATATTTCTTTATCGGGCTTATGTATATCATAATCGCCCGTTGCGATTATTTCATCAAAATGCTCTCTTAACGAAAGCATATCTATTTTGCTGTACTGCAGGGCATGATTTCCGTTTGTGATAAGTGCCGTCTTATACCCCAAGGCCTTTAGTTTTTGAAGCATAGGTATGGTGTCGGGAAACGGCACGGCAGTTTTAGAAAAATGCTTATAAATAAACGAACGGTAATCTTCAAAGGAGGGAGCTTTTATAAAAACATTATTTTCCTTTAGATAGCCCCATATATTTTCCCAGCCGAAATAGACGAAATTATCGTCGGCATAACACCAGAGATCCCCTATTTCCTCGTCAGTCATTTTTTCATTCACCGAAAACTCTTCACGAAGCCTCGGCACTAAAGCACGAAGTGTGCCGTGGCGGTCAAAAAGAGTATGGTCCAAATCAAATACAACAGCCCTTAACATTAATCGAACATTCCTTCAAAATCTTTTCCGGCACAGCTTTCTAAAGGCAACTCTACGGGAAGCCCCGTGCTCATGGATTTATAAATTGCAAGCACTGCTTCTAATGCGCGTTTGCCCGCTTTTGCATCAACATACGGCTTTCTGTCATTCTTTATAGCATCTGCTACATCAGAAAACAAACTGCTGTGCCCGTTCCCGTAAACGCTTGTTGTTTTCTCATGAAAACCGTCTTTAGTGTCATTGGGATCATCCGAAAATCTCCATACATCAATTGCATTTGCGCTTTTTCCGCCAAGCTTTACAATACCCGTTTGCCCGATAAGCGTCAGATGCTCCTCCAGGTTACCACCCGGAACATTCACGGTACCCTCAACGGTTGCAATAACACCGTTTTCGAATTCGAATACGGCAGTGCCCGCATCCTCTGCTTCTATATAAGGGTGATACTGCCTTCTTGTTGCACCGTAGACCTTTCGAAGACCGTTTCCGCACATCCATATAAGAAGGTCAATTCCGTGTATACACTGATTCATCAGCGTTCCGCCGTCACTTTCGAATTTACCTCTCCACTGCGCCTGATCATAATAGCTCTTATCCCTGCTCCAACGCACGGTAATCGCTGCATTTGAAAGAGTACCGAAACGGCCCTTTTCAAGAGCCGCGCGCATTTCCTGCACCGCAATATTAAAGCGGTTCTGATGACAGGCGGATACCTTTACATTATAAAGTTCAGACAGACGGATAATTTCATCTGCATCTTCTATGCTCATAGCCATGGGCTTTTCGATTATAACATGAATACCTCTTTTTATCGCTTCAATGGCTGCTACAGCATGAAGAGAGCTCGGAAGTGCAATGCTTATAAGCTCCGGCTTTTCCTTTTCGTACATCTCGATAAAATCGGAATACCTTCTGATATTCTCCTTACCGCATTCTACTGCACGGGAAAACATATCATCAATATGACGGTCATCAATATCGCAGACAGAAAGTATCTCAAAACCGTTTTCTTTAGCTGCTTTTATATGATTGGGCGAAACCCGTCCGCACCCCACAAGCGCATATCTCATAAGCATTCTCCAAAAAATAATATTATATAGTTTATTTTAATATCATTAGTAAAAACTGTCAATATATAAAATAATTAGGAATTCGGAATTAGGAATTAGGAATTAAGGAAGACACTTCGTGTCTTATTCCGCTTCGCTCTATTACAAGAGTAGAGAGTAACAATGTTCTGCCGCAGGTAGGTTCTTATTAAAATGCCGACCGCAGGTCCCGAAATTCCGAATTTCGAATTCCGAATTTTTTACGGTTCTCAGAAAAAAAATCTCCCGAAGCCGAGGCTTCGGGAGCAGTTATGTACCGTTTCTTCTGAATTAGTACTTGAAGTTATAGAACTTACATGTATTTACCATGTGAGCGCTCTTATTCTTGATTGTTGCGATAAGAACCTTAGCTTCGCCGATCTTGATATCAACATCTGCTAAGTGGTCGATAGAAATGAACTTTCCGTCGGGAGTCATTTCAGCAACAATTTTGTAACCCTTGTAGATAACATGGATACCGCTGTAGCTTGTAAGGATCTTTGTAACTGTGGGGTCATTCTTAAGAGTATCTTCAATGTCTTCCCAGTAAAGGAGTGAATTTGTTACCTGACCGAGAACGGAGCCGCTCTTCTTGGGTGTATCTTCATCCTGCATAACGATTGTGATCTTATAGTTGCTGCCTGCAGCTTCGCACTTTGCGGATGCAACCTTGGAAAGGTCTGTAAGCGTCCAACCGCCGATACGGTTCTTAACATCGTCAGAGCCTTTTTCGCTTATCTGTTCCTGTGCATCAGCTTCAACTGTCATGAAGTTGCCGAGAACGCCAACGATAGCATCATCAACAAAACCGATACCTGTGATGTTGATCTGGTCAACTGCCTGCCATTCCTTCTTTGTGTAGCCTGCAACAGCATTGTTCTTGAGGTCATTAACAGCCTTCTTGTAGAATTCTACAACTTCAGCAGTTGTGGAAGGCATACCTGTGGACTGCTGAGCAGCTGTTGTCTGTTCGGGAGTGGGCTGAGGAGCAGCTGTTGTCTGTTCGGGAGTGGGAGTAGGAGCAGCTGTTGTCTGCTCGGGAGTGGGAGTAGGAGCAGCTGTTGTCTGTTCGGGAGTGGGAGCAGGTGTATCTGTGCTCGGACCAACCTGAACGGAACCGCCCATAAGACCGCTGATGTCGATGTCGTTGCCTTCTTTATCAACGAAACGAACGTGAATTTCCTGAGTACAGGAAGCGAAAGCAAAAAGCATACCTGCAACAAGAACAAGAGAAATTACTCTCAAAACATTTTTCTTCATTAGGTGTATACCCCTTTCAATGATACGGCATCAGCCGCTGTTGTGGTGCTGCATACTAAAAGTTATGCAATACATAAATAATTTACAACATATTAAAAAGATTGTCAAGTCACTTTATTAAATTTAACCTTTGCAAAATTGACAATTTTGTTATTTTTGCAGTTTAATACGAGAAATCTGTAAAATTTGTGGTAGAAACGAGGGTTATGTCAACGTCAGTATTTATGGTAACAACCTTTTTGACAGTTGCATCTAAAAGTGACATAACACATCTTACATATGTATCATAGGCTTCAATTTTTCCGTCGGGAGAAATAACAGCCTTTGCGTAGCTTCCCGAATAATTGACGGTAATATTATTTCTGTCAACAGTTGCACCGACCTTGGGAGCATAGGTGCTCACAACATCGTCAACGGTTATGAAATTAAATATCTTGGCATAAGTGCTCGTATCCTTTGCGGGATTCTTGGCATCGGGCATGGTGACGGTCACAACATAGCTTGTTCCCTGCTGTGTTACCGTAATATCCTTGATATCCGCTAAAGAAAGCTGAGAAACATATCTCTCACCTGTGGGAGTCATAATCTCAACACACGACTGTCCCTTTGTAGCCGTGGCGTACTCTGTTTCCTCGGAAAGAAGCATACCCTTTACAAAATCAACAAGAGTGTTAGCGAGCTGATTTGAAAGCACGATATCGGAAACCGTTGTAAGCTTGGCACGGGTAAAGCCGGGATTAACAGCTTTTACATCATTAACGCTCTTGTTGAACCATTCCAAAAGCTCAGCCTTTGACATCTGGAGAGGAGTTTTTGTAGCAGAGGGTGCGGTAGTCTGTTCAGTTGCAGAGGTAGTCCCCTCAGCGGCTGTAGTTCCCTCGGGAACGGTAGTTTCAACACTCGGCAGCGTTACAACGGGAGCGGGAGCGGTGGTATTCTCAGGCACCTTCCCCGGAGCACTGCCTATACTACCCTCAGACAGGGTCACGGTTACCTTCATGCACGAAGAAAAACATAAAACCGAAACCAACAAAACCGATAAAGATATTAAAACAGATCTTTTCATAAAAACAAAACCTTTCATAAAATACTATATTAAATTTACAACACTAACCGATTTTTGTCAACAAGCATAATTTAACGGTGAACGTTAAAAATTCGGAATTCGGAATTCGGAATTCGGAATTTCGGGACCTGCGGTCGGCATTTTAAATAGAGCGTAAGCGGAACAAGACACGAAGTGTCTTCCTCAATTCCTAATTCCTAATTCCTAATTATCATAATTTAACGGTCAAAGCCCGTTAAATTATGATTTCCTTTTCTTGCTTCTTGACGGCAGAGGGTTTTATATATATAATTACATTAGATTATTATGGGAGTGATACGGTGAAAAAGTTAATTTCTTTTTTGGTATGTTTAGCATTAGTGTTTTCGCTGTATGTGCCCGTCTGTGCTGTTGAATCACAGTATAAATCACCTGCACCTGAAATTACAGGATTTTCAGAATTAATAAATGCTGATAAAACAAGCTTTGATATTTCATTTACTCACAGCCTCAGTGAAGCGGAAGCAATACGTGAATTAATGTATGACTTGGCGCTTAGTGAGCACGGAAGTGAAGAAGCATTAAAAAGCTCGGCAGAAAGCTATCTTTGCTTCAAAACAAAGCTTTACTGTGAAATAAGCCTTGACGGGTATAATTGGTACACATTAAAGGAAATTTCAGGTTCATACTTTAATTTATCGTTAAATGATGAAATACTTCCTTTCTTAAAAGAAAAAACAGAGAATTTCATCTTTTTTATAAGACTTCTTTTAGCCTCGGAAAACTTCAGAGATGAAAATGTCTCTAAAGTATATATATATACTCCGTCGGAGAGCACGGCTTTATATTCTCTTTCTGACAACATCCTTATACCCGACGGTATCCCTTTGTGCTTTTCGGAAGCACTTAAAGAAGATACTGTGCTTTCTATCCCTCAGAGAACCGGCTTTATTTTTGACGGCTGGTCAGAAACGGATGATGTGAGAATAAGCTTTATCCCCGCCGATACAAAAGAAATAACCTTAAAAGCTCATTGGATACCTAAGACCTATGAAATAAATTATGCCTATAACTCCCCCGGAGGGATTATCGATAACACAAAAAACCCCGTTTCTTATACAGTAGGGACAGCTCAGAAGATATTAACAATTAAATCTCCCGTAGTTACCCATATTTTTGACGGCTGGTATTACAGTGAAGACTTTTCGGGAGAAAGGGTCACCGAAATAAGCATCGGCGAAACAGGCGATAAGGTGCTTTATGCGAAATGGCTCTCTATTAAAGAAATAGAAGAAGCAAAAAGACTTGAAAGAGAAAATTTCATTAAAGAAAAGAAGTACGGCGATTTAGACAGTGACGGAAGAATAAGCGCTTCAGATGCCCGTATGGTGCTTCGCTATGTAGTAAGACTTGAAACCCTCGACTATGAAATCATAAAGCGTGCCGACTATCTGAACACAAATAAAATATCCGCGGACAATGCAAGAACAACACTCCGCATTGCCGTAGGACTCGACAGTCTCTATGATATATTACTTGAAAACGGCATATTGCCTTAAGAATTGAGATGATAAACATGAAAAGATTTTTGTCCCTGCTTTTAGCATTGGCTCTTGTGCTTTCCCTTGCCCCCATGTCCTTCGGCACTCTTACAGTGGGAAAATATATCGTGACAGCGAATGTTGCCGAGGTTTTTACTTCTCCGACAGCGCGTGAAAAGATATCAGAGGTCACAAAAAACACATATCTTCAGATAACTGAAATTCTGGACGGATACGGAAAAGCATATATCGCTAAAGATGATAGCACAGGCTGGATAAATATGGCTTATCTCTCCCCTGTCACAAATGCCCCCGATGCAAATATTACGGGAATAAAAATAAAAGCCCTCCCCTATAAAACCGTGTATATTGACGGCAAGGAAGAGCTCGATCTTACGGGACTTACGGTAGTGGCAACAAAGACCGACAATTCCGAAACACCCGTGAAGTCCTACAGTGTTTATGCACCCGAAATGAAAATTCCGGGAGAAAAAACGGTTAAAATAACCTACAGTCCCAACGGTAATAATATCTTTGAAGCCTCATTTACAGTAACGGTAAAAAGAGTTTCAGTAAAAAGCATCAGTCTCGTAAATGAACCGAAAAAAGACTACCTTGAAAATCAGAGCCTTGACCTTTCGGAGCTTCTTGTCAGAACAGAATTCGAAAATTCTGCAGAAAACACCGTGCTCACCTTTGAACAGATAAAAAATAACGGGGATTATATCATCACAGGCTGTCACGGCGAAGCACACGGAAGTATTCTTCCCGAAGGTCAGCACACAATAAGAATAAATTATAAGTATTCGGATATTAACTGTGAATTCACAGTTAATGTAGCTCCGAGAAAGCTTATTTCTCTCACAGTAAAACAAAATCCGAAGAACCTTACGGTTTATGATAACAAGAATATCCCCTCTCTTGACGGACTTATATTAGAAGCCTCTTACGATAACGGAGAAAAAGAGGATATATATCATTACAGCTGTAAAGCAGTCTGCGATCCCTCAAAATTCGTCATAGGTCCCGGAAACATGGTAGATGTCTATTTCGGTGAAATGTATGTAACGCTCAGCTTCCACTATTCCATAGCCGTTCCCGAAAAAATAGTTCTCGAATATCCGATAATTGACGGCGTACCTTTCCCTCTTACATTCTTAAAGGGTGAAGAAATAGATTTAAGCCCCATTAAAGTAAAGCTTTTATACACAGACGGAACAAGCCAATATGTGAATGATTTTACAATGACCAAACCCGATTACAAAATTATCGGCACAGGGCAGGATATAATAGTAAAATACAAGGAGTTTTCCGAGGTATTCAAGATAACTGTTTCCCCCTATTTCAGCAAAGGCGACATTAACGGCGACGGAATAGTAAGGGCCGACGATGCAAGACAGGTACTCAGAGCCTCAGTAAACCTGACAACTCTTGCAGGCAAAACATTCTTCGCAGGCGACACCGACAGAAACGGAAAAATATCCGCAATGGATGCAAGACTAATACTGCGCGCATGCGTAAACCTCGAAAACCTGTACATCACAATTTAACGGAAACCGTTAAATTGTGATAATTCGGAATTCGGAGATCGGCACATTATAATTTTATAATTAATTCAGAAAGGAATATATATTATGAGCAAGAAAAACAACGCACCTATTGAAGAAGAGGAAATTCAGATATTTGAATTTCAGGATGAAGACGGTAATGTTGAAAAATTTGAATTTCTCGACATTATGGAATTTGAGGGCAAAGACTATGCAGTCCTTCTCCCCGTAACAGAAAACGAAGAAGAGCTTATGGTTCATATTCTTGAAATAGTCGAAGAGCTCGACAGTGAGTATGACACATATGTAGGCATAGACGACCAGGAGCTCGTAGACAAGATCTACGCCGCCTTCATGGAAAAGCATAAGGACGAATTTAATTTCGTTGACTAAAAAAATGAGCGAAGTGACTATTGTCCTTCGCTCTAATCATAGTTTAGTGCAGTAAATTGCCTTTACATTTGTAGGGGAGGGGTTTCCCCTCCCGCAAGTGGAAAAAAGATACTTGATTATATAAAAATGGCATATGGGAAAGAAAAAGCGATTGTTTTTGTTTTGAAAAAAAGTAATTTTTTAAAGTTACATATTCTCGGTTGCGGAAGGGGAAACCCCTCCCCTACGAAGTGTATGTGCCTCATGGCAAAGAACAGCTAAATTTTTACATTCTGTATTTTTCCATTAATGCAGAAAAAAGCTCCTTTGCTGACGGCGGTGTGTAGGTAATTGCATTCGCACCTGCTTCAACGGTTTTTCTGATGCTCTCCTCAGTGGGGCCGCCCGTGGCAATTATGGGCACATCGGGGAAACGGCTTCTGATGCTTTTTACAAGCTCGGGAGTTTTATCAGCTGCCGCTACATTGAGAATTGAAGCACCTGCATCAAGCCTTGCTTTTATGTCGGTGCTCTCACTTACAACAGTAATAACTACAGGCACATCCACAGCCTTTGATACAGAAAAAATATTAAGGTCTGACACGGGAGCATTGAGAACAACTCCGCAAGCGCCCTGCGCTTCAACATCCTTCGCGAGAGCCACGGTTCTTGCGCCCTGAGTTGTGCCGCCGCCCACTCCGCAGAAAACGGGAGTATACGCACCCTTTATAATGGATTCGGAAATAGCACTCTGCGGCGTAAACGGATACACGGCAAATACCGCATCTGCATCACAGTTTCTGATAATTGCAATGTCCGTTGAAAAAATAAAGGTCTTAAGCCTTCTTCCGAAAACACTGATACCGCTGCATTTATATGCGGCCTCGGGAACTCTTATTATGTTGTGCCTTAATCTGCTTTCATATTCTGGAATCTTAGTTTTTGCAACAATGGTCTTATCACTCATTTTCTCATCCTCCTTTTTAATATTTTACCATAATTCCGATATACGGTCAATCCGGAAAGGGAAACCAGCATGTATAAAAAAGTATATCTTGAAATAACAAATGTGTGCAATCTCGATTGCAGCTTTTGTCATAAAACCGAAAGAAAAAAGAAGTTTTTGTCAGAAGACGAATTTACGGCATTAATAGCTAAAATCAGAGAGCATACCGAATATCTCTATTTTCATCTTATGGGCGAACCCTTACTTCACCCGAAAATCGGTGAGTTTCTTAAAAAAGCAACCGAAATCGGCTTCAAATCTACCGTCGCAACCAACGGTTTACTTATAAAAGAGAAAGAAAAAGAGCTTTTAAGTCAGCCTTTATATAAAATAACCTTTTCGCTTCATTCATATGAAGCAAATAAAATGACAATTCCTCTTTCAGAATATCTTTATAATATTATTGACTTTTGTAAATCTGCCGAAGAGAACGGCACAATATGCGTACTGCGCCTATGGAACGAGGGCGGAGAAAATACTCTCAATGATGAAATTCTGAACATATTAAAAAAGGAATTCACATTCACAGAAAACCGAAAGGGCTACAGCCTTTCAAAAAAGATATATCTTGAATTTGCAGGAAAATTTACCTGGCCCGACAAAAATGCCCCGAAGCAGGAGGTACACTTCTGTATGGGGCTGAGAGATCATATAGGTGTTTTGAGTGATGGCAGTGTAGTTCCCTGCTGTCTTGATGCCGACGGAGAAATAACTCTCGGAAATCTATTGGAAGAAGAACTCTCCGACATAATAAACAAACCGCGAGCACAGAATATCTATAAAGGCTTCTCGGAAAACCGCTGCAGCGAAAACCTTTGCTCCCGCTGCGAATACGCAACACGTTTTACTAAATCATAATTTATCGTTTCGATAAATTATGATTTAGTGAAGTACACATTCTGTGTGTGAAGTATTGCTACGCAATGTGAAGTAACCCTTACGGGATGTGAAGTGTTTGCTTTGCAAACGTATCGGAAGGGCTTCGCCCTTAAATTATATAGAGCGAAGCGGAACAAGGCGTCAGCCTTCCTTTACTTTTGCCGATAGACAAAAACTTCACTTTTGCGAAGCAAATACTTCACTTTCACTTTGTGAAAACTTCACTTCGCATCTTTGATGCGAATCTTCACTATCATAATTTGACCCCGACAAATTATGATTATGCGGATATTCTCTTAAGGCGTCTTGTGTCTTTTCTCCACGAAAAGATTATTTCGGGATTTTCGAATATTTCATCGAGCTTTTTCATAAAGGGAACTATCTCGCCGAAATCAAGTGCTCTGTGGTCAAATGCTATACAAATGGGTAAAATCTGTCTTACTTCTATTTTGTCACCCTCTGCAACCACAGGTTTCTTTTGCACTGCACCCACACCGAATGCACAGACCTGAGGCGGTACGATTTCAAGAAGTGCCATAGCCCCCTTCTGTCCGAGATAGGTAGAACCGATATTTGAAACGGTAACAGTGCCCTGCTCTAAATCGTAAGCTGTAAGTCTTTCGGTTTCGGGAATGGCTTCATAGGCTCTCTTTTCTTTTCCCGATAAAGTCTTGACCTTGTGCTTTCCTGTTTTTGAGCCTAAAAGACGGTATATTGTTTTCAGTATATGTCCGCCCTTGAGAGCTTTTATTGTATCGTTAAAGGAAACGGAAAAAAGTGCTTCATCCAAATTTGTATTTTTCGCGCGTCTGTTCACATCATTAATATATGCGGTCATTTCGTCAAGATCACGGCTTTCAAAATTTCTTAAATTTACCGTCATCATTTTTCCGTTGGGAAGAATGGTCGGCATGGAAATATTTATATTTTCAAAAGTATTTATTTGACCTCTGACCAATCTTCTGTTAAAATTAATATGAGCATTCATTTCGGGAGCAGCTTTAAGACCCTCAGTTATGATTTTGAGTATCAAGGTATTAAAGGTAATTTTTGTACTGTACTCGGAATTCATTTCCTTGTAAAGAGCGAAAAGCTCCGTTACATCTGCTTCATACATATATGACACGTGCGGAATTTCTCTCCAGCTTTCACTTGTCATATTAGCAACTATTTTTCTCTGTATACCGAAGTGTTCTGTTTTAAGTGTTTTCATATCTAATTTCTCCTAACAAATGTTTTACAGGCTCTTGCCTGTTACATCCTTAGTTTACCCTGAGAGAAACCGAAAAAACACCAACTGCAGTTTGCAAAACCGTTTTTCAATATATACTTCGGTTTACAAAACTTTCCGCAACCACCATGCAACCAAAAAATAACCTTTCCGGAGGAACAGTATGGATCTTTTTACAGCAAAAAAATTAACAGAACTCAGAAAATTCAACTCCCTGTCACAGGAAGCACTTGCAGAAAAAGTGGGTGTCAGCCGTCAGGCAATTTCAAAATGGGAACGCGGCGAAGCCTCACCGGATACCGATAATCTTCTGACACTTTCAAAAATTTACGGTATATCTCTCGATGACCTTCTGGGAGATATGACTGCTGATGAGATAATCGAAAAAAAACAAAATGAAGCTCCCCCGAAGCTTTACAGTGAAATAAAAGCTGAGGAAGAGCAAAAAGAAAAAGAAAAAGAAAAAACAAAAAGCAAAAAAGAACCCTATGTACCGGGTGTCGGAAAAATGCTTCTTAAAATTCCGTATTTCCTGATAATAATTATTTCCTATCTTGTGATAGGCTTTTCAGCAGGTTTATGGCATCCCACATGGATAATGTTTTTAACCATTCCCGCCTACTACATCACTGCAGCGGCACTTCTCGCTCCCACGCGAAAAAAATTACTCTTAAGTCTGCCGATATATATGTATGCAATTATCCTTTACATAGTAATGGGCTTCACCGCAAACCTCTGGCACCCCGCATGGTTGATCTTCTTATGTATCCCTGCATACTACTGGGCAATAGGACTTAGTAAATCATAATTCAGCTTTGCTGAATTATGATTTAGTGATATTCTTTGCTACACAAAGAGTGATATTGCCCTGTGGGCAGTGATATTCGTTTCTTCGAAACGAGTGATATATTTGTCTTCGACAAATGTTTCGGGACCTGCGGTCGGCATTATATTAGAGCGTTAGCGGAATAAGGGCGTCAGCCCTCGTGAAACTTTTACCGCAGGTAAAAATAACACTCGGCTCAGCCGAATATAACTGCAACGCAATATAACTCGTACCGCAGGTACGAATATAACTATTATACCTTGTTCCCGTCAAAGTATGATTAAGGCTTCGCAACCAAAGTTTACATCGGTTGCGAAGCCTTATTTTTCAAGGTTTATGCGTTTTTCTGGAGTTTGTACTGCGAAGAGCCGAAAACAAAGCACCTCAAAGGTTTTTCAGTGGCAAAAGACTTTTTGCTCGCATTTAGTTCCTTTAAGGTGCTTTTCCTTTATATTTTACCGTGCGTCAAAGAGAGTGATATTTGAGTCACTTGCAGCAATGGTTTATGCGTTTTTCTGAAGTTTGTATTTTTCTTTATACTGACTGTATTCCGCATCGAATTCGTCGTTGCCTTCTTTTACGGTGCTTAAGTAATTATGAGCATCGTAACCGTCGGTTGCGGACTCAATTACAGATACTGCTATATTGGAGCAGTGGTCGGAAATTCTCTCGAAATTAGTAAGTATATCGGAGAAAATAAAACCGAGCTCAATAGTACATTCTCCTGCCTTCAGACGGTCAATATGTCTTCTTCTGACCTTTTCCGTGAGTCTGTCGATAACCTGTTCGAGAGGCTCAACACGGGAGGCTAATGCGATATCGTTTTTAGCATAGCATTCATTTGTTATAGTTATTATCTCAACAAGTGCGTCTGTAAGAACTGTCAGCTCTTCATATGCACGCTCGGAGAAAACTATCTTCTTTTCTTTTATCTCCTTTGAGGAATCAAGAAGATTTAATGCGTGATCGCCCAGTCGCTCAAAGTTTCCTATTGCGTGAAGCATACGGCCTGTTTTTCTTGAATCGGCATCTGAAAGAGAAAGGGCTGCAACCTTAACGAGATATGAACCGATATCGTCCTCGTAGGCATCAAGTATCTCTTCCTGTAAATTCAGCCACTCGGCTGTTTTTTTATCGTAATTACATAAAATTGAGAACGAAGTCAGAAGCATCTGCTTTGCAGTTTCAGACATTTTTACAGTGTAGTTATCACACTCACTGACAGCAACAGAGGGAGTAAGAAGAAGTCTCTCATCCATAATAAAAATGTGCTTGCTTTTTGCTTGGGCGTCATTATCCTTGACACATTTTTCGGTAAGCTTTATAAGATACTTTGCGAAAGGCCCAAGAACAACGGTCAATGCCACATTGAAAATTGAATGAACAAGAGCAATACTCCAAGCAGATGCGGGAGTATCAAAAAGTGCAGGTGAGAACAGAATATCGACACCCCAGAACAGTAAAGTGAAGAGCACCGTACCGATAACATTGAGAGCTGTATGTAAAAAAGCAACTCTCTTTGCCTTTGCGTTTGTGCCGAGCGACGAGAGCACCGCCGTAATACAAGTACCAATATTTTGTCCCATAACAATAGGGACGACCATTCCTATATCAATAAGTCCCGTAAGCGCCAAAGCCTGAAGCATACCTACGGATGCTGCAGAGGACTGAATAACGGCGGTAATAACTGCACCGATAAATACACCAAACAGGGGATTATTGAATCTGATAAAGACATTCTCTATTCCCTCAATATCCTTAATGGGATCCATCGCAGAACCCATAAACTCCATACCGTACATAAGCACGGCAAAGCCGACGAAAACAGCACCAAGACTTTTTTTCTTGGAGTTTTTTGAAAACATTACAAAAATGATTCCGATGAACGCAAGTACGGGTGAAAAATTCTCCGGCTTTAACATCATCATCCAGAGATTAGAGCTTTCTATTCCCGCAAGAGATAATATCCACGCAGTGAGTGTCGTTCCGATATTCGCACCGAAAAGAATGAATATCGTCTGGGAAAAATGCATAATGCCCGAATTTACAAGTCCTACAAGCATAACAGTGACAGCCGAAGAAGACTGCACCGCAATGGTTATGAGTGCACCGAAAAATATACCCAGCATAGGATTTGCCGTAAATTTTTTAAGAAGCCCCTCAAGCTTACCGCCTGCAAGCTTTTCAAGATCACCTGACATTACATTCATACCGAAAAGGAAAAATGTAAGTCCGCAAAGCATCTGTATTACAGATTGAAATATCTGAAATTTATCCATATCCCGTTCTCCGTTTTTACTTAAAGTACATATACACCTGACATTTTATCATGCCGTTATAGAGCTTTCTTCTCTTATCGGCTTTTCTGCCGAAGGCTTTTTCGAATTCCTCATCGGCAGTAATAACGGTATAGCTTCTGCCCTTTTGGGGCTGAAATCTTTCGCCCATTATTTTATAGAGCTTTCTGGCATTATCTATATCGAGAAGTCTTTCACCGTAAGGGGGATTTACAATAACCGTTGCCCTTTCGGTTTCGGGCTCGAAATCCTTTATATCCCTCATGGTGAATGTAAGATACTTGTCCACCCCTGCTTTTCTCGCATTCTCTTTTGCAATTTTAAGAGCCTCGGGGTCGATATCATAGCCGTAGCCGTGAAAATCAATATCGTGTCTTTGAAGACTTACGGCGCGTCTTCTCTCCTCCTGCCATATTTCGGGAGGCATCTGTGCCCACGTTTCGGCAGTAAATCTTCTGTAAAGTCCGGGAGCAATATTAAGTGCCATCAAAGCACCCTCAATAAGTATTGTACCCGAACCGCACATGGGGTCATATAAAGTATGATAATGACGAAGCTTTGAAACCGAGCAAAGAGATGCAGCAAGAGTTTCTTTAAGAGGTGCGGCATTGGCATCAGGTCTGTAGCCTCTTTTGTGAAGACCCCTGCCCGAAGTATCAATAAATAATGATACCTGATTTTTCATAATTGAAAACTGTATCTGATACAGTGCACCCGTTTCCTCAAACCACGGAATAGTGTATTTTGTTTTAAGTCTTTCCACCACAGCTTTTTTAATAATACTCTGACAGTCGCTGACACTGAAAAGATCGGAATTGAGTGAATACCCTTTAACAGGGAAACGGTCCTTCTTTCCTATCCAGCTTTCCCAAGGAAGTCCCTTTGTACCCTGAAACAGCTCCTCAAAGGAATGTGCTTCAAATGTACCTATCATTATGAGTATCCTTTCAGAAAAACGCGAACATATATTGGCTCTTGCCAGAATATGCTCGTCTCCCGAAAAAAGCACTCTGCCGTTTTCGGCATTAACCTCTTCTGCCCCCATTTCCCTGAGCTCGTCAGCTATCAGCCCCTCAAGACCAAGTAAACAAGGGACGCAAAATTTAATTTTCATAAAATATCCTTTCGTTAAATCATAATTTATCGCAGTAAGCTGCCTTTACATTTGTAGGGGAGGGGTTCCCCCTCCCGCAAGTGGGAGAAGACAATTAATTATATTAATCTTTGTATATGGGAAAGTAAATACGACCGTTTTTGTTTTGAAAAAACAAGTAATTTTTTAAAGTTACAACTCCTTGGTTACGGGAGGGGAGACCCCTCCCCTACGATGAGTAAGTGCCTCTTGGCAAGTAACAAATAAATTATGATTTATTAGTTTTTCAGACAACAAAACCGTGTAAAATTTTGATCGTGTTTTCCACTCCGTCAATGTGGCTGCGTTCATATCCGTGCGAGGAATACACTCCGGGCCCTATGAGTCCGTGACGGAAATCGTGACCTGCTCTGAGCGTTGCTTCGGCATCACTTCCGTAATGCGGATAAATGTCAACGGCGAAGCCAGCACCCGTTTTTTCTGCAGCTTCAATGAGCTTTGAAGTCATTTCATAGCTATAAGGTCCGCCCGAATCCTTAGCACAGATTGAAACCTGCTTTTCCGTGCATAAAAGACCGTCGCCTACACAGCCCATATCAACAGACAGCACCTCTGTTATGCCCGTGAAGGGTACTGCCGCCGCGCCGTGACCTACTTCTTCATAAACCGTTATATGAAGATATATCTTTCTTTCGGGAACTATATTTTCATCTTTAAGAAGCTTTGCAAAACCGAGAATTGCGGAAACACTTAATTTATCGTCAAGAAAACGGCTTTTTATATATCCCGATTTTGTTACAACGGTTCTCGTATCAAATGCCACTATATCACCGTTCATGATGCCGAGCTTTTTTACATCCTCGGCATTTTTTACATCCTCGTCAATTACCACTTCCATATTGGAAAAGCTGCGGTCTGTTTTATTGAATTCACCGTTAACATGAATTGAGGGGTTATGAAGTAAAAATGTACCCTCATATATACCGTTTTGTCTTGTTATAATACGGCAGTTTTCACCCTCTGTGTTATGACCGTTCAGGCCTCCGAGAGGAGTTATACGAAGTCTTCCGTTACTTTTTATTTCAGCTACCATACCGCCTAAGGTATCAAGATGTGCTTCAAGTAAAAGTGCATTGTTTTTATCCTTACCGCCAAGCTCCACTGCAACGCCGCCCTTTTCGGTAATAAAAGCCTTAAAGCCCAGCTTTTCGAATTCGGACTTTACGAACTCTGCAGCATTAAGAGTATATCCCGTAGGAGAATCAACAGCTAAAATTTCTTTTGCTTTTTCTACAGCAAATTCAGCATATTTTTTATACATCAGACATCACCATTGTAATATTAACACATCAAAACAGCAATTAAAAGACAAATTTTTTAAAAATATGATTTTTATAAAAATAATTGAAATAATTTTTTTATTATGCTATTATTAATTTAATTATATATAAGGGAGTTTTTGTTATGCAATTATTGAACAAAGCAAAAGACCTTTTAGCAGATGTCAGAACCTTCTGGAAGGTGCCCCCGGCAGGAAAATACATTCCTTACCGCGGTATTTTCGGCTATTCCTTCGGCGGTATCGGTGCTTACATGATAATAACACTTGGCACTGCCTGTCTTCTTTCGGCAAATAACACTCTTCTTACCATGACACTGGGTGTAAAGCCGACTCACATGTACATGATGTATGTTATCTGTGTTATTGCAAATATACCCCTTACGGGTATCAGAGCAAGTATCATAGACAACACCCGAAACAAAGCGGGTAAATACCGACCGTATATACTTACCATGGCAATTCCCTCTGCTCTTATTTGTCTTGCTATGGTATGGATCCCCTACGGCTCATTCTCTGAGATCTCTTTCCTTCAGGGCGAGATTTTCGGAGAAAGCAAAGCCTATGTTGCTAAATGCGCAATTATATTTGTGCTCAATCTCTTACTGCATTTCTTCTATTACTTCTTCTATGACGCATATGAAAATCTCATCCACGTGCTCTCTCCCGATTCACAGGAGCGTGCAAACGTGCAGTCCGTAAAGAGTGTTGTTTACTCCTTTGCTCCTACGGTTGTAAATCTCATATCCCCTCTTATTGCAGAACATATTTTCCACTCAAACACCACGGATATCCGTGTTTACAGACTTTTATACCCCATTCTTACAGTGCTCGGACTTCTTCTTTGTATCGTAGTTTACAAGAACACGGAAGAAAAGATAGTTCAGGCAAGAACTCATGTTGTTCAGATAAAATTCATTGATGCTTTAAGAGCCGTTGCAAAGAACAAGTATTTCTGGATAATCTCTCTTGCAGGCTGGATAGGCTTCCTTGAGTCCTCATATTCAAACATCCTCGCATGGCTTTATAACTACGGCGGTGCATGTAACGCAAACGAATACAGCTTCATTGTTACCGTTTACGGAAACGCATCTCTCTGGGGTATGCTTTTAGCCCCCTTTGCAATCAAGAAATACGGCAAAAAGGCAGTTCTCATAGTAACCAACGTGTTCAACATCCTTTTCATTCTTATGATGCTTCCCTGCTGTCAGGATATTACAGGCGCTACAATATGGCTTGTTATGGGCTGTCTGTGGCTCAATGCTCTTATGGGCTCATTCGCTCATATTCTAAACCCCGCAATTCAGGCAGACATCCGTGACTATCAGCAGTATAAGACAGGTGAACGTATCGACGGTATGTTCTCCGCAGTTGCAACTATCGGTACGGTTATCACACTCGCTACCTCAAGCGTACTTCCCTTCATTTACGAAAAAAGCGGACTTACCGAAGAAAACGCACTCAAGGTAACCTCTGACCCCAATATTGTCAACCGCGTTCTTGTTGACGGAAAAACCATAGCCCAGGTTCTTGCAGAGCAGTTTGCTAACGGACAGGACAACTATTCAAATGCCACCTCCGCTCTTTATGACACAAACATTCTTTTAAGCCTTTTACAGATTCTCATAGTTCTTGCCGCCTTCGGTGCATTTATGAATGTTATTCCTTATATCTGGTATGACTTCAACGAAAGAAAGCAGAAATCCGTTGTGCGTGTGCTTAAGGTAAGAGCTCTCTTTGAGGACTTCGGAAACAATGTTACAAATGACGAAGGACTTGTTGAAGGCATTGAAATTATAAGAAATTCCCGCGAGCTTTGTAATGCAACACCTAAAGAATTAGATAAAAAATCCTACCGTTCCGTAAAGGACAAGACAGAGAAAAAGGCTGCAAAGAAAGCTTATGCCGACAACAAGAGCTTTAACGATGAAATAGAAATTGCAAAGTTCGTCTGCGATGAGCTTGACCGCTTCTCCTCTCCCGTTGGTATATTCCAGCTGGCTCAGGCACGCGAAGCATATTCTCAGGGCATAAATGCAGTGCTTCATATGGATAAACTCAATGTAAAAGAAGAACTGAAGCTTGCTAAGGTAATGCCCAAGAATACTCCCCACGAAAAAGAAATAAGAAAAATTGCCATAGAAAATGCAAAGAAAAAGCTTACTGCAATAAGCTCCGTAAAAAAATACTTCAAGGATACAAAAGAGCTTGTTCAGCCTGACTTCGCAGAGATTGACAGACTTTATGACCGTGAAGACGAAATCAATGCAAAAATGAAAGAGCTCTATCTCACTCTCGATGAAGCAAAAAAATCAAAGGATGCCGTAAGAAAAGCAGAGCTTAATCAGGAAATAGCATCCCTCAAGAGCGAAAAGCAAGAGCTTCAGAAGTCTTTGAAAGAGGAAATGAACCGTCACGCATACTTCAACCGTGCCGCAAAGCCCTTTGTTGATGCTGAAAAGCTCATAAAGCAGGCAGAAAACTATACTCATTTTGATGATATAGCAGAAAAATACGATGAAGCAAAGTTAAGAACCGATGCTAAATTAGAAGCACTCAAAGCAGAACAGGAAAAGCTTAAAGCAGAAAAAACAGACCGCAAATAATAAATGAAGCCTTAAGTGCTCCATATAAAAGCAATCAAATGTAGGGGAGGGGAAACCCCTCCCCTACGAAGCAAAAAAGAAAGATAGTTATGAAACTTAAAGAACTTTACGAAAAAATCTACAACAAAATATTTTCAATTCCGCTTTTTAAGAAGCTTCTTAAAATTCCCGGAGTCCCAAAGCTTCTGCAGTATGAAATAGTGTCATACCTGGTTTTCGGAGTGCTCACAACAGCAGTAAACTTCGTAACCTATATGATAATGGGCGTTTTTGCAGGAAAAAACTATGAAGAAAAAACACTTTTCTCAGTAGGTAATTTCAATTTTCAGCTTGTGATGCTCATGAATGCCGTCGCTTGGTTAGTATCTGTGCTTTTCGCCTTTGTTACAAACAAGCTTTTCGTGTTTGAGAGCACTTCATGGAAAGCTTCTGTCGCCGTAAAAGAGCTCGTCTCTTTTATAGGTGCGAGAATACTTTCATTCTTAATTTTTGAAGAGCTCGTTTTCATCCTGCTTATAAACATCTTCGGTATTAATGACCTTATTTCAAAGCTTATCCTTGCCGTATTTGTCGTGATATTCAATTTTGTGGCAAGTAAGCTCGTTATCTTCCGCAAAAAAAGGTGAAAAAGATGCTTAATATTGCTGTTTGCGATGACGAAAAATATATATGCGATTTTCTTAAAAAATCGGTAATGGACTGTCTTGCAAAAGCCGACCTTGAGGGAAATGTCACGGTTTTTGATGACGGTCAGCCCTTAGTCGATTTATACCGTGAGAAAAAAGCAAACTTTGATATCATACTTTTAGATATCACAATGAAAAAGTGCGACGGAATGACAGCGGCTAAAATGATAAGAGCCATTGACAGCAAGGTAATGATAGTTTTTGTCACTTCATCAGCCGAATATGTTTTTTCGGGCTATGAGGTAAGAGCCTTCCGCTATATACTGAAGCCCGAGCTTCTTCACGGCTTTACGGGAGTTTTTAAGGAATGTCTTGACGAGCTGACAAAATCAAATGAAGTGAGATTTACCTTTCAGAAAGCCTCTGAAACCGTAAGTCTGCCCCTTCGTGATATCATTTATTTTGAAAGCGATAAAAGAATAATCATAATCAAATCCCAAAATGAGGAATACAGCTTCTACGGAAAACTCGATGAAATAGAAGAACAGCTGAAAAAGCAGGATTTTGTCCGCTGTCATCAGTCATTTCTCGTAAACGCAAAAAAAATATCCTCGGTAAAGCAAAGCGTTCTGACACTTAATAACGGAGAAACGATTCCCATAAGCAAAAGACGGGCAAAGGAAACAAACGAAGCCTTTTTATGGGCAATGAGATAAAATATGCTTGAAATAATTTCCGAAAACTATCAGGATATAATACTCAACACCGCAAGAATTTTCTCGTCGGTGTTTGAAATTATGCTTGCCTTTCTTCTTATCAATAACTTTTTCAAGCCCAAGCCCAAAATAAAGCAGCATGATTATATCCCCTTTGTGCTTCTTGCCGCAGGTGTCATATTTTTACAGGAATATACAAATACAGGTTATTTAAGATATATTGTTGAATGTGTATTTTTAGCCGTCATGCTCTTTACAATGTATTCGGGCAAAATAAAGGAAAAGCTTACGGGCACATTTATTTTCGTTTCCCTTGTGGGTATATCCCTACTCGGTGCACAGCTCTTCTTTACCTTTATAACAGAGCATCTGAGTATGGGCAATGATCCTACAGCACCCTTTGCACAGCTTCTTAAAATCACACTTTCAAACATTATAATGATACCTCTGTCAGTTTTAATAAGCGTAATTCTCAAGGGAAGCTCACGCGGCAGCACCACCTTCAGAATGTGGATAAGTCTGCTTTTAGTACCTGCGGTAACTCTTATAACCTTTTCTGTTTTCCAATATATCATAGAAACATATGAACTCAATCAGCAGATAAAGGCATATATTTATATCTCGTGTATCGGCATAATCTTAATAAATGCTGTTGTTTTCATTCTCTTCTGGTTCAACCAAAGACAAGCTGTTATAAAAAGAGAAAACGATCTTTTAACTTCACAGCTTACTTTACAGGAAAATTCAATAAAAAATCTCGAAAACGCATATAACCGCACAAGAAATTTCCGTCACGATATCAAAAATCATATTCTTACTATGAATATCTTAGCCGAAAACGGAGATCTTACGGAAATAAAAAAATACCTCAAGGAAATGAGCGGTATAATAGACGAATCCTCCTATGTGAGGATAACAGGCATTTCGGCAGTTGATGCAATACTCAACGAAAAGCTTTATGAAGCACAGAATCATAGCATCACAACAAACTATGATGTTATGAATATGGAAAAAAACAGCATAAAGCCCGTGGATATGTGCATAATTCTCAGTAACGCACTTGATAATGCCATTGAAGCCAATCAGAATATAGAAGACCCTGAAAAAAGATATATCAAGCTTAAAATGTACGGCGATGAAAGCTACAGCGTCATTTCCGTTATGAATCCTACAGAGAATTTACCCGTAAAAATTTCGGGTAACAGCTACCTTACATCAAAAAAAGATGCCCGAAACCACGGCTTCGGACTTAAAAGCATTGAAAGCACGGCAAAAAAATATGACGGTGAAATGCTTACAAAATGTGAAGACGGAGTTTTCACTCTTGTTATAAGACTCAATGCAGAAAACGAATAAAGGGGGATAAACATGAACGATATAATAAACGAAATCAAAAGACTCAAAGAGGAAACAGGCACTGTAATACTCGCCCATACCTATCAGAATCCCGAAATCATAGAAATCGCTGATATTACGGGAGATTCCTTTGCACTTGCGAAGAAAAGTCTTGCCCTCGGTGCAAAAAAGGTAATTATGTGCGGTGTAAGATTTATGGCTGAAAGCGTAAAGATACTCTCCCCCGAAACTGAGGTCATTCTCCCTGTACCCGAAGCTACTTGCCCCATGGCAGAAATGATAAGTCCCGAAAGAGTAAGAGAATATAAAAAGAATAACCCCGAAGCGGTGGTTGTGGCATATATAAACACAACGGCGGCTCTTAAAGCAGAATGCGATGTGTGTGTCACATCTTCAAGTGCACTTAAAATAGTAGAAAAATTAGATGCTCCCGAAATTCTCTTTATCCCCGATAAAAATCTCGGTTCATTTGTAAAAGAGAAATTCCCCGAAAAAAATATAGTTTTATGGGACGGCTACTGTCCCGTTCACGCAACTCTCACCGAAGACGATATATTAAAAGCAAAAAGTGAACACCCCGAGGCTCTTCTTGCTGTTCATCCCGAATGTGAAAAGGATGTAGTAAAGCACGCCGATATGGCAGGCTCTACCGCTGAGATAATAGATTTTGCACTCACTTCAGAAAAACCCGTAATTATAGGCACCGAAAGAGGAGTTGCAGATTATCTTATTCCGAAATACCCCGAAAAGAAGCTTTATCACCTTTGCCCCGAAAAGTTAGTATGTAAGGATATGAAATACACCACTCCCGAAAATATACTTCTTGCACTTAAAGGCGAGGGAGGAGAAAAAATAGAACTTCCTGATGAACTAATAAAAAAAGCAAAACACAGTATCGACGAAATGCTCAGACTCGGTTAAGGAGCGAAAAAACGATGGATAACAAAACTAATGTAGTAGATGTTCTGATAGTTGGCTCAGGCGTTGCGGGAATGTACGGCGCACTGCAGTTCCAGGATAACACAAGTGTCATGATACTCTCGAAGTATTCAAAAACCACCTCAAACTCAAATCTCGCGCAGGGCGGTGTTGCCGCAGTTCTCGATACGGTTGAGGACAGCTTCGAGCTTCATGTAAAGGACACATTTATTGCGGGTCGTCACGAAAACGATCCCGAAAGCGTTGATGTTCTGGTAAGAGAAGGTCCCGACGATGTAAGAAAGATAATGGAAATGGGAGTACGCTTTGACAGAGACAAAGAAGGCGAACTCGACATGACCCTTGAGGGCGGCCACTGCAGAAGAAGAATAGTACACTTCAAGGACTGCACGGGCGCCGAAATGGTAAGAGGACTTTTAGCCGAGGTCGAACAAAAAGAAAATATAATCTATAAAGAAAATACGGTTCTCTGCCGTTTGGTAAGAGTTCGAAGCGGCTTCAGAGCAGATCTTCTTCAGGACGGAGAATACTACAGCGTTTTCTGCAGCTACTGTATGCTTTGCACAGGCGGTGTCGGAAGAGTTTATAAATATACGACAAACCCCAAATCTGCCACGGGTGACGGCATCAGAATTGCGTATGAGCTTGGTGCTAAAATAAAGAACTTAAGCTACATACAGTTTCATCCCACAGCCTTCAATTCAGAGGACGGCGAGCAGTTTCTTATCAGTGAATCCGTAAGAGGCGAGGGTGCATATCTTCTCAACTGCAATAAAGAAAGATTTATGGACCGCTATGATGAAAGACTGGAATTGGCTCCCCGAGATGTAGTTTCAAAGTCCATCATTCTCGAAAGCAGAAGAACAGGCAGTAATAATTTCTATCTTGATATAACCCACGAGGATGCCGACTTTTTAAGAGAACGCTTCCCTGCTATTTCAGAGGGCTGTGCCCGCTACGGAGTTGATATAACAAAGGATCTTATCCCCGTATTCCCCTGTCAGCACTATCTTATGGGCGGAATTGAAGTTGATATTGATTCAAAAACCACCGTACCGAGACTTTATGCCTGCGGTGAATGTGCAAACACAGGCGTTCACGGCAAAAACAGACTTGCAAGTAATTCCCTTTTAGAGGCTCTCGTTTTCTCAAGAAGAGCAGCTGAAGATATAAAAAGATGTATGCAAAACGGATTTGCAAAGGTAAGTGAGCTTCCTGTCAATCTCGACTTTTCGGGTGCTCCCCTGCCTGAGGGACTAAGAACTGAAATCAGAAACATCATGCAAAGAGCATTTTTCGTTCTGCCCGATGCGGGTGCTATCCGCTTCGGTCTCAAGCAGATAGATAATATCTTAAAACGCCTTAAGGGTGCAAAATATGCACAGACAACAAAGTACCTCGAAGCACTGTCCCTTGCCACATGTGCTTACATTATATTAAAGGAAGCAGAAGAAAACACATGAATCATAATTTATCGATAAGTCGATAAATTATGATGCGATATTCTTTGCTTCGCAAAGAGCGATATTTTTGTTTACACAAAAGCGATATTGCCCTACGGGCAACGATATTTTTGCTACGCAAAAACGATGGGACCTGCGGTCGTAATAGAGCGAAGCGGAATAAGGGCGAAGCCCTTCCGAAACATTTGCCGTAGGCAAATATATCGCTCGCCGAAGGCGAATATCGCTGTGCGAAGCACAATATAGCTCGCACATAAGTGCGAATATAACATCATAATTTGTCCCCGACAAATTATGATTTACAAAGGAGAAAAAAATATGTTATTGCCTCAGTTTTATATAGATGACATCATAAAGAATGCTCTTGAGGAGGATATCAATTATCTTGATACCGCCACGGCATATGTTATCCCGGAAACTACTATTACAACCGCAAAATTCGTTTCAAAAGCCGAGGGGGTACTGTGCGGAATAGATGTTGCCATGAGAGTATTTACTCTTCTTGACCCCGATTGTCACTACACCGTTTATAAAAAAGACGGCGACAAGATACAAAAGGGCGATGTAATTGCCACAATGGACGGAAAAGCATCCATGCTTTTACAGGGTGAAAGAACTGCTCTTAATCTCTTACAGCATATGTCGGGAATTGCCACTGCCACAAATGAAGCAGTCGAACTCGTTAAAGGCACAAATGTGAGCATTGCCGACACAAGAAAGACACTTCCCGGTCTTCGTGCACTTCAGAAATACGCAGTAGTCTGCGGCGGCGGAAAAAATCACCGCTTCAACCTTTCAGACTGCGCCATGCTTAAGGATAATCACATAGATGCGGGCGGCGGCATCACAGGGACCGTCAAAAAGCTTCGTGAAAAGATAGGCCATACCGTAAAAATAGAAGTAGAAACAAGAAATTTGGACGAAGTAAAAGAAGCAGTTTCTGCGGGAGCTGACATCATCATGCTTGATAACATGACAGCTGAGCAAATGAAGGAAGCAGTAGAATACATTGACGGCAGAGCTCTCACAGAGGCTTCGGGCAACATAACAGCCGAAAACATCAAGGAAAAAGCCCTCTCGGGAGTAGACATAATCTCCATGGGCGCCCTCACCCACTCCGTCAAAGCCTTTGATATCTCAATGCGAATAGACTGATAATTTTCAATAAAGCAAAAATAACTACCTGAAAAAGAATTTGTGTTTCTTCTTCAGGTAGTCTTTGTTTTTATTAAAATAAAAAATGTTATTATTTCTTTTGAGCTGAAATATACTTTTGACTCGGACTTTTCGGATGAGCAGGATTACTGAGAATAATATCTCCGGATTCGACCAAAGGCATAACATAAGTGCTAATTGCATATGTTACAGATTTAATACCCAAAAACTCGGCAATTTCCTGTCTGGTTTTCGGCGTCGAACAAAAAGCAACAATATCGTCAGAATCAACATAAATGTCTTCCGAAACTTGTTTTTCCCTGAAAAGTACTACCTTGAAAACACCTCTTTGATTCTCAAATTGCGGCATTTCAAGACCGTATTCTTTCATTTCTCTTCGTATCGTTGGTATTCCGGAATATCGGTTTTCCGTAAGTTTTAATGTTTCCAAAGCTGTTGCCAAAACAGAATTTCTGGTATCAGGCTGAGTCTGTCCCAATTGATCCAATGTAATTCTGCCATAGAGTCCGCCGGGGTTAGTTACAACAATTTTATCAGTAAAAATTTGCAATTGTATGGGCATTCCTTCAGTATGAATACTGTAATCACGATGAACAAGAGCATTCAATATAACTTCTCTGACAGCGGTAAGCGGATATTCGGGAATATCTTTTCTTTCACCCGTAAAAGAATCTATAACGGTCTTCACCCTTATATTGTTTTTTACAAATGTCATTGCTTCGCTTAACATATCACGGATTGTTCCTTCTATTCTGCGATTATCAACAAATCGTTCTCCGCTCTGACCTATTGTACCTGCCTGGGTACCGGGAACAGCTGTTGCTATGATACATAACTGAGGAAAATATGCCTGCGGATAAATACCAAACAACAAAGCCGCGGTCAAAGAATAATTTCCGTCAACAGTTATGCTGAGAAGCTCACATATTTGTTCTTTATCTAACTTGGAAAGATTAGGTTTATTTTCAGAAAGAAGCTTTATATACCGATCAAGTTCACTCTGATTTAAAGAAGCTTTCGTCACACGAGGAACGATGCGAATGTCATCCTGATATTTTTTTCGATATGCTTCGAAACTATAAATTTCATATTCAGACATTAATTCGTCATTTGTTCCGACTCTTATATATGATCCTTTTAATCTTCCTTTCCCGGAATAAAAGCATGGCCGTTCAGAAATATCTACAGCCGGAATTTCAGCTGAACAAAAATACTTCCCATCAATTTCTGCATATGAAAATAAAGGTCTTACCTTCGGCGTCATAGAATTACACTGTTCTGTTACTTTTTGCTGTAAATCATGCAAATCATATACTCCGCATTTCTCATATGAATTTTTTTCATTGATGCCGAAAATAATTATTCCGCCGTCATCCCGATTTGAGAAGCTTGACAACGAATCATAAAGTCTTTCGGGACATCCTTTTTCGGCAGCTTTGAGCTCAATATGCTGATATTCCGAGCGTGAGGCAGTAACCTTATCAATTAATATCAGTAATTCTTCACTTGTCATAATAACACCTCAAAGATATTATATCCAAAACTCAAAAAGAAATCAACAAGAATTCAAAAAGAATTCAAAACAACTCAAAACAACTCAAAACAACTCAAAAACAAATCAAAAGAACTAAAAAAATGCAAAATATTATGCAAAAAACCAAAAAGAATTCAAAAAAGAACTGAAAAGAAATCAAATTTTACTTCTTTTCAGTTCTTTTATTTATTATTTCATAGCAACTGAGTTATTAAGGAGCACTGTTGAGTAGAGGAAAAGCACACTGTCGGCGTTTTTGAAATCAACAAGTCCCGTGAGTGCACCCGAAGCGATATATCTTATATCAACTACGGTGATTTTCGAATAGCTTGAAATGAAAAGAGGGACTATGGAGCTTCCGAAAGAATCACGGAATAAAATAAGCTCTCTCTTTTCTTCGGCTGCGGGATTTTCAATTACGGAAACCGCAACAGTACCCGAAAGGAACATTTCATAAAGGTCAGCGCCCTCGGTCTTTTTCATATCATATACGGGATAGCTTACAGCTTTACCTGCATCATAATTTGTAACCGTACAGCCGTCAATAATATCGCTTGTAAGATAAACTATTTCATCTGTAGGCACATGAAGTCCCGACTGATTGTAATAAACACCGTAGAAGGGCTTATTGAGCTTATTTTCCTTGAATGTATCATTAAACGGTGCTCCCATTTCAGTGCAGAGCTTATCAGCTATATCAACGATATTTTCCTGCTTCCAGTGAGTGTCTGTAGTGTAATAATCCTCTGCACTTAAAAGAGGCTTTATATCAATATACTGAGCAAAAGGAGTTTTCTCGGAAAGCTTCTTTGAGAATTCGTCATAATCAAATGAGAGATAGCCGTTATCTTGGGCTATAAAGCAGTTTTTATCGGGGATAACGGAAAGGAAAACCTCTGCATCGGTATCCTTTATATATTTATCATATATAAAAGAGAACTTTTCCCCCGCATAGTCTATCATATCGTCGTTCATCGGATATTCAAGCTTTGAGAGATGTCCGTCTGCAACAAATATTTTGTTGTTGTCCTTTTTGTTGAAAATATATTCCGAAGCGTATGCTTTAAGGCTTCTGAATAAATCACGAAGCGGGAACTGGTCGGGAGAAGCATTTTCAAAATCCTTCATAAATTCGCCCGAAATTACAGAACCCCATGAGAATTCAGGCAGAAGTGAAAGAGCCCGTCTTTCGGATTCCGAATACTCTGCAGGTTCTTTCAGTAAAAACCAAGAGCCGAGTCCAAATAAAATAACCGCAGATATAACTACCGTAACTATATATTTTATTTTTTCTGTCATTATTCTCACCTGCCTTAAAATCTGAAATAAAGAAACGGATTAAACGAGCCGTCAACAAGGTATGCGGTGCAAAGAATTAAAACTGCTGCCGCAAATACGGGAGAAAGAACGGAAACAATAATATTACCCGCCTTCACATCCTTAAGCTTTGAAACAAGGAGCTTTGGAACGGGAGTAGCACCAACGGCGGCAATAACAAGAATAAGAGCGTAGCTTTTAAGATAATAAAGCCATTCTGCGCCCATTATACCCGTAGCGCCTATTCCGAACATACCGCCGATATACTGCATTGCTTCACCCATACCGGCTGCATTGAAGATAACAAAGCTTATAACAATAAGGAACAGCACATATATACGGGAAAGAACCTTACTCTTTTTAAGGTATTTTCCGAGCCACATTTTTTCGAGAGTGAGAAGCACTGCAAAATAAAGTCCCCATACGATAAAGTTCCAGTCAGCACCGTGCCAGAAGCCTGTTAAGAACCATACAACAAATATGTTTCTTAAGTGCTTCAGAGTGGAAACTCTGTTGCCTCCGAGAGGAATATATACATAATCTCTGAACCACTGACCGAGAGACATATGCCATCTTCTCCAGAATTCCGTGACACTCTTTGAGATATAAGGATAATTGAAGTTTTCCATAAAGGTAAAGCCGAAAAGCTTACCAAGTCCTATAGCCATGTCACTGTAGCCTGAGAAGTCGAAATATATGTGAAGCGAGAAAGCAACGGCATAAAGCCAGTAGAAAAGGACTGTCTTTTCATCCGTAGCCTTAAAGGTCTCACACAGCTCTCCCAATGCGTTTGCAATAAGTATCTTTTTACCAAGACCCACACAAAAACGGATAATTCCGTCATAGGTTTTTACGAGTGTGTGTGTTCTGTCACGAAGCTCTCTTTCAACATCGCTGTAACGCACAATCGGACCTGCAATAAGCTGAGGGAACATTGAAATATAAGCGCCGAGAGTTATGGGATTTTTCTGTGCAGGTACAGTGCCTCTATACACATCCACCGTGTAGCTTAATATCTGGAAGGTATAAAAGCTTATACCTATGGGAAGTGCAATTCTTAAAAGAGGAATTCCGAGTCCTGTCACTGCATTGAAGTTTTCAATGAAGAAATCGACATACTTGAAGTATACGAGAAGTCCTAAATCAACACAAACGGACAGTATCATAAATACTTTAGAAAGCTTCTTCCCGCGGAATTTTTCAAT
This sequence comes from Clostridia bacterium, assembly GCA_017513525.1. Classification (GTDB taxonomy): domain Bacteria; phylum Bacillota; class Clostridia; order Oscillospirales; family Acutalibacteraceae; genus RUG806. Next base: position 62,901 of record JAFXFC010000019.1, read on the forward strand.
AAGAAGTCCGAAAACATATCCTACAAGTATGGAGATGACCATTATAACAACGTATCTCGGCTCTCCCCACGCATAGAAAACAAGTCCCGACAGTAAAAGCACCGAGTTTTTAAGCACCTTCGGCACAATCAGATATAAAATCAAAACTATCGGAAGAAAGAAATATAAAAATGAAATACTTGAAAACAGCATCTTTATCACCCGTGATAAATCATAATTTAACAGCAAAGCCGTTAAAAATTCGGAATTCGGAATTCGGAATTCGGAATTTCGGGACCTGCGGTCGGCATTTTAAATAGAGCGTAAGCGGAACAAGGCGTTTACGCCTTCCTTTTCTATTCTTTATTATTTACTCTTTATTATTTAAACAAAAAAGGTGCTTTTATCAACACTTAAGCGATATAAAGCACCTTCTTATCATTTACATGGTTTTAGCAAATAAAACTTAAGCAACTGTTGTTTCTTCAGCTGTTGTGTCTTCTGCAACTGTTTCGTCAGCTACTGTTTCAGCATCGGGATCGAATGCTGCGGGGCCGTCAAGCTCGCCTTCCATGCCGCCGATGTCGCCGCCTTCAACTTCACCTTCAAGTTCGTCGCCTACGGGTTCCTGTTCGAAAGAAAGAGGAGCCATGATGAAGAATACGAAGTTACCAACTGTTTCAACGAGCATTTCTTCTGCAGCTGTGCAGATGTTCCAACGAAGGTTTGCATTGTCCTTAAGAGTTGTAACGAAAGCGTCTGCGTCTGCATCTTCAGCGAGTTCGAAAACATAGCTTACGAAAGGAATTGTGCCGATCATGGGCATGAATGCTGTGCAGGAAGCGAAACCTGTGATATCAGCATCAAAGCCTGCAAGGTAGCCTTCTTCCATATCCTGAACCATGGGCATGAATGCAACAACTTCATTTGTTGAAAGAGCTGTAGCGATTGTGTTTGCTGTAGCATCTTCTTTAGCAGCTTCTGCCTTGAAAGCTTCAACGAATGTAGCAGCAACTGTTACATCAGCAGCTGTTGTTGTTTCATCAGCAAGAGTTGTTGTTTCGTCGTTACCTGCAACTGTAGCACAAGCTACAAGACCGATAACTACTACGAGAGCGAGTACGATAGCAATTACTTTTTTCATTTTGTTTTTCTCCTTAGATATGTTTTTTGTTTTTTATTTTGTCAGACTTGCGGTCCAAGTACCGTTTTGTCTGTCAAAGGACAAAGTAATAAAATATGTGCCGTTTTTATCGGAAAGTCTTATTTCATAAGTACGGCTTTCGTCTGCCATGGGAACTACCCACTTACAGGAAAACTTTTCCGAAAAAACCTCTTCTTTTTCTGCCTCGAGGATTATATTATCTTTTTCATCAAAAAGCAAGCCTTCCGACAGAAAAATTTTTGTTTCACGCTTTATATCAAAAGTAAGTTCACATTTTATCTCATTCATTGCACGGGCAAGCATCAGAGCATCGTTACTTTCTTCCGCAATACTTACTTCACCCGTAAGCTTTTCCGTTCCCATATAAACAGCGGGAAGTGAATCAGAGGAAAAAACGAAGCCTGCAATTATTATAACGGCAACTGCCGCAGCAAGTGAAGCCAGCTTCCCGAAAGGAACAACATTACTCTTTTTAACTTCAGGTTTTTCGGCGTTCATTATTCTGTCATAAAGCTCTACAGGCGCTTTTATGCTTTTATATTCGTCAGTAAACTTCTTGTCAAGCATTGAACTCCTCCTTTTCCAAAAGTATTTTAAGAGCGTCCCTTCCTCGGGATAATCTCATTTTTACGGCGGAGGCAGATATTTTCAGCATTTTTGCTGTTTCTTCAACAGAAAAACCTTCAAGATAATGAAGTATCACAACGGTTTTTATCTTTTCGGGAAGCTTTTCCACTGCTTCAAGTATAGAAATATTATCTTCACCGAAATGCTCTTTATAAGAAACATTATGAGCCTCACTCAGGTCTTCATGGGCTCTTACGCTGTTTTTGCGGTATATATCGTGACAGCGGTTCACGGTAGCTTTAATAAACCATGCTTTTTCATGCTCGTCTGAAAAGAATAAAACAGTTTTATCCATATATTTCAGAAAAACATCCTGAACGGCATCCATAGCGTCGTCTTTGTTTCCGAGCTGCATAAGACTGATTCTAAAAAGCATATCGGAATACTTATTATAGACTTCTGTTATATCCCTTTCAGGCTTCGGAAACAGACCCACTTCAAGGCCTCCTATCTCTAAAACGTTTCAGAACACAAAAAGGTCACAAAAAAATTAAAAAAATTTTTTTATTTTTTTCGCCTTTGTCGCTCACTAAATTAAAATTATACCATAAACACATATATAATGTAAATATATATAATTTTATTGTAAAAAACCTTTTAATTTTCTACTTGCAATAGAAAATATCAGTGCTATAATTAAGCAAAAGAGGTGACATATATGGAAAACGATTTTGTCGGAGTAATACTCGCATTTATCATAGGTGCTATGATATGCTTCGCAAATTTTAAGTTATCTGAATATTTCTTAAAAAAGCATACGGAGCATTTTTCAAAAATCTCGTTTTTAAGACAGATAATTCAGGTGCTTTATATATTAGTGCTGTTCTTCATAGCAAAATACACACCGTGGGACAGAACCTTTGTGCTTATAGGCGGTGCATTGGGAGTAACGCTTCCGATGTTCATATTTACTTATAAGCTGCTAAAAACAAACAAGACCGTCAGCGTAAAAAAAGAAGAAAAGGAGGAGTCTTCCGATGGGTGAACCCTCAAAAGTTCTTATAAGCCTCGGGGGAATACTCGATGTCACGGGTGAAGTTGTGGCAATGTGGATACTTCTTGCCGTTGTAACTGCCGTGTGTCTTATAATAAAATTCACCCTCAAAGAAAAGCCCGGAAAATTTCAGAATATCATAGAAACGGGAGTTGAAGCACTCGACAACTTCTTCATGGGTCTTCTCGGTGAAAAATCAAGACAGTATTTTACCTTCCTCGGCTCACTTTTCATATTTATAATATTTTCGAACTATTCGGGACTTATCCCCGGAGTGGGACTTACCGATTATGTAAAAGCCCCCACCGCATCTCTTTCCGTTACGGCAGGACTCGGAGTTCTTACCTTTATATTCTTACAGGGTGCAGGACTTAAAAAGGGAGTAAAACACTATTTCAAGCGTTTCATAAGCCCCATATTTATAATGCTGCCGCTTTTGGTTTTAGATGAACTCATAAAGCCCGCGTCTTTGGCACTTCGTCTTTTCGGTAATGTTTTCGGAGAAGAGATGGTAACACATCAGCTTTATGAAATATTCCCCATAGGCGTACCCGTTGTAATGATGGTATTATCCCTTTTGTTCTGCTCCTTGCAGGCAATGGTATATACAATGCTCGTATCAATTTACCTTGATGAAGCAACCGAAACAGAATAACTTTTAAGGAGACATAAAAATGACAAATTCAGCAATTATCGCACTCGCAGCAGCTCTCGCTATCGCAGTAAGCACTATAGCTCCCGCTATCGCACAGGGACTTACAGCTAAATCCGCAATGGAAAGCATTGCCCGTCAGCCCGATGCGGCAAAGGATATCCGTTCAACTCTTATTATAGCATTGGCACTTATGGAAGCTCTTACCATTTACGGACTTCTTATTGCTTTCATGCTCATTTCAAGAATCTGAGGTTAAGAAAAGATGAATATACAGTTACCCGTATTGATATGGACTGTAATATGCTTTCTTTTAATGATGATAGTGCTTAAATATCTTCTTTTTAAGCCCGTCTTAGAGGTAATTGACAAAAGAAAAGAAAAAATCGCGAAAGCCGAAGAAAAGAAAGCCGAAGAAAAAAGACTCATGGAGGAGCACGAAAAAAGACTTGAAATTTTCCATGAGGATGCAAAAATACAAAGAGAAAATTTAATAAAAAGCGAACTCGAATTAATAAGAGTTAAAAGTAAAACCGATATTGAAGAGGTAAAAGCAGGCCGTGTTTTAAGATTTGAGGAATACAAAAAAAACACGGAAAAAGAGAAAGAAGACATAATATCGGCTTTTAATGCTTCTTCAGACGAGATAGTAAAGGCTTTTGCAGACCGCCTTATCTCACAATAATATTTCCACTTAATAACGGAGATATAATATGGAAATACAGTATGTAATAATAAACTTCATTATCCTTACGGTAATTCTTTTCTTTGCGGGAAGAAAAACCGTTAAAAGGATATTCACTTCAAGACGAGAAAAAATCATAAGTGAACTCAATGAGGCAGAAGAAACAGAAAAAAGAGAGCTTCCCGTGTTTTCTGAGGAGGCTCTGCCCTTTGATGAAACCATCCCCGAAGAGATCTTCCGTGAAAGGACTGCCGCAGAAAAAAAGCTTGAAGCTTTATATGCTTTTGAAGAAAGAGAACTCAGAGAAATACACCGTCTTATGGTCGAAAAAACCAAAAAAGAGCTGATGACAAGCTTTTCGGACGCTGTGAAAGAGCTTTTTTCCAAAGAGCCCTATTATTCAAAAATAAGAGCTAAGGAAGAAGCCTTAATAGATAAGATACTCTCTGAAATCACACTCACCGCAGGTGATATGGCATACTTAAAGCACCATGATGTGCTTTATGTCACACTCATGTCGGCATTTCCTTTAAGTAAAGAGTTAGTCGATAAGGTAGATAAAGCCACAACAGCACTTCTTGACACTGTCGGCGGAAAAACATCTCTATGGGTAAAAGAAGAGCCCGCTTTCATAGGGGGGCTCCGACTTCGTATCGGTGACACGGTGTATGACGGCACAATATCAGAGGAGCTTTATCACTTTGAAAGAAGACTTAACCGAGAAGCGCTCACAAGTGATGATACAGTGAAGGAAATAACCGAGGATTTTCTCAAAACAGCAAGAAATTTCAAGCCTCAGATAAATAAATATCAGCTTGGCAGAGTTCTTACGGTTTCCGACGGTATTTGCTGGATGGACGGTCTTGCAGATATCATGTACGGTGAAGTCATAGAATTTGAATGCGGCGAAAGAGGCATGATACTTGATATTCAGCCCGACAAAATAGGCTGTGTTATTTTCGGTGAGTATGAACACATCGAAAGCGGAAGCAGGGTAAGACGTGTCGGAAGAATAGCCTCAGTTCCCGTAGGTGAAAATCTTCTCGGACGAGTAGTAAACGCAATAGGTGACCCCATTGACGGTGTCGGAAATCTTTTCTTAACAGAAAAACGCCCCATAGAGGTGTCAGCCCCCGCAATACTTGAGCGTGCCCCCGTTGACACTCCCCTTCTTACGGGTATTAAAGCCATAGATGCCTTAGTTCCCATTGGAAAAGGTCAGAGAGAGCTTATTATCGGCGACCGTCAGACAGGAAAATCCGCAATTGCAATAGATACCATAATAAACCAGAAGGGCAAAAATACCGTATGTATCTATGTTGCCATAGGTCAGAAGGAGTCTTTGATTTCTGAAATCAGAGAAACTCTCGAAAAGCACGGTGCAATGGAATATACAACGATAGTTTCAGCACCTGCCTCAGAATCTGCGGCGCTTCAGTATATAGCACCCTTTTCGGGCACTGCAATGGCTGAATACTTTATGTATGAGGGAAAAGATGTTTTAATAGTCTATGACGACTTATCGAAGCACGCAGTAGCCTACAGAGAATTATCCCTTCTTTTACACCGCCCCTCAGGAAGAGAAGCATACCCCGGAGATATATTCTATCTTCATTCCCGTCTTCTTGAACGCTCGGCACATCTGAGTAGTGACCTTGGCGGCGGCTCTATCACGGCACTTCCCGTTATAGAAACTCTCGCAGGTGATATCTCGGCATATGTTCCCACAAATGTTATTTCAATTACAGACGGTCAGATATTCTTAGATGCTGAGCTGTTCCATGAGGGTCAGCGCCCTGCTATCAATGTAGGTCTTTCCGTTTCGCGTGTAGGCGGTTCGGCACAGAGTAAGCTTATGAAACAGGTTTCTGCCTCTCTTCGCACAAAGCTCGCTCAATTCAGAGAGCTTCAGGACTTTACACAGTTCGGCACGGATATTGACGATGTTACAAAGAAAACCCTTGATTCTGGCCGCCGTCTTATGGCAACTCTCAAACAAGGCAGATATCAGCCTCTTGACAGCTGGAAACAGGCTTTAATACTCTTTGCAGTTTCCGAAAATCTCACGGGAGAAGCGGATCTCGAAGAAAAAGCATACGAAAACGGTCTTTTCGAATTCTTCGAAAAAGAGAAAGCTACCCTTACAAATACTCTTAAAAGCGGTGAAAAAATGTCCCCCGAAACTATGGAGGAAGTAAGAACCGCTGTTAAAGAGTTTACCGAGAGGTTCTGAAGATGCCTACTTTACCCGAACTTAAAAAGAAGCTTAAAGGAATCAGATCCACCGAAAAGCTTACTAAAGCAATGAAGACCGTTTCGGCGGCAAAGTATTCAAAGCTCGGCAGACTTTTCGGGGAATATTCCTCTTATTCGGAAAAATGCTTTTCGCTTTATAAAACCTATGAAGCCGAAATAAACGGGCATTTTCCGAACGCCGACTCTTCGGCTCCCCCTGCGGTGTTTGTTTTTTCATCAAATAAAGGCATGTGCGGCTCATTCAATACCGAAATTTTTAATTTTACGGTAGATAAATTAAAGGAGCTTCCCGAAAATACACTTATTTTCCCCTGCGGAAAAAAAGCGGCAAATTTTTTCAGCGAAAAAAATATTTCACATGAAAACTCCTTTATTTTCTCAGACACACCCTCGGTAAAGGAAGCAGAGGATTTTCTCGATGAGATACTCTTAAAGAGAAAAAACGGCAAAATATCCGAAATTTTTATAATATATCCGAAATATAAAAATGTAATGCAGCAAATTCCCGTTATGACAGAGCTTTTCACTGTCAAGTCCGAAAAGGCAGAAAGCAGTCAGGAAAACATTTTATTTGTTCCCGACAGAAAGACTGTAATGGAAAGCATTTCAAAAAAAGTTATTTTCGCAGCAGTTTACGGCTTTATTCTGGAAACGGCACTCGGTGCGCAGGCATCAACGCTCAACACAATGCGCTCAGCCTATGACACAGCGACAGCCTATTCAGGGATGCTCGAAACCCAGATAAACCGCAAACGCCAGAGCGAAGTCACGGCAGATGTTATAGAAACAGCTAAATCATAATTTATCGCTGAGCGATAAATTATGATAATTAGGAATTCGGAATTAAGAATTAGGAATTAAGGAAGACACTTCGTGTCTTGTTCCGCTTGCGCTCTATTTAAAATGCCGACCGCAGGTCCCGAAACTCCGAATTCCGAATTCCGAATTCCGAATTCCGAATTTTTAACGGCTCACCGTTAAATTATGATTTCCAAGGTGATTATTATGGCTAAAAATTCTGTAGGTATGGTAATGCGTGTTACCGGGCCTGTTGTTGATATACTGTTTGAGCAGTTTGAAATTCCCGATATATTTCACGCAATTAAAATAGAAAAAGACGGGCATACCTTTGTGCTTGAGGTGTCGCAGCACTTAGGTGAGGGTATGGTAAGATGTATCTCAATGCACTCTACAGACGGTCTTTCAAGAGGTCTTAGTGCAGTTGATACGGGTGAGCCCATAAAAATCTGCGTGGGTGAAGAAACGCTCGGCAGAATGGTAAATGTTCTGGGCTTTCCAATTGATAACGAACCTGTTATTGAAACCGAGCATAAATGGCCGATACATCACCCTGCTCCCCATTTTGCAGATATAGTTGCAAGTGATGAAATACTTGAAACAGGTATCAAGGTCATTGACCTTATGACACCGTATGTAAAAGGCGGAAAAATAGGTCTTTTCGGCGGTGCTGGTGTCGGAAAAACCGTTCTTATCATGGAGCTTATCAGAAATGTTGCCTTCGAGCATGACGGATATTCCGTTTTCGCAGGTGTCGGTGAGCGCTCGCGTGAGGGAAATGACCTTTATAACGAAATGAAGCAGTCGGGAGTTCTTGATAAGACCGCTCTTGTGTTCGGGCAGATGAACGAAACCGCAGGCGCAAGACTTCGGGTTCCGCTTGTAGGTCTTACAATGGCGGAATATTTCAGAGAAAACTCCCATAAGGATGTCCTTTTATTTATAGATAATATTTTCAGATTTTCACAGGCAGGAAGCGAAGTGTCCGCACTTCTCGGAAGAATGCCCTCTGCAGTAGGCTATCAGCCCACGCTCGCATCCGAAATGGGAAAATTACAGGAAAGAATAGTATCAACGGGTAACGGCTCAATCACTTCCGTTCAGGCGGTATATGTTCCCGCCGACGACCTTACGGACCCCGCCCCCGCTACTACCTTTTCGCACCTTGATGCAACAACGGTTCTGTCCCGTAAGATAGTGGAGCTTGGCATCTACCCTGCAGTTGACCCGCTCGAGTCCTCATCAAGAATACTTCTTCCCGATATAGTAGGTGTCCGCCACTATAAGACGGCGAAAGAAACACAGAGAGTTCTTCAGAAATATAATGAACTGCAGGATATAATTGCAATTCTCGGCATGGAAGACCTCTCAACCGAGGATAAACAGGCAGTAAAGAGAGCAAGAAGAGTACAGCGTTTCTTAAGTCAGCCGCTTCATGTTGCCGAATCCTTTACCGGACAAAAGGGTGTATATGTTCCGATTGAAAAAACCATCGAAAGCATGGAATACATCCTCGGCGGTGAATGTGACAGCATCCCCGAACAGCATTTTCTTAATGCCGGAACAATAGATGATGTTCATAAAAGAAACAAAAGTTGAAAATTTTTGTCTTTTGTAAAATTGGGAGATGAAGTCGGCACGGGAGTGCCGTATTGAAGCTTTCGTTGACCTTTCTCGAAAGGTCACGGTGTCAAGAGGCAGCGCCTCTTGTCGCACTCCGCAGAGTGCGAAATCCTTTATGCTCATTTAGCGCAGGAAGGTTTCGGGAACCCTCGCCGGGGGTTCCCGAAGTGCGAAGCACAATATAATTAAAGTTGGTAGTTAAAATCCCCTCAACTTTCCGTAAGGAGTCAATTTTTTGTATTTAGTTTAGGATGATGAATATGTCACAAATAAATAATGACCTTCCTTTAACTCTCGTGATCGTCACTCCGGAAGGGGCCTTGCCCCAAATCAGATGTGAGAGCATCACCCTTACTGTAAAGGACAACGAAAAGGGAAAAGGCGGCGGCTCCTACGGCATAAGAAAGGGCCACACGAATTCCCTTATAGCTACCGATAAAGGCGAAGTCCGCGCTTTCATAAACGGCGAAAAAGTCTTCTCTGTCCTCTTGTCGGAGGGCTTCGCCGGGGTTGATAAAAACACCGTCACAATAACGGCAAATAAGCTTTAATAAGCTACAATAAACAAGCCCTGTGCAGCAAAAAAACGCTTCACAGGGCTTTATTTTTTCACAATCACATAAAAAAATGTATTCTAAAACAAATCATAATTTATTGCAGTAAGTTGCCTTTACATTTGTAGGGGAGGGGTCTCCCCTACGATAAGTATGTTCATCCTGGCACATAACAAATAAATTATGAATTAACAAAACTTGTTTTACATCTTTTTGTAAAAAAAACTGAATTTTCTATATTCCGTTATTTCTTAAAAATTCCAAGGCTTCTTTTGTAGCGCCTGCTTCGTCTTCGAATTTATGGCGTAGAAGAAGCATATCCATACCCGTTTTTTTGCTGCCATCCAGAGCCTTCATTGCATTGTCAAATGCTGTTTTATGTAATTTGGTGTCTTCGTTTTTCTTTGCAATTATAATTTCGGTAACCGAGCGGTAAAATATAAATCTTCTGAAAGAAGCCGTAAATTCATCCGCTTTCAGCAGTGCATTATAAAGCTCATTAATATAATCGCTGTAACAAAAATTACAGCAATGCAATTCAGTACGAAGAATATCCATCGCTATTGACGGGGTATGGCTCTCTCTTGTGTTTTCGGGAACCGCATCAAGCGACTTTTTATATGAAATATTAGCATTTTTATAATCTCCCGTGAATTCGTATATACCGCCGAGATTATATAAGCTCCTCTTGATATCAAGTGCTGTGCCTTCAAATGTTTCAAGAGCATAATTTATCAGCCGAAGTGCATTTTCGGGATCCTTTTCACGCATGGAATAAGCCGTGGTATAGCAATGCTGCATACGAAGAGTTTTCGGAACACGGGAAAGTGCTTTTACGAACTGCTCAAAAATTTCCTCAGAAAATTCTCCGTCTATCATTTTTTCTTCAATTTCAGAAATCTTCATTCGCCCTCACCGTTTTTATTTTAGCATACATAAATATAAAAGTAAATGCGGTGCCTTGCGAACAATTTTCAAATTGACAAAATTAATTCAGGTTAATATAATATAATTTATGGAATAAATAGTCAGAAGAGAAAAATAAAGGGAGTTGATCTGATGTTAAAACGATTTATGAGCTACTATAAGCCTCATATCAAAATGCTTTCTCTTGATATGGGTGCATCGCTTCTCATATCCGTAATAGGTATGGTATATCCTGTTGTTACAAACAAGATGCTCAATGAGTATATTCCGCAGAAGATGTATTCGACTATTGTAGTTGCAGGTATTATCGTGCTGGCGCTTTATGTTTTAAGAATGCTTCTTCGCTATTTCGTGCAGTATTACGGCCATGTTATCGGCGTTAAAATGCAGTCAAAAATGAGACAGGATCTTTTTTCGCATCTTCAGAAGCTTCCTTTCAGATTTTACGATAACCACGAAACAGGTAAAATAATGACAAGAATAACAAGTGACCTATTTGAAGTATGCGAGCTTGCACACCACGGCCCCGAAAACCTGCTCATAAGCTCCGTCATGATAGTTTTGTCATTTGTTTATCTCATTACAATAGACCCCATTCTTACACTCATAATTTTCACCTGTGTGCCGATACTCATAATTGTTACAATGCACCTGAGAAAGGCAATGAAGCAGGCATTTGACGACAGAAGAAAGAGCAACGCAATTATCAATGCTTCTGTTGAAAGCAGTGTTACGGGTATACGCGTTACTAAGGCTTACACAAATTCCGAGCGTGAAGTGGAAAAATTCAGAATAGGTGATGATGCCTTTGTAAATTCCTCGGGAAGAGCTTATAGCGCTATGGCAAAATTCCACTCCTCAACCACTTTTATAACTGATGTATTCAATGTATTTATTCTTATAGCAGGCGGTCTTTTCCTGTATTCAGGCAGAATTTCCTTCGGGGACTATTCTACATTTATTGTTTCAGTTAATATGTTCATAGGCCCCGTAAATACACTAATAGGCTTTATGGAGCAGTTCCAGAACGGCGTCAGCGGCTTCAAGCGCTTCGTTGAGATAATGGAAGAAGAGCCCGAAAAGGAAGCGGATGATGCCAAAGAGCTCACTGATGTTCAGGGTGTCATTGAATTTAAGGATGTTACATATTCATATGAGCCTGAAAATGAAGTTCTTCATAATGTAAACCTTCGTCTTGAAAAAGGCAGAAAGCTCGCTTTGGTAGGACCCTCGGGCGGCGGTAAAACCACGCTTTGCCACTTACTGCCCAATTTCTACAGATTAGAAGACGGCAACGGCTCCGTACTCATAGACGGTACTGACATTAAAGAGCTTTCTCTCGATTCTCTTCGCCGAAATATCGGTATAGTTCAGCAGGATGTTTTCCTCTTTGTCGGAACTATCCGTGAAAATATACTCTACGGAAGACCCGATGCTACAGAAGAAGAGGTTATAGAAGCAGCAAAAAGAGCCAATATTCACGACTATGTTATGACACTTGAAAAGGGCTATGATACCGAGATAGGCGAAAGAGGCGTAAAGCTTTCAGGCGGTCAGAAGCAGAGACTGAGCATTGCCCGTGTATTCTTAAAGGACCCTGCAATACTTATCCTCGACGAAGCTACAAGTGCACTCGATAACACAACAGAGGTTCTCATTCAGGAAGCTCTGGACGAATTATGTAAGGGCAGAACAACTCTCGTTGTAGCCCACCGCCTTTCAACTATCAGAAATGCGGACGAAATTGCAGTTGTAATAGACGGCGAAATAAAAGAAAGAGGCACCCACGAAGAGCTCATGGCTCAGGGCGGTACCTACAAGGACCTCTATTCCCTCCAGTTCCGCGACAACGATATATTTGAATAAACAAAAAAAGCGAGGTGAAATTCATCTCGCTTTTGTCATTGTAATAGATATTTCTTTATGATACAATAATCAAGAGTTAAAAATGAGGAGAATATGGTTATGGCAAGTATAAAGGTCGAAATAAAAAACAAGGCAGATATTGACAGAAAACCAAGGGTGTATTTTACTTGTCATCCGGATGATTTTGATAAATATTTCAGAAAGATCTGCGACGATATTTTCAGATCCCACGATTGTGCGATCTATTACACCGAAGATATGACAGAGCTGTTTGCTGAAGAAGATAAAGAGACGGATCTCGGAAGAAACAACTTGTTTGTCATCCCGGTTACATTTAAGCTGTTGAGTACACCTAACCGTGCAATGGATGAGGACTTTCCTTATGCCATAAAAGAGCATATCCCTGTTCTTCCGATCATGCTTGAGCCGGGAATTGATGTGTTATATTCCCGCCCCGATAAATTCGGTGAACTGCAGTATCTTAATCCCTACAGCACTGATCTTACCGAAATTTCTTATGAAGAAAAGCTCAAAAAGTATTTGGAATCAGTCCTCATCAGTGATGAGTTGGCACAGCGTGTCCGCGCTGCCTTTGATGCATACATATTTTTAAGCTACCGTAAAAAAGACCGCCGTTATGCAAATGAACTGATGCGCATTATCCACAGTAACCCCGAATGTCTTGATATTGCTATATGGTTTGATGAATTCCTGACTCCGGGTGAAAACTTTAAGGAAAATATAGAAAAAATGCTGGATGATTGTAAGCTTTTTACGCTTCTTGTCACCCCTCACCTTTCAGAAAAAGTAATAGACGAAAACGGCAAAGAAAGAGATAACTATATCATTTCGACCGAATTGCCTCTTGCCCAAAAAAAGAAAAAAGAAAAAGGTACCGAAATATTTGCCGTCGAAATGGAAGATACAGACCGGAATTTTTTGGCAACAATCAATATTAATGATTATGTCAATTCAAAAGATGAAGAAAATTTTCGTTCTCGTTTATTAGAGTCTATATCCAAAATCGCTGTTTCAGGCAACGATAATGATCCGGAACACAACTTTCTTATCGGCCTTGCGTACCTTGACGGCATCGATGTGGAAGTTGACCGTGAACGTGGATTGGCACTCATCACCTCTGCTGCTGAGGCAGGATTACCAGAAGCGATGAGAAAATTACATAATATGTATTATGAAGGCATCGGCGTTAAGATTAACTACCGTAAAGCAGTCAAATGGTGCGAACACCTTGCAGATTACTATAAACAACAATACGGAAAAGAACACCCGGACACACTGACATACCTGAATAATTTGGCTGTAATATATGGCAAACTGGGCGACTATCGAAAAGCGTTCGTATTAACAGAAAAAGTATATGCACTGCGTTGTAAGAAACTGGGTAAAAATCATCCGGATACGCTTACCTCACAAAGCAATATGGCATCAATCTATGGTGAACTGGGTGACCTTCAAAAAGAGTTGAGACTAAACGAAAAAGTATACACGCTACGTTGTAAATTTCCGGGAGAAGAACATCCGGATACGCTTACAACACTAAATAATCTGGCATCAACCTACGGTGACTTGGGTGACTATCAGAAAGCACTGGAGCTAAATCAGAAAGCATACACAGTATCTTGTAAGATTTTGGGAGAAGAGCATCCGAATACGCTCACATCACTAAACAATCTTGCATTTACCTATAGAGACCTGGGCTACTATCAGAAAGCGTTAGAGCAAGCTAGGAAAGCATACGCCCTGCGCTGCACGAGTCTAGGACAAGAACATCCTGATACGCTCACATCACTAGGTAATCTGGCATTAATTTACAGTAATCTGGGTGACAAAAAAAAAGCATTGAAGGTAAATGAGACATCATACGCATTACACTGTAAGGTGTTGGGAGAAGAACATCCGGATACACTTCTATCACTGAACAATTTGGCAATATTCTATAGCAAGTTAGGTAATCAAAAAAAAGCGTTGGAGCTGAACAAGAAAGCATATTCACTACGCTGCAAGGTGTTAGGAGAAGAGAATCCGGTTACGCTCGTATCACAGGGTAATTTAGCATTAACCTATAAAATGCTGGGCAACTATCAGAAGGCAGTGGAGCTAACTGAGAAATCATATGCGTTAAGTTGTGAACTTCTGGGAGAAGAACATCCGTCTACACTTATATCTCTGAGTAACTTAGCAGTAATCTACGGTAACTTGGGTGACCATCAGAAAGCATTGGAGCTAAATGAGAAATCATATGTGCTGCATTGCAAAGTATTGGGAGAAGAACATCCGAATACACATACATCAATGAAAAACCTTGCATGCTCCTATGGTAAAATCGGTAAATACCATAAAGAAAATGAACTCCGTGAACGCTTATACACTTTGCAAATAGAGCATCTTATGAAAGAATATCCTAATAGGTCGAATGTACTGAATATGATTTCGATTGTTATCTCTAAACTGATGAATATCAAAAAGCTCTGGAACCGGATAAAAAGCTTTATTCATCGCACTGCAAGGTATAGTGAGAAGAACAACAAAAAATAATTACCTCTGTTAAACACATTGATGTTAAAATGACATTTTATAATTTACATACAAAAAGTGCATTATATTGAAACCTTAACATATTCATGTTAGAATATATGTGCTTTTGAAGGAGATGGTTATTGATATGCGGAATTTTACAGATATACCTATTATAAGCCACTGCCTACCGTTAACGGATAACGTGGGGTTAAAAGAAACGGATGAAAATTTCGTTGATATTTTTACATATTCTAACGGGGCAATAAAAGTCAATATGCAATACGCAAAAGTTAAAATTCCTTCAGCTATACAAAAAGCGTATGTCAGAGAAACGGTTGCAAAAAAATTGTCAGAAGCCAAAAAATTGCTGCCGGAAGGATTCACCTTTGAAATATTTGATGCGTGGAGACCTTACGAAGTTCAGCTTAGTTTGTTTAACAATTATCGGGAACAAATTGTAAAACAATCTGTTATTGATATGACAGAAGAAGAGCTGACAAAAAAAGTTTGCGAATTTGTTTCTTTCCCGGACAAAAGTAAACGGGTCTCTTATGTCCATTCTACCGGCGGTGCAGTTGATATTACGATTTTGGATTCCAATGGAAACAGGCTGAATATGGGAACAGAATTCGACGATTTTTCTGAAAAGGCGTATACAGCATGGTACGAACAAAACGGATCGGACGAACAAATAAAGAAAAATCGCAGATTGCTTCATAATGTTCTCTGTGAGTGCGGTTTTACGAACTATCCTGCAGAGTGGTGGCACTATGATTTCGGGGATTCGTTCTGGGCGTTTTATACACAAAATGAAGCGATTTATTCCTCTAAATATGAAGAAGCGGATGTGAAAAATGATGACTGAAAACACTTCGTCCAATAATTACGAAATATTTATAAGTTACCGCAGAAATGGTGGAGATTTATTAGCTAAATTATTGTACGAAACATTACTGCACAAAAAATACTCTGTTTTTTTTGATCACGAATCTCTTTCTGCAGGGATTTTCGGTGAAAAAATCCTTGATACCATCAGACGCTCAAAGGATGTAATTGTAGTTTTGTCAAAAGAATGTCTGAAACGTTGCAAAAACAAGGACGATTGGATGTTGCTGGAGATACGGGAAGCAATTGAAACAGGTAAGAATATAACACTTGTTTTTTCGGAAGATTTTAAAATGCCCTCATCACAAGAGCTGATTGAATATCCTAAAGAAATACAAACACTGCTTACATATCAAGGGTATTTGATTAATGTTGAGCATTACGACAACACACTGAAAAAGATTTGTGACGGTTTTGAATCACAACCTGTTTCATATACCGAAAATGATGCACATCAAGCCGCTTCATTTTTATTAAAAAACGGCACAAGCAATTTATCGGATGATGAAAAAATCGGATTGCTTGATGGTGTTGTATCTTCTTATTACGGAACAAAAATAGCAAGTGTGATGTCTTCTTTTTTGCAGACAAATCCCCGATATTACAATAACATTCGTTTGAAATTCAATTACGAAATATCAATTGACAGTGTTTTTCCTTTCGGGAACATTGCAATTGACAAAAAAAATTATTTCAAGCTGTCCGAATCATTATCTTACCAAAAGCACTTTCTTGATACACCAATCGGGCAGGAGTTTTGGATTTCTTTTGTAAGAGATCTGGATGATGTGGATGAATCTTTGCGCAACGAAAATTATATTTTTAGCGAAAACTTGTTAATTGATGAAAATGATATGAATAATATTATCAATTTGAGCGAAGAAGATCAAAAAACTTTTTTCACAAAACACATGCGTGTCCGCTTTAATTTAAATGGAAGAGTTTTGGAGCCGGTTGTTTTAACAATTAACAAAGCAGGTATTTTTGCTAAATATGTAATGGCATCGGAAGAATCACACAATAAGTCAACGGTGTTAGATGTTAAAATAGCATTCACCATACCTCATAGAAAAATAGCAAGTTATTTCTTTGCGTCAATCAGCGATCCCACATATAGTCCGCACATATCTTTTTCCTACCCCGAAGACGAAGTGAATGTTGAAATGATTTCTTTTATGAACAGAAATATCACAACAGCAAATGCTAAAATATTTGAAGGTCTAAGAGAAATATTCCTGGATGAAGAATGGGTGATTCCGATGAGCGGAGTTGTTTTTATAATGTCACCTAAGTGCTATGAATAATTTCAGCATAATTCTCCTTGTTTTACAGATAATAGTATCACTATTACTAAAGCAAGGAGATTTTTATTGCAATGGCACCGAACAACAAGGTTCCCGGCACCTTTCCAAAATCTCTGATTTTGATAAAAGGCAAGGTTCTTATATTGAAAGAAACAAAGTATTGTCCGCCGTATAGAGGCTCGTGTTATAATAACACAAAAGTGCAAGAACCCCTTATAATTACTGGGTTTTAAGCGATTTTTAAAGAAAATTCTTGGCGAAAAACAGCATGTTTTAAGTATACATAGCAAAAGTGAGATGAATTTCACCTCGCTTTTGATTAAAGTTGATTTTATATTCTTGTTATGATATAATTTAATAAATAAAACGATTGGGAGAATATTGATGTCAAAAGACTTAACTTGCTCTAGAATTGATAGACAAAATATCCTTAATAACGAACTTGCTCTTAAAGAAATACAAGAATCCTCGAATATTAAAGGTATTATTTTCGAAGATAAAATTTGTCTTACCAAGAACATGGTGGCATCTTTTTTTGGTGTTGAAGCCAGAACAATTGAACGATATGTTAGCGACAATGCAGATGAACTTATGAAAAACGGTTACGAAATTTTGCGCGGTCAACGACTAAAATTGTTTATTAAGTGTGTTCAGGATCAAGATGTTCCCGACATTAATGTCGGGAACATTAGTAATCGAACACCTCAGCTTGCTATATTTGATTTTCGTGCTTTCTTAAACATTTCAATGTTGCTAACCGAAAGCGAAAACGCTCGTATTTTGCGTCAGTTGGTATTAGATATAGTCATAGATTTGGTGAACCAAAAGACAGGTGGTGGTACAAAGTTTATAAACCAGCGAGATAAAGACTTTATTACTACCTATCTCCAAGAAGAGAATTATCGCAAAGAATTTACAGATGCTCTTCGAGATTATGTTGATATGGGTAACGCCAAATATGCCATTTACACCGATAAAATATATCAAAGTATATTTAAAGAAAAGTCCAGAGAATATAGAGAAATCTTGAAACTTAAAAAAAGTGATAAAGTGAGAGATACTTTATATTCCGAGATACTTAATTTGGTAGCGTCGTATGAATGCGGTTTAGCGGTGTTGCTTAAAGAACAATCAAAACAAATTGGCCGCAAATTAAACAACTGGGAAACAGATGATGTATTTAGAGCATTTGAGTTTCTACCACACTGGAAGCCGCTTATAAATAGTGCTCGAGTAAAAATGGCGAGTCGCGATCTTGCTCTTCGTGATGCTTTTCACAAGCAATTAGAAGAATATATTCAACCGCTTGAATCCGAAGAATATCATCGTTTTTTAGGTGCTGAAGGAGACGAGATCGAGAGACTAATGATCGAAAATGAAGCGGTGTTAAAGCGTTTGAAGGAGCGAGACTGATGGATAATATTAAATACATCACTCTTGAAAACGCTTGCGAAATACATATGATGACAATTGCACATAGTGGTGGAGGGACTTGCGAACATTTTGATCTTGGAAGATTGGATAGTGTTTTGCAAAACATTCAAAATGACGATTATTATCCCACTTTTGTTGATAAACTCACTCACTTGTTTTTTTGCACGTGCGAGTTTCATTGCTTTGCCGATGGTAATAAACGCTTGGCAATAACATTATCTGCACAGTTCTTATTATTAAACGGTTATTTATCTGTAGCTAAGACTTTCTTTGAAATAACTGAAAATATAAGTTATCAAGTAGCGGCGGGGAAAATTAACAAACAACTTCTGCACCGGATTATGGCTGCTATAATGGATAATACATACGAAAATGATGAAGAACTAAAACTAGAAATTTATAATGCTATAAAAGACTGATATTAGCGAAAGCGGAGTGTGTTTTCACTCCGCTTTCGTTTTATATAGATTTATGTTATAATAATTAAAAACTTAGCAACCTCTTTCAAAATTGCAACACTATATAAGTGAAAGGAGGCTAAAGAAAATGGCAATAGAAAGTACCTCTTTAAGATGCTTTGCAGTCCCTTTATTAATTGCCAACCGTAGCTTTTTCTCCATAAACAGTTAATTTTTCATACACTTTGGGGTAAATTTTACGAAATCCGTTGATTTTATTTATTTTGTCTGATAAAATACATCTATCGTATTAATATACACATGTTTGATATCATACAAAGAGGTGCCTTATGACTAATAATCACAAAACAGAAGACAGACGGGTAAAACGAACAAAAAAGGTATTAAGAGAATGTCTTTTCAGTCTTCTTGAAAACAAATCAATTGACGAAATAACGGTTAAGGAGCTGACGGTGGCGGCAGATGTAAACCGCTCTACCTTTTATTTTTACTACAAGGATATAAACGATATGATGATGCAGATACAGGATGAGATCTTCACGGTATTTGAAGAAACCGTAATTTCACCTCATGCACAATTTGTCACCGTTGAGGATTTTACCGAATATTGCAGTCGTTTTCTTGTTTTTTGTAAAGAATATGAGAAAATATGCAAGTTCGTTATAAGCAATGACCCAAATAATAATCTGGCAAAAAAGATAAGAGCTTCTCTTGCCAGGCATGTTCCCGATTCAGCAAAGGTTTTTCCTGAAACAGACCCGAGGCGTTATCTTACCGGCTTTGCTGTTTCGGCATTTTGGGAAGCTGTTATACAGTGGATGTATGACGGCATGAAAATTTCTCCTGAAGAAATGGCAAAGTTTATGGCGAATGCTTATTTTTATGGCGGACGGACACTTTTAATGTCTTTCAACAAGTAATTTGCTCTTGAACTTTTACTGTATTTATACTATAATTATTATGTTTATTATATATCTATTTACGGAGGAACAGAAATGAAAAAATATTCCAAAAAAATCATAAGCATTTTATTATGCTTAATGCTTGTTTTTGCTTTTATTCCGACAGCATTTGCAGCAGATTTTTCAGGCATCGGTTCAAAAGACGATCCTTATCTTATTACAAATGCCGCGGAGCTTGACTTGTTTTCACAGAAGGTAGCGTCAGGCGAGAATTTTGACGGCAAATATTTTCTTCTCAAGAATAACATCACCGTTTCATCTGAATTCTCCCCTATCGGCACAAAAGATACTGCTTTTGAAGGCATCTTTGACGGTAACGGAAAATCCATATGGGGCATTGATGTAAGCGCTGATTATGCAGGTCTGTTTGCATTTTGTAACGGTGCCGTAATTTCAAATGTTACAGTAGAAGGTTGGTTTACAGCAGATAATTATGCAGGTGCTGTCGTAGCATATGCAGATAACACGGTTATTGAAAACTGCGTATCAGAAGCCGGTTGTTATGCAAATAGCTTTGTAGGCGGCATTGTAGGTTATATATCCTCCGGCAGAATAAGCAACTGCTCAGCAAGCGATTACGCTTCTATTTCCGGCTATGCTGAATTCACCGGCGGTATCGCAGGCTACAGCGGTGCAGACATTACAGGCTGCACAAACAGCTCATATCTTGACGGTTACAAGAATGTAGGCGGTATTGCAGGCTTTTCATCAGGTGATATCATTTCCTGCACAAATGCTTCTCCTGTCACTGCATATTCTTCAAATATCGGCGGTATTGCAGGTCATGCAGAGGGTGAAATAAAATACTGTCAGAACAAGAGCGGCATTGAAAGCAACGGCGGCAATGTGGGCGGTATCGCAGGCTTTGGCAACAATGCAGTAATTACCGAATGTCTTTCTACAGGTGATGTTACAGCAGTAGGTAATTATGCAGGCGGTATTGCAGGCTATCTCATGGGCGGCTCAGTTACAAACAGCCTTGCAGCAGCATCCGTTTCAAATTCTAAAAACTATGCAGGCGGTATATTCGGCGGTTGTATAGACACCGAAGTATCAAAATGTATTTTCACTTCATCTGTTTCTGCAAATGCTTCCACAGCAGGTGCAATAGGTGCTTTATCAGGCGGCAGCGTTTCAGATTGCTACTATAATGATGCTAACGGCTCAAAGGTTGTATACACTGGTACCGTAACCAGCGCATACGGTGTTTCTTCCTCAGCTCTTTCAATTGAATCATCATATCCTACCCTTGATTTCCAAAACACATGGGCAATAAATACAACACATGCACTCTATCATCCCTTACTTCATAACATTCCCTTCCATACACTCCGTGATGTAACCTCTTCACAGCCTACCTGCGATGAGGACGGTATCACATCAGGCACTTGCTCCTACTGTCAGGAAACCGTTATAACAGTAGCACCTGCATTCGGCCACTCATATAAGATACTCTCATCAAAAGCTCCTTCATGCACGACTGAAGGCTATGAAGATAAGATCTGCACAGTATGTGACGATTCCAAAACAGATATCATCCCCGCAACAGGACACACAGATGAAAATGCAGACTCTACCTGCGACATATGCGGCTCCTCCACCAAGCCCCAGTCTGAAAAGAAGAATCTCTTCCAGAGAATAATTGATTTCTTCAAGAGCATATTCGATTGGTTCAAAAATCTCTTCAAATAATATAAAAACGGTCTCAGACTTACTTTTCAGTAAGTTTGAGACCAATTTTATTATAAGGTAATGGGCAAATAATATATAAAGTTTAAGCGGAACCAAGCCGTCAGGCTTCCGAAACATTTGCCGAAGGCAAATATATAACTCGCCGAAGGCGAATATCACTTCATGATTTATCGCAATGCGATAAATTATGAACTACCCTACTACCCATTGTGCAAGTATGCCCATAAATTCACGCATTACATATGTGGGAAGAAGAGGTAAGGGGGTATCTGCCGATATTGTGTAGCATTTGTAGCCCTGATCTTCAACAGAAATAGTGGCTCTGTAGATATGGAAGTTATTGGAAACTACAGCTATATTTTCATTAAGTCCGTTTTCCTTTATTATTTCAGAGGAAAACGCAATATTTTCTCTGGTATTTGTTGAGCGGTCTTCCATATACAGTCTTTCGGGAGCTATTCCTTTTGCTGTCAGTTCCCTATACATACAAAGAGCCTCCGAGATATCTTCATTGGGGCCTTGTCCGCCTGAAAGAACTGCTACAGACTCGGGATTTTCTTCTAAGAATTCTGCTGCCGCATCTATTCTTAACGATAAAACCTGACTGGGTCTTTCTCCGTATACAGCACAGCCGAGCACCACTAAGGTAGAATCCTCAGGGGGTGTTCTTAATGCGGCTTCTATCATAAAACCGCTTTCAACTGCGAATAATGCGATAAATGCAGTATAACCTGCAATTAAAATGCCTGTGAGCGCCTTCGCCCATTTCTTGTCCTTTGAAGCGGCTTTCAGTTTTTTTCTGAATATTCCCCAAAGGAATAAAACTCCGAAAAACAAAAGTCCCGCAGCATTTCCGATATTGAATATTCCGCTGAATATGACGGGTATCATAAAAGCGACCCAACCGACAGCACCTATTATAATTCGAATCATTTTCATCACCGAAATGGATAATACAACAAAATCCAATAAAAATCAACACAGTTAAGCATTTCTTAATCATTTCACAAACTTTCTTAAAACAGAAAATTGACACTTGATATTTTAATATTCATATATTATAATATATTTCACAAATCATATCCGCTGGTGTGGCTCAATGGCAGAGCAGCTCATTCGTAATGAGCAGGTTGCAGGTTCGATTCCCGTCACCAGCTCCACGAAAAAGACCACATTTGTCTTCCGGACAAATGTGGTCTTTTTCGAACTAAGTGTGCCTTACGGCACGTGAAGTGCACTCTGTGCGTGAAGTGATGCTACGCATCGTGAAGTGCCTGCAGGCGTGGGTGGCACACTTTACTTCACTTCGTGCAATTGCACGATGCTTCATTATGCCATCGGCATAGCTTCACTGCGGTGTAACCGCAACTTCACTGACTTCTTCTGAAGTGCTTTTTTATATTGGCCCCCCATCTCTCCCCCGTTGCCAATTTCATTTTTTTATGATATAATTTTATTTTGGTGATACTTATGAAAAATATAATTCTTATCGGTATGCCGGGGGCGGGGAAAAGCACTGTCGGGGTGCTTATTGCAAAAACACTTTTAATGGATTTTTCGGACACCGATCTTATAATACAAAGAGAATGCGCCTGCGCTTTATGCGATATAATAAACGAAAAGGGCACAGAATATTTTATAGCACTCGAAGAGGATATAATTCTGAAGCAGGAATTTACCCATACCGTTATAGCCACGGGCGGCAGCGCCGTTTACGGGGAAAGAGCTATGAAAAAGCTCAAGGAAAACGGTATTTGCGTTTACCTTAAAGTGGAACTTAATGAACTTACAAAAAGGCTCGGCGATATAACAACAAGAGGTATTGCAATGGACAAGGACACGGGAATTCCCGAATTGTTTATGGAAAGAAGTCCTCTTTATGAAAAATACAGTGATATTACGGTAGACTGCACAAAGCTTTCTCCCGAAGAATGTGTAAGCCTCATAGCTTCAAAGCTTAAAACGGAGTAAATTATGATAAAAATATTATTTGTCTGCCACGGCAACATATGCCGCAGTCCCATGGCGGAATTCATATTTAAGGATATGGTAAAAAAAGCAGGTAAAGAGGAAGAATTCCTTATAGCTTCTGCCGCTACAAGCAGTGAAGAAATATATATGGGCAAAGGAAATCCCGTATACCCGCCTGCTCGTGAACAGCTTTTGCTTCACGGCATTGACCCGAAGGGCAAAACTGCCGTAAGACTTACAAAGGAAGACTATAAAAAATATGATCTTCTTATAGGCATGGATTCAATGAATATCAGAAACATGAAATTAGTTTTGGGCTCTGACCCCGAAAACAAAATAAAAAAGCTTCTCGATTTCTGCGGCGGCGGGGATGTTTCTGACCCCTGGTACACCGACAGATTCAAAGAAGCTTATGAGAGTATTTATAAAGGCTGCGAAGCACTTTTCAATGCCTTAAACTAATGTATCTTCAAAGAATGCTTTACGGAACCATACATCCTCTACCTCAAAGAATTTATCTTTAAGGTAATTCAGTATTCCCGCATCACTCTTAAAGGTAAAGCCCGTTTTATAAGAATAAAGGCACTGCTTTTTATAGCCGCCGTATTTCTTATTGAGTGCATTGGTGCCGTATTTTCCGTCACCGAGAAGAGGACATCCCATAGAAGCCATATGAGCTCTTATCTGATGAGTTCTTCCCGTAAAAAGCTCTACTTCAACAAGGGAAAGCTCCCCTCTTGTTTCAATTACCGTGTAGCCTGTTTTTATACTCTTACCGCCGGGCACGGGTTTCTGAAGCACCGACACGGTATTTTTCTTTTCGTCCTTTACTATAAAGCCCTCTAATACACCCTTCTTTTTCGGAAGGTGCCCTATCGTAATACAAAGATATCTTTTTTCAATTTCACGGAGCTTTATTTTTTCGTTTAATATACGAAGAGTTTCGGCATTTTTTGCGGCAAGAACGATACCACCCGTATTACGGTCAATTCTGTTGGCGAGAGCAGGTGCGAAGGACGCCTCATTTTTCGGGTCATACTCCCCTTTTTCATAGAGATATCTCTGCACTCTCGTGATAAGTGTATCTGTATATTCCCCCTCATCGGGATGAGAGAGAAGTCCCACTTTTTTATTTAAGATCAGAATATTTTCGTCCTCATAAACGATACCCAGCTCTTTTCCCGCACCGAGGAATGAATACTTTTCCTCTTTGGGTGCAAAAAACTCATCGTTTATATACATCTCGACCTTATCGCCCTCTTTGAGCCTTGTGGAAATTTCCGCTTTCTTGCCGTTAAGCTTTATCCTTTTCGTGCGAAGATATTTATATAAAAGGGATTTCGGCAAAAGAGGTACAGTCTTGGTGATGAACTTGTCAAATCTCTGATTGGCATCATTTTTAGCTATAATAAATTCTTTCATGGTGAATAGTTTACAACATATAAAAATTTTTTTCAAGAAAAAGAAGCAGAAATATAAAAAGAGGAGAATTAAAATGACAAAAGAAGAAGCACGGCTCAGAATTGATGAATTATGCGAAAAGCTTAATTTTTATTCATATAAATACTATGTTGAAAACGAAAGCCCCGTAAGCGACTATGAATATGACATGCTTCAAAGGGAATTAAAAACATTGGAAGAAAAATATCCCGAATTTCTCCGTCCCGATTCCCCTACACAAAGAGTGGGCGGTGAAGCGGAAAATATATTCTCTCCCGTAACCCATGAAGTGAGAATGGAAAGTCTTCAGGACGCCTTCAGCTTTGAAGAAATTGACGATTTCGACAGAAAGGTAAGTGACACCGCGGCAGAGTATTCTTATGTTGTTGAGCCGAAAATTGACGGTCTTTCCGTGTCGCTCGAATACGAAAACGGTATATTTAAGAGAGGCTCCACCCGCGGTGACGGAAATGTAGGTGAAGATATAACCGAGAACTTAAAAACCGTAAAATCAATTCCCTTAAGACTTCAGAAAGATATTACTATAGAAGTCCGCGGTGAAGTATATATGTCAAAGGCAGTATTCGCGAAAATTACAGAAAAGCAGGAAAATGCAGGTGAAGTGCCTTTCAAGAATCCGCGAAATGCCGCCGCAGGCTCATTAAGACAGAAAAATCCTAAAATAACCGCCGAAAGAAATTTAAGTATCTTCGTTTTCAATGTGCAAAAATATGACGGAACAGATTTTTCCGACCATAAAAGCTCCCTTGATTTCTTAAAAAGCCTCGGCTTTGTGACAGTGCCGTTTTATACACCCTGTAAAAATATCGAAGAAGCAAAAAATGAGCTTTTAAGAATCGGTGAAATAAGAAGCACTCTCCCCTTTGATATTGACGGCGCGGTTATAAAGGTAAATGAGTTTTCACACAGAAGAAAATTAGGCAGCACATCAAAATTCCCCCGTTGGGCAGTAGCATATAAATACCCTCCTGAAGAAAAGGATACAGTGCTTCGTGATATAGAAATAAGTGTGGGAAGAACAGGCGTATTAACACCTACTGCTATATTCGACAGTGTGCTTCTTGCAGGCTCAACCGTTTCAAGAGCAACTCTTCACAATGAAGACAGAATAAACGAGCTTTCCCTTTCAATCGGCGATACCGTCACAGTCAGAAAAGCCGGTGATATTATCCCCGAAGTCATAGGTGTAAAAAAGCATATTGA
Organism: Clostridia bacterium; assembly: GCA_017513525.1. Lineage (GTDB taxonomy): Bacteria > Bacillota > Clostridia > Oscillospirales > Acutalibacteraceae > RUG806. Next base: position 88,896 of record JAFXFC010000019.1, read on the forward strand.
AAACGGCGAAGTTTTTAAGTTTCCCGAAGCTTGTCCCTCTTGCGGTGCTCCCGTTTTCCGTGACGAGGGAGCAGCAGCTCACCGCTGTACAAACCCCGAATGTCCCGCACAGGTTTTAAGACTAATTATTCATTTCTGCTCAAGAGATGCCATGGATATTGAAGGCCTCGGAGAAGCCATTTTACAGGTATTCACCGAAAAAGGCATGATAAAAGATGCCGCGGACATATACTGTCTTAAGAGTGAAGATATAGCAGTTCTTGAAGGGCTCGGAGAAAAATCCGCAGGAAATATTCTTTCGGCTATAGAAAAATCGAAGGAAAATGACCTTTCAAAGCTTATATTTGCTCTGGGAATAAACCATATAGGTGAAAAAGCGGCAAAGCTGCTATCAGTTCATTTCGGCACTCTCGATAATATCATGAACGCTTCCAAGGAAGAGATACTCCGGATTGAAGGCTTCGGCTCAATTATGGCAGATGCGGTAAGCGAATATTTCTCTCTTCCCCAATCGAGAGAGCTCAACGAAAGACTTAAAAGCTACGGCGTAAACACAAAAAATCTCTCCCAAGTTAAAGACGAGAGATTCAAGGGAATGACCTTCGTTCTCACAGGTGCACTCTCAAAATATACAAGAGATGAAGCTTCTGAAATTATAGAACAGTTCGGCGGAAAAACATCCTCTTCCGTTTCAAAGAAAACAAGTATAGTGCTCGCAGGTGAAGACGCAGGCTCAAAGCTCAGAAAAGCCACGGAGCTCGGAATCAGAGTTATAAACGAAGAAGAATTTTCCGAAATGATAAAAGTATAATTTTGCTATCCCTTTCTTAGAGGCTACCCTCAAAGCGTAGGGAGGGGTCTCCCCTCCCGCCACCAATGGGTTGTAACTTTAAAAAAATTGATTGTTTTATAAAAATAAAAATATTTACTTTTACTTTCCCATAAATAATTTTTATATAATTAATTGTCTTCTCCCACTTACGGGAGGGGAGACCCCTCCCCTACAAATATAAAGGTAACTTACTGCAATATTATGATTTATTGAAAGGAGTATTTTATGAAAGATAAAATTTGTGCATATATAGAAAGTCAAAGAGAAGATTTTCTCAAGGACTTAAAAAGTCTTGTTGATATAAAAAGTGTCCGTGAGGAACCAAAAGCTGGTATGCCTTTCGGAGAAGGACCTGCAAAGGCACTTAACGAGGCTATTAAAATTTCAAACGCCCACGGCTTTGATATCATCAATTTCCAAAACTATGCAGGTGAAATAACCTACGGAAAAGACCCCGTATTAATGCTTTTGGCTCATCTTGATGTTGTGGATGAGGGCGATTTCTGGACTTATGAGCCTTATAACATGAAGATAGTTGACGGTAAGGCTTTCGGCAGAGGCACTACCGACGATAAGGGAGCGGCGCTTTGCTGTTTATATGCCATGAAAGCCGCAAGAGAGCTTTTCGGAGAACCGAAAAAGGGCGTTCGCCTTGTTATGGGCTGCGGTGAGGAAACAGGCAGTGAGGATATGGACTATTATTTCTCAAAAAGAGAAAAGCTTCCCTATACCCTCTCCCCAGATGCCGATTATCCTCTTATAAATCTCGAAAAGGGCAGATTTGCACCTACATTCAAGAAAAGTGCCGAAAACTCAGGTGAAAAAACTGTAATTTCTTTTTTCGGCGGCACTACGGGAAATATAGTCCCCTGTAAAGCGAGCGTTTTAATTTCGGGTATTGAAGAAAACGAAATTTCAGATATAATAAAAACAGCAAAAAATGACACAGGCGTAGAATTTTCCGCGGAAAACGAAAACGGACTTCTTAAAATTTCCGCTCTCGGTGTTTCTTCTCACGCGGCTCACCCCGAAGGCGGCAATAACGCACAGACAGCACTTATTTATCTTATTAACCGTCTGCCTCTTAATAAAAATGAAGTGACGCTTTCTTTTAAGTCTTTGGAAAAATTATTCCCTCATAAGGAAACGAACGGTTCATCCGTAGGTGTTAAAATGAGCGATGAAATTTCGGGAGCACTTACTCTCAATTTCGGTGTACTGCATTTTAATAACGGTGAATTCACCGGCTCTTTAGACCTTCGCTGTCCTATTGGTGCAAATGACACAAATGTAAAGGCTGTTATAGATAAAAATTTCTGCGATCACGGCTTCTCTTTTGAAGGCGACCCTGAAATGATACCCGTACATTATGTTCCCGAGGATGCTCCCATTATAAAGACCGCACTTAAGGTATATGAAGAATACACGGGACTTAAAGGCGAGTGTCTTGCTATAGGCGGCGGTACATATGTCCACGATATTGAGGGCGGTGTGGCTTTCGGAATAGAATTCCACGGCACAGATTATAAAATACACGGCGCTGATGAATTTGCAGTCATTGACGAACTGCTTCTTACGGCAAAAATGTATACAGCAATAATTTATGAACTTTGTTATTGAGGAATAAGAAAATGAATGTTGAACTTTTAGCCCCTGCAGGCTCCTTTGAAAGTCTTAAAACCGCTTTATATTTCGGTGCGGATGCCGTTTATTGCGGAGGTCCCCTCTTACAGCTTCGAGCCTCGGGAGCCGGCTTTTCCTTTGAAGAACTCAAAACGGCGGTGGAATATACCCACGAACGAGGCAAAAAAATATATGTCACGGTAAACTGCTTTGCCGAAAATGAGGAAATTGATGCTCTGGGCGATTACGCAAACACTCTTTATAATATGGGAGTGGATGCAGTTATAGTATCAGACCTCGGAGCCGTTTCTGAAATCAGGGAAAAATGCCCCTCTCTTCCCGTGCATATAAGCACACAGGCAAATACACAAAACTACAAAACAATAAAGGTCTATCACTCCATGGGTGTAGAAAGAGTGGTTCTCGGAAGAGAAATGACCATGGAGCAGATAGAAGATCTTAAAGACAGAATTCCCGAGGATATGGAAATAGAGGTCTTCGTTCACGGCGCTATGTGTATGGCATATTCGGGCCGCTGTCTTTTAAGCTCATTTCTTTCCAACCGTTCGGGAAACCGCGGTGAATGCTCACAGCCCTGCCGCTGGAATTACTATCTCATGGAAGAAAAAAGACAGAATATGTTCTTACCCGTCATTGAAGAAGACGGCGCTACGGCAGTCTTAAGCTCCACTGACCTTAAATCCATAGAATTTCTCGACCGCCTCGAAAAAGCAGGCGTGAAATCATTTAAGATAGAGGGCAGAATGAAATCTCCCTACTATGTTGCAACGGTAGTCAATGCATACAGACAGTTCATGGATAATAAAGCCTCCTTAGAAGAATGTGAAAATGAGCTTGACTGTGCTTCTCACCGTCCTTTTGCTTCGGGCTTTTATTTCGGAGAGGCAAAAGCCGATCCCAATAATGACGGACTTTATCATCAGACCTGTTCATTTATAGGAATAGTTCTTGAAGATAAGGGTGAAAACAGATACTTAGTGGAGCAAAGAAACCTTTTTAAGGTGGGCGATACTCTCGAAATTCTTTCTCCGTCAAAAATCGGTTTATCTTTTGAAGTAACCTCCATAAAAGACTTAAAAGGTAATGATCGTGAAAGTGCCCATCTTGTTCAGGAAAAGGTAGATATTTACTGTCCCCACCCCTTACATGCAGGCGATATTCTGAGAAAAAGACTCAAGTGAGTTTAATTTCGTCATATTGGCTTTATTTATATTGACAAATAAGTGTATTTTATTTATAATAACAGTGATTATGAGCATAAATTAAGGTTTTTATGTTGATAAATCTCAAAATAAAGGAGATATACCGCAATGCTTTTTTACATCATCAACTATAATATTATCTGGGCTTGTATAGTTTCCGCTATCGTCGGCGCAGGTGCAGTTCTTCTTTTCTTCTTCCTTAAGAATAAGGGCAAGAAAAATCCCGAAGATATGAAGCCCTCACCCAAGAAAGAAATGTTAATTGGTCTTCGAGATAATGCTGAAGCTTTCGCTGACCTTTTAGAGCCTCTTTTCATTCTTGCTTGCGGCAAAGCAGGCAGAAAAGACTGGGTCTTTGATTCATGGAACGACAGAGTAAATTCTCTTGAAGGCTATGACGAATTCAAGGCAGTATTTGCCAAGAAGTTCGGCGATGTTGCTTCCTGGAAGGGCAAGAAAAAGAAATACATAAAGAATGCGGATAAGCTCCTTAAATATGTATTAAAAGCAGGCATCGAGCGTGATGACGCTGAAGTTATAAAGGCTGATGAAAAGACAGCCGAAAAGTATGACATCATCGGCGCTGCTTCTCTTCAGACAGACGAAGAATACGATGTATTCGTTCCCTTCTGGAGCATAAAAACACAGGTTTCCGACGAAGAAGGCAACAAGACCGAAACAGAAGTTCTTCTCACAAAAGGCGCAATAAGATAAATTCAAGAGGTAAGTACAAAGATGTACTTACCTCTTTTTTTGTTTTATAACACAAATCATAATTTATCTGTTAAATGCCAAGAGGCACTTTCTCTTCGTAGGGGAGGGGTCTCCCCTCCCGCCATCAATAGGTGGTATCTTTAAAAAATTGATTGTTTTATAAAAATGAAAACATTTACTTTTACTTTCCCATAGACAATCTTTATATAATCAATTATCTTCTTTCACTTGCGGGAGGGGGAACCCCTCCCCTACAAATGTAAAGGCAACTTACTGCAAAAATCATGATTTAACAAAAATTTTATATATTAAAATATGCTTTTATTTTTTCTGCCGAAAAGCCTTCTTTGAAGCCCTCGTCGGGATATTTCTTATCTTCGCCCTTTCCCTCAATGACAGAAATTTCTGTTTCAATGCCCACTTCGTTCAATATCTTTATACATTCATTCTGAAAAACCGTATCACGGTTAGCTCTCGAAAAACAAAGAGAAAGCGTGTCATTGAAGCTTATACATGAACAAGTAACGGCAAGACCGTATTTTCTTGTATCGCCGTTTACAAATTGCAGCTTTTCAATGACACCTTGAAGACTTTCGTTAAGTTCACATACACCGTAATTGGTCAGTATCGTGTATACACCTGCATGAGAGCTTTGCTGCATTTTTCTTAAAACGGGAAGCTTTATAGTATTCGGCACTATTCTTAAAACGGGATTATTAACAAGTCCACCGTATTTATTTATAGTCTTCTGAAGCTCTTCTTTCTTTAACTGAGCTTTTAACTGTCCTCTTGTGGCTTCAATAATTTCCTTTAAGGAAATATCATCTCTTCCCTCGGGAGAGAAGCTAATGAAGCTCTGAATTGTGAAATTTCTTACACTCTCTGTATCAAAAAAGCTTCGAAGATTTACGGGGACCGCAACCGTAACTCTTTCTCTAATGGGCTCCTTGCGGCTTCTTATAATACCAAGCATTAAAACTGCCGTCAGATACTCTGTAACGGTCAGATTTTCCTTATGAGCCCTTTCTTTTACTTTCTCAGAACTCATCTCGGCAAAAAGAAGTCTTAAATAGTTATCTTCATATTCTTCTTCGAAATGAAAAGCCTTCGGGTTATCACCCTGAGCCTTTTCGCCGTTTTCGTCATAGTAATCAGAAAATGCGTTTGTAATATTTTTCACGGGGTCCGTATCTACAGTATATTTTCCCGTTTCACCGTTACATATCTCATTATATCTTTTAAGAAGAGCCTTGAAATATTCCATGATGCCCTTGCCGTCACCAAGAGAATGGGAGCTTTCTATATTAAGACGGTTACCCTTATATGTCAGTCTGAAATCGGGTCTTCCGTCTTTTCTTTTTGTAATGGGAAGCATTCCGCTTTCGTTCTCTTCTCGGATTTCGGGTTGTCTTTCAGAAAGTGCAAGATAATTCCAGAAAAAACCCTTTTTAAGATATGCGTAGGTTGCAGGGAAATAAGGCATTAAATCCTTTGCGGCTTTTTCGAGAGCAACGGGGTCTATATCCTTTGTAAAAAAAGCGGAATATCGGAAAGTTCTCCCCCATTCTTTTGACGATAGAGAAGAAAACATTATTGAAGCCGTATCTATTTTAAGCCAACGAAAATCTGCCATAGTAAACCTCCTGAAAATACTTAAAACATAATACTACATTATTCTTCTTTTTTCAACATTGACTAAAAAGTATTTTTATCTTATTATAAAGTAAATAATATAAGGAGAAGTATCATGAAGTATTCTATTATAAGCTTTTTCAGAACGGCAATTGCCGCTATCACAGCATTTTTTGTGACAATTTCAGGATTTTTCGGCGGGACTGAAGAACCCCCTGAAAGTGTCCCCGAAAATCAGATTTTTTCTTTTAGCTCAGAAAACTCAGATTATCAGCTTAATATCGATCCCGAAGATGAAATTCACGATATAAGTGAGCTTTTATTCGGTATTTTCTTTGAGGATATAAATTTTGCTGCAGACGGCGGACTTTATGCCGAAATGGTCGCAAACCGTTCCTTCGAATATACCGAGCTTGCTGAAAATGACGAGCTTTACGGCTGGAGCACGGTAGGTGAAGCCGGGAATAAGGTCATAAAGAATGACAGTGAAAATTATCTCAATGAAAATAATAAAAATTTCCTCGCAATAAAAAATAACACCGACGGGAAAGCCGGAATTGAAAACAGAGGCTTTCTTGACGGAATGAGTATAGTTGAAGGAGCAGACTATAATCTTTCTTTCTATGTAAAAGCTCCCGCCGGCTTTAAAGGTGCTATCACAGCCCGTCTTGCGGTAAACTCTGAAGTAAAAGCAGAAAATACCGTAAAGCTTAATGAAGAAATAACCTCTTGGCAGAAATACACCTTAACGCTTACTTCTCCCGTAACAGCCTTTGAGAATGTTACACTTCAGATACTTATTGATAAAGGTGAAGTTTATTTTGACATGATATCTCTTTTCCCCGAAGACACCTTTAAGGGAAGAGAAAACGGCATGAGAAAGGATCTCGGCGAAATGCTCGAAAGCTTAGAGCCGAAGTTCCTTCGTTTCCCCGGCGGCTGTGTAATAGAAGGCTATGACGATGACACCGCTTACGACTGGAAGGACTCCATAGGTGTTGACGAAAACAGAGAGCCTCTTCTTTTCAATGATACCTTTGGCGATGTTGCCGCAAGAAAACAGGGCACAAATCTCTGGACAAATCTTTCAATTACAGACGATAAGAACCCCTGCTTCATGTCATACGGCTTAGGATTTTATGAATATTTCTTACTCGCCGAGGATATAGGTGCTATAGGCGTTCCCGTTATAAACTGCGGACTTTTCTGCCAGATGAGAGGCAAGGGTCCCGTAGAAATGTATACCCCCGAATTTCAGAGATATATTGATGATATGTTTGATCTCATTGAATTCTGCCGAGGTGACGAAAACACCGTCTGGGGAAAAGTAAGAACAGAAATGGGCCACGAAGAACCTTTCGAGCTTAAATATATTTGTATCGGTAACGAAAACGAAGGTCAGGTATATTTTGAAAGATATTCCGCCTTCCTTGATGCTTTTAATAAAGCGAAATCTGAAAACCCTGAGCTTTATGAAGGACTTGAGCTTATTTATTCCGCAGGTGCATTCGATGCAACTCACGGCGCTAATTACCTCCCCTCATACGAATACGCAAAAGAAGAGCTCAAAAAAATGAATTCCGAAAATGTACTCGACTTTGCGGGTGCTACCGACCAGCACTATTATAATGACCCCATATGGTTCTTCAGAAATGCCGATTATTATGATGAAGAAAATTATAGAAGAGAAGCCTCTGAAATGACCGACACTATCTATGGCGGCGGCATTAATGTATTCTTAGGCGAATATGCGGCAAGAAGCAACCGCCTTGAAGCAGCTCTCGCAGAAGCGGCGTATATGACAGGCCTTGAAAGAAACGGCGATATAGTCACCATGGCGGCATATGCTCCCCTTTTCGGTAATCTTACCGCAACTCACTGGTCACCCGACCTTATATGGTTCAATAATCATCAGGTGACAGGCTCAATAAGCTACTATGTGCAGAAGCTTTTCTCAGTAAATCAGGGTGACGCAGTTCTTAAACACAGCCTTGAGGGTGCAAAAATTGAAGAAGCTGATATCACGGGTAAAGTGGGCGTCGGCACATGGTACACAACAGCCGAATTTGATAATCTTAAAGTAACCGATAACAAAACAGGAAAAACTCTCGGAAAAGACACATTCAGCATTAAAAACCTTTTCTGGAACTTCATAACCCCCACAGACGGAAAATGGAAAATAAAGGGCGGAAAGCTCACACAGACTACCACCGAAATGGAATATAATAACACGGGAAGTGTCGCTTACTTCGGGGATGATACATGGACAGATTATACATTCACCGTTGAAGCTACAAAAACAGGCGGCGAAGAAGGCTTCCTTATCCCCTTCGGCGTTAAAGATACAGAGAATAACTACTTCTGGAATATCGGCGGCTGGGGCAACACAAGAAGCACCGTGCAGCTGATTGAAAATAACATAAAATCTGAAATTCTCGGAACAACAACCGATTTTACCGTAGAAACAGGAAAAACCTATGAAATCAAGCTCGAGGTTTCGGGAAAACAGGTTAAAGGCTATATTGACGGTGTGCTTCAGTTTGACCACAGCTTTGAAAGTAAGGCCTATGCTGAAACTTACACGGTTGTCAGTACCGACGAAACAGGCGATATAATAATTAAGCTCGTTAATACAACAGACGAAACAAAGGTAGTGGCAATTGACCTCGGAGAAGCTGCCGTTTCAAATACTGCAACTGTTCATCAGGTCAAAGGCGACAGCCTCAATAACGACAATATTTTAGGCGAAACCGAGGACTGCAAAAAGGAAGAATTCACACTCCAGGGCATCTCCTCACAGTTCAATTACTCCATCCCCAAATACTCAGTAACAGCAATAAGACTCCACAGATAAAATGAGAAAGATGCTCACAAATCACCGTCTTTGACGCACGATTATTTTATTAAGGGTATCTGCCGCAAATCAAGTGGCAGATACCCATTCTTTTTATCTGCAAAATAATTTTTGATGTGCTTTGTTTTCGGCTCCTCGCAGTACCAATGTACGGCTTTGCGGAGCCGAAAACAAAGCACCACAAAACTGTCTTAGTGGAATATGCTTTAGTTTACAGTTGGTTCTTTTGAGGCTCTTGTCCCTTTATTTTGACCGTGCGTCAAAGAGGGTGATTTTTGTGCCTCTTGCTATTCTATACTGACTTTTACACTTTCGCCGTAGTACGAGAAATTGCAGAAGTTGGAGTAATAACTGTTTTCATGTATCATTTCACCGAGAGAACAATCCCATCTGCTGTAATATACTATACCCTCATTTGTAATGACCAATATATCCAATTCGCAGTTGTTTCTTATTCCTTCATAATAGTTATGCGTGATGTCATAACATAATACCAGCCGTTCTCCGTCAAAAGCGTGTGCTGCACTGTAAGGATAAGCCGCCCATGCTTCATGCTCTTCAGGAATAACACATTCCATTGCAACAGTATATTCGCCTTTTTCATTTTTTGAGACTACCTTAATTTCATAATCATTTTTGCAGAATATCATATAGTCATCTTTATTAGCGCATTCAACATAATCAAAGTCCGTGTAATCAAAAATCTCTATACTGCAGATATCAGTCATGGTCTTTTCATCAATAATTTTATAAATGTATTTATCATTTTCATGTAGCATTAAATATATCTGTCCCATTTCAGTGTTCGGGAACATCCTTATAACGGTGCTTTCTCCGTTTATAGGATAAACATTTTTTATCTGCTCATAATAAACCGTTTTTTCATCAAAGGGAAGAACATAAATTCCGTAACCGCCGGGAATTTGTGAGGTGTCAACTGTTACAGAAGTACCGTTATCATAATCTTCAACTCTGTTATTGAAAGTAAAATAACATTTATCACTGAACACTGCATTATATGAATAAAAGCTGAAGCTGTTTATCCATGTAGAACCGTATGAATATCCGCCTATTGATTTTTCTATTTTCCACTCTCTTATATCATTGTCAAGAACAGGAATTTTAAGAAAATCTTCAATAGCCTTAATAAAGCCGTTCATTCTTTCTTTCGGCATATCAGAATAATATTCGCCTACCTCGTCAAAGACGCCGTAATTCCAGCTTATATTGTTTCCCGGAAGATCAAGGTCTATTATCATCGGATAATAATCGAAATAGTCCTTCATTTTTATTGTCACAGTTTTTGTTTCTCCGTTTTCGGTAAGACTATTCTTTATTTCATTAATATTAAGACCTGCTTTTTCAAAAATACTTCCAACGCCCATGATATCACTATTATTATTAAAGCTCAGTCCGAAATAGCTTCTTCCCTGATCAATCGGGTAAGAGAGCTTATGAAAGGAAAGGTCGGTTTTTGTGCTGCCGAGAGGTGTAAAATCAGTTTTCCATAATAATGTACCCTTTGCATCTATAGTGGTATCAATGTTTACGCCCTCAAGATATTTTCTGTCGCCGACTTCTTTTTTTACGGAAAATCTCACATCGTCACCCTGAAGATATATTTCATTCGCAGTGACTATTGTAAGAGAAGTAAAAACTATTATTAAACACACTAAAAAGGCAAGTGTTTTTTTCATATTCACTCCTCCTCTCCCGTGATATCCGAAAGTGCTTTACTTACTCTGTCACCTCTGTAGTTAAATTCCTCTTTAATGTAGGAAATGAGAGTTTTTCCCTGCTCCTCCAATTCCTCTGCCTTAACATCTGAGATTATATTTCCCTCACGGATAAGAACTGCTCTTCCGATAAAATCAGAAACCTCTTCAATAAGGTGAGTAGATAAAATCACTGTTTCGTGCTCTTCAAGTATACCCGACAGCACCTTATAAAAGTCCTCACGGTTAAAAACATCGTTTCCCGCAAAGGGTTCGTCCATTAAAATATAATCGGCTCCCTGAGAAAGTGCTAAAATTACCTCAAACTGATTTTTCTGTCCCATGGAAAAGGTGCGTATCGGTCTGTTTTTGGGAAGAGCGAAAAATTCCATAAGTCCCTGAAAGCGTTTTTCGTTAAATTCCGGAAAATGCTCAGAATAAAAATCACGGTGCCCCTCGGCTGTGAGTGCGGGAAAAAAGGAATGCTCACTTGTTGCAAAGGATATCTTTTCAATATTTTTTGTGCTTATCTTTTCTCCGTCAAGGGTGATTTCACCCTTATATGAGAGAAAGCCTAAAATACATTTCATAAGTGTTGTTTTCCCTGCGCCGTTTTCACCGAAAAGACCTACTATTTCACCTCTCGGAAACTCTAAATCTACATTTTCGAGGGCTGTTTTTGTGCCGTATTTTTTAGTAAGTGAATTTATTTTTATCATATTAAAACCTCCACATCATTTCCTCCGAAGAAAGCTTACTCACTTCGGGAACTACATGCTCATAAATACTGAAATAAACAGAGTTTAAGACGATTACGGAAACAAAGCTCAGAATTATAAATATAACGGGAACCGTTACACATCTTTTAATAAGTTCATATTTTTGGGGAAGTCTTCTCATGGTGAATATACTTTTTGAGCCTATATAGTGATAAATAAAATTATATATAGAGAAGACCAAAAGCATAAATATGAAAATCAGAAAAAAATCAAATGCACGCTCTCTTAATAAATGAAAGCTTGCCATTTTAACATTCGTTCTTAAAAGCCTGTTTCCCGCTTCATCGTAATAAAAGAGGTTGTTATAATTTACAATAAGATTAGAAAAGTAAACAATTGCCGAAAAAGCAGCTGATATGATATAGCCCCAGAGTAAAGCTGTTTTTACTTTTTTTACATTATAGCCCACGGGCAAAACTTTCACTAATTTATGCGTCATACTTCTGCCCTCCCAGAACGGTTATTAAGGAGCTGAATAAAATTATCAGCATTGCGAAGATAGAGGCAATATCATAACCGAGTTCACTTATATTCATTACATAAAAAAGTAATACTGCAGTGGCAAAAGGTGCGACTAACCATTTTTTGCCTCTTCTCCACTGATACGAGAAAGCAGCAAAGCTGACACCAAGGCTTATAACGGTTAAAATATTTCTTATTATTCTTGCAATATCACGGCCTGCAAAAAGATTCTGAATAAACTGAGTCTGATAAAATGCGAGATAAATGCTCTGATTAGTAATAAATTCTTCGGGTAAAAGATTGGTTCCTATTTTTAAGAGCATGAAGCAAAGAACAACCTCAAGAAGCCAGGTGAGCATAAGCATTATGATGTTATATAAACACTGCCAGCCGAAAACAGCCTTTTCGGATATTAAAAGCCGCCTTAAGGTATAGCCCGTTTTGGAATTAAATTGCATACCTGTTTTACACAAGAATACAGCTACTGCAATTATAGTAACGAAAAAGAAAACATTGATATATGATTTATCAATAATCTGTGTAAGCGACGGGATATAATCTTCTTTCAGATTTTTTAATACCGATAAAAATACCGTAATCTGCACCCCTGCTGATAAAAGCCATACAAAAAAGATTCTGTAAATACTTTCTCTCGCAATCAATGAAAATACCGATATGTGTTTTTTCATACTCTCACCTCAATCCCAGTTTTTAATAATAAGCTCAATTGCCTGCTCTTTTGAAAGACCCATCTGACGAAGAGAGGAAGCTATATTTTTAATATCAGCTAAAAGCAGCTCTTCTCTTATTTTTTTGATAGTCGACTCATCTGCCGAAATGACACTTTTAGCACCTGCTCTCGAAAGAATGAGCCCCTCTTCCTCTAAAAGCGCATACGCCTTTTGCACCGTATTGGGATTTACTCCCAGAAGTGCCGAGAGAACTCTTCTTGAAGGAAGCTCCTCACCGTCTTTCACAGTGCCTGCAATAAGACCTCTTTTTATAAATAAAATTATCTGCAGATATAAAGGCAAAATACCGTCTGCCACAAAAGCATCAAAAGAAATCAACTTACTCACACCTTTCAACTGTATTACCCAACTAATACACTCTACAACTGTATTATAAGCATAATACAGTTCATTTGTCAATAGTTTTTTAACAGTACATCTTTTTTACATAATTTACCGACAAATTTATGGTGTGCATTTTGTAGGGGAGGGGTCTCCCCTCCCGCAAGCGGGAGAAGACAATTAATTGCATATGGAAAAGTAAATGTCACCATTTTGCTTTTTAAGATATATGTAATTTTTCAAAGTTACAACTCCTCTGCACCGGGAGGGGGGACCCCTCCCCTACAAAGGCAAAGGCAAATAACTGCATTGAATTCTGATTTTCTCTTTTTCGACAAGAAAACGGCTGCGCGTGCGCCTACGGCGACCGTTTTCGGCGAGTCCATCTCCGAGGAAAGCTTGCTTTCCGTTCGGAGGGACATAAAATCTTTTTACTTTATAGGAAGGAATTTCCTATAAAGTAAAAAAGACCACAAGCTCACCATCGCGGTAAGTTTGCGGTCTTATTTTTTGCAAATTGTTTTTACTCAATCGCTTCTGAATTTTATTTTACTGTGCTGAAATTGTTTCTTATTTCATCTGCTGTGCCTGTTGAGAGCCAGAAGGAATATTCTGTGGGATTAAAGCTCTTGAATTCATAAACTTCAACTGCTGCAATATATGAAGTGGGACTTTCCTTTGCAGGCTCATTTGTAGTGCAGTTGCCTCTGCTAAAGACACCTGCCAGGAATGAAGCCTCATTCGGAACATAAAGACCTATACCGAAGCTGTCGTCAAATTCACCGATAAATGCTGACCAGTTTTCTGTTGCTGAGAAATTGGGATAACCTGCATCCGGCCAGAAAATAAGATCGTTTTCATATGAAAGTTCGCTGTCATTTGTCCAAGGCTTGTCACCTGAATAATACACGAAACGGTTAAGAGGCTCTATGCAGTAAAATGCGGGACATTCCTGTGTTGTTGTAACCTCGGGATAGCCTGAATAGTCAACAAAACGGCAGGAGGCTTTTACTAAACCTTCTGAAAGTGAATATGTAGCTTCCATATATGAGGGAGTTATATACTCTTTTTCCTTTGCCCAGTCAAGAGGACGGCATTTGATATAAATGCTTTCATCTGTTATTTTTACATCAACTATCTTTGCGGCATCGTTATACTGATTTCCGCCCTGTACGGGGTTATAGTTCCATTTATTTTCACCGTAAAATCCACCCTCATACTGTGCACAGTCACCTGTTCCGTAGTAGGACTGCTGTACGAGTCTTCCCGTATCGTTTGCGTTAATAAGATTTACATTACGGCTTATTGCATTCGTATTGTATCTCTTTGAAGCATTCGAATCGACCTTTGTAATACCGTTAACCTTAACGGCCTCAACAGAGGAATTCTTATCCTCAAGATAAGATAAAGCACCGCCCCAGTTAAGATCTATTCCGAGCTTATGCTCATCATTTTCAATATAAATTTCGGTGTCATACACTTCTCTGTTAAAAAGTCCTATACCGAGAAGCTCAAAATCAGCCTCTTCTTTACCAAGGGGAGTAAATTCAAGCTTTAATACGCCGCTTGCTCTTTCATTATTGAGATAGCCGTCCAGGAAGCTGTAAAATTCACCGTTTTCTGAGGGCTCAAGGAAAAAGTCTTCACTCTTCTCTATTGCGTAAACAAGATAAGTTAAAGTGCCCTTTATATAAGCGTCACTTTTATATTTTATACCGTAATAATTATACCAGCCGTTTTCATATCCGCCGAAATCATAGGTTAAGCCGTCTTCGCTTACTTCGAATACGATACCGTCTTCTTCAAGGGTATTGATATCAAATTCCGTCTCAAAATTCCAAGGTAAAAAGCTTAAAAGATATGAGGGGAAAAGCATAAGAAAGCTGAATAAAACAGATAATATTTTTAACATAATTCTTCTCCTTTATTAAAATATATTTATTATAAGCATATCAGAAATTCCTGAAAATGCAATACTTTATTCTTTGATTTTAAGCGTTCTCATGGCATTGAGAATGGCAAGCACCGCAACACCCACATCGGCTAAAACACCTATCCACATATTAGTAAGTCCGAATGAAGCAAAGAAAAGGACTGCGAATTTTACACCCAATGCAAAAACTACATTCTGAAGGACTATGCGTTTTGTCTTTTTTGCAATTTTTACGCCGAGAGCGCATTTTTCAATGTTATCGTCCATAATTACGATATCAGCGGCTTCAATTGCAGCATCGCTTCCGACACCTCCCATGGCAAACCCGACATCGGAAAGCGCGAGAACAGGAGCATCGTTTATGCCGTCACCGACAAAGGCGACAGTTTCTTTTCCCTTTTTCTCTTTACAAAGCTTTTCCAAGAAATTTGCCTTATCATCAGGGAGAAGCCCTGCATAAAAATCAGCGATACCGAGTTTTTCGGCAGTCTCCCCCGCGGCGCTTTCATTGTCACCCGTGAGCATGATAAATCCTGACACACCCGATTTTCTGAGCTTATCTAAAGCTACATTTATATTTTTCTTAGGAGTATCCGAAAGCTTTATAAAGCCTTTATAAGTGCCCTCAAAAGCAATATATACACCCGTGCCGGAATTTTCATTTTCGGGAAGAGAAATACCGCTTTTTTCGAGAAATCTTTTACTTCCTGCAAAAATCGTTCCTTTTTCTGTTTTTGCCTCAACTCCGAAGCCCGAATGCTCCTTGACACTTTCGGGAGCACATATATCCCCCGCCGCTTTTACAATGCTTTTTGCTATCGGGTGATTTGAATAATATTCAGCCGTTGCACCGAAATGCAGCAGCTCTTCGGAGGATGTGCCCTCTTCGGGGAAAATACCGCTGACGGTAAATTCACCTGTCGTAAGTGTTCCCGTTTTATCGAAAACAAAGGTTGATACATTTCCCAAGGCTTCAAGATAGTTTGCACCTTTTATGAGTATGCCGTTTGAGGAAGCACCGCCGATGCCTCCGAAATACGAAAGGGGTACTGATATCACAAGTGCACAAGGACATGATACTACAAGAAAAATAAGAGCTCTGTAGACCCATTCACGCCAATCTCCTGTTATAAGTGAGGGAACAACCGCCAGAATGAGAGCCGAAATTACCACAGCAGGCGTATAGTATCTCGAAAAACGGGTCAGGAATTTTTCTGTTTTCGCTTTATTAAGAGAGGAATTTTCCACAAGCTCAAGTATTTTTGCGGCTGTAGACTCGTGAGCTTCCTTTTGAACCTCTATTTTAAGAGTACTCGTTAAATTTATGCTGCCTGCCTTGACTTCACAGCCGGGGAATGTGTCAAAGGGTGCACTCTCCCCTGTTAAAGCGGACATATCTACTGCCGCTTCACCCTCAAGCACAATTCCGTCAAGAGGTATCTTTTCTCCGGGACGCACTATTACGGTCTCACCTGTTTCCACTTCGTCAGGGAAAACAGTTTCCTCGG
This sequence comes from Clostridia bacterium, assembly GCA_017513525.1. Taxonomy (GTDB): domain Bacteria; phylum Bacillota; class Clostridia; order Oscillospirales; family Acutalibacteraceae; genus RUG806. Next base: position 105,244 of record JAFXFC010000019.1, read on the forward strand.
TGCCGTCTCTTAAAACTACTGCTTCATCGGGGCAAAGCTCCATTAAAGAAGATATTGAGCGGCGGCTTTTTCCCACCGCAACACTCTGAAAAAGCTCTCCCGTCTGATAAAACACCATAACAAACACACATTCGGGATATTCACCGATAATAAGCGCTCCCAATGTTGCCACAGTCATGAGAAGCTTTTCGTCAAACACCCTGCCGTGAGTGATATTCTTAAAAAAGCCCAATAGCACATCATAGCCCGAAATAATATAGGGCACAAGATACATCACAAGAAGCAATATACTATTGATATTAAAAAGCTTTTCGAGAATAACCGTTACAATAAACAAACCTAAGCTTATTGATATTCTGAAAAGCAGTTTTTTCTGTTTTTTGTTCATATTTATAAAATTACCGTGCAGTCGGGAACAGCTTTTTTAGCGACAGCGGGAATAGCCTTGATAACAGCCGCCAGATCGCCCTCATCCAATTCAATTATCATTTTCTGAGCAATGAAGCTGACGGATGCCTTCCTGACACCCTCAATTTCACTTATTGCCTTTTCGAGCTTCGCTGCGCAGTTGGGACAGTCGAGATCCTCTAACTTAAATGTCTTTTTCATAATAAATTTCTCCTTTATTCCTTAATATGCTCCATACCCTGGGAGAGAATACTGCTGACATGACTGTCAGCTAAAGAATACAAACAGTTTTTGCCCTCTTTTCTGAATTTTACAAGACGGGCATTTTTAAGTGTTTTCAATTGATGCGACACCGCCGACACGGTAGAACCGAGACTTTCTGCTATATCGCACACACAAAGCTCTCTGCCGTATAAAAGATAGAGTATCTTTAGTCGTGACACCTCACTGAAAACCTTATAAAACTCACCGAGAGCCATGAGCTTTTCTTCCTCGGGCATATGCTTTTTAGCTTCAAAAACCTGCTCCGAATGAATGTGAAGATCTTCACAGACAGGCGCTTCAACGGAAGATATTTTATTTTCCATAAATTACTCCCTTTCACTTGATTGAACATTTGAACATTTATTCAATCGTTCAATATTATTATAGCCATATTTTACCTCTTGTCAATCCGATAAAAGAAAAAACCACCTGAATTTTCAGGTGGCAAGGCTTTGATACTTTGAAGCTTATTCTTATTCTTCTGAACTCTTTCCGAAGAAAGTAAGGATAGTGCCTATGAGCATAAGAATCCAATCATAAAAATATTTTGCGATAGGGGAAAGAATATCTGACATAAGAAAATCTCCTTTCATATAATTACTTAATAAAATTATATAGTAAGTTTTCTTGATTGTCAATCTGATTTTTGACCATTTTTTAGCTTAAATTTTCGTCAAACAACACAAAAAAACCTCTTCCCCGAAAAACGGGAAAGAGATCTTTTTATTTATAAGGCAGTGTTTTTATCCGATAGAAATCTGTCTTGAGGGGGGTGTGACAGGCTCCTTACCGGGTAAAGTAAGCACCAGAACGCCGTTTTCGTATTTAGCACCGATGTTTTCAACATCAATTTCAGATACATCAAAGCGTCTTTCATAAGAGCTTCGTGTGCGTTCAATACGGACAAAGTTTTCATTCTTTTCGCTGTCCTCTTTTTCTGTGCTGTGCTCTGCTTTCACAGTCAGCACATCGCCCTCAATACCTACGGAAATATCTTCCTTCTTAAATCCGGGAAGCTCAGCTTCAAGCACGAAGCCCTCGTCTGTTTTTCTTATATCCGTCTTAAAGGGTCTTACCTGTGCTTTTTCATAGAAAAAGGGTTCATTGAAAAATGCTCTTGCGAGATTATCCATTTCTCTGAAGGGACTCCAGAAAGAGCGGGATGAATGTGTCATGGGAATAATTTCAAACATTGTATTTTCCTCCTGTATATGATATAATTTATAGCAATATTTCGGGAGTGTCACGAACAGCAGGTTTTGTCGCCTCACCGGTATTCCGTCAAGGAACCTGATGTTTCCCTCCCTGTGACTATAATATATACCAGTATTATTGTGTTCATGTGTTTTTTCTGTGACCGTTTTGTAAATATTAGCACTCTCACACAGAGAGTGCTAATTCTTTTCTGCAAACAGGACAATTTTCGTTTTGCCCTCATTTATATTATATACATCACATCAATTCAAAACCGCGGCAATTATTAGACACAAAGAGGAATTTTTTACCAACAAAAAAAGCTCTCTGCCGTTTAAGCAGCGAACTATCAGGTTTTTCAATCCATGAACACAAAATCATCCCGTGCATTCAAAATTTAATAGAAACATTCTTTTTTGCTTTCTCTTTTACTTTCTTTTCAACAACAAATTTTGATCTTTATATATAAAAGAATCAATACCATAAATTTTTTTGCCTTGATTTTCACAAAAATCAATTACTTTAAGCGCATCTTCAAAAGCAAACATTGTCACACCGCAAGTTTTGATTGCCTTGCTGTTTAATTCTTCAATTTTATTCACAAACAAAAAAATCGCCTCTCAGAACAAAATCACAAAAGGATTGAACATAACATAAGGTCGCAGAACAAATGAAGCCTATGATAATTCAGAATTGCATAATTTCAAGCAAAGCTTGCGTCAGCAAACTTTGCTTCATTTGCGTTTCTTCTTCTCTTTCACGGGGAAGAAATATTTCAGAAAAGCAAGAGCCATCACAGCTCCGACAACCGTGGAAATGATACTTGCTAACGAAGAAGATGCTGAAATTATTAGCGAATGAATCAGATTTTCGGGCTCACCTACAAAAATATTCACCGTTCCCGCAATTAACTGATAAAACGGAATCGTGATAAGCTCAGGAAGATAATACGGAGCGGCAAATCCGATAATATCAATTCTGTCCTTTCTGAAACCGTACCCAAAGGAACAAAAAACCGCAGCAATGGCAATCGACATAATCACTGTCAATACGGAAGTTGTGACAGCTACTATTTTTACATCCTCAAAGATTTTGCCGACAAAAACAATACAAACGGTCAAAAGAAGCTTTCCGACCTCACTTATAATAATTGCTGCTATTATTGCCTTTATCATTTTTTTTCTGATGATTGTTTTCTCCGCTGACACAATATAACGGTTCGTTGCCCTGTTTTCAAATGCCGTAAAAAGATAAACATTCAGAAAAACTGTCAGAATACCGACTAACACATCAAAAATAAGAATATCCTCAGTAAATGCTTCAGCTGTCGTATCCGCAGAGAAAATCACATTTATTATAACTGTGAAAAATGAAGATATTATATTTAACAGAGACGTAGCAAGAATAAAAATCCCCGCAAACTTTATAATTCCCGCCTTGCTTTTTGTAATAACAAAACCTCCGACAACAATAACCACAAGAGTCAGTATATTCCCCACACAGCTTATAATCGTACCGAAACCTGACATCTGAACCGAGGAAAGACTGAAAAGTCCTTCAAAAAATTCAGATATCTGAGAATTAAAACCTCTGTAAATCAAGGAGATAAAAACAGCTAAAACCGAAAAAATCAAAACAAGCTTCTTATCATACTTCTTTTCAGAAGCACTAACAGTCAAGTTTTCATCAACACTTAAATTTTTCTTCATATCTTACCTCCCGAATGATTATTCAACAAAAAAAGCGTGCGGAAAGTGGAGTGCCTCCACCGTCCGCACACTGCATAATAAGTTCTGTTAATTATATATTAATATAATATCATCTTATTGTCTATTCACATTTTCTACGAAATTTTTTCTGTTGCTTTGGTTAAGCAGAAAAAAGCCGAAAGAGAAAATTTCTTTTCTGACATAAAAAGCATTGTGAATTTAATCTACAGCTACAGACTCGTCCCCTGTGCTGTACTCCGATTCATTCTCTGTGCTACATTCCGATTCATTCTCTGTAGTGTACTCCATATCTTCTCTTAGCTTTATAAAATATTTCTTAATATTGTCTGCTGTTTTATCTAAGTCATCAAAATCAATCATATCAATTATTTCATTGCGCATATCTTTCGGCATTTCCGAGCTGTCAAATGTTCCGTCAGAACCGATTTTTATATAATACTCTTCTTTGCCTATATTTTCCGTTATCATCACTCCTGATTTATCAAGATGAACAGCAACATTTTGCCGTACCCCTATTAAAGCAACAAGACTGATAATTGTAGCTACAATTGATATTAAAATCAATACACCTAACGCCTTCAGAATCTTTATAACGATACCTGCCAGTTTTTCGGTATTGGAAACCTTTTCATATATAACTTCTTTGGTATCGTTGCCTGTAAGCTCATCCAGGCTCACATTAAATACTTGCGACAACAGTTGAGCCTGTTTGATATCCGGAGCTGTTTCTCCCAGCTCCCATTTAGAAATAGTCTGCCTTGAAACACCCACCTGCTCTGCTAAGTGTTCTTGCGAATAATTATTCTTTTTCCTTAATTCAAAAATTTTATTTCCGAGATCCATATCATCTACTCCTTTCATGACAAATAATACCATTGCCACAAATTTATATCTACCAATTTTCATTGGAAATGCCGCCCGTTTTCTTAACATTTTATATTCTTTATTCGGAAAAACTACCGTAATATGTGAGCATGACCGCTATTTAATAATGTTCACCTGCATTGGCAACACCGAAACCGAAGACATTCTTAAAATGATAGCTTCTCTCACAAAAACCGAAAAACCTGTTCCCGAAGCTTCCGTCAACCCGTAAAATAATAAATACGCACACAAGATTTCTTGTGTGCGTGTTGCTATCAGTATTCAAAGTGAGACCAGACACTTACGATCTGAATTGTCTTTTCTTCCTCATAAACCTTATAAACCAATCTGTGCTGTATATTAATTCTTCTTGAAAACAAGCCCTGCATATTGCCGACTAATTTTTCATAAGGCGGAGGATTCTGAAAAGGGTCAACTCTGATAATATCAAGCAATTTCTTTACTCTGCCAGTTAAATTCGCAGACTTGAGCTTTGGTATATTCTTAGCAGCTGATTTTGTAAAAACTATCTCATAATTTACCATTCTATATCACTCTCTGAAACACATTCGCTTAAAGGTGTTGCAGCACCTTCCAATATATCAGCCTTGACCTGAGGATTACTTGAAAGGTAAAGAGTTTCCATAAGACCGTTATAGTCTTCCTCGCTCAATATTACAGCGTTTCCGTTTTTCGTACTGACATTAATTACATCATTAAACTCAACAGCCTGATTAATATAATCAAAAACATTATTACGAAAATTGGTAATATTTGTATTAGTCATTCATATCAACTCCCTCAGTATTATATGTACATTATAATGTACATATTCATTTTTGTCAACACATTTTAAAACAGCAAAATCAAAAAGAACTGTTATTATAGAACACCCCCGAAACCGCTTTTTGCAGTGTCGGGGGTAGGTTTATTCTTCATTTACTATTTCAAGAACAACATATTTTTTACCGTTTTTTATAGTTTCGCTCATTTTTTCAAAGCAGACGTAAGTTTTTTCGAGTTCGTTATACATCGCATTGATGTCTGCTCCGTCCACAGGGAAATATAAGAGCATTGAACGGTCTTTGTCTTTTGAAAATTCGGGAATTAACATAATTCTTCTCCTTTTATATTAATGTACGCACCCAGACTTTTTTGCCTACGAGAGTAAGGCCTACTATAACCTTTATAATACCTATAAGCTGTATTATGGGGAAGACCCAGTAAATCGAAAGTCCCGCATAATAGAGAATAAAGGCAGCGGGAACTGAAAGCGCCCACAGCGTTCCCGAATCAAACAGGAAGGTAACAAAGGTCTTTCCGCCTGAACGAAGCGTAAAGTATGAGGCATTTGCTATTGAATCTATCCACATAACAAGAGCAAAAACTCTTATAAAGTATACTGCAAGCTCTCTTGCCGAAAGATCCGTCTTCTGATAAAGCGAGGGGATCATTGCACCTACAGTAAACAGAAGCACACCCATAACGATACTTAATGCGACTGAAAAAGCAATAAGCTTTTTAACGGTGTCAACAGCCTCCTCATGCTTTCCTGCCCCTAAGAGCTTTCCTGCAATAATGCCTATACTTGAACCCATGGAAAGGAAGGCTATCATAAAGAGATTATTTACCGTGTTTGCAATACTGCTTGCCGCCACTACATTAAGTCCGTGAAGCGAATATGCAACCGAAAGCATTGACATACCCGTTGACCATAACACCTCATTAAGAAACAAGGGGATAGCCTTTTTTGTAACTGAAACGGTAAGCTCCAGCGGAATAGAAAAGCTTTTAAGAATATATCTTACATACGGGAACTTTGTTTTTCTCTTTGCTACAGCATAAGTGACTAAAATAATACACTCGACATATCGAGAAAGCACCGTTGCCGCAGCAGCTCCTCGGACTCCCATTTCGGGGAAGCCGAATTTTCCGAAAATAAGAAGATAATTGAACACACAGTTAATAACAACTGCAATAAGTCCCGTTATCATAGGAGTAAAGGTGTCGCCCGTTTCTCTGAGCGTACCCGCAAAGGCATTGGCTATTGCAAAGGGCAAAAGACCTATAAGAATAACCTGAAGATAGTCTTTCGCATATCCCATGGTTGCAACAAGATCTCCGCCGTCATCACTTTCGTGCAAGAACATTGAAATAAGATCTTCTCCGAAGAAGCTGAAAATGCCAAGCGCAATTAAAAACAACACAAGACATATATATAGTTTGTATCTTAAAGTATATCTTATTCCGTCATTATCATTTTTACCGTAAAACTGTGCGGTAAAAATACCGACACCGCTTATGGCACCGAAAACCGCAAGATTAAAAATAAAAACAAGCTGATTAACGACAGATACACCCGACATCTGTTCGGTTCCTACAGAACCTACCATCAGATTGTCGAGCATATTTACAAGGTTTGTTATAAAATTCTGCAGCATTATGGGAACTGCCACCGTAAAGGTCATTTTGTAAAATGCCTTATCGCCTATCAAACTTTTTATCTTCATTTAGCCTCCAATAAATCATAATTTGTCGCAGTAAGCTGCCTTTACATTTGTAGGGGAGGGGTCCCCCCTCCCGCAAGTTGGAGAAGACAATTGATTATATTAAGCTTTGTATATGTAAAAGTAAAAACGACTGTTTTTGTTTTGAAAAAACAAGTAATTTTTTAAAGTTACAACTCCTCAGTTACGGGAGGGGAGACCCCTCCCCTACGATGAGTAAGTGCCTCTTGGCAAGTAATAGGTAAATTATGATTTGATGTAAAGTATATGTTTAAATTTAAGGCCGTTTTCTTCTCCCTCGTCGAGAGCTTCACTTTTCCACTGGGATAAATCTATTTCGGGGAAAAATACATCCGCCTTATCGCTTTCAAAATCAACTTCCGTTATATAAAGCTTTTGAGCAAGAGGGAAAAATGCTTCATAAATGCTCGCACCGCCTATAATGAAAACCTCTTCCGTTTCGCTTTCCTTAAGAGCGGCGTCAAGGCTTGTCACAACAGTAGCACCCATAGCCTCAAAGTCCTTATTAGAGGAAATTACTATATTTTTTCTCCCGGGAAGTGCCTTCGGGAGCGACTGAAAGGTCTTTCTTCCCATAATTATGCTTTTGCCCATTGTGGTAGCCTTAAAGAATTTAAGGTCTGAGGGGATATACCATAAAAGGTCGTTATTCCCGCCGATTTCGTTATTTTTGCCCTTGGCAACTATCATTGAAACTGTCATATTTTCTTCCTTACTGAGCTATGGGGAAAGAAATTTTTCCCATATGCTGATAATCTATAAGCTTTATATCCTTAAGATCTCTTGAGTTATCGAACTCGAAAAAATCCTTAACTTCGGGGTTGAGCCATAATTTCGGAGCAGGCAGAGAGCCGTTTTCATCGAAGCGTTTTATCTGCTCTTTTATTCCGTCTATCTGATTTACATAAATGTGCGCATCCTTAATGCTCCAGTCGAGTGTACCGGGCTTAAGACCCGTGACATGGCAGAGCATCATAAGAAGAACACTGTACTGCGTTACATTAAAAGGAAGTCCCAGAGGCACGTCACAGCTTCTCTGATGCACCCATGCATTGAGCTTTCCGTCGGTGACATCCCATTCACTGCTCCATACGCAAGAAGGAAGCACCGCCGTTTCAAGATAATCATTCTGATAAAGGCTCATTATCATTCTTCTGTCACGGGGATTGTTTTTTAATGTATCTAAAAGATTTTGGGTAAGCTGAAATTTATTGATTATCCAGCCGTAGGCTGTTCCTATTGTGTGCGCCCACTCTTTGCCGAATTCTTTTTTTATTTCCTTTTTAACAAGATTTCCGTTTTCGTCGGGCAACATCTGAGTAGCTGTCCAGAAGCCGTCCTCGTCAATTTCCCATTCGTTCCAGATGTTGACATCCCGTGCTTTCAGCCAGCGTACATCATTTGACTGTGCCTGATAAAACCAGAGCATCTCAAGCACTGCCTGACGGATAAAAAGCTGTTTTGTTGTAAGAACGGGAAACTCTTCTGATAGATCAAAGTGAAAATGATGAGAAGGCACCTTTATGGTATCAATGCCTGTTCTGTTTTCAACTCTTACACCCTGGGAGAGTATTCTTTTACAAAGCTCTATATAATCTTTATCCCATTTAGACATAACTTTTCTCCTTAAAGCGTAATACCTAAAAGCCTTTCGGCATTCTTAAAGGCAATTTTTTCTCTGACGGTATCGGAAATTTTAAGCTTCATAAGATTTTCTTTTTCAATGAGCGGGGAGCCCAGCGGAAAATCACTCGCAAACAATACTCTGTCCTCACCGAAAAGAGAAATAAGCTCTTCTCCCCTTGAAAGGGGCATATCGTAAAAGGTGCTTGAAATATCAACATAGCAGTTTTCCATATCTTTAAGGTACTTCAGTCCCTCATCTGACATGGACCAGCCGCCGAAATGTGCGGCGATACAGATAAGTCGGGGGAATTTTTTCATTACATTTCTGAGCCTCTCGGGATGCGAGAAGCTGTATCTCGGATCTCCCGAATGAACGATAAGAGGCATTTTCCCTTCCATATAGGAATACACGGGAAACATTCTCTCGTCGTCTATGTTAAAAAGCTGAGTATCGGGATGGATTTTTATACCGTGAAGTCCTTGTTTTTCAACACGGCATATTTCATCCTCTATATTTTCCATTGCGGCGTGAACCGTACCGAAGGAGAGAAAATTTTTATGCTCTTCCTGTACTCTTGCCGCAAAATCATTTATATGAACTACTCCAGAGGGCTTTACGGCAACGGGCAAAATAACATTAAGAGAAACGCCCGCTTCCTTTGAAGCTCTTAAAAGCTCGTCTGCCGTACCTATGTGCTCTGCCTTCATGGAATAGAAGTCTTCGATGCTTTTTGTAGCCTTTTCGGCTATATTATCGGGGTAAATGTGTGTGTGAAAATCTATAAGTTTCATTTGTTTTTAAGTCGTTTATCAAGCTTTACGGAAAGCTTTGTTCCCACTGTTTGGAATATCTGAACCATAATAACAAGAAGTATTACAGCAAGAAGCATTACAACATACTTATAGCGGTAATAGCCGTAGTTTATGGCGATTTTACCTAAGCCCCCGCCGCCTATAATACCGCTCATTGCACTGTAGCCTAAAATCGTGGTTATAGCTATAGTGAAATTAGATATGAGCGAGGGAATGCTTTCGGGAATCATTACTTTTCTTATAATATCAAAGGGAGATGCGCCCATACTCTGAGCCGCTTCTATAATGTTGGGGTTCACTTCTCTGAGTGAGCTTTCAACAAGACGGGCAACAAAGGGAAATGCCGCAATAACAAGGGGCACGATTGAAGCTACCGTACCTATAGTCGTTCCCACGATAAGACGAGCCAAGGGGAATGCCATTATCATAAGAATAAGGAAAGGCACGGAACGAAGAAGATTTATAATAATATTAAGTGTGCTCATAAAAGCTTTGGGCAGGGGCATTATACCGCCCTTATCGCCTACTACCAGAAGAACACCGAGAGGAAGACCTATAACTATCGCTATAGCGGTTGATACTACCGTTACATAAAAGGTTTCCCATATTCCTAAAAGAAATTCGGATTTTACAATTTCCAGCGCAAAGCTCCAGGCTTCAGCCGAAAAAATATTCTCATACATCGTTTTTTACCTCCTCTGCAGTAATATCCTTGATTCCGGAAAGATAAGAAAGAGCCTCCTGAAGCTTTTCTTCACCGCCCGAAATACCAAGCATCATACTGCCGTATGCCTTGTCGCCAATGGATTTTGTTGAAGCCGCCATAATATTGGCATAAATGCCCTTTTCGGCTGCCATCATTGCAATAAGAGGAGTTTTAGCCGCATCTGCACCGTTGAAAACAACACGGATTCTCGGTTCCTCAGAATAAGCTTCCATTGATTTTTCATCAAAGCCCTCAGGGAACACAAGGCGTCTTGCGGCATCTGATTTGGGAGCTGAGAAAATCTCGGAAACCTCGCCTTCTTCAACAACAACGCCGTCGTCAAGTATTGCCACATGACGGCATATCTCCTCAACAACGCTCATCTGATGAGTGATAACGATTACTGTTATTCCGAGTTTTCTGTTGATGTCTTTTATAAGCTCAAGTATTGAATGTGTAGTTTTGGGGTCAAGTGCACTTGTTGCCTCATCGCACAAAAGCACCTTGGGATCTGTTGCAAGTGCACGGGCAATGGCAATTCTCTGCTGCTGACCGCCTGAAAGCTGTGCGGGATATGCGTTTTCCTTATCGGGAAGTCCTACTATCTCAAGAAGCTCTCTTGCTCTTTTAACAGCATCTGCTTTTTTGACACCTGAAAGCTCAAGCGGGAAACAGATATTCTTAAGGCAAGTCCTCTGCATAAGAAGATTAAAGCCTTGAAATATCATTGTGATATCCCGTCTTTTTTCACGAAGCTGTTTCGGAGAAAGACCTGCCATATCAATTTCGTCAATAACTACAGTACCCTCAGTGGGGCGTTCAAGCATATTGATACAGCGAACAAGAGTACTCTTGCCCGCACCGCTCATGCCGATAATACCGTAGATATCACCCGACTCAATATTGATATTAACATTCTTAAGTGCACTGACATCACCGTCAGCAGTTTTGAATGTTTTTGTAAGATTTTTTATCTCAATCATAGTCTTTCTCCGTAAACAAAATTAAATCATAATTTAACAGCGAGAGCCGTTAAAAATTCGGAATTCGGAATTATGAATTCGGAATTTCGGGACCTGCGGTCAGCATTTTAAATAAAGCGAAGCGGAACAAGACACGAAGTGTCTTCCTTAATTCTTAATTCCTAATTCTTAATTCCTAATTATCATAATTTGCGGTCATAAGACCGACAAATTATGATTTTTTATTCAGCAGAAAAAACATCAAGTGTTGTCTGCTTGCCGCCGTAGATGCCGAGGGGTTCAACATGGATAGCACCGACAGAAACAACTTTTGTGCCGTTCTGGGCATTGAAGTCTTCAAGATAAGGAAGATGCTGGAAGTAGTTAGCATCAACATCGCCTGAATCAACAACATTGTTGGGCTGAACATAGTCTGTGAATTCCTTGACATCAAGAGTAACGTTCTTTTCAGCAAGGATATCCTTTGCTATTTTAAGAATTTCTGCATGGGGAGCGGGAGAAGCTGCAACAGTGATAGTTTCACCTGCAAGAGCAGCATAATCAACTGTGTCATCATAACCTGTGCCGGGATTTTCAACTGTTGAAACAACAGAGCCTGTGTATGTAGTCTTGATGTAATCTGCTACCTTCTGGCTTTCAAGAGCTGCAAGAAGAGCCTTTGTCTTGGCTGTTTCTTCGTTTCCTTCCTTAACAGCTACGATGTTGCCGTATGCGGAAGCAGCACCCTCCTGTTTAAGTGCCTTCTCAGCAGGGTTGATGTTTGCAGCAAGTGCATAGTTTGAGTTGATAACAGCAAAGTCAACATCCTGAAGGACATTGGGAATCTGAGCTGCTTCTACTTCCTTGAATTCGATATTGTGGGGATTTTCTTCAATATCAAGGATAGTTGCTGTGATACCTGCACCCTCTTTAAGCTTGATAAGACCCATATCCTCAAGTAAGAGAAGAGCACGTGCTTCATTTGTGGTATCGTTGGGAACTGCGATGGTAAGGGTTGTTTCTTCCTTTGCACAGCCTGCAAAAACAGAGAGTGCAAGAACCAAAACAAGGGCAATTGCAAATAATTTTTTCATAATAATTTCTCCTTTATATTATTATTTGTCCTATTATATACTAAAATAAAATATTTTGCAATATTTACCAAAAAAAATCGGAACCGTCTTTTATGGCGGTTCCGATAAACTTATTTTGCTTCGTCAATATACTTCTTGACTGCGGCAACACCTGCATATTTTACTGCTTCGCCGTTTTTGTAAACAACGAGTGTGGGTGCCTGCTTGAGCTCAAGCTCTTTTGCAAGATCGGGATTTTCGGAAACTAAAAGCTTTTCGAAAGAAATACCTGCTTTGTCGAGCCACTGTACAGCGAGCTTGCAGTTGGGGCAGGTTTCAGTCGTGAAAAGAAGAACCTTTTCAGCTTCGCTGCAGCAGCATTCCTCTGCCTGTGCTTCCTGTGCGGAAGCACCCTCTCTCTTAAGAACGGACTTATCAATATCATATACCTTACGGTCCTTGAATTCCTGACTCTTACCGTCGTTCCAGTTCTTAACGGGACGGTAGTAACCTGTGATTCTTGAATAAACCTCAGTTTCTTTTCCGCAAAGAGGACACTTGTACTGCTCACCTATAAGGTAACCGTGCTCACTGCATACAGAGTATGTGGGAGAAAGAGTGTAATAGGGAAGCTTGTAGTTTTCTGCAATCTTCTTAACAAGATTTGCAGCAGCTTTCCAATCGGGAAGCTTTTCACCGAGGAATGCGTGGAATACAGTACCTGAAGTATAAAGAGTCTGTAATTCGTCCTGAATATCAAGAGCTGAGAAGATATCCTCTGTGTAGCCTACGGGGAGGTGTGAGGAGTTTGTATAATAGGGAGCTGCTCCCTCATGTGCTGTAATGATTTCGGGATATCTTGCCTTATCGTGCTTTGCAAGACGGTATGCTGTGGATTCAGCAGGAGTAGCTTCAAGGTTATAAAGATCACCGTACATTTCCTGATAGTCGGAAAGGCGTTCTCTCATGTGGTTGAGAACCTTCTTGGTGAATTCCTGGGTATCCTTATTTGTCATATCCTTGCCGAGCCAGCTTGCATTAAGGCCTACTTCGTTCATACCGACAAGACCGATAGTTGAGAAGTGGTTATTAAAGGTGCCGAGATATCTCTTTGTGTAGGGATAAAGACCCTCATCAAGAAGTCTTGTAATAATTTCTCTCTTTACCTTGAGTGAACGGGCAGAAATATCCATCATCTTGTCAAGACGGGAGAAGAAATCAGCTTCATCCTTACTAAGATGTGCAATTCTCGGCATATTGATGGTAACAACACCAACAGAACCTGTACTTTCACCGCTTCCGAAGTAACCGCCGGACTTCTTTCTGAGCTCTCTCAGGTCAAGACGGAGTCTGCAGCACATTGAACGGACGTCGCTTGGCTCCATGTCGGAATTAACATAGTTTGAGAAATAGGGAGTACCGTATTTTGAAGTCATTTCGAAGAGAAGCTTGTTGTTCTCTGTTTCTGACCAGTCAAAGTCACTTGTGATTGAATATGTGGGAATGGGATACTGGAAGCCTCTGCCGTTGGCGTCACCCTCAATCATGGTTTCAATAAATGCCTTATTGACCATGTCCATTTCCTTTTTACAGTCTCCGTATGTGAAGTCCTGAGGCTTGCCGCCTACGATAGCAGGCTTACATGCAAGGTCAGCAGGAACTGTCCAGTCGAGTGTGATGTTTGAGAAGGGTGCCTGTGTACCCCAACGGGAAGGAGTATTTACACCGAAAATAAAGGATTCGATGCACTTTTTAACTTCTCTGTAGGAGAGGTTATCTACCTTTACGAAGGGAGCAAGATATGTGTCAAATGAAGAGAAAGCCTGTGCGCCTGCCCATTCATTCTGCATAATACCGAGGAAGTTTACCATCTGATTGCAAAGTGTTGCAAGATGGCTTGCGGGAGAAGAAGTGATCTTTCCGGGAACACCGCCGAGACCCTCTTCAATAAGCTGACGAAGTGACCAACCTGCACAGTAGCCTGTGAGCATGGAAAGGTCATGGATATGAATATCTGCATTCTTATGAGCAGCGGCGATTTCTTCATCATAAATTTCTGAAAGCCAGTAGTTTGCTGTTATAGCACCTGAGTTTGAAAGAATAAGTCCGCCGACAGAATAAGTAACTGTGGAGTTTTCCTTAACTCTCCAGTCGGAAACCTTAACATAGTTATCAACAATCTCTTTATAGTCGAGAATTGTGGACTTCATGTTACGGATCTTTTCACGGTTCTTTCTGTAAAGAATATATGCCTTTGCGATATCAGCGTAGCCTGCCTGAACAAGCACGGATTCAACAGAGTCCTGAATATCTTCAACGGAAATATACCCGTCTTTAATCTTAGCTTCAAAATCTGCTGTTACCTTGAGAGCAAGGAAGTCTATAATGTTGGGATGTGATTCTCTGTTTTGTGCTTCAAAAGCTTTTGCGATGGCTGCTGCAATTTTACTTATGTCGAATTCTGATACTTTGCCATCTCTTTTAATTACCTGATAAGCCATATTTTTTCCTCCTTCGATATGTTCGATTTTTATAAGTCAACACCCGTCTTTCAGGGTTCCTTTACCGTGTGCCTGCTAATAATAGCACAGCTGCAGGCAAAAAATCAATATCTTGTGTTGATATTTTTCCAAATTCGGAACAATGCACAATATATTGTTGCTTTTTTGTGGCAAATGTCTGTTAAAAAGCCGAAAAAATCGGCATTGACACAACATATAGTATCAATACCGAAAAATTAATACAACATATATGGTTGCTTTATATGCCTCTTGTTTCACATAAAAGTACATATTCTTTCGCTTTTTCTGCGGCGCTTTTAAGCATTTCACTATCCGGTGCCGAACAGCCCTCAGAGAGGATATCTCCCGAATCCTTAAAGCACTGAAGATAGTATTTTTCTGTTTTACCTAAAAATTTTGCAATGCTTATAATATCCTCTTCGGTGTGATATTCTTTTACAACAGTCGTTCTGAATTCACGGTCTATGCCGCTGTTTTTTATAATATCCACGCTTTTTTCAATAAGGGAAAAATCAATTTCCACTCCCGAAGTCAGAGAATACTTTTCCTTTGTATTTTTTATATCCATTGCAACAAAATCTACAAGTCCTTCTTCAAGAAGAAGTGAAAGCTTATCGGGAAAGCTGCCGTTGGTATCAAGCTTTACACTGTAGCCAAGGTCTTTTATTTTTCGCAGAAACTGTGCAATATCCTTTTGTAAAAGAGGCTCTCCGCCCGTAATTGCAACACCGTCAAGAAGTCCCTGTCTTTTTTTAAGAAAAGAGAAAATTTCTTCTTCAGAATAGCTTTCCTGAGCCGTTCCTGTTACAAGAGGGGTATTATGACAAAAGGGACAGCGCATATTACAGCCGAGAGTAAAAAGAGTGCAGGCTGTGTGTCCGGGAAAATCAAGTAAGGTAAGCTTCTGAAAACCGCTTATATTCATATTATCACCGTTATTTATTTTATCCGAAAATATATCCGGAGTCAATTGTATTTTAAGGCTGTTTTTTGTTAAATAAATATTTACTTTTCTGTAAGAAGGTGCTATATTAATTTTACGAAAATAATTTCAATAAAAGGAGTTTTAACTATGAAAAAGCTTATATCTGTAGTTCTCGCTTTATGTGTTCTTGCTTTTTCTGCAATTCCCGCATTTGCAGTAAGCTTCAATGACGGAAAAGAAGCTCTTGATGCACAGTTCGTTTTCGGTGAGGGACCCAAAGCTGACGGCAACAGCATTGATTACCGCTTCTTCTCCCCCGTAAAAGACGGCGATACAACAAAATATCCCCTCGTAGTATGGCTTCACGGTATGAGTGACGGCACAAAAGACGGTGTTCAGATTTCAAAGAGCAATATTTCTTATTGGACAAGTGAAGAATTCCAGTCCCGCTTTATAAACGGCGGCGCATTTATTATGGCTGCGCGTTCGCGTGAAGAAAAGGGCGATTGCTGGTCAAATAATATGATAGAGCCCTTAAAGGCTGCAATTGATACATTTATCGCAGAAAATATTGAAAATATCGACCTTACAAGAATTTATGTAGGCGGCTATTCAATGGGCGGCAAGATGACCTTCAAGATGGCTATAGCATACCCTGAAATGTTCGCAGCAGCTTTCCCCATCTGTCCCGCATGGTCTCCCTCAGTTGAGCTTCTTGCAAATTTAGCAGATATGCCCGTATGGATCACATCTGCAAAAGCAGATCCTCTTGTAAACTATTTCCTCGGTGTAACTCCCACATGGGAAAAGCTCACAGGTATTTCAAATGTTCCCGAAACATTGAGATTATCTTCTCTCACCAAGGTTTGCTATGAAGACGGTAAGAGAACTTCAAGCTCTCACCATGCATGGTTCGCTGTTAATCACGATATGTTCTCAAATGAAAACGGCGATTATCCCTATATGAGCACAGTAGACGGCAACGGTAATGAAGTAACACTTACATATCCCGACGGTATGATCTCATGGCTTTCATCACACACTTCAGATTATAACGGCGAAGCTTCAGTAGGCAAAGGAAATCTCGAAAATGCAAGTGCAACCGACAGTCTTATAGGAATCACAAGCATCATCGAATTTTTCAAGGGCCTTTTCAACACAATCAAAGCATTATTCGCACTTATCTAAAAGCTTACAGCTCCCGCAAAAGCGGGAGCTGTTTTTTTTGCGATGCCCCAAAGTGCGTATATAGAGCGTAAGCGGAACAAGGGCGTCAGCCCTTCCGAAACATTTGCCAAAGGCAAATATATCACTGCCCTCAGGGCAATATCACTGTGCGAAGCACAATATCACTCGCACTTTAGTGCGAATATCACTAAATCATAATTTATCACTCTGTGATAAATTATGATTTACGGCATGTACGGATCAGAGGAAGCCTCATAGTTCTCGGGCATAATAAACTGCTTCATGTAGTTTATTGTAAAATCAACGCCCCACTGACCCTTTGCGCCCTTCCATTTTCCCGAATGAGGTTCAATTGAAAGAACACCGTTGTAATCATTGACATAAAGCATTGTCATTATAGCACCCCAGTTGAGTCCGTCAAGTCCTGCAGGGGGATCGTCAAAGCCGTCACCTGCAATATGAAGCACACCCTTTACATGGAAATGACATACTCTGTCGCCCCAGTCACGAAGCTCCCTGAGATAGTCCCCTCCTCTGTTATAGCAGTGTGAGGGGTCATATTTTATGCCGAGTTCCGGAAGTGCTCCGTGAACCACTGCCCAAGCTCTCTCTTCACAAACGAAGTTACACCAGTCGCAGTTATAGGTTGCTATTTTAACACCCTTACCTTCAGCATAATCAATAAGCGTCTTGAAATAATCTATTGCAATAAGACAGTTTTCATAATATGTCTTACTCTCAATAAAATTACAGCCTGTATTGAACACGGGGCAGCCGACAATTGATGCTAAATCTATGAGGTTTTTGTCATGCTGTAAGGCTTCTGCGATAACATTACCGTCTTCATCAATTCTGTCCATGCCCCATCTGCCGATAGAAGCAACGCCTACATTGTATTTAATTGAATTCTCTTTAATTTCTTCAGCCTTTTTAAGAACCTCGGCTGAATCGTAATTATAATTGATACAGAATTCCACTGCTTCAAGACCTTTTACAGCAACTGCCTTGAAGTGTCCTTCTTCCCAACCGTTTATTATACCTAATTTCATATTGATCACCTCAAAAAAAGTATATCAAAAACAATCTCTTCCGTCAACTTTTCATTGATAATAAATCGAAGCTATGTTATATTAAAAGAAAAAACGGAGGTTTTTGTTATGGCAAAATGGAAAGTAGGACTTATCGGCAACGGCGGTATCTGTAAGGGTGCTCACTTAAAAACATATCTTAATGACACTCGCCTTGAGGTTGTCGCAGTTTGCGATATTATAGAAGAAAGAGCACAGTTTCTAAAGGATAATTATTTCCCGAATGCTGCTGTTTACACAGATTATAAAGAATTATTAAAGGATGAAACAATTGATTCGGTTGATATATGTACTCCCAACTATCTTCACTCAATCATAGCTATTGCGGCATTTGAGGCAGGCAAGCACGTTTTCTGTGAAAAGCCCGATGCTGTTGATGTTACAGAAGTATTAAAAATGAATGAAGCCGCAAAGAAGGCAGGCAAAACTCTTATGGTTATGAGAAACAACCGTTTTGTTGATGCTTCCGTTTTTGCTAAGAAATATATTGAAAAAGGCAAGATGGGCGATATCTACTGCGGCAGAGCAGGCTGGCAGAGAAGAAGAGGTATCCCCGGCAAAGGCGGCTGGTTCACAACAAAAGCTCAGTCGGGCGGCGGTCCCCTTATCGACCTCGGTGTTCACATGATCGACCTTGCAATTTGGCTTATGGGCAATCCCACTCCCGTGGCAGTTTCCGGTAATACATATATGAAGTTTGCGGATAATGACAGCTCAGACTCCGTCAATTCCGATTTCGGCGATAAAAACGCTGAGGGCACATTCGATGTTGAAGACCTTGCAATGGGTATGATCCGCTTCGATAACGGAGCCATTCTTCAGATAGAATTCAGCTGGGCATCAAACATCAAGGAGGAATGCCGTTTTGTGGAACTCAGAGGCACAAAATCGGGCATGAGCTGGAGAAACGGTGTGCTTGAACTCTTCACGGAAGAAGACGGTGAGCAGCTCAATATAACCGCTCCCAACTGCAAGGAAAACGACGGCCACTCAAATAACTTAAAGCATTTCTATGATGTTGTAATAGACGGAAAAGAACCCATTTTTGTGGGACAGCAGGGCATTGACATGATAAAGATACTCTGTGCTATCTACGAATCCGCAAAAACAGGCAAGGAAGTTATACTTTAATTCATTCTACAGGAGAAGCTTATGGAAAAACTCAGATTCGGAATAGTAGGCACAGGTACAATAGCGCACCGTTTTGCCGAAGCCATAAAAAATGTGCCTGAAGCAGAGCTTACGGCAGTCGCATCAAGAAAACAGGAAACCGCAGATATTTTCGGAGATGAATTTTCAATTCCTTTCCGCTTCAAAAGCTATGAAGAAATGGCAGCCTCCGATAAAATAGACTGTGCTTATATTGCGGTTCCCCACTCTCTTCACAAGGAATGCTCAATTCTGATGCTTAAGGGCAAAAAGCATGTAATCTGCGAAAAGCCGATTGCAGTAACGGCAAATGAAGCGCAGGAAATGTTTTTCTGTGCCGAAGAAAACGGCTGTTTTCTTATGGAAGCTATGTGGGCAAGGCTTGTCCCCGGTACAATTAAAATACTGGAGCTGATAAAAGACGGTGTGATAGGTGATATAAGAGGCGTTGAGGGAAAATTCTGCTATGCGTTTGACGAGGACGAAATGGATCACCACGCATTAAAGATAGAAAACGGCGGCGGTTCTCTTCTTGATGTGGGCGTATATGCACTTTATTTCTCAAAATGGTATCTCGGAAAGGACATTGAAGAGATAAACGCACAATGCGATTTTTATAATGGTACAGACTCACATATGAATGTGCTTATAAAATACAAAAACGGAGCGTTGGCATCTCTTTCGAGTGCAACACTTTTAAGAAAACCAAACGAGGGATATATCTTCGGCACAAAAGGTTATATAAAAGTTAACCGTTTCTATGCACCGCAGGAGATTGAAATACATCTTCTTGACGGCACAAACGAAACGATAAAAACTCCATACAAAGGCAACGGCTTTGAAGAGCAGATAGCCCATATGTGCGAATGTATAAACGGCAGACTGAAACACAGCCCCGTAAACACTCCCGACAGCACACTGTTTATTATGAAGCAGATGGACTTTATAAGAAAAATAACGGGAGTAAAATATCCTCAGGATAAGTAATAATCTATCACGACGATAAATTATTATTAAAGTAAAAAGTAACAGTGAATAGTGCGGAAGAAGACACATCAATGACAGCATATTATATTGTAAACAATGGCCGGGGACATAACAGTATATATGTTTGCACTGATGATATTCCGGCAAACTCTGAAATGATGTTCCTTATATAAGGGGGAAAGAATTATCGTGAAACATTTATCATATGTCAGTGTATTTCTGGTATTTTGTTTGTTGTTGTGCGGCTGTACCGATTCACAGCAAAAGGAAAAGATACTTATCCGCGCCGAAATCAACGGATGGGGTAAAAATGTAGTTCTTGAAACGGACGAAGAATTGACCAAATTGAAAAACATTCTTGATGATATAGAATATACCGTTGTTGCAAAAAGAACTGATTCATTGGCACCGGGCAGTATAACAACAACTATCAGAATGGAATATTCCAACGAAGAAACGGATGTTATTTCTCTTCCGTGTAATGTCGTTGGCGAAGAGATATATAAGGCACCCGATGAAATTACAAAAGTTTTGTTTGACACTTATTTTTCTGAATTTTTTACGGAAGCTGCCGAATAGAAAAAGCGGATATTTCCTTTTTGTGGGAATATCCGCTTTTGCATTTAATTATTTATCTTTAATCTTTGCAAGCTCTCTTTTGAGCTTATCTCTTTCGATCATTGCCTTTTCGGCATCCTCAAGATAGCCTGCCATTTCGCTTTTAAGCTTATTGACAGTCTGCTCATTAATTCTTGCTTCGTTTGCAAGATCAAGAGAAGCAAGTACAAGAGCCTCTGCGAGAGTCAATCTTGACGAAGTCATTATTTCAGAAAGCTTTTTGTCCACCTTATCAGCCAATGCCTTTATATCGTCGGGAGCTTCACTTGAAATGACAGTATACTTCTGATTTCTTATAGTGATAGTTACCTTATTTTTTTCCATTTATAAAACCGTCCTTATCAGTTTTTCTTGAACTGCTGCTTCATTCTCATTTCCTTGGAAAGAATTTTTTTGCGAAGACGAAGAGAATTGGGAGTGACCTCTAAAAGCTCGTCATCACTTAAAAATTCCATACTCTGTTCAAGTGAAAGTGTTGAATGAGGAACAAGGCGCAAAGCTTCGTCTGAACCCGAAGCGCGGGTATTTGTCATCTGCTTTTTCTTGCAGACATTACATACTATATCCTCAGCCTTTGCACATTCGCCGACTATCATTCCTTCATACACGGGAACACCGGGGCCTATGAAAAGTCTTCCTCTGTCCTGTGTATTGAAAAGTCCGTAGCCCGTGCTCTCACCTGTTTCGTGAGCTACAATAGAGCCTCTTTCACGGGTGGAGATATCTCCCTTATAAGGCTCATAGCCTGCAAAAAGATTATTCATAATACCGTAGCCGTTGGTATCTGTTAAGAATTCCGAGCGGTAGCCGATAAGTCCGCGGGCGGGAATTTTGAATTCGAGGTGAGTTGTACCGCCGTCACGGGTTCCCATATTTTCGAGTTCGCCCCTTCTGGAGCCTAACTTTTCCATAACAGCACCCACATAATCGGTAGGTACTTCAACTATAAGAAGCTCCATGGGTTCCAAGAGAACACCGTCCTCGTGCTTATAAATGACCTTGGGACGGGAAACCTGGAATTCATAACCCTGTCTTCTCATGGTTTCAATAAGTATTGAAAGATGAAGCTCGCCTCTGCCCGATACCTTGAATGTATCGGTAGAATCGGTTTCTTCAACTCTCATACTTACATTTGTTTCAACTTCCTTGAAAAGTCTTGCTCTTATGTTTCTTGAAGTAACGAATTTACCCTCTTTTCCTGCAAAGGGAGAATCGTTTACATGGAAGGTCATAGCAAGGGTAGGTTCATCTATTTTAACAAAAGGCAACGGCTCAACACAGTCGGGAGAGCATATAGTTTCACCGATATTAAGATCTTCAATACCCGAAACTGCAACTATGTCGCCTGCCTTTGCAAAATCGGTTTCTGTCCTGCCAAGTCCCGTAAAGTGGTAAAGACGGGAAACCTTGACATTTCTCTTGCCGCCGTCTGTCTGACAAAGAACTACAGCCTGTCCCTCTTTTACGGTACCTCTTTCAATTCTGCCGACACCTATTCTTCCTACATAATCGTCATAATCAAGTGAGGAGAAAAGAAGCTGTAAGGGGGCTTCCTCTTCACATTCGGGAGCGGGAATATTATCAATAATTGCATCAAGCAGAGGACGCATATCACCCTCACGGTCATCCTTATTGAAGGAAGCGAAGCCTCCACGGGCAGAAGCGAAGATTACGGGAAATTCTATCTGTTCTTCATCTGCACCCAATTCTATAAAGAGATCAAGAACCTCATCAATAACCTCGTCGGGACGAGCACCGGGGCGGTCTATCTTATTTATAACGACAAGAGGAGTTTTCTTGAGTGCCAGAGCCTTTGAAAGCACGAATCGGGTCTGGGGCATACAGCCTTCAAATGCGTCAACAAGGAGAAGCACACCGTCTACCATTGTCATGATTCGCTCAACCTCACCGCCGAAATCAGCGTGACCGGGAGTATCAACTATATTTATTTTTACACCCTTATAATTTACAGAGGTATTTTTTGAAAGAATGGTAATACCTCTTTCTCTTTCAAGGTCATTTGAGTCCATGACTCTGTCCGCTACTACTTCATTTTCTCTGAAAGTACCGCTCTGCTTAAGAAGCTTGTCAACAAGAGTTGTCTTTCCGTGGTCAACGTGAGCGATTATAGCAATATTTCTTATATCTTCTCGTTTACTCAAAAATTTCACCTTCAAAAATTTAATACAACGTATTATATTACACCTTAAACAAAAGAAAATCAACAAATTTATATATTTTTCCCACTTTTACATATTTTTTTACATTAATGCTATCTTTTTTATGTAATCAGTGATAAAATAAAAAAGTGACAAATACAAAACTTCACGGAGGTTTTTAATATGAATTTTCCAATGACAGACTTTCTCTTAAATTACGATGTTTTTCCTCTTGTTTTCCCTGTGGGAAAAGAGGTAACCGTTCACATAAGACCCACGGGCGGCAGACCTGAATTTACACCGGGTAAAGAATATAAAATTCTTATCTGTGCTCTTGAAGGCGGAAAGCCCTATGACTATCCCTCATCGGGTGACTACAGAGAAAAAACCGTTATTTGTAATGACATAGGCGGCTTTGATGTTACTCATACCTATGACAGCGAGCAGCAGTATTTTATAAGAGTTTTAGGAGATGACGGAAGAAAAATAAATCAGTTCCCCGTATATGCAGTAGAAAAGGACCTTGCGGGAAGATACCCCTTAAGAGGTGACCTTCATATGCACACAAACTGCTCCGACGGCAGACAGACACCGGAAGTTGTTTCTGCAAATTACAGAGGCCACGGCTATGACTTTTTCGCGATAACCGACCATCACAGATATTACCCCTCAATCCGTGCTATGGAATTTTATAAGGATATTCCCACTGAGTTCGTTATAGTTCCCGGTGAAGAAGTACATCTTCCCGATGTCCACGGAAAAGAAGCAGATGCACATATCGTTAATTTCGGCGGTGAATATTCAATAAATGCTCTCGTAAAGGATGAGCACTTCGGTGAAACGGGTGATACATGGGTCCGTGCAATGCCCGGCGTTACTCCTCCCGAAGCCGATACCGTGGAAGCTTGGCAGGATAAAATGGAAGAACTTGCAGAAAAAACAGAGGTTCCCGAAAAGGTGGATAAGATTCCTGCAGCTGTTATGAAATGGGCTTTTTCAGAAATCAAAAAAGCAGGCGGTCTTGCAATATTCCCCCATCCGTGCTGGATAAGTGACACATATCATGTCCCCACTCCTTTCCTCGAATACATCATGGAAAATCAGGACTTTGATGCTTTTGAGGTTTTGGGCGGTGAAAGCTACTATGAGCACAACGGCTTCCAGGTAATAAGATATTATGAGGATAAGGCAAAGGGCAGAAACTACCCCATAGTCGGAAGCACAGACAGCCATTCCTCTTACCTTTCAAACAGAAACGGACTTATCTGCTCAACAATAGTATTCTCCCCCGAAAACGAAAGAAAAGCACTTATTTCTTCAATAAAGGATTTCTATTCCGTAGCAGTAGATACCATAAGCACTGAATTCAGACTTGTAGGCGATAACCGCCTTGTAAGATATTCCTGCTTCCTTCTCAATAACTACTTCCCCCGTCACGACGAATTATGTAAGGAAGAGGGCAGACTTATGAGAATATGTGCTATCGGCACCGAAGAAGAAAAAGCAGATGCAATAAAAACTCTCACCGCTATGAACGGCAGAATGAAGAAATTTATGGATAAATACCTCGCATTCTAACAAAAAAGCTCCCGCAAAGAGTTGGTTTCCTAAGGACAGTATTCAATAAAGAATGCGGAATTTGGCACACAAATTCCCTGCTTGCAACAAAATAAGACAAAACTACCTGAAAAAGAGTTTTCGCTTCTCTTCTTCGGGTAGTTGTTTTTTTGCGATATATTGCTCCGCAATGCGATATTTTTTCCTGACGGAAAAATCGATATATTTACCTGACGGTAAATGCGATATGATATAAATCCCTTCACGCCCCGCAGGGCATATCGCGTGCGCAGCACATATCGAACGCCCAAGGCG
>JAFXFC010000002.1 GCA_017513525.1 Clostridia bacterium
CACTTCCATAAAATCTGAATATTTCCGGGTAATCGAAAACAGTTTTTTGTTATATTTCGGAGTAGGGTCGGATGGGTGAGAAATGTTCAGATTTTGCGGTAGTGTGCCAAAACACCTGTTTGGTGCAATACCGTGAAATGTTGGCATTTATCAGCCGTCAGACCAAACTTATTGATATATCAAAACCAAAAAAACTAAAATGCGATAAGGCGGTGAGCCGTTCGCACATAGCGCTCTCACCCTATCAGAGCTACGCACCGCAAGTGGCTCAAATATTGCCCTATTTGTTGTTTTCGCCGCTGGCAAGGCGTACGACGGTACTCCGAAGCGGCGAAAACAAAGCATTTTAATTTTCTGCGTGAATAAAAATTATAATTTTTTAGTTAGTTTTTTCGTGGCAGACACCCTATAATTATACTTGCGTCAAAGAGGGTGATATATTTGAGTCACTTGCCCGATAAATTATGATTTATATGGAATTCAGCAAAGTGCCGATATTCTTTACTGCGGTAGTGATACCGCTTGCTATTTTACCCAAGCCCTTCATAGTGCCCTTGCCGTTTAATATAAGACAAAGTCCCTCAGCCATTTCGGGTGTAAATACACCCATGCTCATTGAAATAAAGCAACGAATAGGTATCTGAAGAGCCATTGAGGTCATCATCTTTTCCTGAGAAAGATTACCCTTGCTCATGGTTTTGAATGTTTTAAGAAGAAGCTCATTGATAAGCTTGCCTGCTTTTGTGTTCGCCGCATCTTCAAGAGCGCTGTTTATTGTAATCTCTTCATTTTGGATATTTTTATAGGGAAGGGAATATCCTAACAGCTTTTCAAAATCTTCGTCTGTGACTTGAGTTACATTACCCTCATAATAACAGGGAAGCTCTTCCCTTAAATCAGGAATTTTGATATTTTTCACGGTTGAAGTGACCTTTACTGTTTCTTGTAGCTTTATATCACGCGAAGATGCACCGATAAGAATAGTGAATTCGCCTGTTTCCACATGCCAATCATGTATATTTACATTATAATAAGCGAATGCACGCTTATCGAGAGTGATTTTAACTGTCTTTTCTTCACCCGGTGCCAGATATACCTTCTTAAAGCCTTTTAATTCCTTTTCGGGACGGAAAACTGTGCTTTCCTTGTCATTTATATAAAGCTGAGCGATTTCCGCAGCGGGGACATCACCTGTGTTTTTGATCTTAAAGCTTACTTCAAGCGTATCGGTGGCCTTTATGCTCTTCTTGGAAATTTTAAGTCCCGAATACTTGAAAGAGGTGTATGAAAGTCCGTAGCCGAAGGGGAAAAGCACTTCCTTTTGCACCTTATCATAATATCTGTAGCCTACATAAATGCTCTCTCTGTATTCAACGCATTTCTGAGAGCCGGGGAAATTAAAGTAAGCAGGTGTATCTTCAAGATGAAGAGGATATGTTTCTGCAAGCTTGCCTGAAGGACTCTTTTCTCCGTAAAGAAGCTCAACTGCTGCCGCAGCTCCTGCTTCACCGCCGAGATAGCCGTTAAGCACAGCTTTAACACTTAAGAGCCAAGGCATTTCAACAGGTGAACCGCCTGAAAGAACAACTACGGTATTGGGATTTGCTTTTGAAACAGCGGTTATAAGGTCTATGTGACTTCTTGGCATCTTCATATGATCCCTGTCAAAGCCTTCTGATTCGTATTCCTCTGTAAGTCCGCAGAAAATTACTGCAATTTCAGCGGATTTTGCTGTTTCCACAGCCTCGGAAAGAAGTGTAAGATCTGTTACATCCTTTGTTTTATCATAGCCTTTTGCATATAAGAAGCCGTAATTCTTTTTAAGCATCACGGAAAATGCATCGTCAACATTGGGGGCATTTATTTGTGAAGAGCCTGCCCCCTGGTATCGGGGAGATTTTGCCATTTCACCGATAAGTGCCACGGTAACATTCTTTTTAAGAGGAAGAATATTATCCTCATTTTTGAGAAGTACCATTGAACCTGAAGCCACTTCTTTTGCAAGCTCATGGTGTTCTTCCATGGAATAAGAGTAGTCGCCAAGAGTTTCCTGTGATTTCATTATAAGGTCGATTATTTCGTCTACACGCTCGTCGAGCTCTTCTTCTGAAAGCTCTCCGTTTTTAACAGCGTCATAAAGCTTTTTACTTCCGAGTCCGTTAGATGAGGGCATTTCAAGATTCTGACCGGCGGCAATGCCTTTGTGAATATCGTTTTCTGCACCCCAGTCTGTAACAACTACACCGTCAAAGCCCCATTCTTCACGGAGCACCTGACCTAAAAGCCACTCATTCTCCGCACAGTAAGTGCCCAGCAGCTTATTGTATGCATTCATTACAGTCCAGGGTTTTCCTTCTTTTACTGCAATTTCAAACGAAGCAAGATAAATTTCACGAAGAGTTCTTTCGTCTGCTATAGTGTCTATAGTCATTCTTCTTGTTTCCTGATTGTTTGCGGCAAAGTGCTTAAGGGAAGTACCTATTCCCTTTGACTGAACGCCTTTAATAAAGGAAGCAGCCATCTTACCGCCGAGATACGGGTCTTCTGAGAAATATTCAAAATTTCTTCCGCAAAGGGGCGATCGCTTGATATTGTTTCCGGGACCTAAGAGCACGGAAACCTTCTCTGCTTTACATTCGTCACCGAGTGCCTCACCCATTTTATAAATGAGTTCTTCAT
Source organism: Clostridia bacterium (assembly GCA_017513525.1). Lineage (GTDB taxonomy): Bacteria > Bacillota > Clostridia > Oscillospirales > Acutalibacteraceae > RUG806. The sequence goes on from JAFXFC010000002.1 coordinate 2,680, forward strand.
CCCATGAAGCTGCAGTCGCAGAAGCTGTAGGGAAGCACACTGCAGGTACAGATCCCATAATATCGGTCTTTTCTTTTTTATCGTTATGCTTTCTGAGACCGTGAGGGCCGTCGGAAACCATAATGGGTCGAAGACCCAGCCTTTCACAGCCGTTTAAATGCCAGAAATCCTTGCCCGAACACAGGGCAGTTTTTTCTTCTAATGTCATTTGCTCAAGAAGTTCCTTATGTTTCATGTTGAAAACCTCTTTTTATATAATATTTTTATAAGCCATTTCCATTGTTTTTGTAAGTGCTACAGCATCGTCTATGCCGAAAAGTGTTTCGCCGTCTTCAATTATTGCATCACAGAAAGAATTTATAGCGGATTTGCTGCCTTTGCCAACATTGGGATATACCCATCCCTCGCCGTTGTTGTAGCAGAGCTTATCAAATACGCCGCCTGCAAGAATAGTTCCTTTTGTTCCTGCAATTTCAAGTTCAAAGGGATTTCTGCCTGTAACGAAGCCTGTTTCGCTGACACCGATTGCACCGCCCTTGTAGCTGAATACGCTTACACAGTTATCTTCAACGGTATCACACATGCAGTTGGTGAATACGCTTGTGCATTTTTCGGGGGGACCCATAAACCAGTTAAGAAGATACATGCCGTGTGCACCGAGATCCATCATAGCACCGCCGCAGGTGGGAACAGGATCAAGGAATGAGGGAGGAAGCCATCCGCCGCTGACACCGTCATGTGCATTTCTCATTCTCATATAAGTGACCTGACCGATAATGTCTTTTGCGAGAGCCTCTTTTATCCATAAAAAGTCTGCACGGGTTCTCCAGGGGAAGGAGATACAGAATTTGATTCCTGCTTTTTCTACAGCCTCTTTTACTTCAAGGGCATCGCCGTAAGCGGCTGTGAGAACTTTTTCAGTGAAAATATGTTTTTTCGCATTTGCAGCTTTAATAAGCACTTCCTTATGGATATTTGTAGCAGCGCAAACCATAACTGCATCAAAATCCATGCCGTAGAATTCATCAAGGTTTGTTGTGTATTTACAACCGATTTCTTCAGCTTTTAACTTTGCTGTTTCTTCATCGGGGTCCCAAAGGGCAGTGATCGCAACATCCCCACGTGCCAAAAATTCTCTGACATAGCCATTAAAATGAACATGCCATGTGCCTGCAAGACCTAATTTGATCATAGTAATTCTCCTTTATTCATCGGTGCCGAGCAAATTATCTGCAGTTTCAATGCCGATAGCTTCAACACCTTTTAATTTTTTTACGATAATGGAATTCCGCTTCTGAGCATCATCAATGCTCAAAGAGGCTTCATCTATTTTTTTCTTTGCTTTTTCGAGTGCCAGTCCGAATTTATCATACTGCACCTTAGCGGCAGATAAAAGATCCATGACTTCATTTGCTTTCTGATTAAGCGCTACTGTTCTGAAGCCCATTGCAAGTGAGGATAAAAGAGCCGTAATTGTTGATGGACCTGCAAGAAGCACTCCGTATTCATCATGAAGACGGTCCGCAATATTTTCTTTGGAGGAAATAACCTCTGCATAAAGAGAGTCTGTAGCAAGATACATCACGGCAAAGGGAGTGGTCATAGGAGGATTTATGTATTTTGAAATTGACTTGCCCTCTGAAAGAACTCTTGCTTCAAGTGCTTTTTTTGCGAGTCTGACACCTTCGGTATCACCCGTATCCCCTGCATCACAGAGTCTTAAGTAGTCTTCCATAGGGAATTTCGAGTCAATGGGGAGATATGTTTTTCTGTCACTTTCCGAATCGGGAATTATTACAGCAAATTCAACAACATCTCTTTTTTCGTCTGAGCGGTAGTTTTTTACATACATGCCGGGAATTATCTGATCGAGTATGCCTTCAAGCTGTGTTTCTGCCCAGTTTCCTCTGGTTTTTACATTGGTAAAAATTCTGTTAAGTGCCGTAACACCTGTGGAAAGCTCCTTCATTTCACCGAGAGATTTGTATACATTCGAGAGCTGCTCGGAAACGGACTTGAATGAAGAATCAAGTCTTGTTGTAAGAGTAGAGGTGAGCTTTTCGTCAACCGTCACTCGCATTTCTTCAAGCTTTTTTTCATTTGACTGTTGTAATTTTTCGACAGCCTCTGTTACTGCCTGTGTCTGAAGTCTGCCTGTCATATCAAGCTTTTCTCGCATATCCGAAAGTGACCTTACAACAGAAAGCTGTCCGTCAGCGGTTTTTTCCGAAAGAGTTTCCATTTTTTCTCTTACGGTATTAAGAGAAGAGGACAGGGAATTTCTTATTGCTTCATTTGAAGCATTCTGTTCGGAACGCATTGCAGAAAATCCTTCTCCCGTAAGTTTTCTGAGATTTTCAATTTTTTCATCTGTAATATCGGTGTTTCCTTTTTTTTCGGAAAACATTTTCACGGTTATCACTAAAAGAAGTATGACAGTTATTATTCCTAAAATTAAAAGTATAGTATCCATAAAAAACCTCTGAAGTCTATAATTAATATAATTGTATCATAACTAATATAGAAAATAAAGAAAAATATAAATAAAAATTTTTATATAAACTATAGAAAAACACCGTTATATCTGTTAAAATAACTGTAAATGTATATTGATGAAAGGAGATGCCGGCATGAAAAGAATAATGGCTTTAGTATTATCACTTTTACTGTTTTCTGGAATTCTTACCTCCTGTTCATCGGATGAGCCCGTTGTGCTTTTCTTCCCCGTGGAAAGTGAGGCAGGTACCTTTGATCCTCAGATAGTTTCCGATACAACAGCCTCAATAGTTGTCAGAAACTGTTTTGAAGGCCTCTTAAGAAAAGATGAAAACGGAGAGACAATAAACGGTGTAGCAAAAAGCTGGAAGGTATCTCCCGACGGACTTACATATACATTTTATCTCAGAGAGGATGCAGTATGGCATCTTACTTCAAATGCAGAAAAACAGCTCGAAGGTAAAATCCCCGAGAATTTTGATCTGAGTGTTACCGCAAACGACTTTCAGTTTGCCCTCGAAAGAGCAGTAGATCCCGCAACAGGTGCTCATATGTCGTATATGCTGTATAATATCGTTAATGCCCCCGAAATTCTTTCAGGCAATAAGAATAAAGATGAACTGGGAGTTAAAGCGGTAGATAAATATACTCTTGAAATCAAGCTTTCACAGCCCCAGAGTAATTTCCCCGAAGTGCTTACAGAGCCTGTTTGTATGCCCTGCAATGAAACATTTTTTAAGGCTTGCTCAGGAAGATACGGAACGCTTATTGCTTTTTCTCTGTCAAACGGACCTTTTTATCTTTCAAGATTTGACGATACCTCATACAGGATAAATAAAGCGGCAGATTATATCGGCGAAAGTGAAGCTGTTCCCGATTATGTTTGGCTTTATGTTGAAGAGGACGAAGAAAAGCTTATGGGTGAGCTGGAGGCAGACGGCTATTCAGGTGCTGTAATATCTGAAGATATGTATAAAGAGCTTGATGATGCTGAAAAAATGACAGTAATTGAAACTCCGAATGTTATCAGAGGATTTATTATGAATCTGTCCGATCTTGCACTCGGTGAGGAAAATATCAGAAAAGCTCTTGCTGCTGCAACAGATATAAAAAAGATTGCAGAAAACACCGGAAAGGCTCCGGCACAAGGCATAGTGCCTTTAAGTGCAGCTGCAGAGGGTGTTACCACGCATCCTGAAGCCTACAGTGAGGAAAAGGCAAAGGTTTACCTTAAAAGCGGAATGGAAAAGCTTGAAACAACAAGTATTGATATAGTGCTGTTGTGTGAAAAAAGATATGAAGATGCTATGAGAAGACTTTTGCAGGAATGGCAGAGAATACTCGGTATTTATGTTAATTTCTCGGTAAAAACAGGCACTCCTGCAGAAGTGAAAAAAGCAGTTGAAACAGGAAACTATCAGATAGCTTTTTATGACTATAAGGCTGAAACTGACAGTGCTTACGGTTATTTCGGAACATTTACGGCAAATTCTCCGTATAATATCACGGGCTTCAACGGCTTCGGAATGGAAGAGCTGTTAGGGAAGCTTTACTGCGGTAATGAGGAAAATTTCCGTTCCGTATATGCTTCTGTTGAAAGTAAGCTTTCTTCTGCATCTGTTATAATTCCCGTATGGACTGAAAATACATATTTTGTATGTACCAAGGATATAAGCGGTATTCTGTATTTTTCCGGCTGTGACAAGCTTTATTTCCATAAAGCTACGAATAAATAAGTGAGGTTGTTTTATGTCATTATTTGTGCCATTTAAGGCTATAAGACCTAAAAAAGAATATGCTTCTCTTGTTGCTGCTCTTCCATATGATGTAATGAATTCAGAAGAAGCAAGAGAAAAAGTAAAGGGACATCCATATTCCTTTATCCATGTTGATAAAGCGGAGGTAGATCTTCCTCCTGAAACCGACATATATTCCGAAGAGGTATACTTAAAGGCTGCCGAAAATCTTAAAAAGCTGACTTCGGACGGCATTTGCGTTAAGGATGAAAGCCCTTGCTTTTATATCTACAGACAGATAATGGGTGAGGTTTGTCAGACAGGACTTGTCGGCTGTGCAGGTGCAGATGACTATATAAATAATGTCATAAAAAAGCATGAACACACAAGAGCCGATAAGGAAGAAGACCGTATCCGCCATGTTGACACATGTGACGCCAATACGGGGCCCATTTTTCTTGCATACAGAAGAAATAATACTATTGATGAAATTATTGATAAATATACTGCTCTCACACCCGAATATGATTTTGTGTCTGAATGCGAAGTAAGAAATACAGTATGGGTAATCTCCGATGAAAATGATACAACGGCACTGACAGGGGCTTTTTCGGAAATATCCTCACTTTATATTGCAGACGGACATCACCGAGCTGCTTCTGCCGTTAAGGTAGCACTTAAAAGAAGAGAAGAAAACCCCGATTATAAAGGGGATGAGGAATTCAATTTCTTCTTAGCCGTTGCTTTCAGAGCGGAAGAGCTTAAAATCATGGATTACAACCGTCTTATCAAGGATAAAAGCGGACTTTCCGACGAAGAGCTTTTTGCAAAAATCGGCGAGTATTTTGATGTTGAAGAAAAGGATAGTGCAGTAAAGCCCGACCGTCGTCACAGCTTCGGCTTATACTGTAATAAAAAATGGTATAAGCTTACACTTAAAGAAGGACTTTGTGACGAAAATGATGTTCTTGAAAGTCTTGATGTTTCTGTTCTGCAGAAGTATGTTATTTCAGAAATTTTCGGAATAACTGATCCCAGAACCGATAAGCGTATAGACTTTGTCGGAGGCATAAGAGGACTTTCAGAACTTGAAAGAAGATGCAATGAGGATATGGAAATTGCAATTTCCATGTATCCGACATCCCTTTCCGAGCTTATGGCAATTGCCGACAGCGGCATGGTAATGCCCCCTAAGTCCACATGGTTTGAGCCCAAGCTTTTAAGCGGACTTTTTATACATGAGCTGAAATAAAGGAAAAAATCAAAAAAAGTTTAAAAAACACTTGCATTTTAAACTATTATCTGTTATTATGACTTTTGCTGATTTAGATATTAGGGTTTATCCCGGAAAATAAAAGGGAGGTGCGCTCCATGGCAAAATGTGATTTTTGCGGTAAGGACGTAAAGTTCGGTATTCAGGTTTCTCACTCTCACAGAAGATCAAACAGAACTTGGAAGCCCAATGTAAAAAGAGTAAAGGCTATCGTTAACGGTTCTCCTTGCAGAGTATATGCTTGCACTCGCTGCATGCGTTCAGGTAAGGTTGAAAGAGCTGTCTGATTTTACCTAAAAGTAAAGAACGATAAAAAAGGCTATCTCACATGAGATAGCCTTTAGTCTTTTTTTTGCAAGTGACTCAAATATCACTCTCTTTGACGCACGGCAAATTATTAAGGGTATCTACCACAGAATAAGTGGCAGATACCCATTCTTTTTATCCACGCAATAAATTTCATGGTGCTTTGTTTTCGGCTCCTCGGAGTACCAATGTACGCCTTTGCGGAGCCGAAAACAACAAATAGAGCAATATTTGAGCCACTTGCCGTAAGTGGCACTACGAAGGTGAGTTCACTATGTGCGAACGGCTCACCGCCTTATCGCATTTTAGTTTTTTTTGGTTTTGCTATATCCAAAAGTTTGGTCGGACGGCTGATAAATGCCCATATTTCACGGTATTGCACACGAAACAAGTTTGGGCACACTACCGCAAAATCTGAGCACTTCTCAGCCGTCCGACCCTTCGTTGATATATATAATGAATTAATTTATTTTCGATTATTGAGAAATATTCAGATTTTGCGGAAGTGCGCCGTTTCAAAGAAACGGATGCAATTTCGTGAAATATGGATATTTATCAATAAGCAGTATCGGCTGCCCGATGGTTCGGGGAAAACTAAGTTAATAAGGTCTGCACACAGTAAATTTTCCGCACGGAAAGATGTTCAGAAATTGCCGTATTTGTTGTTTTCGCCGCTGGCAAGCCGTACATTGGTACTGCGAAGCGGCGAAAACAAAGCACTTTTGCTTTTTGCGTGGATAGAAAGAACGGGTATCTGCCAACTAATTAAGTGGCAGATACCCTTAATAATTTACCGTGCGTCAAAGACGGTGATTTATGAAAATCTTTCCCAAGCCGAAAGAGTGTTTTGCATGAGCATGGTTATGGTCATGGGGCCTACGCCGCCGGGGACGGGAGTTATTGCAGACGCAATTTTTGATACTTCTTCAAAATCTACATCTCCCGTGACTTTTCCGCTTTCAAGTCTGTTTATGCCTACATCGACTACCACAGCGCCCTCTTTTATCATATCGGCAGTGATGAAATTCGCCTTGCCGATTGCGGCTATAACTATATCCCCCTGCTTTACCATATCCTTAAGATTTTTTGTTCTTGAATGGCAGACAGTGACCGTGGCATTTTCCTGAAGCATTAAAAGTGCCGCGGGCTTTCCGACTATATTGCTTCTTCCGACAATGACACAGTGTTTGCCCGAAATTTCAATACTCTCGTGTTTCAGCATTTCAACAACACCTGCAGGGGTGCAGGGGGCAAAACAGGGTTTTCCTGCTAAAAGATTTCCCGTGTTAACGGGAGAGAAGCCGTCAACATCCTTTTCGGGGGAAATTGCATCTATTACCTTGTTTTCATCAATATGGCAGGGGAGCGGCAGCTGGCAGAGGATACCGTCAACCTCAGTATTATTGTTTAATTCATTGATAAGCGAAAGAAGCTCTTGTTCTGTTGTGCTTTCAGAAAGAGCATATTCATATGATGTGATACCGCAGGCTTCACATGCTTTTTTCTTATTGTTTACATATATTCTTGAAGCAGGGTTATCACCGACTATGATAACAGCAAGTCCCGGGGCTCTTAAGCCCTCTTTTCTGTTTTTAATCTTTTTCGCTGTTTCCAGTCTTAATTCTTCGGATATTTTCTTGCCGTCTATGATTTTTGCAAACATTTTTTTCACTTCCTAATAAAACTTATTTACATTATATTAGTTGCAGTTTGCTGTTGTCAATATAAAAGGAAAACTATAAATTAATAAAATTAATCAGTGTTTTATAAAAGTTTCATTGATAAAGCTCAATTTTCAAATAATTTTCCTTGACAATTCAGAATTCTTGTAATAGTATTCTAATGTTAAAGGAATATATTATTATATATTCAGACAACAAAATCAAACGGAGGAAAAAAGAAATGAAAAAGTTTTCAAAAGTAATTGCACTTCTTCTCAGCTTTGCTATGGTTCTCGCTTTTGCTGCTTGCGGCGGCACAGGCACAGAAGAAACCACAGCAGGTTCAGAAGAAACAACAGCTGCTGATCTCGCATATGACCTTACAAAGGAAGGCGAATATACAGCAGACAACACCGAATATGTTATCGGTGCAACAGGTCCCCTTACAGGTGACACAGCTTCCTACGGTATTTCCGTACAGCAGGGCGCTCAGCTTGCAATTGATGAGATCAATGCTGCAGGCGGCTTAAACGGCGTTAACTTCAAGTTCGACATGAAGGACGACAAGAGCACAGCTGCTGATGCTTCTACAGGCTATGATGCTCTTTATGAAGCAGGTATGCAGGCTTCTCTCGGTTCTGTTACTTCAGGTTCTGCAGAATCCTTTGCAACAAGAGCTGACGAAGACGGTATCTTCTCACTTACTCCCTCAGCTTCTGCTGACAAGGTAATCAATGCAAGTAACTTCGCATTCAGAGTATGCTTCGGTGACCCTGATAACGGTATTCTTTCTGCTGAAAAGCTCGCTAAGGAATATGAGAACATCGGTGTTATCTATGACAGCTCCGATCCCTATTCAACAGGTATCTATGATGCTTTCAAGGCAAAGATGGCTGAACTCAATGTTACATATCTTGAACAGTCCTTCGACGCTGAAAATAACCGTGACTTCTCAACTCAGGTTGAAGCTCTCAAGGATTGCGATGTTATCTTCCTTCCCATCTACTACACAGAAGCAGGTCTTATTGCTAAGGCATGTGTAGCTAAGGGATGCGATGCTTTCCTTTTCGGATGCGACGGTCTTGACGGTGTTGCAGAACAGATCGACAGCACAGTTACTAATAAGATCAGCTACCTTACTCCCTTCGATGTAAACAGCGAAGATGCTAAGGTTTCCGCTTTCGTAACAGCTTATGAAACAAAGTACGGCTCCAAGCCCGACCAGTTTGCTGCTGACGGCTACGATGCAGTTTATGTAATCTTCGAGGCAATGAAGGCTCTTGAACTTAACAACGTTAAGGTAGATCCCGCAGAACTTGGTAAGGCACTTACTGCTACTCTTACATCTGCTGATTTCTCCTATGACGGAGTTACAGGCGGCATGGTATGGGATGCTTCAGGTGCTTGCGTTAAGGATCCTATCATTGTTGAGCTTCAGTAATAAGTTTTACAAAATTTATGTATATGCCTGAGGGAAAATACCCTCGGGCATATACCCGCCTTTACAGGTTCTTACGGCGGTGCTTTTTTACTTTATAGGAAAGAATTTCCTATAAAGTAAAAAGATTTTATGTCCCGCCGAACGGGAAGTAAACTTCCCTCGGCGATGGCCTCACCGAAAACGGTCGCCGTAAGGCTTCGGCGAAGCCGTTTTCTTGCCGCCGATTTTTCATTTTATTCTTTCGTTTGAAAAAACTCCCGGAAAAGGAGAAAAGATATGAGTATTTTATTTGACGGATTAAGTCTTGGTGCTATATACGCTCTTATAGCTCTTGGTTATACCATGGTTTACGGTATTGCAAAGATGCTGAACTTCGCCCACGGTGATATTATCATGGTCGGTGCATATGCTGTTTTTGTTACGCTTATGGGCGGCGGTCATATCGCACTTGCAATCGGTCTTTCTGTAATAATTTGTGTTGTTATGGGCGTTGTTGTTGAAAAATTTGCCTATAAGCCTCTTCGCGGTGCATCGCCTCTTGCGGTTCTTATAACTGCTATCGGTGTCAGCTACCTGCTTCAGAGTATTTCTCAGCTTGTATTTGGTGCTGAACCCAAGACAGTTACCATTGCTTCTCTTGGTACGGTATCTCTCTTCGGTGCTACAATAAGTGTTTCTTCTATCGTTACACTTGTTATCGGTGCCGTTATTATGGCAGGACTTACGCTTTTTGTTAAAAAGACCCGTACAGGCAGAGCCATGGTTGCCGTATCTGAGGACAAGGGTGCCGCAATGCTTATGGGTATCAATGTAAACAGAATAATTACAATCACCTTTGCTATCGGCTCCGCACTTGCGGCTGCAGCAAGTTTATTCTATCTTATGCAGATCCCTTCTGTTGAACCCACTCTCGGTTCAATGCCCGGTATCAAGGCATTCACAGCTGCTGTTATCGGCGGTATCGGTTCTATTCCCGGTGCTATGCTCGGCGGTGTTATGCTTGGTGTTATCGAAAAGATATGCTTAAGTGTTCCCGTGCTTGCACCCTACACAACAGCGGTTGAGTTTGGTTTGCTTATTGTTATTCTTCTTGTAAGACCCATAGGGCTTCTTGGCAAGAAGAGAAGAGAGAAGGTGTGATTTATGATAAAAAGTATATTAAAGTCTGATGACTTCAAAATCAAAAATTGCATAAATTACATGGTTATTGCTGCCGCTCTGGTTGTACTTGTCGTTCTTTATAATGCAGGTGAGCTGAAGGCATCTTATGCCAATCTTCTTGTGCAGATTGGCTACAGTATCATACTTGCCGTATCTCTTAATCTTGTTGTAGGTTTCCTCGGAGAGCTGTCCCTCGGACATGCAGGCTTCATGTGCGTAGGTGCATATCTCGGTACATTCATTTCCATGCAGCTGTCAGATGTTATTGAAAGCAAGGTCATCTGTCTTCTTATAAGTATGCTTTGCGGCGGTCTTCTTGCGGCTATCTTCGGCTTCCTTGTAGGTCTTCCCGCTCTTCGTCTTAAGGGGGACTATCTTGCTATTGTTACACTCGCATTCGGTGAAATAGTTAGAACCGTTTTTAAAAATCTTCCCTGGTTCGGTAAGGCAATGGGACTTACAACAGGTGCTGTTAAGTTTACAAAGAAGGACACTCCTTTGTTTATTATCGTGTTTATCACAGTTCTTGTTGTTCTTTTCTTCGTGCAGAATCTTGTAAGAAGTAAGCACGGCAGAGCAATAACAGCTATCCGTGATAATGAAATAGCCGCAAAGGCTATGGGTATCAATGTAACCTTCTATAAGCTCTTTGTTTTCGTCATTGCAGCTTTCTTTGCAGGTGTTGCAGGTGTATTCTACGGTCACTATACAACTCCCGTTATGTATACCTTCTTCTCATATAACTATTCAATTGAAATTCTTGTTATGGTAGTTCTCGGCGGTATGGGTTCCATCAACGGTTCTATTATCGCTGCTACTCTTATAACTGTTATAAACTACATTCTTCAGAAAGAGCTTCCGGGTGAGCTTGCCGCTCTTAAGTTCCTTATCTATGCACTTATACTTATCGGTATAGTTATATTTAATAACGCTCCGAAGCTCTCTCCCATCAAGGAAAGACTTTCACTTAAAGTACTTATTGCAAAGCTTACATCCAAAAACCGCAAACCTGAGGATATTCTCAATGACCCCGCTCATTGGGATAAGATCCCCACAAAGATAGCTATGGATGAGGTTCTTTCCACTGATCTTCAGCCGGGTAATGAATATGTGCCCGATAAGCCCGCAAAAGGAGGTAAATGAGATGTCTGATATTGTATTAAGAACTGAAGACCTCGGTATATCCTTCGGCGGACTTAAAGCCGTACAGGGAGTTAATCTTGAAATTAAGAAAAAGCAGCTTTACGGTCTTGTAGGTCCCAATGGTGCGGGTAAGACTACGGTGTTTAATCTTCTTACAGGTGTTTATCAGCCCACAACAGGTACCTTCTACTTAAACGGTGAAGAGCTTAAGGGCAAGACACAGGAACAGATAAACCGCAAGGGAATTGCCCGTACCTTCCAGAATATACGACTTTTTAATAATATGAGCGTTATAAGAAATGTTCTTGTAGGTCTTCATAATCAGAAAGAATTCAAGTGTAATCCCTTTGTCAGTCTTTTCAGACTTCCGGGACATTATAAGACAGAAGCAAAAATGCGTGAAAGGGCAAAAGAAATTCTGAGAATAGTAGATCTCGAAGAAGAGAGAAATAATCTCGCCTGTAATCTTCCCTACGGTAAGCAGAGAAAGCTTGAAATTGCCCGTGCACTTGCAACAAATCCCACCTTGTTGCTTCTTGATGAGCCTGCAGCAGGTATGAATCCCCACGAAACAGAAGATCTTATGAGAATTGTCAGAAAGATCCGTGACGATTTTGATATGACTATACTTCTCATTGAACACGATATGAAATTTGTATCAGGTCTTTGTGATGAAGTAACGGTTCTCAACTTCGGTACAGTGTTAGCACAGGGTACAGCAAACGAAGCACTTAACGATCCCGAAGTTATAAAGGCATATATAGGTGAATAAGGAGGAACGAAATGGCATTACTTGAAGTTAAAAACCTGCAGGTAAACTACGGTGTTATAAGAGCTATCAAGGGCATCAGCTTCGAAGTTAACGAAGGCGAAATTGTTTCTCTTATAGGCGCCAACGGTGCGGGAAAAACCACCACCATGCAGAGTATCATGGGACTTATACCCATTAAAGACGGTACTGTCACATATGACGGTAAGGTTATTAATAAAATTCCCGGACATAAGCTCATTTCCATGGGAATGAGCCAGGTTCCTGAAGGCAGAAGAGTTTTTCAGGAGCTTACTGTTTATGAAAACCTCGTTATGGGAGCTTATACACAAAAAGACAAGAAGAAAATAAAAGAAGATATTGAAGAGATCTGCACACGTTTCCCGAGACTCGGTGAAAGAAAGAATCAGATTGCAGGTACTCTTTCAGGCGGCGAACAGCAGATGCTTGCAATGGGCAGAGCTATGATGAGCCACCCGAAGCTTTTAATGCTTGATGAACCCTCAATGGGTCTTTCCCCTCTTCTTGTTGATCAGGTCTTTGATATTATTAAGGACTACCACAAAATGGGCACTACTGTTCTTTTAGTTGAGCAGAATGCAAAAAAAGCCCTCTCCATTTCGGACAGAGCCTATGTTCTTGAAACAGGTGATATTACTATCAGCGGCAAGGGCGAAGATCTTCTCAATAACGAACAGGTCAAAAAAGCATATTTAGGTGAATAAAAAAATCCGCTCTGCAATGGAGCGGATTTTTTTATTACCATATGATAGCTTTTTTAAGTTTTCCGTTTATGTTATCATTTGCCCACTGAGGAATGTCAACGCCTTCTATTAGGGATTCATAGTTTGAGCTGTCTACATATACTACACTCAGAATTGTATCAATTCCGATGAGAACCTTATCGGTGTTTTCAATTGCTTTTCCGAGATTTTCTTTAATAGCGGCAAACTCAGGAGTATCTGCGCAAGCTATGTATGCTGCTTCGTAGGCTGTTTTTGCTTTCTCATATTCGGGCTTTGCTGCGTTCGCTTTTATCTTAAGCCAGGATGCAGCACCGACACTTTCATTTATATATTTGTATGCTTTATCTGTTGCGGCAATGGCTTCTGTTGTTTTTGTTTTAATTGTACTTGCCTGTTCGGCATATTTTTCTGTTATAAATATTTTACAGTTGCCGCAGGTGCCCCAGTCTGTTGTGTGTCCGAGCTTTGTTGTTATTTCTCCATTACATCTTGTACAGTATTTATCCTCTGTGCAGGTTACTTCGGGAATATTCCAGTCATGTCCGAGAGCTTCAGAATCTGCTTCAAATACGTCATCACATTCTGTGCAGGTGGCTATATAATGTCCCTTTTCTGTGCAAGTGGGGGAAGTAAGGATCTCTTTGTTGTAGAAATGTCTGATATCTTCAAGTTCTACACTCATTCTGAGAATTGTTCTTGCGTCGACAGCAGAAAGTTTGCCGTTTTCATCTGTATCTCCGATTGCTGCTTGTTCATCTGTCAGAGTTTCAAGGTTAACTGAAGCACGAAGAATAAGTCTGGCATCATTTGCGGTAATTTTATTATCGTTATCTGCAACATCGCCAACGAGTGCTGCATTAACGGCAATTGCAGAAATTAATAATGCGCTTACCGTAACAATGCACAGAAACAGCATTTTTAATATTTTCTTTGTCATTAAAATTTAACTCCTTTAATATGCGGTATATGTCTAAAAATAGCATAATTATTATAGGTAAACAGTAAAAAAAAGTCAATATATATTAACTATTTGTAATATTATAGGAAAATATTGGATATTAAAGTATAATTCCGCCTCCGAGAACTATATCTCCGTCATAAATTACAGCGGATTGACCGGGAGTGGGAGCCAAAACCTTATCTTTGAACTGGATCTTTATTTTATTGTTTTTAATTGCTATAATGGCATCTGCAGGGTTTGCGGTGTTTCTGATTTTCACTTTTCCCTCAAAGCTTCCCTCGGGAGGAGCGTTTACTGCCCATGAAATATCTCCTGCTTCAAGGCAAAAGGCAAATCGCTCGTCCTTTTTGCAAAGTGTTACGGTGTTGTCGCGGGCATTTATCTCTTTTACATATCTTGCCTCTCCGAATGCACCCAAGCCCTTTCTTTGTCCTACCGTATAATTGATTATTCCCGTATGCTTCCCTATTATGTTGCCGGAGTTGTCGAGGAAATTTCCGGGAGATGGCACAAAATCTGAATTTTCGCAGATGTATTTTTGATAATTGTTGTCGGGAATAAAGCATATTTCCTGGCTGTCCGCTTTTTTTGCATTGGGCAAGGAGAGTTTTTCGGCAGCCAGTCTTACATCTTCTTTTGAAGAGAATTCTCCCAATGGAAAAACAACTTTTTCTATTTGTTCGGGTGACAGACGGCAAAGGAAATAGCTCTGATCTTTTTTTGACGGTGCGGCTTTTAATACGACACCTTTATATTTTTCGCTTTTTTCCGTAAGAGCATAATGTCCTGTTGCTATTTTATCTATATTAAGGGAATTTGCAGTGTCAATGAGAGAGCGTATTTTTACCGTGGGATTACATTTTATACACGGATTCGGTGTTCTGCCTGCAAGATACTCTTTAATAAAATAATCGCCCACATTTTCTTTGAAGCGTTCTCTGAAATCGGCAGTTACAAGACGAATACCGAGATGCTGTGCAATTATTGCTGCATTCTTTGCTTCTTCTGAATTTTCATTCGAATTTTCGGTAAGTAACAGGAAACAGCCGGTTACTTCAAAACCTTGTTCGATAAGCTTTGCTGCGGCAACGGCAGAATCAACACCGCCCGAAAGACCCAAAAGTATTTTATTCATAAAAAAATTCCTCATAATAAAAATCTTTAATGACATAATAACACAAAAACTCTTGAAAATAAAGAGGAAAAGGTATATAATCATAGTATATACTTGAGCGTATTAGTCGGTTTTTTTGCAAAAAAATAAAATCAGGTAGATATTTTGATTGAATCAAGTTGTTTTTGTAATATAAATCGGATGTTTATGGCAAAATTGTTGAAGATTGAGGGGGTTATTTTTTGAGCGGAGATTTGCATTGTCACACTCGTTTATCTAACGGTTCCATGGGTATAGAAGAGCTTATTTCTCTTGCAAAAAGCAGAGGAGTTGAAACTATAGCCGTAACCGATCACGATTGCCTTGCAGGAACCATAAGGGCAAAGATAATAGGTGAAAGAAACGGAATTAAGATCATTCCCGGTGTTGAGCTTTCTTCAGTGGACGGTGACACAGGTGAGATCATACATATACTTTGTTATTTGCCTGAGTTTCCCGATCGTCTTGAGGGACTTTGTCATCAGAATACCGTTGCCAGAAAACGGGCATCACAATACATGATGTTAAAAACGGCACAGCGTTATCCCGTGACAGCAGAGCTTATGAAGAGATGTGCTTCGGGATCAACAAATTTATATAAACAGCATATTATGCATGCACTTATGGAATGCGGTGTTGCGGATTCTTTTTACGGAGATGTATATAACGAGTTATTTTCTCCTGAAAGTGCGAATAATATTATAGTAAAGCCTGCTTTTCAAAATGTATCGGATGTTATAGATGCAATTCATTCCGCAAACGGTATTGCTGTACTTGCACATCCGGCAATGCTCAAGGATATCGAGTTGATAAATAAATATGTCGATATGGGGCTTGACGGAATTGAAGTCTGGCATCCGTCGGCAGATGAAAAAACCTCTGCTGAGCTTTTTCAGTATGCAAAGAAAAAGGGACTTCTTGCTACAGGCGGAAGTGCTTTTCACGGTCTGTATAATAAAAGAGCTTTAACCATAGGTGATTATGTAACTCCTAAGACACAGCTTCAGGAGCTTCTCGGATTCAAAGCGAAGCAGAAAAGACTTATGAAAAAGCTGGCAGCCGAAGCAGAAGAGCAAAATTAACAAAGCAAAATTTGTTTAACTCCCGGGAGGAATTTATGAACATTCACAATGAAGACAGTGATATGAAGATCGTAGGATCGTCCAAGCTTACAAAAGAAGAAGGTTTTGATGTTATCCAGCTGGTCGAAGAAACCAAATTGCAGCGCTTTAACGGAAATTCAGCTAAAGCAAAGTCTCTCGGAGCAAACATTGTAAGTGCTTTTTCATATAAAGCTGCCCCCGAAGAGTTATTACAGCTTGCAAAAGAGCATGATGTTGAAGTAACGCAAGAGGTTCTTCTGCAAATGAAAATACTTACGGTGTTTTCTGCTGAATACTGTATAGATAATTTCCTGCCGTCTCCCATGCTTTCAACTGTTGCAGTTGGTGAACTTTACGATGTTCTTGAAAAGGTATCGCCTGATTTTTATGAAGAGCTTTCAAAGTCCACTGCCTTTTCTTTCTATTATCTGTGTCTTAAGGATGACTGCAAGGAAGAGGATGTATGTATAGGTGAGCAGTTTGCCTGTGCTTGCGGCAGAAAAGGTGACAGTGCATACGAAAAGCTCGGAAAAGACCTTCATAATATAAATGTTATAGTATTTAAGAAGGCAATTCAGGCATTTGCTTTTGTATAAAAAATTCACAAAAAAAAGACTTGACTTGTCAGAACCCTTGTGGTATAGTATTTATACCTCTGCGAGGGTTCTTTTTTTGTGCCCGAAAATTGGCGGTAAGAATTCGCCGCCTGGTATCAGAGGGAGGCTAACATTAAATGGAGGTGCCGTTATGAGAGTTAAAATTACTCTTGCTTGTACAGAATGCAAGCAGCGCAATTACAACACAATGAAAAACAAGAAGAATTCACCCGACCGTTTGGAGATGAACAAATACTGCAGATTCTGCAGAAAGCACACTCTCCACAGAGAAACCAAGTAATATAAAGTAAGCTTTTTGAGTGTTCCCCTCGGAATGCTCTTATTGTGATGCTTTAGAAAGGACGAAATTACTATGGCTGATAAGAACATCGACAAAGAGGCTCTCAAAGCTCAGAAGGAAGCTGAAAAAGCTGCTGAAAAAGCTAAAAAAGAGAGAATCAAGCAGAGCAAGCCTAAGAAAGAAGGCACCGTATTTTCACGCGGTGGTGCTGCTGTCAAGAAGTTCTGTAAGGATTTTGTCGGCACTTGTAAGAAGGTCGTATGGCCCACAGGCAGACAGGTTCTTAAAAATGCGGGTGTAGTTCTTGCAACTATCCTAGTTATCGGTATTGCAGTTTTTGCAGTTGACTGGTGCTTAACAGAAGTATTTGATCTTGCAAAACAGGGTGCTGTAAGCCTTGGCGAACAGTTTGCGGATGAAACCACAACTGCAGCAGAGGGAACAACAGCCGCTGCAGATGAAACTACAACTGCAGAAGGTGAAACTTCCGAAGAAACAACTGTTGAAGAAGATACCACAGCTGAAGAAACAACTGCAACAGAAGAAGAAACAACAGCAGCTTGATGAGCAGTTTTTGCATTTAATTTCAGGAGGACAACCATGTTTGAAGAGTACAAATGGTATGCGGTCCACACATACTCCGGTTATGAAAATAAAGTAGCCGACAATATAATCAAGGTTGCAGACAATCGTGGTATGCGTGATCAGATCATTGAGGTTTGTGTTCCTACTGAGACCGTTGTTGAGATCAAGGACGATAAGCGCAAAGAAGTTGTAAGAAAGCTTTTCCCCGGTTATGTTCTTGTGAAACTGGCAATTGCCTATGACGAAAAGGCTCAGGAAAACAAAATGACGGATGAGGTATGGTACATTATCCGTAACACCAGGGGCGTTACAGGATTTGTAGGTCCCGAAGGCAGACCCGTTCCTCTTACAGAGGATGAGGTTATCAAAATAGGCGTTGAGAAGCGTACTGTAACCGTAGGCTATGAGGTCGGTGACCTTGTAACTATCATCGGCGGTTCCTTTGACGGATTCTCAGGTGTTGTTGACAGTATCGACATTGACAATGACACTGTTCGTGTTATCATCTCTATGATGGGTCGTGACACGCCCCTTGAACTTGGCCTTGATCAGGTTGAGTCCGCAGTCGATTAATATTTTTGGTAATCGGATCGTATATCGGTCTTGTTATAGTGTCCCACGGGATGCTGTGGGAGGTGCGAAATATTATCGTACCGCCACTACCACATTTTATTTGGAGGTGCAATTATGGCACAGAAAGTTACAGGCTTTATTAAGCTTCAGATCCCTGCAGGTAAGGCAACTCCCTCTCCCCCTGTAGGTCCCGCTCTCGGTCAGCACGGTGTTAACATCATGCAGTTCACCAAGGAATTCAATGAAAGAACAAAGAATGACATGGGTCTTATTATCCCTGTTGTCATCACAGTTTACGCTGACCGTTCATTTACATTTATTACAAAGACTCCTCCCGCTGCAGTTCTTATCAAGAAGGCTTGCGGTATTGAAAGCGGCTCCGGTGTTCCCAATAAGACAAAGGTTGCCACTATCACAAAGGAGCAGGTCAGAAAAATTGCAGAACAGAAGATGCCCGACCTTAACGCTGCAAGCGTTGAAGCTGCTATGAGCATGATAGCAGGTACAGCACGCAGCATGGGCGTTACTGTTGTTGACTGATCGGCGGAGGTAGAGAAATATGAAACACGGTAAGAAGTATATTGAAAGTGCTAAGCTTGTAGACAGAGCAAAGCTCTACGAAGCAACTGATGCACTCGCACTTGCAGTTGAAACTGCAAAAGCAAAGTTTGATGAAACAGTAGAAGTACATGTACGTCTCGGCGTTGACTCACGTCATGCTGATCAGCAGGTCAGAGGCGCTGTTGTTCTTCCCAACGGAACAGGTAAGAGCGTCAGAGTTTGCGTATTCGCAAAGGGCGACGAAGCAAAGGCTGCTGAAGAAGCAGGTGCAGAAATCGTCGGCGCAGAAGAACTTGTTGCTAAGATTCAGGGCGAAGGCTTCATGGATTTCGATGTATGTATCGCTGCTCCCAACATGATGGGTCTTGTTGGTCGTCTTGGTAAGGTTCTCGGTCCCCGTGGACTTATGCCCTCTCCCAAGGCAGGTACTGTTACTCCCGATGTTGCTAAGGCTGTTAACGAAGCTAAGGCAGGTAAGATCGAGTACAGACTTGATAAGACAAACATCATTCACTGCCCCATTGGTAAGGCTTCCTTTGGTACAGAAAAGCTTTATGAGAACTATGCAACCCTTCTTGATGCTATCATCAAGGCTAAGCCCTCAGCGGCTAAGGGTCAGTATATCCGCTCCTGTGTTGTTTCATCAACAATGGGCGTTGGTATCAGAATCAATCCCAACAAGGTTCTCAAGAGTGCTGAATAATTTTTGAGGAAACTATTGACAAGTATATTATATTATGATAATATACTCATGTTGCTGTTCTAAAGACAGCAGGTGCATTTAATGCGTAAGTTTTACCGCCTGCCGAGGAATGGATATAAAAACTATGGTTTTTGTGCCCTTTCGCGGATATTGGCGGAAGGGCTATATTTATTAATATCATAAGGCAGGTGAAACAATTTGCCAAGCGTAAAGGTTTTAGAAGAAAAGAAAGCTCAGGTCGCTGCTCTTAAAGAGAAGTTTGACGGTGCTGTTGCAGGTGTTGTTGTTGACTATAAGGGTATTTCCGTTGCTGATGACACTAAGCTTCGTAAGGAACTCAGAGAAGCAGGCGTTGAGTATTCTGTAGCAAAAAATACTCTTATCCGTCTTGCTCTTGAAGGTACAGCTCTTGCTGCTATGGACGATGTTCTCAACGGAACAACAGCTGTAGCTACAAGTAAGGAAGACTATGTTGCAGCAGCAAGAATTCTTTCAAAGTTTGCTGAAAAGAACGATAACTTCAAGATCAAGGCAGGTTTCCTTGATGGTGAACTTATTTCTCTTGAAAAGGTAGACTCTCTTGCAAAGCTTCCCTCAAAGGAACAGCTCCTTGCTACTGTTTGTATGGCATTCCAGGCTCCTATGGCTTCTTTTGCTCGTGTAATTCAGGCTATAGTTGACAAGGACGGTGAGGCTGCTCCCGCAGAAGCAGCAACTGAAGAAGCTGCACCCGCAGCTGAAGAAGCAGCAGAATAATTGCTGTATTGAATTTATAAAATAACTATTATTAAATTTATTGGAGGAAATTAAAAATGGCATCTGAAAAGATTACTGCTATTGTTGATGAAGTTGCTGCTCTCTCAGTTCTTGAGCTCAGCGAACTTGTTAAAGAAGTTGAAGAAAGATTTGGCGTAAGCGCTGCTGCTGCAGTTGCTGTTGCTGCTCCCGTTGGCGGCGAAGCTGCTGCTGCTGAAGAAAAGACAGAATTCGATGTAGTTCTTGAGTCTTTCGACGCTGCTGCTAAGATCAAGGTTATCAAGGTTGTTCGTGAACTTACAGGTCTCGGACTTGCTGAAGCTAAGGCTGCTGTTGAAGCTGCTCCCAAGGCTCTCAAAGAAGGCATCTCCAAGGATGATGCTGAAGCTGCAAAGGCAAAGCTTGAAGAAGCTGGCGCAAAGGTTACAATCAAATAAGTTTATCGAAAATACTTATTTTCAACCTGTATACGCACACATTCACTGTTGAATGTGTGCGTTTTTTTTGTAAAAATGGAAAAATTTTATTGAATACAAAAAATAATTATACTATAATTAGTAGCAAGAAAAAATATAAGGAGAATTTATTATGGCTAAAATTGTTGCATTTCCTCTTTCGATTATTTTTTTCCTTTTGTCAATATTCGGCGTTTATTTTCCTAAAACTGATGTAGAGATAAATGAAGACGATTGGAACACAAATTATTCTTATGTCTTTGTTCACGGTCTTATGGGCTGGGGGCAGCTATGATGTTCAGTATAAATTAATGCCTTACTGGGGTATGTTCGGCGGCGAGCTTATGAAAAAGCTTAACAGTGAAGGATTTAATTGCTATGCTGCATCAGTTTCAGGCACAGCAAGTGCATGGGACAGAGCATGTGAATTATATGCTCAGCTTACAGGCACTGTTGTTGACTACGGCGAGGCTCATTCTGAAGAATATGGCCATGACAGATTTGGTACTGATTACACAGGTAAGGCACTTATCCCTGCTTTTGATGCAGAAAATAAGATAAATCTTCTCGGTCACTCCTTCGGCGGAGCTACCATGCGTGTATTTGCTACATTAATGGCAGCGGGTGACGAAACAGAAAGAAATACTACCTCTGAGGAAGATATTTCTCCTCTTTTCCAGGGCGGTAAGGCTGACTGGATATATTCACTTACTTCTCTTGCAGCTCCTCATAACGGTACTACTGCTTATTCTGCTCCCAGCACCGATCTGGATACTGCCGCTTATGATATGTATATCGACCACGCAATGGCTCTCAATGAGAGAATGGTAACAGATGAAGACACTTACTATTTCTCAATTGCTTGCTCAGCAACTAAGAAGGCAGATGACGGAACATATAAAGCTGATAAAAAACTTATGGAATTAATGTTCCAGAGCAGTGCAAATGAGATGGGCTCATACACAGGTGTAACTGCAGGCGGATATGAGTTCGGTGAAGAATGGCTTGAAAACGACGGTCTTGTTAATACTATTTCCGCAAAGGCTCCCACATCTGCACCCAGTAAAGATTATGAAGAGGGTGAAGTTGCACCCGGTATCTGGAATATAATGCCCGTATATCAGGGGGATCATATGTCTCTTCAGGGCGGTATGCTTATGACTAATGTTCAGGTAAGAGAACTTTATCTCAACCATCTTAACATGATTAATTGTTTGTAATAAAACTTATATAAAAAAGCTCTTCTCGCATGAGAAGGGCTTTTTTCTCTGTTGTTATATTGTATTGTTGTAGTCTTTATCTACGGTTATCACCGTAAACAGCTTACTGTCATATTCCTTTATCTCTTTTTCGATCTGCTTTTTCAATTCGCTGTCTGAGAGCTTAAAACCATGCGGAACTACAATATCAAAAATCAGATTTGTATGGGTATTTCCCTCAACTATTCTGAAATCGTGAAGATGCATATTCGGATAAATCTTTCTGCATACATCTTCCGCTAAGACTTTAAGCTTTGTTGCCGTTTCATTGTCAGTTTGTATCGGATCCATATGAATAACAGCGATACAACCGAGCTTCTCTGAAAGCTCTCTTTCGAGATTGTCAATTTCATCGTGAATGTCAAGAATATTACCGCTTGCAGGAACCTCTGCATGAAGAGATATCATACATCTGCCGGGACCGTAGTCATGCACTATAAGGTCGTGCATTCCTATAATATCTTTACCGTTTAATACTATTTCTTCTATGCTGTTCACAAATTCCGCTTCTGGCGGTTGACCAAGGAGTGGGCCTATTGTTTCATATGCAGATTTTAATCCCGCAAAGAGGATAAATGCTGCAACAGCAAGACCGCAGTAGGCATCTATATTAATATCGGTAAAATATGTAATAAGCATTGAAATAAAAACAACTGAAGTTGAAATCATATCCGAAAGGCAGTCAGTTGAGGTTGCCTTCATTGCCTGAGATTTACATATTTTTGCATATTTCCTGTTATATAAGAACATATAGAATTTTACAGCAATGCTTACCACAAGTATAATAAAAACAAGAAGGCTTATTTCAGGTGTTTCGGGGTTGATGATTTTATTAATTGAGCTTGTCAGTAGCTCAAAGCCCATTAGGAGAATAAGAATTGAAACAGCAATTCCGGATAAATATTCAATTCTGCCGTGTCCGAAAGGATGCCCCGGGTCAGGTTTTTTTGCCGCAAGGCGGAAACCGAACATTGTAATTAAGGATGATCCTGAATCCGAAAGATTGTTAAAGGCATCAGCAGTAACGGAAATGGCTCCCGAAAGGGAGCCTGCAATAAATTTTATTACAAACAAAAGTATATTCAGTGCGATTCCTGCGCCTGAACATATCATTCCGTAAGTTTGCCGAAGCCTTTCACTGTCGTTGCTGTTCGCTGAGAACAGCTTAGTGAGAAGCTTTATCATATTTCACCTCATAATCAGTCGTCAAAACCGTTGGGATTATTTTTCTGCCAGTTCCATGTATCTCTGCAGGCATCAAAAATGTCTCTTTCTGCCTTCCAGCCGAGTATCTTTTCAGCCTTAGAACAGTCTGCATAAGAGGTTGCGATATCACCCGGACGGCGTGCAGCAATTACATATGGGATTTTAACACCTGTTGCTTTTTCAAAAGCTTTTACAAGATCTAATACACTTACACCCTTACCTGTTCCAAGATTATATATTTCGCAACCCTTTACTTTAAGAGCTCTGTCAAGTGCTACAACATGACCGTCTGCAAGGTCAGCTACATGGATATAATCTCTTACGCCTGTACCGTCGGGAGTGTCATAGTCATTTCCGAAAACTGAAAGTTTCTCTCTCTTTCCGACTGCGACCTGTGAGATATAAGGCATAAGATTATTGGGAATTCCGTTAGGAGCTTCACCTATTTTGCCGCTTATATGAGCACCTATGGGGTTGAAGTAACGAAGAAGACAAACGCTCCATTCGGGATCAGAAGCAGAGAGATCTTTTAATATCTGTTCAATATAAAGCTTTGTTGTTCCGTAAGGATTTGTTGTTCCGCCTGCTTCCATTTCTTCATTGAAGGGAGCTGTATGCTTTTCGCCGTACACAGTGGCAGATGAACTGAAAACTATGCACTTTACACCGTGCTTTTTCATAGCTGAAAGAAGCTTTACAGTACCGCCGATATTGTTGTCATAATATTCAAGGGGTTTTGCACAGGATTCTCCTACTGCCTTAAGTCCTGCAAAATGAATTACAGCCTCAATATTATATTCAGAGAACACTTTATCGAGCTTATCTTCATCTCTGATATCGCATTCAATAAGAGGAAAATCCTTGCCTGTGATCTCTCTTACTGCCTGAGAGGATTTAGGGGAGGAATTTGCAAAATTATCAATAACTACTATTTCTTTGCCTGCTTCAAGAAGGTGGACGCAGGTCTGGGATCCGATATATCCGGCACCGCCTGTAACAAGTACAGCCATAAGATATCTCCTTTCTTAACTTACAACGGCTATTTCCACCGTGCCAGAGAGCATGGAGGACAGCACATCCTGTGCAGCACCGTAGTCAAAAGCTGTTATATTTGTATCAACAAGATTGATGAGTGTTGAGAAAAAACTCTCACCCTTCATGTAGTTTTGCTGTGAAAAATGCTGTCGGAAAATTGAAGCAACAGTATGCCCCTGGAGCCGTAGGGCAGCTTCCCCTGTCTGTGCAAATTTCATGTATTTCAAAAGCATATCCGAGGTCATATTCTGCACACCCGGGGAAAAAGTATATTTTACAGCATCTATATTGAATTCATAATTTCCGTCTATTTCAACGGGGACTGCACCTAGATTGCTCATAAGGCGCTTGAAGTTTTCTTCTGTTACATGGACATACTTTTTTATCGTAACATTTCTTGATGAAAAAGCCGCAGCGAGAATACTCAAGGATTCACTTTTGAAAGCGGCGGTAATGTTTTTCTTTCCTGAATTCAGTTCAAGACTGTAATCAAGCGGCAAGGGCTTTATCCGTATTTTGTTATTTGCTGCATCAACGCTTACAATCTGACAGAAAGTCAATTCATTTTCGTTTGAACAAAGTAAAAGAAAATTAACAGCCTCAGCAAATTGTGCTGTATCGTCCTCTATATCAGAAGCAATAGTGCTTTCCTCAGCGGGGAGGGTAGTTTCTGCCTCTCTTGCTCCGAGAGCCCTGCCAATATCAAAATCATTAACAGCCAATATTATGAAAACTGATACTGCAAAAGCTAAAAGGCAAAGCACTATAATAAGTGTTACATGGCCGGGAATTTGTTTTTTCTTTTTTTCCCCCGTTGGGGCGAAATTTATAATATCTTTTTTGTGCATTAAAATCTTTCACACCTTTACCGTCCTATTATAAATGTATATATTAAAAAAAACAAGAGATTAGTGAAGATTTTAACGATTTGTAATAATTTTTTCATGAAGAAAAAGTATTGACATTATTCGTCAGTTGTGGTATTATACCTAAGCCGCATATTCAAGGTTACAAGTGGTTTATATCCCACCTTGCGTAGCGAGACTTATAAAGGAGAAATATCAATGTACGCAATTATCGAAACAGGCGGTAAGCAGTATAAGGTAGAAGCAGGCGACGTTGTTTTTATTGAAAAGCTTGACGTTGAAAGTGACAGCGAAGTTGTATTCGACAAGGTTATTGCAGTTGCAGGTGATGACGGCATCAAAGTAGGTGCTCCCTATGTTGCAGGTGCTACAGTTGCTGCTAAGGTTCTTAAGAACGGCAAAGCAAAGAAGATCACCGTTATGACTTACAAGCCTAAGAAGAACGAGAAGAGAAAGCTCGGTCACAGACAGCCCTACACAAAGGTTGAAATCGCAGCTATCAACGCATAATGGTCAAAGCATCATTTTGTATCCGTGAAGATTCCGCAAAATTTACCATTCAGGGGCATTCAGGCTTCGCAGAAGCAGGTTTTGACATTGTTTGTGCCGCAGTTTCATCTGCCGCATATATGACAGTCAATACAATAACCGAGATTTTCGGCGAAAAAGGTACTTCAAAGGTAAAGGACGGATTTTTACAGTTCGAAGTCAGCGGCAGCTCAGCCGCACGGGATATTATAAAAGGGCTTCTTCTTCATCTTGAGGAATTAGCAAAGGATTATCCCGATTATGTTACAGTAACAACGGAGGTGTAAGTAATGCTTAAGATAAACATTCAGCTTTTCGCTCATAAAAAAGGTATGGGTTCAACCCGTAACGGCCGTGATTCCGAATCCAAGAGACTCGGCACAAAGAGAAGCGACGGACAGTTCGTTAATGCAGGTACCATCATCGTTCGTCAGCGTGGAACACACATCCACCCCGGCAACAATGTAGGTAAGGGCTCCGACGATACACTTTTCGCTCTCATCGACGGAAAAGTTAAGTTTGAACGTCTTGGCAAGGACCGTAAAAAGGTCAGCGTTTACAGCAACTAATTAAAAAAATTTACCCTGTGTCTTTTGACACAGGGTTATTTTTATGCATTGAAGTTTTTAACCACTGATTTAAGAGTATCTGCAATGAATTTATGAGTTTCGGGTCCCATGGAGTTGGTTTCATGGTAGTGGTTTTCATCGAATCTGTCTCTTGTGGAATTAAGATACGGCTGTGTGGGATGTAAAACGAAATCGTTTTTCGGTACACAGTAACCTGACATATCGTTTGTAACACCGAATGCTATCATTTCATGATCGCCTGCGATATCAGCAAGGGGCTCAGCGTTGACTTCCGGACCTAAGCCTGTTGTGGAGTTTTCTTTATCCATAAAACCGCCGTAGACCGTTGAAACAAAGTTTTCACCGGGAAGAAGAAGTATCTTCTGTGAGCCTATTGTCATATATGTGATTTCGGTTTTCATTGCAATACCGGTTTCTGAACAATTTGAGGGGAATGCCTTGAAGCTCATTGTTCCTCTCATTGCAAGAAGAGTGAGAACATTATTGTCAACGGGAAGATAGAACTGCTGGCAGATGAATTTGATTTCGGGCTTGAGCTCGGTTTCTTCTTTAATTTCAAAGGCTTTTTCTGCATAGTATTTTGCCTGCTTTTTTATAACCTCAACTCTGTCCTCGTCGTCAAAGTCTTTTGCATCCATGCCGCCTATGGCACCGATACCGAAAATAACATCAGCACCTTTTTCTTCTTTTATCTGTTCACGCATGAAATAGGGGTATTCGCCTGAAAGAAGACGGTTTCCGCCGCCCAAGGAATTCGGATGTGCACCGATATTCATTATCCAGATTTCTGAACTTTCATCAGCGGGAACGAAACGAAGTCTTGTCAATACCTCATGCTTCTCGGGAAGTCTTCTGCCTGTAGAAAGACCTCCTTCAATGGAAACTCTGCCGGAATAGAGCTTTCCTTCTTTTCTGTTTTTGTAAGCCTCTATACTTACTTCTACAGCCTTGTTGAAAAGCATTTCCATGTATTCGGGTACTTTTCCGTCAGAGGGAATGCTTACGAGATTAGCTTTTCCCCAGTAACCGAGAGTATCAATTCCCGAATGTGAATGAGTGCAGCTGAAATTTACAGCCTTGCAGTTTTTCATTTCGGGGCGAGAAAGTATCATTTTTCTTATCTTGTTGACTTCAATGTTAGTAAGACCGACTATATCGGCACTTATCCAGATAATACCCTCATCGTTTCCGCAATCAATCCACATAGCATGGATATAAACAGGGGAGAGTATACCTTCCATTTTATGACCTGAGCCGTGACCTGCTATCCAATAGGTTCTGTCAAGACTGAGATCGGGCATAATTTCAGCTTTTGCAAAGCCTGCATTAAAGCTGTTTCCCGATATTGTAACAGGTTTTTCTTCGGGAATCGGGTAAGCAGTTGCAGTTTTCTGAATTTTCTTACCAAAATTTTTAGTTATTTTTATAATGCCTTTTGAAGCGAGATCCATAATATCCATAAAAATTACCTCCATTTAGTCTATATTAACACTATAAAAAGATTTTTTCTACTGTCTTTTCAGAAAATTTACTGTTTTTTTACTAACATCTTGAAAATAATAAGTTTATATGATATTATTAGCTTAAAATTAACTGAAAGGAAAAATTAAAATGAAAAAAGTATTAGCTCTGGCATTAAGCATTATTATGATATTTGCTGCAGCAATTCCTGCTTTTGCTGCATATGAAACACCTTTTGAAGACAGCCGTTTTTTTGAATACGGAGAATATTCAATTCATTACAGAAAATGGGATGCCGAAAATCCGAAAGGGCAGATATTTATGATACACGGCTTTGCTCTTTCCTCTTATTGTTGGACGAAGCTCGCTGAAAGACTTGTTGCAAACGGATACACCTGTGTTATGGCAGACCTTCCCGATTTCGGATATTCAACAAGAGAAACTGCAGGTATGGAAAAATTGCTTCGAGAAGATATTATGCACGCTCTTATGACAGAGCTTTCTTCTGAGCCTTGGTATCTTGCAGGCCACTCCATGGGCGGTTTTGTTGCAGAATCTATTTATGACAAATATCCTGAATCCGTAAACAATCTTCTTCTTTACGGAACCTCAGGCAATATTACTTCACCTTCTATGGCAAAGATTATGGGCAATGATATTTTCGTTGCACTCGTAGGTCCTCTCATGCAGCTTATGACAAGATTTGATTTTCTTGTTAAAATGTTCCTTCGGGTAGCTCTTGCCGATAACGATTATGCTGCAGATTATGATATTTCTAAAATCACAGAGCCTTTAAGAATCAACGGTACGGGAAAAGGTGCATGCTATAACTTTTCAATGCTTACAGGCACGAATTTTGAATCAATCAAAAACGGTTCTCCCATACTTTATGTGAACGGCAGCGAGGATTCCGTTATTTCCTCAAGTGCTCAGGATGAATTCAGAGAATATCTTCCCGAAGGCAGTGTTGATTATATAGTTGACGGCGGCGGTCATATGTTTATTGAAAATAAAGCAGATGAAGTGGCTGAAGTCACATTAAAATTCCTTGCGGAAAACTGAAAAAACAATAACAAAAATCTCTCTTGTGTTTACAAGGGAGATTTTGTATAATTAACAGGAAATCAGACGAAGGGATCTATAATTATGAATGTTACAGAAAGATTTTTGAAATATGTTTCTTTTCCCACTTCTTCAGATGAGTTTTCCGAAACAGTTCCCTCTACTGAAAAGCAGAAGGTTCTGGGAAAATATATTGCCGAAGAGCTTGAAAAAATAGGCATGGAAAAGGTATTTTTAGATGAAAACGGCTATGTTTATGCTGAGCTTCAGGGCAATATAGAGGGAGCCATAGGCTTTGTTGCGCATATGGATACCTCTCCCGATGCTCCCGATGCACCTATAAATACCCGTATCATTGAATATATGGGCGGAGATATAGAGCTTTGTGAGAATATTTCAATAAATGTATCGGAATATCCGTTTTTATCTGAATATGAAGGTCAGCACCTTATTGTGACTGACGGCAAAACTCTTCTCGGTTCCGACGATAAAGCGGGAGTTGCGGAAATAGTTTCAATGTGCGAATATTTTATAAATAATCCCGAAAAAAAGCATAAAACAATAGCGGTTTGTTTTACACCCGATGAAGAAATAGGCAGGGGTGCAGACTTTTTTGATTATAACCGTTTTGCCGCAAAGGAAGCTTATACCGTTGACGGCGGCGCATTGGGCGAAATAGAATATGAAAATTTCAATGCCGCTTCAGCTAAAGTCAGTGTAAAGGGTGTTATCATTCATCCGGGTTCTGCTAAGAACAAAATGAAAAATGCAGTACTGTATGTGAATGAATTTATATCCATGATGCCTAAAAATGAAATTCCCGCCTGTACGGAAGGCTATGAAGGCTTTTATCATATCCACGATATAAAAGCAGATGAAACTTCAGGCGAGATCAGAATGATAATAAGAGATCATGATTCAGAGAAATTCAAGAGTAAAAAAGCATTTCTCGAAAATCTGGTTTCTTACTTGAACACGGTTCACGGTGAGGGTACTTTCTCTCTTGAAATAAAAGACAGCTATTATAACATGAAAGAAAAAATACTTCCCTTTATGTATCTGATAGACAATGCAAAGGCAGCTTTTGAAAAAGCAGGTGTCACTGCGAAAACCGTTCCCATAAGAGGCGGAACGGACGGCGCAAGACTCTCATATGAAGGTCTTCCTTGTCCTAATCTTTCCACGGGTGGAGAAAATTTCCACAGTGTCAGAGAATTTATTTCTGTCGAAAGTATGGAAAAAATGGTGGATGTGCTGATATGCCTTGCAGGTATGTAAAATCAAATTATGTAATAAAAACTGATTTTGCTATGGACTTTATTTGTTTTTGGTGGTAAAATACTTCGTATGTTGTTAATTTATCAGGGGTGTTTATTTTGGCAAAGATAGGTTTTGATAATGACAAATATCTTCGTACTCAATCTGAGTGTATCAAGGAGAGAATAGCGCAGTTCGGCGGAAAGCTGTATCTTGAATTCGGCGGAAAGCTTTTTGATGATTTTCATGCTTCCCGTGTTCTTCCCGGTTTTCAGCCCGACAGTAAGATAAGAATGCTTTATGAGCTCCGTGAGCAGGCTGAAATGGTCATTGTTATTTCCGCAGATGCAATTGAAAAGAATAAGAGAAGAGGAGATCTCGGTATTACATACGATTCCGACTGTCTTCGTCTTATAGATGCCTTCAGAGAGATAGGAATCTTTGTGGGCAGTATCTGTATCACTCAATTTG
The DNA here is from genome assembly GCA_017513525.1 of Clostridia bacterium. Taxonomy (GTDB): domain Bacteria; phylum Bacillota; class Clostridia; order Oscillospirales; family Acutalibacteraceae; genus RUG806. The sequence goes on from JAFXFC010000002.1 coordinate 32,894, forward strand.
CCGAACAGCCCGCAGCAATAAATTTTCAGAAAAGACTTGAAAATCTCGGTATGAAGGTTTACAGACACTATCTTATTCCCGATTATCCGACAAATATCCCCCTTATAGTCAGTGACGACGGTTACGGCAGAAATGAATTTATTGAAACCGAGCGTTCTCTTGTGGTTGTTACCGCTCCGGGACCGGGTTCGGGAAAAATGGCAGTCTGTCTTTCACAGCTTTATCATGAACACAAAAAAGGTCAGAAAGCAGGATATGCAAAATTTGAAACCTTCCCGATATGGAATCTTCCTCTTAAGCACCCTGTAAATGTAGCTTATGAAGCAGCAACGGCAGACCTTAACGATGTCAATATGATAGACCCGTTCCACCTTGAAGCATACGGTGTTACAACCGTAAACTACAACAGAGATGTTGAGATATTCCCCGTTCTCAATGCAATGCTCACTAAAATTTCCGGTGAATGTATTTATAAATCCCCCACAGACATGGGTGTAAACATGGTCGGAAACTGTATTTTTGACGATGAAGCAGTAACAGATGCCTCAAAACAGGAGGTTATAAGACGCTACTATGAAGCAGCCTGTCTTGCCCGTCAGGGACTGCAGGAGACTGCGGTAGTACACAGAATAGAGCTTCTTATGAATCAGCTCGGAATTTCAACTGAGGACAGACCCGCTGTAGGTGCCGCACTTAAAAAGGCTGACGAAACAAACGATCCAGCGGCTGCTATTCAGATGTCGGACGGCACTATTATCACAGGTAAAACCTCTGAGCTTCTCGGAGCATCCTCTGCAATGCTCATAAATGTCATAAAGCGACTTGCAAATATCCCTGACGAGATACTTCTTCTTGCTCCCGCAATTATTGAGCCTATACAGAAGCTCAAAACCGATTCTATGGGAAGTCAGAATCCCCGTCTTCATGTTGATGAAGTGCTTATTGCCCTTTCAATATGTGCAGCAACAAATCCTGTTGCAAAGAAAGCACTTGAACAGCTTCCGAAGCTTCGCGGACTTGAAGCACATTCTTCTGTAATGCTCGCTACTGTTGATATTCAGACATTTAAGAAGCTCGGTATCAATATGACCTGTGAGCCCAAGAGTCAGACAAAAAAATTCTATCATAAATAATAAATTCAGAGACCGAAAAGTTCCATGTTTTCGGTCTCTGTTTTTTACTTTATAGGAAATTCCTTCCTATAAAGTAAAAAAATTTTATGTCCCTCCGAACGGAAAGCAAGCTTTCCTCGGAGAGGCCTCACCGAAAACGGTCGCCGTAAGGCTTCAGCGAAGCCGTTTTCTTGAGTATTATTATCTTGTAACATAATGCAAATTATGATAAAATGGGTATCGAAAAAAATTTTTCCGATTGGTGTATTAAACTGACGATTTGTCAGATTTTGATTGACAATTCGTTACAAACAATTTATAATTTATTCACAAACAGTGAAGGAAACGGAGATTTGTATGGCTGATTTCAGACTCGCGTTTATTGCGGATATTCATCATTATTCTGAGAAATTAGGAAACTCGGGAAGAGCGTATGAACTCAGAGAAGGCAGTGATCAGAAGTGTCTTAAAGAAACAGGTGCAATTTTAGATACTGTTTTTGCAAAATTTGCGGCAGAAGATACTGACTGTGTATGTATTGCAGGGGATATCACCAATGACGGAGAAAAGGTAAGTCATGATGAGGTGCTCGCTAAATTTTTACACCTCAATGAGAAGAAAAAGCTTTATCTTATTACCTCCACCCACGACTGGTGCTCAGATCACAATCCGAGGCGCTTTGAGGGCAATGAAATCTTCAATGATGTTGAAACTCTTTCAGCAGAGGAATTGACAAATTATTATACGCTTTTCGGCGAAAAAGACTGTATAGCTTCATATAAAACTCCGATAGGCTTAGTTTCCAGATGTTTTCAGGTTTGTCCCGGTCTTCGTCTTCTCGCAGTTCATGATGACTGTGACGCAAAGGGCGGAAAATCAGGCTATAGTGAAGCACATCTTCAGTGGATGGCAGACCAGCTTAAAAAAGCTGAGGAAGACGGCTGTAAGACTATAGCAATGGAGCATCATCTGCTTTTGCATCCGTTTTGTAAGCTTGTTAATTCAGGTCAGTCAATAGGTGAGAATTTTGAGGTTGCCGCATTCCTTGCAGATCACGGACTTCGCCTTATGTTTGTGGGTCATTCTCATATGCAGAGAACGACTGAATTTGTTTCTGAAAAGGGAAACAAGATAACACAGATAAATTTAGGTTCTCTCACGGGTTATCCTGCCCCCGTTACATATGTTGACTTTGACGGAGAAAATGCAAAGGTCAATGTTGAATTTATAAAAGAGTTCACATATAACGGAGAAAAATGCGATTTTGAATATTTTAAAAAGCATACTCTCGGTGTTCTTTTCAATCTTCTTGAAGCAGGAAAGAGCGATAAGCAGGATTTTTATGAAAGACTCCGTGCAAACGGAATAAAAATACCGTCCTACGATCTTTTATATCCGATTATCAGATTTATTTGTAAAAAGCTTCTGAGAGCTCACTGCGGCGGAGCAGGCAGGCTCATAAATTTCTTTACATTCGGTAAAGGTATTGACCGCAAGGCACTTAAGGCAATAAAGAGAATGCCTCTTTTAGAGCTTGTTTCAAAGGTGTTTCTGAGTATATTCGACGGTTCTGTTTTCGTAAAAGATGCTTCGGCGGCAGAGAAAAAGGTAGTATGTTCTGTAGGCACTCTTCCCTCAAGAATTGTAAAGAAGCTTCCCTTAAATAAAGATAAAAAAGAAAAGATACTGAAAACTACAGACCAGATAGAGGCTCTTACAAAGGAACTTATGTATCCTTCTGAGCCCGATAACATGAACACAGTTATCGCTTTATGAAAAAAGAAGCCTTTGAGATAGTAAATGCTGCAATTAAAGCAGCAGATCCTTATATAAATACAAAAAGACTTGTGAGTGAGCTTTTTCCCAAAGGGACTGCTACCGTTATGTCTATAGGAAAAGCGGCAGTACCAATGGCAAAAGCAGCTGAAGATGTTTTAGGCGACAGAATAAAAACAGGGCTTCTTGTTACTAAATATGCACATTCAGAAGGGTACAATTCTCCTTATTATGAAATAATAGAAAGTGCTCATCCCGTAAGTGATGAAAACAGCATAAAAGCCGCAAGAAGAGGTCTTGAAATCGCTAATTCTCTGACTGTTGATGATACTCTTCTTGTTTTGCTTTCGGGCGGCGGCAGTGCCTTATTTGAAGACAGTATTATTTCTCCTGTTCTTCAAAGAGATATCACAAGCAAGCTTTTATCTCGGTGCGCTTCTATCAGAGAAATAAATGCAGTAAGAAAAAGACTTTCCCTTGTAAAAGGCGGAGCTCTCGCAGCTGCGGCATACCCTGCAAAGGTGATAACAGTAGCCCTCAGCGATGTTTTATCGAATGATAAGAGTGTAATTGCTTCGGGAATAACCTTTCCCGACGGAGAATCACAGGAATTTCTGAGGGAAACAGTCAATAAATATCTTTCGGATATTCCCGAAGAAATTAAAAATTTAATTTATAAAAAGCGTGAATTCAGAATAAATGACGGCGGATATTATTTCGCAGGCGATATAAATATTCTGTGTGATGCCGCAGGTGAAAAAGCCGAAGAAATGGGCTTCACTGTTCATCACCGTGAAAGAGACCTTTCTGGAGAGGCAAAAGATGAAGCAGTCAGGCTCTTAAGAAGTATTCCTCACGAAAAGGGTAAACACTGTTATATTTTTGGCGGTGAAACGGTGGTTACTCTTAAAGGTAAGGGGAAAGGCGGCAGAAATCAGGAAATGGCACTTTCAGCAGCTATAGAGCTTCGCGGGAAGAAGGGAATTTCCTTTATTTCGGTGGGTTCAGACGGAACGGACGGGCCGACTGACGATGCCGGCGGTTTTTCGGACGGCACTACTTACGATATGATGTGTAAGGTCAGTGTATCTCCTGAAAAAGAACTTGCCGATAACAATTCAAACTATGCCTTAATGAAGGTCAATTCGCTTGTTACAACAGGCCCTACAGGGACTAATGTTAACGATATTACATTGATATTAACTGATAATTATTGAAAAGAGGATGAAAGATATGGAGAAAAAAACAGTTTGTCTTACAGGTGCTACAGGTCATGTAGGTTATGCAATTCTTAAGGAACTGCAGAATTATACCGACAGGGAAGTGCGAATTCTTCTCAGAAAAGATCCCGGATATTTCGATGATCTTGTTTGTACAAAGGTCAAGGGTGATATTACCGAATATGACTCCCTTATTGAAGCTTTCAAGGATTGTGATATTGTTTATCATGTTGCAGGCTGTGTTGAAATCAAGCCCGGCAACGAGGATTTTGTTTATAAGGTAAATGTAACAGGTACGGAAAATGTCATAAAAGCATGTAAGGAAACAGGCGTTAAAAAGCTTGTTTATATGTCAAGTGTTGATACATATATACCGCTTCCCGATAATGAAATAATGAGAGAAGTATATGATTATGACCCCGAAAAATTAGAGGGCACATATGCAAAAACCAAGGCAGAAGCAACCGCAAAGGTTCTTAAGGCAAATGAGCCCGGTGTTTTTGAAACAGTAGTATGTCAGCCAAGTGCATGTATGGGTCCCTATGATTTCAAGGTATCAAGTGTGGGCAGTATGATAAGAATGTTTTCCTCAGGCAAATTTCCGATCACAATGACCTTTGGTGCATATAACTTCGTTGATGTGCGTGATGTTGCAATAGGTACTGTACTTGCAGGAGAAAAGGGCGGTGCAGGAGAAGTATATCTTCTTTGTAATAAGAGCTGCTCAGTTGACGAATTTATAAGACTTTTAGCAGATGTATGCGGCAACAAGCCTCCGAAAATCAAGCTCGGTAAGGGAATTATTGATATTGCAGCTCCCATTATGGAAGTATTTTATAAGATGTCTGGACAGACTCCCATATTCACCCGTTATGCTATCAGAAAACTTTGTTCAAACTGTAACTTCACTTATGAAAAGGCTCAGAAAGAGCTCGGCTATTCTCCGAGATCCCTTCGTGAAAGCTTAGAGGATACAATGAAGTGGTTAAAGGAAACAGAAGGTTGATTCTATGTTGATGTTTCCGGTAGTTTGTTTCGATTGTCAATAAACAACAAGTAAAATTGTTAGCATTGTGCCAAAAATAATTGTGTTTATTTGTTGAAAAGTCCAAAAATGAAAAAACGCAATTGAAATAAAATATAATAAGTGATAGTATATATTAGTAATAATATCCGGAGGAATATGAAAATGAAAAAGTTTATTGCTATTATCCTTTCAATCGCAATGATTTTACCTATGGTTTTAGTTCCTGTAACGGCAAATGAAACCAATACTCAGACGGTTATTAAAACTGCTGAAAATCTGGATTCTGTTTTTGCTGAGGGCGAAGACAGCCTTATTGTTTTTGTTACAGGTATCGGTCAGAGCTTCTCTTATCTTTTCGATGAGAGCTACACAAAAGCAGGTGCTTTTAAAAACGGCACACTTCAGGATTATGAAAATTATGCTCCCCTTATTGCTGAAGGTAAGCATTCCGCAAGATGGAATCTTTTCAACAGCTTTGATGAGGCATTTTCAAACTTTGAGACTATCTCCGCAATCGCTATGGTAGTGATCAGTCTTATTTTATCTGCTTTCACCAGAAATTGCATTATTGATGAAGCAGATGTTCAGACTATCATAAGAAACCTTTTCCATTTCAATCTTGTTGATGAGAGCGGAAACGGAGATCCCCGAGTTGTAACACCGAGATACGTTATGCCCGTATCTGAATATCCCGGTGTTATCCGTGAAGACGGTGAATATTACAGCGAAGCAAAGGATCGTTTCTATTCTTCAATTCCCTGTGCAGAAATCGCAGAAGCAAAGCTCGGTGAAAACTATGAAGATTATCTCTATGTTTTCAATTACAACGCTTTCTCATACACTTCAAAGAATGTTGAAGGACTTCATGATTTCATTGAAACTATTCTCGCAGACAACAAAGTCGGTGCAAAGGATGTTGTTCTTATTCCCATGAGCATGGGTGCATCAGTTGTTACTGCATATATGAGTGAATATCCCACAGTTGCAGAAAATCACATCAGAAGAGTTGTAAGTATCGTAGGAGCATGGGACGGCAGTGATGTTGTTGCTGACCTTCTTACACAGCAGTATTGTGACAATTCCGCAGACCTTTTCTATAACGGACTTATAGCTGAGCTTGTAGGCGAGCCTTGGGGCTATCTCATAAATATCGTGCTTCGTCTTTTCCCCAAGCAGGTATTAAGAGATTTCATTGATATGGCACTGGCTGCTATCGCAACTGAAATGTTCTGTGCTACTCCTTCTCTTTGCAATCTTATTCCCGTAGACAGATACGATGAAGTAAGCCATCTTATCAGCTCTGATGTTGTTAAGGCTGAGGCAGATAAGTTCCAGAACGCAAAGAAGAACCTTCAAGCAACACTTGCTTCCCTTGAAAATGAAGGTGTAACTTTCTCTTATATCTCAGGCTACGGACTTCCTTTCGGAGCTATAACAAGCGACTACAGAATGTTCGGATTTATGAAGAATGCTCCTATCACAAACTCTGACGAAATTATCAATATTGATTCTACTGCTCCCGGAACATCTTTTGTAACTCCCGGCACCAAATTTGAATCTACTGACGGAAGAGAGCTTTCTCCTGACGGTTCACTTGATATTTCTACAACATACCGTAAGGATGCTTCCTGGTTCTTCAACGGTCAGAAGCATGAGCTTGAATATAATAACACTGCTATCTCTCTTGCAATTGAGCTTGCTCTCGGTAATATAAAGACTGTTGCTGATTGTGACAATCTTGAAGAAGACGGATATTTCTATCCTCAGTTCAATGATGCAAGAAATCTTAAGGATCTTAAGAGAAGCTATATCCCCGATCTTGAGAGATTCTGCGAAGAAAACGGTTATGTTCTTACTGCACAGCAGGAAGCAATTCTCGCTAAGGCAGATGCTATGACAAAGAAAACTGTAAACGATTATGAAGCAGATAATGCTGTTATGGATGAAGTGCATGCAATGCTCGTTGAAATCGGCGTATATGAAGCAGATGCAGAACCCGGTTTCTTTGACAAGGCAATGAGTGTCGGACTTGGTGGATTAAATGCACTTGTTTACATGTTCTTCGGAGCCAAAGGCTTCTTTGATGTCCTTTTCCCCGTAACCGCACAGTAAACTGAATTAATAATGAAAAGACGGCGGAAAACAAACCGCCGTCTTTTGTATATACTATAAAAATCGGGAGTTATTATGATTTGTGCTATCGGTGAGCTTTTAATTGATTTTATACAGAAAGATAAAAATGAATTCGGGTATCCCGTGCTTTCCGCCGTTCCGGGCGGCGCGCCTGCAAATTTTCTTGTTGCTGTTAAAAAAGAGGGAGTGGATGCCTCATTTATCGGCAAAGTGGGTAAGGATGCTTTTGGTGCACTCTTAAAAAAGACTCTTTTTGAAAAAGGAATAAATGTAAGCGGTGTTATTGAAGATTGTTCGGTTTTTACTACACTCGCTTTTGTGACTCTCGATGAAAAAGGGGAACGAAGCTTTTCTTTCTCAAGAAAACCGGGTGCTGACACTTGTCTTAATTTTGAAGAAACAGACCTTTCTCTTATAGACAGAAGTATAATTTTTCATTTCGGTTCTCTGTCCTTTACTGCGGCCCCCTCAAAAACTGCTGTGATAAAGGCATTAGAATACGCAAAAAGCAAAAATAAGATAATAAGCTATGACCCTAATTACAGACCGTCTTTATGGGAAAGTGAAGAAAAAGCAAAGGAAAATATGCTTCTGGGCTTTAATTTCTCTGATATTGTAAAATTAAGCATAGAAGAAAGCGAGTTTTTATTCGGGAAAGCCTTTGAAGAAGCGGCAGATTTTCTTATTGATGAATACGGTGTCTCTCTTGTATTTGTGACCATGGGTGAAAAGGGGTGCTACTATAAAAACCGCAATTGCAGCGGGACTGTAAAGAGTGAAATAAAAGTAACCCCTGTTGACACAACGGGGGCAGGTGACATTTTCGGCGGAACAGCCGCCGCAATGATATTAAAATCAGGAAAGCATCCGAAGGACTTAACAAAGGAAGAACTGCATAATATTGCAGCAAAAGCCTGTACAGTGGCTTCTCTTTCAACCGAGCAGCACGGTGGTATGGTATGAAAATTCCCCGTAAGAAAACTCTTACGGGGAATAAATATTGTAACCGCTTTACATCTCAATATATTTTGTTGCGGCAAGTGCTGCGGCAGCTCCGTCAGCAGTGGCAGTGGTTATCTGTCTTATTTCCTTACTGCGGCAGTCACCTGCAACGAAAATACCCTTAATATCGGTGGTACAGCTTTCTGTTGCATCAACATAGCCGTAATTATTAAGCTTTACCGTATTTTTAATAAACTCGGTGGCGGGAACAAGACCGATTGCAACGAAACAGCCGTCACAATTAACCGTTTGTTCTTCCCCGGAGTCGGTATTCTTGATTTTAATTCCCATGAGTGTATCCTCACCGAGAAAGCCTGTGACTACTGAAGAATAAATTATTTCTACATTTTCCTTATTTTTCAGAATATTCTGAAGTGCCTCTTCGCCTGTGAGGGTGGGGAGGTTTTGTATTATTGTGACTTTTTTGCAGTTTGATGAAAGAAGTATTGCTTCCTGTAAGGCGGAATTGCCGCCGCCGATAACAGTGACCTCCTGTCCGTTATAGAAAGCTCCGTCACATACCGCACAAAAAGATATTCCGTTTCCGAGATACTTTTCTTCACCGTCTACTCCTAAGTGCCTGTGAGCGGCACCTGTTGCTATAATGACAGCCTTTCCGAAAAATGAACCGTTTTCAGTGATAACTTCTTTTACTTCTCCGTCTTTTATTGCTGTTACGGTCTCCATTTCAAATTCTGTTCCGAGACTTATTGCATGCTCAACCATTTTATCGGCAAGCTCAGTGCCCGAAAGAACACCGAAGCCGGGATAGTTTTCAATTTTCGGAGAGAATGTGACCTGACCGCCGAAAACTCCCTTTTCAATTACAAGAACACTTTTTTCTGCTCTTCGGGCATAAATTGCCGCAGTAAGTCCTGCAGGCCCTGCGCCGATTATTATAATGTCATACATATTTTTGTTTCCTTATTATTTTTATTTATTATAAATCATACTTTATCTGTTACATGCCGAGAGGCACTTGCTCATCGTAGGGGAGGGGTTCCCCCTCCCGTAACCGAGGGATTGTAACTTTAAAAAGTTTGATATTTTTTAATGAAAACAGTGGCTTTTTCTTTCCCATAAACTATTTTCTATAATCAATTGTTTTCTGCCACTTGCGGGAGGGGAGACCCCTCCCCTACAAATGTGAACGCAACTTACCGCGATAAAATATGATTTAGTTTGCATTGTTTACAAGTTCATTTCTTCTTTCGGCAAGATCTTTATACATTCTTGCTCTCTTTTCCTTTGTAAGAGGCCATAAGAATTTGGGGATTATACCGAGTGCTCCCGATATCGTAGGAACGGCACTGCAAAGAGCGAAGAGCCAGAATTTTGTTCTGTCACTCTGGGTACCGATTTTAATGCCCTGAACATAACCGATATTTTTAAGAATAATACTTCTTACGGAATTCATAAGTGAGCCCTGAATTTTAAGAACAAGACTCTTTGCAACGGATGTGGTAGCTTCCATTCTGTAGCCGTTTTTCCATTCGCAGAAGTCCATAGCTTCATTCCAGAGGTCATTGTTTATAACCTTGTTTACACCGAATGCCCATTTGTAGAACCATTCTCTGATACCGACTGCAACGACCATGGGGATCATCTTAGTATAATTCTTATTTATCATACCAAACAGGAAGAAGCCGAGAGATAAAATATCTCCGTAAATATCAGCACCTACCCAGAGAGCCTTTGAAGAAAATCTCTTTCTTAAGAACGGTATGAAACCGTAAGATATACTGCCGTTTAAGGCTGACGGGATATTTGCAATGGTTATCAGTGAATATGAACCGAAAACATCTATAAAGTAGTTGCTTTCGCTTGTGCTGACGGAAAAGCCTCCGAGGAAATCCGAAAGACACATTAACAGAACGGGGTAGTTTGTGAATATTGCGCGAAGTCCTTCTTTTATGCTGGGTCTTTCAATAGACTGAGGAACTCTCTCCTTTGATTGGAAGAAATAATATAAAGTAAGTCCCGATGAGAGAACACTGCAGCCTACGCCGAAGGACATAAAAGCTGTTGAAAGCTTGATGCCTATTTTTTCATTAACAATAAGGTCATATAATACACCGAAGATGTATCTGGGCATGTCTTCACCGAGATATCCCGAAAACAGCTCAGCTAAGGTTATAAGCCGCACTCTTTCATTGGGGTTCGGTGTTGTGGTAGACATATATCCGCCTTTTGCAAGATTCATTGCAGTGCTTGCGGTTTCCTGAATAATGGTAAATGCAAAATAGAATATAAGCTTCGGAATATGTGTTCCCGAAGTGCCCGGGAAAAACAGAGGTATCATCCAGTAAAGTGCACCCAAAAGTGTCAAGGGAATCTGAAGACCTAAAAGATATGGACGGAATTTTCCGAGTCTTGTTCTCGTGTTGTCAACCAATGAGCCTAAGAGGATATCGTTTATTGTATCCCATGCACTTGAGAATATATTTACGACTGCAGATACGGTGAAGTCAACCTTAACTACGTCCCAGATATATCTTTCCTGGAAAGAATTGATGTTAAAGGTGTTGGAAACATCGTTAAGCACATATGCAACGGATTCCTTTACACCTACATAGTTGAAGTTTTCATAAACATTTACAGGTTTTGTTTGGAGATTACTGTCATTATTCTTATTTTCCATTTTATAACCTCCTTAATTTGTAACTGTTACGGTACATTCTGAAGCAATGTAGCCTTGTGTGCTGAATACGGTAACTGTAGCAGTGCCTTCACCCACGGCAGTTATTTCACCTGAGTGACTGACTTTTACTATGCTTTCATCCGATGAAATAAAATCAACTGTTTTAATGGTTGCATCATCGGGAGATATCTGGGCTGTAAGTGTATGTGTTTCGCCCTGTTTTAAGGAAAGCTCGGTTTCGCTTATTTTTACTTTCTCTACCGCATTTACAACATACACCATACAAGTATCAGAAAAGGTTTTTCCGAGATACTCCAGGGTGACTTTTACAGCAATCGGTTTATCACATATTTTTACCGCTTCAATCTGTCCGTTTTCGTCAACGGTAAGGTGTTCATCAAAGGCTGTAAAGGAGAGAGAATATTCATCGGAAGAAAGACCCTCTTCAACAAATGGGGTGACGGTTAAGGTATCATAACCGTTTTTGTCGAGAGTCATTATATCCTCTTCTATTTCAATACCTGCATATGAAAAGCTGTAATTTTCACTGAAAGACAGCTGAAGATTCAGAGGTGTTGTGCCGATTCCCGCAAGAGTGTTCTTGAATGCGATATTCGCTGAAAAATCATATGTTCTGCTGATTGAAAGAGAAATTATTTCACCTGTTTTTTCATCTGCTTCAAGTGTATATTCGCACTTTACGGGGATAAGCTTCTGGTTTATTGCTGAAAAAACATTTTCGTTTTCCTTTATAAACATATTAACTGAAGCTGTATCGTCACCCAAAAAATACATATTGTCAAAAACTTTGTTATATGTAAGTGTAAGAACCATTGTTCCGTCTGAAGTATTGGCAGAAAATTCATCGGGAGTGCTCTTTGTTAAAACGGATAATAAAGAAGAAGCATCTTCGCCGTATTTAATTTCCGTATCCTCATAAAAGGACATAAATTTTGAATTAAACGAAGAGCTCATAAAGGAAAGTATTTTTTCAACATTCTTATTTTCACATTCGAGAGTATCTATATTTACCTGTGTAGAACCCTTATATTTCAGAATTTCACTTTCTATTGCACTATTGATAAGCTCATTAGTTAAAGAGAGGGCTTCTTCTTCGGTTTCGGGAAGAACCTCTATTTTTTTTGGAGTATCATCTAATAAGGATATATCAAGAGTATCCTGAGGCTGAACTGATTTTGCCGTGACATAGATAGCAACACTTGATATGATAATAACAAGTATAGGGAGAATGACTGTGATCAGCAGTATGCTTTTTATGTTAAGCTTTTTTTCTGTTACTTTCACTTTTTCTTCCCCCTTTTCTTTGTAGATGTCATGTCATCTGTTTTCTCTTCTTCTATAATGGGCAAAGGAAGATCATCAAGAGTTATCTCTCCCTTTTTGAGCTTTTCTTTTATTTCAAGTCTTTTTCTGTCAGCTTCTTTAATGGGTATTTCAGGCTCATTAACTGCAAGAATTATGTTAGTTGCAAGGAAAATTCCGAGCATCAGAATGCTTACGATTCCGCCGAACAAAGGCTTTGATGAAATAAATTCAAAGCTTCCCGAAAGATTCATTGAAATAAAGGAAAGAACCGTTCCCGCTAACTGCGATAAAATACCGAAAGTGGCAAAGCCCACTGTGATTTTTGCAGTCTTTTTAATGTTTATAAAGGACAAAAGCCACATGAGAAGACAAAGGGCTGTCATAAGAGCTGCAAGAATCAGAAGAACGAAGGAGCAAAGCATAATTACATAAAGACTTTTTGCAACACCGACATCTGAAAGGGCTCCGAATATCTGCCAGAAGGAATCGCTTACTATATTATAAATTCCGAGTGCTCCCACTGAAATTTCATATTCCCACCAAGGGAAGGAAAGCTTGATATTGTATAAGGGCAAAATAAGAGAAGCAATCGAAAGAAGAAGAAAGATCATTCTTGCTATGGGTATTTTGCCGCTTATATATGCCGCCTTTATTTTTGCCACAAAAATTCGTGCTGTTGTAAATTCCAGCTCCGTCTTTTTGGCATCTCTTGAAAGATCCTCTTCCTGCGTGTAATACATAATATGCACACCGCATTTTTTGCAGTTCGGAGAAAGGTCAAACCGACCTATCGGTGTACCGCATTTAGGGCAATTCAAAATACCACCGCCTTAATATTTTATAATTAATTATATTTTAATAAATAATACAATTTATTTCAATCTGTTTATCTCCCGAAAATCTCATTGTACTTTTGTTTAAGTTAACGAAGCTTGCCGAATTTGTATGGCTATTTACAAAATAGATAAAAAAGATTATAATAATAAAAAAGAATAAAGGAGAAATATTATGAGTATTGATTGCATAAAAAACGGACATACGGATGAAGAATTTGATGGCTTTTGTGACAGATGCGGAGCCGATTTAGTGCTTGATGATATGCTTTATCCCGGTGTACCTTCGGGGTTTATGGGTATAATAGCAATGCTCAAAGAAGTTTTTGAACGCATTATAGCTTTTGTGAAAGGTCTTTTCTCTTAAAATTAATACTTGAATATAACTGCATATTAAATCAGGAGAAAAAAACTATGGGAAGTCATTTTTTTGCATTGTTTTCAAGAATGAAATATATTGACCGCTGGTCACTTATGAGAAATACAGACACGGAATCTTTAAGTCAGCACAGTCTTGATGTTGCAGCAATTGCCCATGCACTTGCTGTTATCGGAAATAAAAGACTGAAAAAAAGCTATGATACAGGAAAAATTGCTCTTATCGGCATGTATCACGATATGCCCGAAATTATAACAGGTGATATGCCGACACCTGTAAAGTATCATAACAAGGAAATAAGAGAAGCCTTCGGAAGTATTGAAAAAGCAGCGCAGAAATCATTGCTTAATTCTTTGCCCTCGGATTTAAGAGAAGAATATGAAGGGCTTCTTATGGCAGATGAAAAAAGTGAGGAATACCGCCTTGTAAAGGCTGCAGATAAAATTTCCGCACTTCTCAAATGCTTACTTGAGGAAAGAAGCGGTAATACGGAATTTATAAAGGCTAAGGAAGCAACGCTTACAGCTCTTCATTCCATGAAATGTGAAGAAGCGGAAATTTTCCTTGAAGAATATCTTGAAAGCTACGGTATGGTTCTTGATACCGTATTGGAGGAAACGGGGAATTGATGATGGAAACAAAAGAAATACTCAAAAGAATATGCGAAGCACCGTATGAGCATACCTTTGACAGCAAAACGCATAAGACCATTGAAGAGATAATTTCACCGTTTTGCGAAAAAATTGAAACTGATGCACTCGGAAACCTGATTTGTCATATAACCGAAGAGGGTGAAAAAAGCATAGTACTCAGTGCTCATATGGATAAAATAGGTATGGTGGTAACAGGAATAGATAAGGCCACGGGAATGCTTAAAATTGACAAAGCGGGCGGTATTGATCTGAGAACACTTGCTGCCGCAAGAGTAAAGGTCATCGGTTCAAAGGTGCTTTTTGGCTGTATTTCAAGTACGCCGCCTCACCTTACTTCAGGAGACAGGAATAAAGTTTCTTCTATTGACTCGCTTTTTGTGGATTGCGGTCTTTCATATGATGAAATAATAAAATATGTATCTTTAGGTGACACGGTGGAATATCATTCTCCTATAACAGAGCTTCTGGGAGGGCGTCTTACTGGAGCTTATATGGATAATTCTGCTGGATGTGCCGCTGTTATAAAAGCGGCTCAGATGCTTAAAAATGCAGGTACGAAAAATAAGGTCACAGCAGTATTTACTACAAGAGAAGAAATAGGAAAGCAGGGCGCCACTGCAGTATTCACAAGACTTCAGCCGGATCTTGCTCTTATTACGGATGTTTCCTTCGCTTGTGCTCCCGGTATTCCCAAAGAAAGCTCATCACCTCTTTTAAGCGGTGCTATGATATGTATTTCTCCCATTCTTCAAAAAGAAGTTGCATTAAAGCTTATTGAAGAGGCTGAAAAAAATGCTGTTCCGTATACTGTTGAAGTTATGGGCTCAAGAACTGCAACAGACAGTGATGTTGCAGTAAATGCAGGAACAGGTATAAAAACAGGTCTTGTTTCAATTCCTCTTCTTAATATGCACACGCCTGTTGAAACGCTTGATATAAAAGATGTTGATGCAGTAGCACAGCTTCTTTTTAATGCTTCAAAGGGGGGATAAAAATGTTTACACTTATAAAAGAGCTTTGTAATATAAACGGAACCTCGGGAAGAGAGGATAAAGTAAGAGAATACATAATTTCAAAGCTTGGTGAAAACTCTTATACTGTAGACAATCTCGGTAATCTCATTGTTGAGGTAAAAGGAAAAAACAGAGCAAAGAATAAGGTCATGGTCTGTGCTCACATGGATGAAGTGGGCTTTATCGCGACTTATGTTAGTGAGGACGGTCTTATTAAATTTGATACGGTCGGCGGAATTTTACCTGCTGTAATGTCCGGAAGAAAAATAGTTTTTGAAAACGGTACCGTCGGAGTTATCGGCAGCAAGCCCGTGCATCTTAGCAGTGCCGAAGAAAAAAATACTCTCTTGAATAAGGATAAATTGTATATAGATATAGGCGCAAAGGATAAAAATGAAGCAATGAAATATGTTATCCCGGGAGATACAGCCGTTTTTGTGGGAGAATTTACAGACCTCGGCGAAAAAATCCTTTCAAAAGCCCTTGATGACAGAGTTGGCTGTGCTATCATGCTGAAAATGATAGAAGAAGGTATGGAATATGATACCGTATTTGTCTTTTCCGTGCAGGAAGAGGTCGGAACAAGAGGTGCAGGCTGTGCGGTAAACAGAATTTATCCCGATTTTTCAGTTGTACTTGAATCTACGACTGCCGCAGATATTATAGGTATTGCGGGAGAAAAAAGAGTTTGTGTTCAGGGTGAGGGTGCTGTTATTTCCTTTATGGATAATTCCACTTTATATGATAAAGAAGTCTTTAAGACTGCACTGAAAATCGGCGAAGAAAAGGGTATAAAGGTACAGGTAAAAACTGCCGTTGCAGGAGGAAACGATTCGGGTGCTATTCATAAGAGTGCCTACGGAGTCAGAGCTGCTGCAATAAGTGCCCCCTGCAGATATATACATTCTCAGTCAAATCTTCTTATGAAGAGTGATATTGTTGCGTGCTTCGAACTTGCAAAGGCATTGACGGAGAATCTCTCTCATGCTTAAGTTTTCTCCTCCCGACAATAACGTTAAAGAGCTGCTTTTACCCTTATGCCGTGACACAATAAGCGGCACGGAAGCTTATACCTTTCTAAAGCTTTATGAAAACATCCCCGAAGGATCCTTCTGGTGCGGAAAAAATGAAAACGGTGAAATAGAAAGTCTTATATTTAATAACGGGGATGAAGATATAAAGGTTTTCGGCAGTGAATTTTCAGAGCTTTTTTTGTTTTCGGAAAAGTGTCTTATGATATATGAAAATAAAACTCTGCCCCAAAGCGAGGCCGTTGAAATTGAAGGGAATAAGCTTCTTGATTTTTATAAGCTGATTTCTGAAAGTGATAAGCTTTCGTTTGATAATGAAAGACGGTATGTGTTAAGGCTTCGCAGTGTCAATAAAGGTCTTTCAAAGATATTTGCGGTTTTTCTCGGTGAAAAATTGGTGTCTTGTGCCGCAATAAGTGCTGTGAATGAAAAATATGCTTTAATAGCCGATGTTTTCACACACCCCGAATACAGAAAAAAAGGCTATGCCGCAAAATGCGTGAAGACTTGTGTAAATTATGCACTTTCTCAGGGGAAAATACCGTATCTCAGATGCGAAGAAAAAATGTGTGACTATTATAAAAAATTGGGATTTTCTTATTATGGAAAGATGTAACCTTTGTCCGAGAAAATGTAATATTGACAGAAGTGAAAGTGCAGGCTTCTGCCGTGTCGGAAATCGTCTGACCCTCGGCAGGGCAGGTCTTCATTTTTGGGAAGAGCCCTGCATTTCGGGACTCGGCGGTTCGGGAACGGTGTTTTTCTCGGGCTGCAACATGGGTTGTATATTCTGTCAGAATATGGAGCTGTCCCGTGGAAAAGTAGGCAAAGAAGTCAGTGTAAAAAGGCTTCGGGAGATTTTTTATGAACTGATAGAAGACGGTGCCGATAACATAAATCTTGTAACGCCTTCCCATTTTGTCCCCGAGATAGTAAAAGCACTTTCTGCTGAAAAGCTCCCTGTGCCTGTTGTTTATAATACATCATCATATGAAGAGGTTCAAACCCTTAGAATGCTTGAGGGGTTAATAGATATTTATATCCCCGATCTTAAGTATATAGACAGTAGTATTTCAAAGGCTTTCTCGGGAGCTTCCGACTATGCGGAAAAAGCCATCCCTGCCATAAAGGAAATGTACCGACAGGTGGGAGAGGCGGTAATCGATGAAGACGGAATGCTCTTAAAAGGTATAATAATAAGACATCTGGTTTTACCCGGATATCTCAATAACACATATGATGTAATAGATGCCGTAACGGAAAATTTTTCAAGCGGTGTGCTGTTTTCTCTCATGAGCCAGTATACGCCTCCGAAAAAAGAGCTGAAATTCCCGTCTCTCAACAGAAGACTTACAAGCAAGGAATATGAAAAGGCTGTGGATTATATGTACCTTTCAGGAATAGAAAACGGGTTTTTGCAGGAGCTTTCTTCCGCAAAAGAAGAATACACCCCGGATTTTGATTTATCCGGAGTGTAAGAAAAATTATTTATTAATCTAAAAGATTGTTCAGTTTTTCTCTGAAGCTGAGCAATTTTTTGTTTTCGAGAGGATAGCTTCGGAAATTAATATCTCCGAGCTCTTTTTCTATAAAATCAAGCACATATTCTCTTGAATATTTATTCTCCAAGGCTTTTAGTGCCGAAATATCCTGTATTCCGTCATAGAATACTTTTTGTCTTAAGGATGAAAGAGGCTCTCCGTCTTTTCCGGGATACACAATATATGAGTCGCCCGAGGGGAACGCACCGCCTGCATCGGATTCCTTGAAGGGGTCTAAAGCTCTCTTTGAATACTGTGCATAATAGAAGTTGAAGCCCCATTGAAGAAATCCCGTGCAGTTGTATTTATATAAAAGCACACCTAAAATTCTGTTCTTTATAGACGGCATAGAGAAAAATCTGTTGGGAAGATTTTCTTTATATTGACCGCAACAGTAATATGTCCAGAGCTTCGGAACATTACCCTGGAAGTCCTCAATGCATCCCTCTTCGGGAACAGGTGTTCCGATAAGCCCCTCTTTATAAAAGTCATAGTCGGAAAGTGCATCTATATGCTCATATGCAGAAAAATATTTTCTTACGGCATCCGAGGCTTTTTTATAGTTCTTTATATTATCAAGATTCGGTTCATCTGAGCAGTGAACGAAGCATATGTCTGTGATGCCTTTTTTATCGGTAAATTCCTTTAATGCCGTGCCGAACTGTGAAAGAAAATTCATATAAGAAGCTGATGTTGCCGAGGTTTCCCATCCGAATATTTTTTTATAGCCTTTTCCTGTCTGCGCTATTATTTTCGGTGCGTATTTTGCACCCCATTGAGTGAAAAGATGCGACAATTCGAAATACTGCACACCGTTTTTAAGACACATATCCACCCAGCGGTCAAGAAGAGAAAAATCGAATTCGTATCTGTAATTTTGTTTTCTTCTGACACCTACAAGCTGAACCGTGGGTCTTTCTCCGCCAACTTCAGTGTCAAGCGGGGGTGTGAAAAGGGGAGTGAGTATGCAGTTTACACCGTGAGAAACGGCATTTTTTATAAAGCTTTCTGTAATTCTCCAATATTCCTCGCTCATTATTTCAACTCCGTAGTATGTTGCAAGGCAATCGGAATGGAACCAGTTTATATGTATAAGCTCCTGCTTTGGCAGCTTTGTTTTAAGTATTTTAATTTGTGCTTCAAGATGAATTTCTTCTTTTCCGTCTGACACTGAAATTACGGCAGTATATGTTCCCGCAGAAAGACCGTCAGTTGTAATTTCTGCCCAGACGGCTTTTGTGCAGTTTTTCTCTATTGTAAGATTTCCGTCAAAATTATCAAGTAAATCCGGATAATAGCCCGGTTCACCGTTTCTTTCAAGTACTGTATCTCCGCAATCTTCTTTATCTATGGGATAGTTTGAATGTATTTCTTTAACGCTATAAAGCTTGATAGCGTTAAAATCCGTTTTTACCGTAACGGTGCAGTCACAATCACTTTTTATTGCTATCTGAAAATTTCCTCTCTCTCCCGAAAGAAGAGAAATCTCTGAAAAATCTGAGGTGAGGGGAGAGTCGGGGAAAAATTTAACAAGTGATGAACAAAGACTTGATTTAAAGCTCATTTGTGTTCCTCCTTTTTTATTGCTGTTAACAAAATAATAACATCAGAGAAAAAAATATTCAATATTAAATAGTATTTTGCACAAAAAATCATCAATAAAATCTCACTTTGCTTCATTCCTGAGAGTGTTATACATATTGACTTTAAATTTATTTTATTATATAATCATGATGTGTATATGGACTTTGTCCAAAATTCTCACAGGAGGCTAAAAAAATGAAAAAGATTTTAGCAGTTATTCTCA
Source organism: Clostridia bacterium (assembly GCA_017513525.1). Classification (GTDB taxonomy): domain Bacteria; phylum Bacillota; class Clostridia; order Oscillospirales; family Acutalibacteraceae; genus RUG806. The sequence goes on from JAFXFC010000002.1 coordinate 52,388, forward strand.
GTGCAGTTATGGTTTTCTGCTGTATTCCTTTTGCAGCATCTGCAGCAAACGAATATCATTTTACAACAAACGTTAGTATTGATAATTCAAACATGTTTGCATCAGGAACAACATATTACATTGATAAGGGTGTAAAAATGACAGTTCCTGTAGGTATTACTCTCAATATTCCCGCAAACTGTGAACTTGTTGTTTCAGAAGGGGCTACACTTGAAATTAACGAAAGTGTTGTAGTTGTCGCTGACGGTGTTCTCACAGTTGAAGGTAAGATTACAGGTGCTGAAAGAATTACTTGCAATAACGGCGGCACAGCACGCACAGTGATCAGATTCCCCTCTCTTGAAAGCCAGGGACTCATAGGTCCCAATGGTCCCAGAATTGAAGTGTCTTACGCTTTTTCTTCTAACGGTAATATTTATGAAGACCTTGAAACTACTGATCCCGATGAAGAACTGGATGAAGTTATTCAGGATGCAATCAATAAACTTAAATATACGAAAGTTCCCGTAGCAGGGGATTCTAAGGTATATGCTCCTCTTAATCAGTATGTTTTCATAAAGGCTGAAATTGTTGAGCCCGATAAAATGTATGACAAGTTTGATGATGCAAAAATGGATGTAAATCTCAACGGTATCGGTGTTCCTTTCAGACAGGGTTCACATCACACAAAGCTTACAAATGCTGCTGATGTTACTTATTCAGCTTGGCCCAATGACGACTATTTCCTCAATTCATTTAAGATTTATCTTCCTTCTGATGAGGGATATAGAGTAATCGGCCGTGAAGGTGAACAGAGCGAACTCGGTGAAACAGTAACACTTAAATACGGTCAGTCCTTCTCTTTCAGAGTAGAAATTGATGAAGCATACGATATGTCCCAGTTTGAAGTATATATTTATAACGGCTACGGATGGACAGATCTTGACACCGAAACTCTTCTTAAAGATATTAAGCCTGCACAGCCCGATAAATACGGATATTATACAATCAGTGAAATCAAGGGCGAGCATACTATTTATGTAGTTGGTATCATGAGTAATGACACTATTCTTATGGTCGGCGATATTCTTGACCTTGTAAGAAATATATTCAATATGATTACAGAATTTTTTGCAAAGATTGCAGAGTTCTTCGGAATTTCTACAGGCACTCCGGCAGCATAATTAATTAAAAAAACCGACTGAAAAGAGTTGGTTTCCTAAGGACAGTATTCAATAAAGAATGCGGAATTTGGCACACAAATTCCCTGCTTGCAACAAAATAAGAAAAAACTACCCGAAAAAGAGTTTTCGCTTCTCTTCTTCGGGTAGTTGTTTTTTTGCGATATATTGCTGTGCAATGCGATATTTTTTCCTGACGGAAAAATCGATATATTTACCTGACGGTAAATGCGATATGATATAAATCCCTTCACGCCCCGCAGGGCATATCGCGTGCGCAGCACATATCGAACGCCCAAGGCGTATATCGAAAATCCCGTTAGGGATTTATATCGCTGCATTGTGTCCTTTAGAACACAATGCTAA
>JAFXFC010000020.1 GCA_017513525.1 Clostridia bacterium
ACGAGTGCATCCAAACTTACTATTTCGCCGTCGTTTCTGTTTTGTCCTGTTCGCTTTTCTTCTAACATTTTCATCACCATATTCATTATACCATAAATATGACAAAAAGCCCAGTAAAAACTGGACTTTTTCGACAGTCTGGGACTGTGTGAAAACACAGTCTTTTTTTGTAATACACAATTGAATTTTTTCTGTTGTAAAATTTTATTTAATATGATATTATAAATTTAATATAGTAAAAAGAGGAGGAATAGGCTTGGCAGATGAAAAGAATACTGTTGCCACTTATACCGATGAACAGTTAGCTTATGTCTATGAAAACAGACGTTATGTCGGCGGAAAAGAAACTCTCGGCTTTGTTTTATGGGATTCGGCACAGAGCCTTAATATCAACACCTATAGCACAAGATTTATTACGAACATTGTAAAAATAGATCTTGGCTATCAGACTATTCAGAAAACTATCAATAGTATCTGGGATATCGTAAATGATGTTTTTACGGCAGCAATAGTTGAAAAGACACGTACACGTTGGGGTAAGTTCAGACCTTATCTTCTTGCTCTCGCAGTTCCCGGATGTATTGCAACACTTCTTTATTGGTTTATGCCCATACTTTTTGCGGGAAAGACAGCTATGTCAATGAGCAAATTTATTTTCTTTGTAGGACTTGAAATTCTTCGTGAGGCAGTAGGCACTTTCCAGAGTATTGCGAGAACAGGTATGCTTGCCACCATAACGCCGCACCCTGTGGACAGAACAAGACTTATTACAATTGCAAACTTTGCTTCGGGATTTTTCGGTGAAAAGCTTCCTGAGCACATCATGACGGTTCTTCTTGACCTTATTGATAACAGGGTTTTCAAAAACGGCATGTCCCATGAAAATCAGCTGATGGGTGCTTTTGTCGGAATGGGTGCAGCAACAACACTTATTTCTTCCGGTATGTCTTTCTGGTTCTTTATGAATTCCAAGGAAAGAATCATGCAGTCGGTTAAGACTCCCAGTATAAGAGATTCTCTTCGTTCAATTGCAAACAACAAGCCGATGCTGCTTCTGACAATTTCTGATTTCCTTGCAAACTTCGGCATTTCGGGAAGCAAACAGGACTATTACATTGACGTTCTTCATTTTGCTTCAATGACAATTGTTGCAGGTCTTCCTGCCGCCCCCTTATCACCTATATCTTATTCATTTGTTCCATGGTTCAGACGGAAATTCTCCAGCCGTTTGCTTTACATAGTAAGCCGTAACATAAGCCATTTCCTTCATGTTTTTGTTTTCCTGTTCGGCTGTATCGGATTTAACCCCAAGACATTCAAGGGCGGTCTTTACACAAAGAAAGTTCCGATGTTCTTTGCAATGGCAATATGGGAACTCATTTGGACACTGTTCTTCGGACTTATGTCTGTTATCGGCACAGAGCTTTATAACGAGTCAATGGACTACTGCGAATGGAAGAACGGCTACAGAACAGAAGCTATGACCTCTGTTGCAAAGGGACTTGCTGCAAAGGTTTCAGCATCTGTCAGCGGTGTTGTAACAACAGCTCTCAAGAAAATGGTAGGATACGATCAGGGCGCATATACAAAAGGCGAAGAACAGCCCGATTATGTTAAGTTCTATCTCTTTGCTATGTTTACCATTGTTCCCGCAATGACAGGTACACTCGGTATTATTCCCATGCTTTTCTATGACCTTCACGGTAAAAAGAAGGAGCAGATGTATGCAGAGCTTCTTCAGCGCCGTAAGGAAGCTTCACTTGCCGCTTCAGACGGAAATATTGAAGCTGTAATGGAAATGGAAGAAAAATTCAAGGCTGCAAAGAAATCCAAATAAGTTTTATGAGGCAAGGTCAATAGACTTTGCCTTATGTTTTTATGGAGGAAGCATGAAAATAATCGGAAAATCAGTATTTGAGGGAGCTTCAGATTATAAAAGAGCAAGAATTCCGGGAATTATCTGTACTGATAAGGGAACAGTTTTAGCATACTGTGAACTGCGACAGTCTGACAGTGACTGGGCTGTTATTGACATCGGTATGAAAAAAAGCACAGACGGCGGAAAAAGTTGGAGCCAAAGAAAAATATTAGTTTCGGGTGAGAATGAAAACACCGTCAATAATCCTGTGATGATAGCAGACGGAGATACCGTACATTTTCTTTACTGTGTCAATTATCACAGAGTATTTTATATGAAAAGCACAGATGAGGGGGAGAGCTGGACAGCTCCCGCCGAATTGACCGATGCTATAAAAGAGCAGACGAAAAATTTCTTCTGGTCCTGCATTGCAACAGGTCCTACTCATGGGATAAGACTCTCAACGGGCAGGCTTTTAGTGCCCGTGTGGCTTGCATATAACAGGGAAGATGAAAAAAGTCATCACCCCTCGGTTATAGCATTACTTTATTCCGATGACCGCGGGGAAAGCTGGAAGATCGGTGAAATATATAAGGGGCTTCACGATGCCAGCGAGTTTACTGTAGCCCAGCTTTTTAACGGGAAAATAATTGTGAGCATTAGACATGAGGAAGAAAACCGTTGTAGGGTCGTGGCAGAGGTTTCTGAGGATGCAGAAATAATTGACCCCGTTTTTTGTGAAGAGCTCCCTGATCCCGTTTGCTGTGCAGGAATGTGCAGTTTGGGTGAAAATATACTATTTGTGAATTGTGCTGATACCGAGCATAGAATAAATCTTACTCTGAGAAAAACGGAAAAGGGCACTGTAATAAAAGAAAGTCTTTTACTGAGTGAGGTTGCCGGCTACAGCGATATCGCTGTTTCTCCCGATAAAAAATATGCTTATATCCTTTACGAGCATGAAAGAACACTTGTTAATTTAACCGTAGAAATAAATTGATATATTTTTTGCAACATTTTTTTGATTTTCATTATCTAATAGTCGAAAGGGAACGAAGACTATGAACGGACAGGAAATTAAAAGCTTAATAAAAAAAGCAAAACACGGTGACAGCCGATCCTTCGGGTTGCTTTACGGTGAGTATGCAAAAGAACTGTATCGCTTTGCACTTTATACTCTTAAAAGCACCTGTGATGCAGAGGATGCAGTGCAGTCAGCCGCTCTTATTGCTTACAGAAAATTAAAGGATCTCAAAAAGGACGAGAGCTTCAAGTCATGGTTTTTCAAGATCCTTTATAACGAATGCCGTAAAATTTTAAGTCAAAAGAATAAGCTTTATGAAATTTCTTATGACGATGTGTCCGTTTTTCAGGAGGAAGCGCCTGATATTTCCGAAAAAAGTGACCTTATAAGTCTTCTTGATACCCTTTCAGAAGAAAATAAAGCCATAGTTATTCTTTCCGTTTTTGAAGGTTATACTTCAAAAGAGATTGCCGAAATCTTAGGAATGAAGCCGGGCACCGTTCGTTCCACCCTTTCACGAACTCTTAATAAGCTAAGAAATCAGTTAGAAGGTGCAAAAAATGTATAATGAAAAAGAGAATGCAGAATTTTTAAGAAATACAGTTAATGAAGAAATAATTCTGCCCGACAGCCTTAAAAGTGAAAATATAGAAAAACTCGTTTCAGGAGAAATACAGAAAAAGAGCAAAAAAGGTGTTATCCGCCGTTTTGCCGCTGTAGCTGTTGCCGCGTGTATTATGATAACAAGCGTTGTGCTTTTATCAGACAGAGGATTTATTTCTCCCGAAAATACTGTTTTGGATAACATTGAAAACTCAGAAAATGCCGCTGTAACCGAAAGCGCTTCTTCTTATGATGAGCTTTTGAATGCAATAAAGAAATATTCTGAGACTTATAAGAAAAATCATATATATTTATATTCCGATGTCATAAATGAGGAAGCGGTAGATTCTGTAGTGGGGGCTCCCACTTACAATGGGAATATAACAACTGATGATTCGTCCTTGAAGGTAAACTACGGTGAAGTAAATCTCAGAGAAGAAAATGTGAATGAAGCCGATATTTTTATCACAGACGGAAAGTATCTCTACTGTATCGAAGGCTACGGCAGAATGTTAAAGATTATAGAAGCAAAAGCCGACGGTAGTATGGAAGTAAAGTATTCGAACAAGGAAGCTCAGCTTTCAGAAGAGGGAAACGGCATAGATACTTATTATCACGGACTTTATAAATATGAAAATTACCTCATAGTCGGCTTTACAAGATACGAATTTGAAAAACACAGAAATAAAAGCAGTGTTTCGGGAGTTATGATCTATGATGTAAGCGACAAAGCAGCTCCCGTTCTGGTAAAGGAAATAGCCATTGACGGACACTATATTTCTTCAAGAATAACAGACGGTAAATTAATTCTTATAAGCAATTATTCCATAGTAGAGTATTTTGATGCTGAGGATGATAGTCTTTTGGTGCCCGCGACTTATAACGGCATCGAAAGAAAGACCGTTCCGTGTGACTGCATATCCTATATCGGTGCAAGAGAACTCGAAAGTTATATAAATATTGCGAAGATAGATCTTACTGACCTTGATAAGGAAATGAAAGTGGCTTCGTTTTTAGGAAAGGTTTCTGAAACCTACTGCACGAAGGATACACTTTATACCATAGGCTATGATTATTCTCATGTTTATAATGCAGTGGGAGATGCTGTCTTCGGTGGTGTGATGATAAGTGCCGATAACGCAAAAACGATAATCACATCTATTGATATATCAGAGGACCAGGCAAAATATATGTACTCAACTGAGCTTGAAGGCTCAATTCTCAACAGCTACTCTATTGATGAATATAACGGTTATCTTCGCATAGCCTTGCAGAAAAGCGATGAAAACTGCATTTATGTTCTGAACAGAAAACTCGAAAAGGTAGGGGAAATTACAGGTATTGCCGAGGGTGAAAGAATAAAATCCGCAAGATTTATGGGCGATACTGCTTATCTTGTGACCTTTGTTCAGACTGACCCTCTGTTTGTCATTGATTTATCTGACCCCGAAAAGCCCGGAATCGTGGGCGAAGTGAAGCTTCCCGGATTTTCTTCATATCTTCATCCCGTAGGAGAGGGACTTTTAGTGGGGGTAGGCGTTGGCGGCACCGAATTGGGAGTTGACGGAAGCAGTAAAATCAGTCTTTTTGATGTGAAAGACCCCACATCTCCCAAAGAAATTGATTCGCTCGTTTTTCCCGATTCACAGCTTGGTACTGACCCTAAAGCATTTTGTTCGGTTACGGAAAGTTCCTTTCTTGTGACATATGAAAATTGGAGACTAGGTGAAGAGCTTTATGAAAGCGAGAATTACAGAGGGTACTATATTTATACAGGTGCTCTTTATGTAGGTGTGGAAAACAATAAGCTTGTTCTCAAAAATTCATATCTTGCGAAAGCTCTTGACAGTGTCAAGAGAACAACATTTATTGATGATATCATTTATATTTACGATAACTCCTTCGGCAGCGTCGCTTCCTTTAATATGAACACTTCAGACATGACAGATTGTGTCACAGGAGTAGAAGAAGAATATATCTTTACTGTTCCGAGTGTCTCCAACAATGAAATACTGTTCTGATAAATAAAACCAACATTTGCCTTTCTTCTTTTAAGAGGAAAGGCTTTTTTATTCTTAATGTAGATAAATTTTATAAAAGCATATAATATGACTTTATTTTTATGTGTATATGTGATAAAATATTTGCATTACAAAGGAGGTTTAAAAATGAAAATCTCTATAATTGACCCAAGTTTAACAATTGAAAAACTTGTTGCAATGTCTGAAAGTCAATTTTTTGACAGGAAGAGTGCACGTCTTGCAACAAAGGATTTTGCACATCAGCTTTCTGCTTTTGCAAATGCTTCCGGAGGCTTGGTAGTAATCGGCATTGAAAATGACGGAATTATAACGGGTGTTTCGAATGAACAAGAGAATAATTTTAGAAAATCCGCTTTTGATTATCTGCAAGTTTTGCCTGAATATAAAATTGAAACTGTTTCATGTGTGCTGAATACAGGAGAACGGGGAAATATTTTATTATTTCATATTCTTTCCAGCTCAAATGAGATTATAAAACTAAAAAACGGAGATGCATATCTTCGAGTGGGAGATTCATCCCGTAAACTGAATTCAGAACAATTAATGGCGTTAGAATATTCAAAAGGTATAAAAAGTTATGAGTCTCGAATCGTTGAGGATGCTTCATTAAATGATTTGGATCAGAATTTGATTCAACAGTATATAGATATACTTAATCCATCAGTTAGCTCAACAACGGATATTTTAAAAAGCCGCGGATTAATTAAGGAAAAAGACGGGCAATATGCTATTACGGTTGCAGCAATATTATTATTTGGAAAAACTCCCGGTCAATTTCTTCCCGGTGCGAGAGTACGTTTTCTTAGATATGAAGGTGTTGTCGCTGAGGTTGGTTCAAATTTTAATCTGATAAAAGATGTTACAATTGAGCAGCCGTTACACCAACTTCTCGTTGATACTCAAAAGTTGATAGAGTCGCAAATGAGAGAATTTCAACAACTTGGAAGAGATGGTGTTTTTAAAAAAATTCCTGAATATCCGGCTTTTGCTTGGTTAGAAGGGTTAGTCAATGCGGTTGCGCATAGAGATTATTCTCTTCAGGGTGATTATATACGTATTACGATGTTTGATGATAGAATTGAATTTTCCAGTCCCGGAAAACTTCCTAGTATAGTAACGATAGACAATATACAAAATACTCGTTTTTCCAGAAATCCGATGATTACACGAGTGCTGAGTGATTTTGGCTGGGTCAGGGAGTTAAATGAAGGGGTCAAGCGAATATATGCCGATATGAAATCCTTCTTTTTAAATCCTCCTGTATTCAGTGAACCAAACGGAAATACAGTAAAATTAGTTCTTCGAAATAATATTGCAACAAGATCAATGCGAAGAATGACATCAAAGAAAGACATTTTGAGAGAGCAATGGGAACTCTTAAGTAATTTTGAGCGAGAAATAGTTTTTTATATCGCAAATCTTGATAAATGTACCCCTCGTGATCTTATAGAACTCACAAGAAAATCCAGGCCAACAATCATTTCGCATATTAAAAAGTTGATAGAAAAAGGTATTATTGAAGAACATGGTGTTTCTCATCGAGATCCGACTAAGTATTATTCGATTAAATAATACAGTACTCTAAAATACTCTAAAGTGCTCTAAAGTGCTCTAAAGTGCTCTAAAATACTCTAAAGTTGTTTAAGATTGTAAAACTTAATTGTTTGTAGTTGTTTGTTATTGTATTTTAAAGATACTCTAAAATACTCTAAAATACTCTAAAATACTCTAAAGTTTAATTAAAATGATTCGTTTATAAAAATTCGTAATTATATGGAAAAATTTGTAAATGTAGGTTTTGATTTTATCATAAAATTATAATTTTATAAATAACTTATAGGAAGTGAGAGATATGACTAAGCTTCAGAATGGGAATTTAAGTATTTCGGGAAAAATATTCGCCGTAATAACCTGTGCTGTTATGACAGGCTTTATGTGGAGAGTAAGAGGAGATCACGGCTGGGGCTCTATGTGGGGTATGTTTGCAGTCGGTGTTATGCTCACCCTTTTCATATTTGCCGTTTTCGGTGAAAGACGCAAAATGACTTATGAAATGATACCGATTGCCGTTTTGCTTTTAGGTATTACAAACGGCGGTTGGGGAACGCTCAATTCTCAGATGGGCGGTTATCTTACAAGCACTGCAGAATTCACAGGGGAGAGTGCAGCAAGATTAGTTGAAATTGACCCCATGCACGGCCTTTATATGATGCTGTTTTTAGGATTTGGCTGGATGCCTTTATTCGCTCTTATAATAGGCTCACTGTTTTCAAAAAAAGAGTATAAAATAAAGCATTATCTGATTTTAATAGCAGTATTTTATATTGTTACTTATATTTTCAAGTTCTCTTTGTCGCACTTTATTCTTGAAGCCGTTCATCCCGAAGCGGTGGCTTTCTGTAAAGAAGGGCTTAGTGACAGAGGAATAGATATTTCTCCGATGATGGCATATATAAAGGAATTCGGTTCTGCCGCATGGGCTAAAAAAATACCCTTTGCGAGAAACTATTTCACAAGCATCGATGTTATGTCTGCTGCCTTCGGTGCACTGTTTTCTTCCATTGCCGCATTAGTTATATTAAAGGATAAATTCACGGCTCTTATTTCTTTTCTTATAAATGCTGTCTGCTCACTTTCAATAACAATAGCAGATGTGTTTCTTATTATCGACTCCGACAAGGGACTTATCCCGTTGGGAGACGCTGTGCCTTTATGGATCAAGGCCCCCTCATGGTCACTGTGGGAATTCTTTACGGGCTTCTTACTGGGATTTGGAATTATGCTGATACTTCAATGTATCCCCAAAAAATATATTGAAGAAGAACCCTTTACCCCCATACTTCCCATTAAAAACAGGAAACTGCATTATCTCTTTACGGCATTCGCCGTAGTTACTTTCGGTTTTGCCGTTACGGTTTTAAGACCTCTCGGTATGAGAATAGGAACACATCTGTTTGAAGGCGGTCTGGTTTCAGATGAAGACACTGCGGGGACCGTAATTACGGTGGTTCTGACGGTTATTGCAGGAGTAGCAGCTCTTATTCTTTTCAGAGGGTTACTTACAGAAGAAAAAATGCCCTTCGGTACTACTGTAAAACAGTTCTGCATTAAAGCTGCCCCCGTATATTTCCTTGTGACTTCAATCGTTTATTTCTTTACAGATGACGAGCTTCCTTTTGAAGGAATAAAAAATACTGCAGATTTTGAGGCAAAATTCCAAGGCGGCGGACTTACGGTTCTTCTGCTTACCCTTATAGCTTTCGTTCTTTTCAATGTTCTTTACTTCCTGACTATCAGAAACGGGAAGAAAAACAGAAAAATAGATTTGTCATCATTTTAATGAAAAATACTGTACGGCACTTTTAACCGTACAGTATTTTTTTAGCCATTCATACCGTCTGAAACTGATTCGCTCATGTCATCAAGTCTGTCGGATGCGGTTTCCATGGCATCAGAAACATTTTCGGAAAGAGTTTCTCCAATATCTGAAATGTTTTCTGAAAGGCTTTCTCCCATATCTGAGAGTGTTTCGGATGCGTTTTCAAGTCCGTTTGAAATATTTTCTCCCATATCAGATGCGGCTTCGGAAATATTATCTCTTAAGGAATCTGTGGTATCGGGAACTGTAGTGGTGTAATTTGCAGTACCGTCTTTTTTGCAGGAGGTAAGAAAAACTGTTAAAGCAATTACCGCAATTGCAAGAACAATGCAAGTTTTTTTCATGAAATCTGTCCTTTCTATTTTGTAAGTGTTCCGTTATCGGAATAAAGAAGTATGAGAATATCGGCTTCATCACCTGTTTCGATATCCTTATATATGAGAATATGCTGACCGTCATTATCTTCGCAGAAAAGCTCATATGTGTACCTTTCATTGCCCGAGGGTGTCGGAATAACAGCGGCAGATACCTTTTTTACTGTAAGTGTCGGCACAACATTTTCCATTGCTTCGTCGGGTGTTATACTGAAATCAGGGATGTTCCGTTCAATATGGTTCATTATATAATCCGTTGCTTCAAAGCCCGTTATTTTTCCGTCAGTCAGAGAAACCGAAACCTTTATAAGATCGGGATAACAGATAAATGAGCCCTGCTTATAAGCAAAGTTTATGGTGCATATACCGTCATTCACGGCAGAATAGGTGGATACCATATCATAATATCCCAAGGAATTCAGAAACAGACTTGCTTTTTCGCTGGCATCCGCTGAAGTCAGTCTTTCTTCGCCTGCTGCGACATCAGACATTATTTCGAGAACATAACCGCCGTTTTTGGTGACGGAAATATTATAAGCATCTGTTCTGAAACAGTAAGCGGCAGTTTTACCCGAGGTTTGTTCATCCTCTACAAGAAGGTTTTCTTTAACACCTATTGCTTTTGCCGCAATGGTTTTTGCTTCGTCAAGAGAAATTTCCTTAGAGCTTTTAAGAAGCTGTGACTCTTTATTGAGAATGTTATCGGAATACGGTCCGTCATAAATAAGGCTCGGGAAGTCTTCGAAGGACATTTCCGCATCCGAAATGCTCTCAAGGTAAGAAACCATATTTTCACTGCCTGCATCTGTTTCAAGAAGTCTTTCTGAAATTTCATCAAAGGTAAAATAATCTGCGGATAAAAGCGAAGCCATATGCTCAAACTTTAATGAAAGACCTGCGGCAAAGTCCAAAAGCGTTTTAAGGGTCTGTCTTTCCTCTTCGGTTATTTCTTCACCTGCGGCGGCTTTACGGTTTAATGCGGCAGTAAATTCGCCGACCTGCGAAAGAAATTTATAGGTGTTATAAAGCTGAGTTTCTCCTGCCGAGATTGCCGAAAGACTTTCTTTTGCACCTGCGGAGTCCCTTTGGAGTTCCGAGGTCAGCACTCCGAGCATCGAATCAGTACCTGCATAAAGACTTTTGGTGAGTGCTACTTCTATACTGTCCATATATTCGCAAAGCTCCGTAAGTGCCTTTTGGTTACTTAAGTCTATCTGTGTTTTATAATTGTGAGCTTTTACACTGCCGATAATTCCCCAAGCTGTCAGAGAAATAACTAAGGCCGCGGAAAAAGCTCCGATTTTTATTATTTTTCGCCTTTTCATATATATCGCTCCAAAAATACAAATTATCATATTTTATTCTTGACGAAAAAAATTGCGATATACATTACATTGATTTAATTTGAGAGTTATTAATAAAAAACAGTTTACAGTTCAGGGTTTTCCAAGTATAATGTATTAGTACAACTTATAAAGGGTGAATAATACTTTGGAAATATATCTTGATAATTCTGCCACAACCAAAGTGTGTCCCGAAGCGGCGAATGCTGCACTGAGCGTTATGACGGACATATACGGAAATCCGTCGGCAGTACATTCTTTCGGGGTCAAGGCTAAAGCAGTGCTTGAGAATTCAAGAAAAGCTGTAGCCGTGGCACTCGGTGCAGATCCCGCGGAAATATATTTTTCCCATTCGGGAACACTTGCAAATAACACGGCAATATTCGGCGCAGCAAATGCCCGAAGAAAGCTCGGCAACAGAATAGTAACAACAAAACTTGAGCATCCGTCCGTTCAGAGATGTATGGATGTGCTTGAAGATCAGGGCTTTCAGGTGGTAAGACTCGCTCCGACAAAAAACGGAACCTTTGACACATTGGAGCTATTGAATGCAATTAATAAAAATACGATTCTCGTATCAATGATGCTCGTAAATAATGAGATAGGCTCAATAAATCAGGTTGATCTGATTTCAAGAGCCGTAAAAAAGGTTTCTTCCCCTGCACTTATTCATGTAGATGCCATTCAGGCTTTCGGAAAAATTCCGGTAAAGCCCTCAAAATTGGGAATAGACCTTCTTACCGTAAGCGGACATAAAATTCATGCCCCAAAAGGCGTGGGTGCATTATATGTCAAAAAAAATCTTAACATAAAGCCCGTAATTTTCGGCGGAGGTCAGGAAAGCAACCTCTTTTCGGGAACGGAGCCTCTTCCTGCAATTGCAGGCTTCGGTGCTGCTGTTTCTGCAATACCCCCACTTCAGGTGAAGTATGAAGAAATGAAAAAGCTGAGAGATCATACTCTTTCAATGCTAAGAGGTATTCCTCAGGTACAGATAAATTCTCCTTCTGACGGACTGCCTTACATAATAAATATGTCCGTTATGGGAATACCCTCTCAGGTGCTTATAAATTATCTCTCAGAAAGAGGAATTTATATATCGGCAGGCTCAGCATGTAAAAAAGGACACAGAAGCGAGGTTCTCTCAAATATGGGATATCACGCAAAGGTCATAGATTCGGCTGTAAGAGTAAGTATGTCACGGTATACTACAGCTCAGGAAATGGAAATATTTGTAAGTGCCGTGAACGATGCGGTAAATAATATAAGAACAAAATTATAATAAAGGAAACAGATAAAAATGCAGGAAATTATTTTACTTAAAGACGGTGAGCTTGCCCTTAAGGGACTTAACCGTTCAACATTTGAGGATATGCTTATAAAGAATATAAAGGAGAGAATTTCAACTCTGGGTTCTTTTTCTTTCAGAAAAGCACAGTCCACAATAGTTGTAACTCCCGAAAGTGATGATATTGATCTTGACGAAGCCGTATCGAGAATCGGTAAGGTGTTCGGTACAGTCGGTATCTCAAGAGCAGCTGTGTGTGAAAAAGATATTGATGTAATAAGACATACGGCATACGAATACTTAAAAGATGAGCTTATGTTTGCAAAAACCTTTAAGGTGACTGCAAAAAGAGCAGATAAAAACTTTCCTCTCAAATCCCCTGAGATATGCGACGAGGTCGGAGGCTTTCTTCTTTCAAAAATAAGAGGGCTTAAGGTGGATGTTCATAATCCCGAGGTCACCGTTGCGGTTGAAGTCAGAGATAACGGTGTATATATTCACGGAACTCAGCTTCCGGGTGCCGGCGGTATGCCCACGGGCACTTCCGGCAGAGCCTGTCTTCTCATTTCGGGCGGTATAGATTCTCCCGTTGCAGGCTATATGATAGCAAAAAGAGGTGTGCGCCTTACTGCGGTGCATTTTGCTTCTCCCCCTTATACCTCGGAGCTTGCAGAAATGAAGGTTCATGAACTGCTTGAAAAGGTTTCAATGTATTCGGGCAGAATAAACCTCTTTACGGTTCCTTTTACAAAAATTCAGGAAGCAATAAGAGATTACTGCCCCGAAGAAATGTTTACCGTTACAATGCGCCGTATTATGATGAAGCTTGCTTCACGTATTGCCGAATGGCAGGGTGCAGATGCACTTGTAACAGGCGAAAGCCTCGGACAGGTTGCAAGTCAGACTATCCATGCACTTAAATGCACGGATGAATGTGCAACACTTCCCGTGTTCAGACCATGTATTGGTATGGATAAAAATGAGATAGTAATAATATCAAGAAAAATTGATACCTTTGATATATCTATCCGTCCGTATGAGGATTGCTGTACGGTATTTACTCCGAAGCATCCGAGAACCCGTCCTACTCCGGCATACGCGAGAGAAACAGAAGGCTTGATTCCCGACCTTGAAAAAATGATGGACGAAGCCTTTGAAGGTGCAGTTCTGAAAATTATTGAGGCATATAAATAAATTATTAAAACAAGAACACCCGCACAAATCGGAGCAATTCTTTTTGTACGGGTGTTTTTTCTGTTTACAGGTATCTGTTATTCTTTTTTTGCTCTACGGTAATTGAACCGTCTTTATGGAGTGTTGTAAGTGTCACACCGTAGTGACAGTCCTTTTCGGGGAAATTCAGTTTTTCGGTCATGTTGTAAGTATTGTAACCTGTGCACTGAGTGTAAACAAGGTACACATCATCATAAATTGCACAAAGGTCATTGATATGGTCGTGACCCGAGAAAATTGCCTGAAGATTTGCTTTTTCCTTGCCCGCAGTAAAAAATCCTGAATTGAAGTATGAAGAACCGACACTTTCATACTGTGTGCCGTAAAGAAGCTTTGTCTTCCCCGAATCACGGTAATCGTATTCGCCGAAATTGTCACAGATATATTCATATTCCTTTACGGGAATGTGCATGTAGCAGATTGATTTGTTTTCGGGGCTGACAGCAAGAGTTTTCTTCATATTGCCTGTGTACCAATCAATCTGATTCTGCTTTATAAAATCGTATGTATTCGACCATAATTCCTTCGGAACATTGTGAGAGATATTATATTCCTCTATCATATCTCTGCCCGAGTCAAAAAGATACAGGCTCTTATAGTATGTGCCGTCACTGTTTTTTATGTGAATTGCAGTGTTTCCGAAACCGAAAAGCTCTTCTTTTCCGAAAAGAGTAAGGCAATGGGGGTAATACTGCATACCGCGAAGAAGCTGATACTTATAAAAGCCCTTTTCCTCTCTTGTTTCGTGATTGCCGAAGCAGTAGCCCCAATAAACACCGAGTTTTTCCATCATTTTGGAAAACTGAACAGAGTCGATATGCTGACAGTCCGAAAGAATGCAGTCCCCAGTAATAATCACAAGGTCGGGCTTTTCGTCCCGTATCTGACGGACCAGGCGGTCAATGGTCTTGTTGTTAAGTTCTGCCCCGGGGGAACCGAGGTGCAGATCCGTTGCGGTCATAATCTTGAAATCGGAGTTGTCAATATTACCGTTCTTGTCGGTTTTGGCAATAATAACCTCGTCCTCGGTTTTTTCTAAAATTTTAAGGTCTGATCCGATGTAAGAAAGGTCAGTGTTAGCAGAAAACAGAAATTTCGGTCTTTTCCCGCGTGTTATTTTATGTAAAATCTCAGATACACCTAAGATGCCTATTATTATTTTGTGTCTTATAGCGGCAAGTGGTTTATAATAATTCATAACTTTCTCCTTTTTTGCATTTATATTGGTATTATAAAACTATTATATGTATAAGTCAAAGGGTATTTAAAAACAAAAAAACGGCGTTAAGCCGTTTTTTGTTTAGTCTATTTCGACCTGAATTTTCATGTCCTGTCTGTTAGCGGCACTGCGCATAACTGTGCGGATAGCTTTAGCTATTCTGCCCTGCTTGCCGATAACTCTGCCGATATCGCCTTCAGCAACATGAAGATGGAATACAATTACGCCGTCTTCATTTACTTCATCAACTGTAACTGATACAGCATCGGGCTCGTCAACAAGACCTTTTGCAATACCCAAAAGTAAATCTTTCATTTGTTTTTGCCTCCGGGGTATTTTTATCAGTCGATAACGCCGTTCTTCTTAAGAAGAACCTTAACAGTATCTGTGGGCTGTGCGCCGTTAGCGATCCACTGCTTTGCCTTGTCAGCATCAACCTTGATAGTCTTAGGCTCAGTCATGGGGTTGTAGTAACCGATTTCTTCGATGAATCTGCCGTCACGGGGATATCTTGAATCTGCAACAACGATACGATAGAAGGGAGCTTTCTTAGCACCCATACGACGAAGACGAATTTTTACTGCCATTTTTAATTTCCTCCAATAAATTATTTTCTATGTTAAACAATAGCCTTTAAGGCTTAGTGTCTAATACCTTTTTTAGAAGCCGGGGAAGCCGCCGGCCATTCCTCCGCCCATTCCTCCGAAGCCGCCGGGGGGCATCATTCGGCGCATTTTCTTTTTGCTGCCGCCTTTATTGCCGCTTAACTGCTTGAACATTTTCTGCATCTGCTTATACTGACTTAAAAGTCTGTTTACATCCTCAACCTGCATGCCGCAGCCTGCTGCAATTCTTCTTTTTCTTGAAGGGTTGATGATGTCGGGCTTTTCTCTTTCTTTGGGAGTCATTGAAAGAATGATTGCCTTTGTTCTGTCGAGCTGTCGGTCGTCAATATCCGCATCCTTAATTTTCTTGCCGAGTCCCGGAATCATTGAAAGAATGTCCTTCATTGAGCCCATCTTTTTCATTTCTTCCATTTGCATAAGAAGGTCGTTAAGGTCGAATTTGTTTTGCTTGAGCTTTCTTTCAAGCTCCTCGGCTCTCTTTTCGTCAAGTGTGGTTTCTGCCTTTTCTATAAGTGAGAGCACGTCACCCATGCCGAGAATTCTTGAAGCCATTCTGTCGGGGTGGAAAACATCAAGGTCATCAAGCTTTTCACCGACACCGACAAACTTAATGGGCTTACCTGTAACAGCTCTTGCAGAGAGTGCCGCACCGCCTCTGGTATCACCGTCAAGCTTAGTAAGCACAAGACCGTCAATTCCGAGTGCCTCATTGAAGGTTGATGCAACATTTACTGCATCCTGACCTGTCATTGAGTCAACAACAAGGAGAATTTCGTGGGGCTTTACTTCTGCTTTTATATTCTTGAGCTCCTGCATGAGCTGCTCGTCAATGTGAAGACGGCCTGCAGTATCAAGGAATACATAGTCATAGCCTTTATCTTTAGCAAGCTTTACTGCTTCTCTTGCGATTACTACGGGATTTTCGGTGCCCATTTCAAAAACGGGAACGCCTGCCTGTTCACCGACTACCTGTAACTGCTTGATAGCGGCGGGTCTGTAGATATCGCAGGCTGCAAGAAGAGGTCTGTGACCGTCTGCTTTCAGCTTTTTACAGATCTTCGCACTGTGTGTAGTCTTACCTGAACCCTGAAGACCGCACATCATAACTACCGTTGGCGGATGTAAGGCAGAAGCCAGTCTTGCCTGTGTGCCGCCCATGAGAGCTGTCAGCTCTTCATTTACTATTTTTATGACCATCTGCGAAGGTGTAAGGCTTTCCATTACCTTCGCGCCGATTGCTTTCTCAGTTACTCTTGCGGTAAAGTCTTTAGCAACTTTATAGCTTACGTCTGCTTCAAGAAGAGCAAGACGGACTTCTCGCATAGCTTCTTTTACATCGCCCTCATTAAGCGAACCCTTGCTTCTGAGTTTTTTAAACGCAGAGTCAAGCTTATCCGACAAACCTTCAAAAGCCATAAGGTCACTTCCTTTCCTTATATATGTATTATTCCGATAAGGACATAGCTATAGATTTTATTCTCACTGTCAGGTCATTTATTTCTCTTGAAAGACCTGTCTGTCTGTTTTCGTTGCTTATCTTTGTTGCACATTCGATTATTTCTTCAAGACCGCTCTGAACATCCTTGAATCTTTTAACGAGACCGAGTCTTTGTTCCATTTCAATAAGCTGACATTCAGCTCTTTTTATGGCATCTCTGACCCCCTGCCGGGTAATGCCGACATTAGCGGCAATCTCTGCAAGGGAGAGATCCTCATTATAGTAATAATCGAGAAATTCACGCTGTTTCGGAGTGAGCATATCACCGTAAAAATCAAGAAGTATTGTAATGTCAAGATTTTTAGCCATTTTTCAGCACCCCTTTCCCTTTTATTGCAACAAAAAGCCTGTAAAGTCTCAAACTTTACAGGCGGTATTATATTATAAAAAGATACCTTTGTCAAGAGGTTTTTTAAGGTTTTTTTGATGTTTTTTATAATAGTTTAAATATTAACATCAATACAATTTTCGCAGGTAATGCCGTCTTCCTCACAAAGCTCACAGCAGGGTGTTTCAGCCTGTGCGTAGTCGATTTCATCTGACAAGTCATTTCCGACTACACAGGCAAGGGGAGCATAAATCAGAAGAAGAAAAGCACAACAAACACTTAAACAAAACTTCTTCACAGGGGAAAAACCTGTCATAAAATCGCCTCCGTAAATTAATTTCGGAAATATAATTTCCTTATAAATAATTTACCATAATTTTTAGGATAGTGTCAATAAAAAATAAGGTTACAAATTATTAAAATTGTTTAAAAAATCAAGGGGCGCAAAAATCCCCCTATTTGTTGTGCGTGGCACTACGGCGCTTTTTTCGATAAATTAAAAAAAGGCAGTCACCGTAATATTACAGTGACTGCCCATAAAATCAGTTTATTTCAGTGAAAACTTAAGCAAGTTCTGCGAAGTACTTGATTGTTCTTACCATCTGGCTTGTGTAGCTGTTTTCATTGTCATACCATGAAACTACCTGAACCTCATAGAGATCATCAGCTATTTTAGCTACCATTGTCTGAGTAGCATCGAAGAGTGAGCCGTACTTCATGCCGATAACGTCGGAAGAAACGATTTCATCTGTGTTGTAGCCGAAGGATTCGGAAGCAGCAGCCTTCATAGCAGCATTAATGCCGTCCTTTGTAACATCTGTGCCCTTAACAACAGCTGTAAGGATAGTTGTTGAACCTGTGGGAACGGGAACACGCTGAGCGGAGCCGATAAGCTTGCCGTTAAGCTCGGGAATAACAAGACCGATAGCTTTAGCAGCACCTGTTGAGTTGGGAACGATGTTAGCAGCACCTGCTCTTGCTCTTCTCATGTCGCCCTTTCTGTGAGGACCGTCAAGAATCATCTGGTCGCCTGTGTAAGCGTGGATAGTGCTCATGATACCGCTCTGGATGGGAGCATAATCGTTGAGAGCCTTAGCCATGGGAGCGAGACAGTTTGTTGTGCAGGAAGCAGCGGAGATGATCTGATCATCAGCTGTAAGTGTATCTTCATTAACTGAGAAAACAATAGTTTTGAGGTCGTTGCCTGCGGGAGCAGAGATAACAACCTTCTTTGCACCTGCATTGATGTGAGCCATGCTCTTTTCCTTGGAGCAGTAGAAGCCTGTGCATTCAAGAACTACGTCAACGCCGATTTCACCCCAGGGAAGTTCAGCTGCGTTAGCCATAGCGTAGATCTTAAGAGTCTTGCCGTCAACTGTGATTGTACCTGCTTCATCATCAGCACTTACTGTGTGAAGATTTTCGCCGATCTTACCGCAGTAGCCGCCCTGAGCTGTATCGTACTTGAGAAGCTGAGCGAGCATTGAGGGCTTTGTAAGGTCGTTGATAGCTACTACTTCGTAGCCTTCTGCACCGAACATCTGACGGAATGCAAGACGACCGATTCTGCCGAAACCGTTAATTGCAACTTTAACTGACATAATAAATATCCTCCATTTTTAGAAACCTTTGTTCCTTAATTTTCCATTATATATTATATCCGAATTTTTGCAGTTTTCAAGGGACTTTGTTAAATTTTTCACTTACCCCGAAAACTTTGGTAAACTAACATAAAAACGCAAAAAAAAGTTAAAAATATTACTGCAACTTTCACTACATACGGGGGTTATTGACTACATTAATGGGGCTTCCGTCACAGAAAGCCTTTACATTTTCTTCAAGTATATGAAGAAGTCTTACTCTTGTATCGTAAGAAGCCCAGGCAATATGGGGAGTTATATAAATGTTCTTGGTATGGAACAGGGGATTTTCGGGAACGGGAGGCTCTACGGAGAGAACATCCACACCTGCGCCCGAAAGCTTACCCGAATCAAGAGCCGCTTTAACAGCCTCTTCGTCAAGCTCACCGCCTCTTGAGGTGTTTACAAGGAAAGCGCCGTCCTTCATTTTAGAGATGAATTCTGCATTTACCATTTTTTCCGTTTCAGGAGTCAAAGGACAGTGAATTGATACGATATCAGAATTTTTAAGAAGTGTATCCCTGTCAACAAATTCCACACCCTCCATTGAATATTTTTCGGGATGAGCGGTGTGAACAAGGACCTTCATTTCAAAAGCCTTTGCAATTTCAGCCACACGGCTGCCTATCTTTCCGAAGCCGATAATACCTATGGTTTTATCGAGCAGCTCTCTGAGAGGAGCCAGCTGATAACAGAAATCGGGATATTTTGCCCATTCACCCGATAAAACGGAATCGGAATGAAGTCCTATTCTGTTGGCATATTCTAAAATGAATGCGAAGGTCTGCTGAGCTACCGCAGAAGCGGAATATGAGGGAATATTCACTACATTTATTCCCATTTCATCGCAGGCTTCACAGTCAATGATATTATATCCCGTTGCAAGAAGAGCTATCATTTTAAGACGGGGAAGCTTTTCCACGGTCTCACGGCTCATGGGAGTCTTATTAAGGATAACGATATCCGCATCCTTTGCTCTTTCGTAAATTTTATCAACGGGTGAGCGGTCATAAACCGTTAAGTTGCCGTATTTTGTGAGAAAATCCCAGCTGAGATCTCCGGGATTTGCAGTTACGCTGTCAAGAATTACAATATTCATACTGTTTTCTCCATGTTAAATTCATAATAATGAAATATTAACATACTTTTTATCTGTTAGCAACTTTATTTTAATGATTATTTATTATTGACCGTCATAAAGATTTATAGTATACTGAAAAATGGTGATTTATGTGACTAAAAAGGCACGAAAACAAAAAACCATATCAAAAATACTTTTAGGCTCTGCCGTGTTCTCTTTTTGTGTAGCGGTGGTGCTTATAGTTATTCTATGCCTTTTGCAGATAGATGCGATAAAAGAGAAGTATGACGAGTATCTTTACATTCTTCAGGATTTTGAAATCCGTGTTGCGGCACTCAGAAGCCGTTGGCTTATTTTTATCGTAATTTTCCTTTTGTTTTTACTCAGAAGTCTTTCGATGATGTATCCGTATCCCATGATATTTATTATCACGGCAATGGTTTTTCCGCCGTATCAGTCCTTTTTTATAAATCTTGCGGGCATGGCGTTTACCTTCGCATTCAGATATTATACGGGCTATGAAATGGGCGAGGGAACGATAAATTTTGCATTAAAAAAATATCCTGCCGTAATGAGTGCCATGGAAGAGGACGGAAAGGGCAATCCAATAATACTTTTAGCGCTTCGCATGGTGCCGTCCTTACCCATAAATACAATAAGTCATTTTTACGGCTCTCTCGAATACTCGTTCCCGAAATATATGCTTCTTTCTCTGGGAGCTTATGTTCCGAAGCTCATTTCCTATTCCTTTATAGGAAACAATGTATATGATCCGTTCTCTGCAGATTTCTTTGTCCCCATGATAGTTCTTCTTGTGTTTACGGGAATATGCCTTCTTGTTCTGAGAGCATTTCTTCAAGTATCGGCAAAAATAAAAAATAATGATAAATCTAAGCAGCAAACTAATTGAAAGGAATTAAAATATTATGGCAAATCTTAATACTATCAGAAACGAAATAACTTCAGGTTCTTTTGATGAAAGACTTTCCCGTCTTTACGGCAGTGAAACCGAAAAGGCAAGAGCAAGATTTCTTCATATCACACATCTTTTTGAGGATAAGTTCGGTGACAGAGAGGATATCCGATTCTTCTCAGCTCCCGGCAGAACAGAGGTTTGCGGAAATCATACCGACCACAACCACGGACAGGTTCTTGCAGCCGCAATAAATCTTGATGCAGTAGCATGCGCTGTTAAGACAGATGACCACTACATAAGAGTATATTCCGAAAACTATCCCGGCGATATTATAGATATAAATATCCTTGAGCCTCAGGCAAAGGAATTTGAAAAGAGCGCTTCTTTAGTAAGAGGTGTTGCCGCAAGATTTAAGGAGCTCGGCTACAATATAGGCGGTATTGACTGCGTAACAGTCAATAATGTTCTTAAAGGTTCGGGAATGTCCTCTTCCGCTTCCTTTGAGGTTCTTGTAGGAACAATGCTCAGCTACCTTTACAACGACGGCAAGGTTTCTCCCGTTGAGATAGCAAAGATAGCACAGTATGCAGAAAATAAATTCTTCGGTAAGCCCTGCGGACTTATGGATCAGATGGCTTGCTCCGTCGGCTCTTTTGTTCAGATAGATTTCAAAAATCCCGAAACTCCCGTTATCACTCCCGTTGAATTTGATTTCTCATCCTGCGGACATGCACTTTGCATTGTTGACACAAGAGCAGACCATGCAGACCTTACAGATGACTATGCCGCAATCAGAAGAGAAATGGAAGCTGTAGCGGAATATTTCGGAAAGACCTGTCTTCGTGAAATTACCGAAGAGGATGTTCTTTCAAATATAGCAGGAATTAAAGAGAAGCTCGGTGAAAGACCTCTTCTCAGAGCTATTCATTTCTTCGAGGATAACAAGAGAGTTGAAAAGGAAGCAGAAGCACTTAAAAACGGAGACTTTGAAGCCTTCAAGGCTCTGACCGTAGCTTCAGGCTACTCATCATATATGTATAATCAGAATGTATTTTCTTCCTCCGCTCCTCTTTCACAGCCTGTATCTCTTGCACTTGCAGTAAGTGAAGTTATCTTAAAGGGTAAGGGTGCATGGCGTGTTCACGGCGGCGGATTTGCCGGTACAATACAGGCATTTGTGCCCGACAGCTTATTAAATGAATATAAAAAAAGCATGGAGGCAATTTTCGGTGAGGGTTCATGCTATATCCTTGCCATAAGACCTTTCGGAGGAACCGAGGTTTAATTATTCGCCTTCAGCTACAGGTGAAAAAAATGACAGAACAAAGACATATAAAAGCACTTGAGCTTGACAAGGTGCTTCATTCACTTTCGGAGCTCGCTTCAATCAAAGACAGCAAGGAAATGGCTCTGGAATTAAAGCCTGCCTCAGTTCTTTACGATGCACAGGCTCTTATAAATCAGACTAATGCAGCCTATGTGCTTCTTGCAAAATTCGGAGGTCCCTCCTTCGGAGCTGCAAAGAATGTTAATTCCTCTCTTTCAAGAGCTGCCGCAGGCGGTGTTCTTACAATGAGAGAGCTTCTGGATATAGGCGAGGTTTTAAGAGTTATCCGCTCTTTATACGAATGGCGTTTTTCACAGCCGGGAGCAGACAGCTGTCTGGATGTATATTTTTCTTCGCTGTGTCCCAATAAAATGCTTGAAAGCAATATCTTCACTTCTATATTGAATGAAGAGGAAATGGCTGATAATGCTTCAAGGGAATTAGCGGACATCAGAAGAAAAATGAGAAATCAGGCACAGTCAATCCGTGAAAAGCTCGAAGGTCTTGTAAGAAGTACACATTATCAGAAGTTCTTACAGGAAGCAATAATCACCCAGAGAAACGGCAGATTTGTCGTGCCCGTAAAAAATGAACACAGAGGCGATGTTCCGGGACTTGTTCACGATACCTCGGGCTCGGGTGCTACTGTATTCATAGAGCCCATGGCTGTTGTTGAGGCAAATAACGAAATAAGAGTTTTACAGGGCAAGGAAAGAGAAGAAATAGAAAGAATTCTCTCTGAGCTTTCCGTCGAAGCCGGGGAATATGCCGATACTGTAAAGAGTAACTTTGAGTCCATAGTTGAACTCAATCTCATATTCGCTAAAGCTCAGCTTGCCTACAAGATGAAAGCGAGTGTCCCCATTCTCAATACAGAAGGTGTTATTGACCTTAAAAAAGCAAGGCATCCGCTGTTAGATCCGAAAAAGGTTGTAGCAACGGACATAACTCTCGGAGAAAAATTCGACACTCTTGTTATCACAGGTCCCAATACGGGCGGTAAGACGGTTTCAATAAAAACAGTGGGACTTCTTACCCTTATGGCGTGCTGCGGACTTCTTATCCCTGCGGCGGATAATTCAAAAATATGTGTATTCAAGAAAATATTTGCCGATATCGGCGATGAGCAAAGCATTGAACAGTCACTTTCAACTTTCTCATCGCATATGGTAAATATCGTCGATATACTGAAAAACGCAGATGATGAAAGCCTTGTTTTAATAGACGAGCTGGGAGCAGGAACCGACCCTGTTGAGGGTGCGGCACTTGCTATTGCAATACTTGAAAGACTGCATATAAACGGTGCTAAAATTGCAGCAACCACTCACTATGCGGAATTAAAAGCTTATGCTCTTGAAACCGAAAGAGTAGAAAACGGAAGCTGTGAATTTGATGTAAAGACACTTCGCCCCACCTACAGACTCTTAATAGGTGTTCCCGGTCGAAGTAATGCCTTTGCAATTTCTGAAAGACTAGGAATTGATAAGGAGCTTATTGAACGTGCAAACGAATTCGTTTCAACCGAGAATATAAGATTCGAGAATGTTGTTGATTCTCTTGAAGAATCCCGTCTTCAGATGGAAAAGGAAAAGGCTGAAGCAGAAAAAACTCATTCCGAATATGAGATGAAGCTCATGGAAGCCGAGAAAAAACTCATGGAAGCTGAAACTCTCCGCCAGAAGGAATACGAAAAAGCACAGGGCGAGGCTCTTAAAATTACCGAAAAGGCAAGACGGGAAGCAAATACGCTTCTTATGGAAATAGATAATCTCCGTAAGGAGATGAAGAGCACCAAGGATGCGGGAGAGCTTGCAAGAAGAGCAAAGCAGGCCATGAAAAAGGGTCTTTCGGATATTGACAGAACCGTAAATCCCGTTACAACCTCTCTTTATGAGGATGCTGACTATGTGCTTCCGAGACCCCTTCAGGTGGGTGATACGGTTTTACTCACAGAGCTCGGAAAAGAAGCCTCGGTTCTTTCTCTTCCCGATAAGCGTGAACAGGTTGAAGTCCTTTCGGGTGCACTTCGAATGCGTGTTTCTGTTTTAAAGCTCAGGCTCATTGAAAAGAAGAAAGAGAATAAGCAAAAAACCGCCTCTCTTTCAAGAAGCGGTTCAATGGAATCGCGTCTTACTGCAAGTGCCGATAACCGCTGTGACCTCAGAGGTATGACGGTAGATGAAGCACTTCTTACCCTTGACAGCTTCCTTGATTCAATGCTTATGGCAAATATCGGTGAATTTACCGTTATTCACGGAAAAGGAACGGGAGCGCTGAGAGCTGCTGTTCAGAAGCACTTAAAATCAAATAAATTCGTTAAATCCTACCGCCTTGGTATCTATGGCGAGGGTGAAAACGGAGTTACCATAGTAACACTTAAATAAACAGACGGCTGTTGCATAAAAGCGGCAGCCGTTCAACAATATTAAGGAATACTTAAAAAAAGAAGACTTGTAAATTAAGGAATATATAAGTATAATGTGAAGCATAATTGAAAACGGAGCTTATAATTATGATAAAATCTTTTATTAAGGATATCTTTCCAAAATATAAACGGGAAAAAAGCCCGCTTACGAAAGAGGACAGGCTATCGTGTCTTTGGTTTTACTGTCTTGCTTTTTTAGTACCGTTTGTGATAATTCTTGTTGCGGCATTTGCCCGAAAGATAGCACCCTTCGGTGAAAACACACTCATGGCAATAGATGCATGGGGACAGTATTTTCCCATGCTTCGTGAAATGAAGCGAGCCTTCAGAAGCTTTGATACGAGCTACTCCTTTACGGGTGCGCTGGGCTTTGACCTTACTGCACAAAGCGCATATTATACAAACAGTCCTCTGTGGTATCTTCTTTTTCTGCTTCCCGGAGAACTGACACCCTCGCAGGTGGATATGATGGTATTTATCCGTTTTGCTCTTGCAGGGCTTACCTTTTCTTATTATCTCAGCTCTCATTACGGCAAAAGAAGCTATCCTATGATAGTCTTTTCTCTCGGCTACGCTTTTTCGGGATATACACTCGCATTCATAAACCAGTTCATGTGGATGGATGCTGTGGTTTTTCTCCCTCTGGTGCTGCTGGGTATTGAAAAAGTATATCACGGTAAGGGCGGAGTGCTTTTATATACAGGTTCTCTGTTTCTTACCATATATTCTAACTTTTATATCGCATATGCAGTTTGTCTTTTCGCCGTATTGTGGTTCTTTATGCTATCATTTTCTGAATGGAAGGGCATCAGAGAGTGGTTTTTGAGTGCTTTTCGCTTCGGTATATGCTCTCTCGTTGCAGGACTTCTTAATCTCGGAGTGCTTTTACCTCTTCTCAGAGCAATCGGCAATACTCTCGCTTCCGAAAAAGGCTTCGGAACACAGTTTAAGATGTATCACTCACTTTCTGAAATGCTCGCAATGCTTCTTCCGTTTGAAAAGTCCTCTCTCGCTTTCGAAGCACCTAACATCTATTTCGGAATAATCCCCGCCGTGCTTACAGTGTTTGCACTAATATCAAAAATCCCTCTTAAGAAAAAGCTCTCATATGCTTTTCTTATGATATTTATGTTCGTATCCTTCAATTTTAATCTTTTGGATTTTATCTGGCACGGCTTCCATTTCCCGAATCAGCTTCCCGGAAGACAAAGCTTCCTGTTTATTTTCATAGGTCTTGTAATAGCGTATCAGGGATTTATGACTTTTCTTAAAGAAGGTGTTCAGAAAGAAGACATGCGGTTGTTTGTAACAGTAATTCTGTGTGCACTTATCGGAACGGAAATTACTGCCAATGCTATACACAAAATATGTGCCGATACAAGAACAGTTTCCGTCGCATCTGTTCTCAGAAACGATGATGCCCTTGAAGAAGTCAGAGAAAACTACACAAGCGATAAGAATAAAAACGAATTCTGGAGAGTGGAGCTCGGCTCTCACCGCTACAACGGCGGTCAGCTTTACGGCTACAACGGAATTTCTCATTATTCTTCAACAATGTCGGGTGCTTGTTACAAATTCTTTACTCAGCTCGGAATGAGTGTTTATGCAAAAAATGTCAGCATCGAATATATCCCCAATCCCGTATTGAATTCTCTTTTCGGTGTAAGATATATAGTTTCTGAATATGATGATGCCGATACAGTGTCTGAAAATGTCGGCAAAGCAGGATATTTATATATCAATGAAAATAAGGCAGTCTTACCGCTTTTCTATGTCGGTGACAAGGATACACTGAATATTGATATGTCCCTTCAAGGTCACGCCTTTACTAATGAGATATTCAAAAAGATTTCAGGCTCTTTAGATGTTATAAAGGGTAACGGACAGTTTGTCGACCGACAGGGAGAAGGGTATATTCTCAATACCGAAGAATTCCTTAAGGGTATCGGAAATATTCTTGAAAGTAAGACCGAAATAATCGATTTCGGTAAAACAAAAATAAAGGGAACCGTTGACAGTGTGAAAGACGGCATTCTCATAATATCACTTCCTGCCGCTGATATTGAAATAGAAATCGACGGACAGAGGGTTGAAACTCTCACTATTGCAGGCTACATGGCAGGAGCCGAGATTTCAGAAGGCCATCACGAAATTACAATTAAATTACCGTAATATATTCCCGAAGACTTGATATTTTGAGTCTTCGGGAATATTATATATTTGTATAATATCCGAAAAGGGAGGATGAGGAAGTATGAATAAAGAAAAATATTTCGGCTCGGCAGACTGGGTTGAATTTTCTGAGAATCCTGTTTCTGTACTTGCAAGAAAAGACTTTGACGCCAAGAATATTGAAAAGGCAAAGCTTAGCGTTATAGGACTCGGGTTTTTTGAAGGCTACATAAACGGAAAGCTCATATCTGAGGACAGATTTCTTCCTCTCAACACAGATTTTCATAAGAGAGAGCTTATAAGAAAAAACGGCGTATGGAAAGAGGAAACTGCACACAGAATTTATGTTACAGAATATGATGTTACGCCGCTTATTTCTGACGGAAAAAACAGCCTGTGCTTTATGCTGGGCAACGGCTGGTATGCCTGTACACATCAGGAGAGATTCGGAGATAAAAAGCTGATTTTTTCACTTTCTCTTACTCATAAAGACGGAAATGTCACCTTTATAAATTCCGATGAAACCGTTTTATATAAAGAGGGCTTTATAAAAGTATACGATCTTACAGAGGGTGAAACACAGGATTTTACAGATTATACTGAGGATTGGCTTTATCCCGAAACCGACTGCAGCAGCTGGAAAAATGCATCGGTCTGCGAATTCCCCGAAACACGGTATATGACAAGTGACTGTCCCCCCGACAGAGTAAAGGATATTCTTTATCCTGCCGTAATTAAAGCTACGGACGATTATAAAATTTACGATATCGGTAAACACAGCAGCGGTAATCTCGTGCTTTTATTGCCTGCGGGGAAGGGAAGAGTTATAAAAATAACGGGCAGCGAAGAAAAAACGGATTCAAATGAACTTGAAGTTACAAAGATAATGGAGCAGGAAGCTCAGTTTATCTGCGGTGACACCGAAAGAGAGGCTTCACAGGTATTTACTTGGCACGCATCAAGATTTTTCAGAGTGCCCTCTGATATAAAGGTTATCCGTTTTGATGTTATCCATACGGATGTAGATGTTAATTCTTCTTTTGATACGGATAACAAGGTTCTTAAATGGCTATATGATGCATTTATAAATACTCAGCTTTCAAATATGCATACAGGTATTCCCTCAGACTGTCCTCATCTTGAAAGAAGAGGCTATACAGGTGACGGTCAGCTTGCATGTGATGCTGTTATGACAACAATGGATGTGAAAAAATTCTACGATAAGTGGATAGAGGATATTTCGGACTGTCAGGACAGATTAACGGGTCATGTGCAGAATACCGCACCCTACACACATTCGGGCGGCGGCCCCGGCGGCTGGGGCGGTGCTATAGTCCATGTGCCTTTTATGTACTATAAGCACTATGGCGACCCCTCATATATGATAAAGCTCTATCCTCAGATGCTTCATTATTTTAAGTATCTTGATGCTCATTCAAGAGGCAATCTTGTATGGACGGATATTCCCGATGAATGGTGTCTCGGGGACTGGTGCACACCCACAAAAATCAGAATTCCCGAGCCCTTTGTCAATACATACTTCTATATAAAGCATATTGATGAAATTCTTTACTGCAAGGATGTGTTGAAGCTTTCGGGCAAAGATGTAAAGGCTCTTAAAGATAAAAGAAAAATTCTGGTTGCTGCAATTAAAAAGCGATATTTTGACCCCAAAACAGGGGACTTTGCAAAGAATATTCAGGGTGCAAACGCCTTTGCAATTGATATAGGACTCGGAACAAAGAAAACATTTATCAATATGTGCGCGAAATATGACGAAAAGCATATGTATTATAATACCGGTATTTTCGGAACGGATATTCTTACAAGAGTTCTTTTCAAAAACGGCAGAGGAGATATTGCGGTAAGGCTTCTTGCCTCTGAGGGTAAATATTCATTCGGTAATATTATGAATCAGGGTGCTACTACCCTTTGGGAATACTGGACAGGTAAGCGTTCACATTCCCACCCGATGTTCGGTGCGGTGGTTTCATATCTGTTTGAATATATTCTCGGTATTTCACAGCCAAAAGACTCTTACGGTTATGCCGAAATCGTGATAGCTCCCAAGGATATAAAAATGACGGGGACATTTGGCGGTAAAATAACAGTTCCTGCAGGGGAAATCTCCGTTTCAATAAGCTACACTGAAAGTAGCGCTCAGTTTGATATTGAGCTTCCGAAAGAGGGTATTTTCAGATATAAGGATACGGAAATCTCTCTTACGGCAGGTAAAAATGAAATAATAATCGAGGAAAAAAACAATGAAGAAACTTGAAGATCTCGATAAGAATTTCAAAGTGAAAATCCCTGAGTTCAAAGGGATGAAAACCTATGATATTCATAAAGCGCCTTTTCATATCTACGGACTGAAATACGGCAAAAAAGGCTTTTACCGAATGGATACAGATATTGCAGATAGCGTTTCTGAGGGTGTCGCTGCTCTTAATTACAACACATCGGGCGGATGTGTAAGATTTCGTACTGATTCTGTTAAAATTATTCTGACGGCTACACTTCCCGATGTGTATTATATGGATCATATGCCGCTTACGGGGGCATCCTCTTTTGATATTTACTGTGACGGCGAATTTTGCGGTGTTTTCAGAGCACCTTCAGTTGAAAAGTATAAGGGGACATGGTCGGGAGAGCTGACTTTGCCGCAAGGCGAAAAAGATGTTCTTATAAATTTTCCCTTATATAATAATGTAAAAGAAGTATATATATCCCTCCAAGAAAATTCTTCTGTTAAAGAGGGGGATAACTACGATGATAAGCTTCCCATTGTTTTCTACGGCTCGTCAATAACACAGGGAGGATGTGCTTCTCATCCGGGAAATTCATATCCTAATATGATTTCACGTGCTCTTTCCCGTGAGATACTCAATCTCGGCTTTTCGGGGAGCTGCAAGGCAGAAAAAATTATGTCAGATTATATAGGAAAGCTTCCCATGAGCTTATTTATATATGACTATGATCATAATGCTCCTACTGCCGAATTTCTTGAAGATACTCACGAAAGATTCTTTAAGGAAATAAGAGCATTAAAACCCGAAGTGCCGATTGTTATGATAAGTGTTTCCGACAATGTTTTCGGAAAAGAAAATGTTAAAAGAAGAAAAGAGATAATAAAAAGAACTTATGAAAACGCAAAAGCCACAGGAGATAAGAATGTTTATTTTCTTGACGGTGAGAGATTTTATGACGAAATAGGTCTTAAAAATGCCACCGTTGACGGCTGTCATCCCAATGATCTCGGCTTTTACGCATTTTATAAAAATATCGAAGAGCTTATAAGAAAGGAAAAATTATGAAACCTTGTTTTATTGCCCACAGAGGCTACAGCGGAAAATATTTACAGAATACAGAGGAAGCTTTTATAAAAGCTGTTGAAGCCGGTTTCGGAGGAATTGAAACAGATGTCAGAATAACAAAAGACGGTGTGCTCGTTGTAAATCACAACGAAACCGCAGTGTTTGAAGACGGCACGGAACTTACTGTCAGTGATGCAACATATGAAGAACTCATCGCTAAGCCTTTGAAGAACTCCTTTACAGATACCAAAATTTATATCTGCACCTTCAGGCGTTATCTTGAAATCTGCCGTGAGGGCAATATGGTATGCTTCATTGAATTCAAGGGTTATTTCCCCGACGAAAAAATTAATGAAGCATTCACATTGGCAAAAGAAGTTTATGACCTTAAAATGTGTTCGCTTCAGTCCTTTGACCTTGATAATCTCATAAGAGCGCATGAAGCATTCCCCGATTTAGAGATAATGCTCACCTGCGGAAGACCCGATGAGGATGTTTATAAGTGTCTTGAACTCGGTTTCGATATTGATATGGCACATTCGGGAATTTATAAGTCACTTGTTGATGATTTTCATGCAAAAGGTCTTAAAGTAGGTCTTTGGACTGCAAATGAGCCTCATGAATTGGAGCTTTGCCGTCTTATGGGTGTAGATTATATCGAATCTGATCTCTATCCCGATTTTATAACAGAGTAATATGGATATAAAACTTATAATATATTATCTTTGTATACTTTTGGGTGCAGTGCTTTCTGCCTTTATTGGCTTTATTATCGGCAGAAAAAAAGCTCTTCCGAAAAAAACTTTAATTATATTTATTTCATTTGCTCTTATAACGGGAATAATAGGTGCTGTTTTAATGGCACAGCTTCAGAATTTTATAATGTCCTTAACGGGCCTTCCGTATTCTATGAGCCGTCTTCGTATTTTCGGAGGACTTCTCTTTACTCCCGTGTTTATTTACTTCCCCGTAAAATATCTGGGAGGAGACTATAAGAATATAACCGATATATTTACCCCGGGGTTATATGCACTTCTGGGTTGTTCTAAAATCGGCTGTGCCGTATACGGCTGCTGCTACGGAATAGAATGTGCCGTCGGTGTTACAACACAGTTTGAAGATCACACGGTTTTTCCCGTACAGCTTCTTGAAAGTATTCTGTGTTTTATACTTTGTATAGCAGCTTATTTTGTTTTAATGAATAAAAAACACCGCAAAGGAACGCTCTATCCGTTGTTTATTATCCTTTACGGCATAATGAGATTTTTGGTTGAGTTTTTGCGCTGTTATCCCCTTGAAGAAAGAACATATTTCTTCGGTATGAATTTCTGGCAGCTTTTCTCGATTATAAGTATTGTTGTCGGTATCGTATGGTTAATTTTATTAAAAAAGAAACAGAAAACACCGCCCCGATGAGGCGCACTTTGTAAAGACGTGCGCCTCAGTTATATTCGCCTAACGGCGAGTTATATTGCTTCGCAGTTATATGATGCTGCGCATCGTGATATTGTCCTCCGGACTGTTAAAGTGGCGAATATAATATAACTGAAACCGCAAGGTTTTAATATCACTTTGCCGAAAGGCAAAATACCACTGTGAGACCTGTATCACAATGTCACTTATTGTTCTTATTCTTGAGATAGGTGATTTTAAAAGTATGTAACCCATTATGACACTTTCAAATCGAAAGTGTCATTTTTGATATAATAAGAAAATGGGAGAGCACTTATTTATGAAGTGTATCCCATAAGGTGGTGTTTTTTGTTCAGCTTATCGAAAAAGTATTTTTCGACAAGCTGGCAGATTTCGAAAAAGGTACAGGATTTTGTTTTCTTCGCCCCGAAGCCGTACAAAGGTACTGCGAGAGGGAGAAAAAACGGAAAGTGTATGACTTTACCCGATACAAACATTGTTTGTGTCGGGAAAATATTATGATGATAGTTTATTGTTTTGATTTAACTTATTTTTATTGTAACTGTCATACACGGTCCTGTACTTTATTCGGCAATCTGAAGCAGAAAACACCGCCCCGGTAAGGCGGTGTTTTCTGTTTGTAAAGGATAATAAGAAAGATGGGGTATACAAAATGGGGAGTAAAAATGAAAAATAGTAAATTAAGCCGCAGTATCTCTTGATGATGTTTTGTTTGCGGTGGGCTTTACGGGAGTATAATAAACCTTTTCATTGAGCTTTTCTCTTCTGAGTGCTTCGCGGGAAGATCTTGAGCTTCTTATTTTTCTTAAAACTGCAAAAATTATTTTATCCTCAAAAGCTACAAAAAGCTCCTCGTGCATAAAGCCCCAAACGATAAAGAGTGCGAATATAACCTCACATAAAATTATAATTGAAAGAGTAGTTGACATAATATTTCATTCCTTTCAGATATTTTCGAACATTTGTTTTGTTTCTGTGATTGTATTGTAACTCATAAAAATCCATTTGTCAACACAAATGTTCGGAAAATGTCGAAAATTAGTACCAAGAATGGGACACTGAATGAGCAATTGTGTTTGTTAGTGTGACTATAACACAATATATTGTGGTTGTCAACACATTTGACAAAAAAAGAAATAATAACTTTCCGAACATTTTTTTTCGGTTTTTATTGACTTGAAGTTAAAACAACATTCGATTTATTTCGCAAATTGGGAAATTTCCTGAAAAAATCCGATTTTTTCAAAATTCCTATTTATATTTACTTTTTCGTGTGCTAAAATATACTATGTATAACTATGATTAGGAGAAATAATATAAATGTTTGTTGATTCAGCGAAAATAAAGATAAAGGCAGGTAACGGCGGTAACGGAGCAGTTGCTTTCCACAGAGAAAAATATGTAGCCTCCGGCGGTCCCGACGGCGGTGACGGCGGAAAAGGCGGCGACATCATATTTGTTGCAGACGATCATCTCGCAACTCTAGCAGATTTCCGTTACAAAAGAAAATACACAGCAGAAAACGGAGCTAACGGAGAAGGCGGCAGAAGAAGCGGTAAGAGCGGAAAAAGCCTTACTATCCGTGTGCCCAGAGGAACAATAATAAAGGAAGCCGAAAGCGGTGCAGTGCTCGCAGATATGTCGGGTGATGAGCCCTTTATCTGTGCAAAAGGCGGCAGAGGCGGCTGGGGCAATCAGCATTTTGCAACACCAACCCGTCAGGCTCCCCGTTTTGCCCGTGACGGTTATCCCGGTGAAGAATGGGAAGTAATACTTGAACTGAAGCTTTTAGCGGATGTCGGACTTTTAGGCTTCCCGAATGTAGGAAAATCCACTCTTATATCTGTTGTCAGTGAAGCAAAGCCCGTAATTGCCAACTATCACTTTACAACTATTACTCCCGTTTTAGGCGTTGTAAGAATGGGACCCGAAAGCTCCTTTGTTATGGCTGATATTCCGGGACTTATTGAGGGTGCAGGTGAGGGGGTCGGCCTTGGTCACAGATTCCTTCGTCATGTTGAGCGTTGCCGTATGCTTGTTCATATAGTAGATGTTTCGGGAAGCGAAGGCAGAGATCCCATTGAAGATTTCAAGATAATAAATAAAGAGCTTGAGGTATTCAATCCCGAGCTTACAAAGTGTCCTCAGATAGTTGCCGCAAACAAAATCGACCTTGCAACAGATGAACAGCTTGAAACATTCAGAAAATTCATTGAAGAGCAGGGACTTCAGTATTTTGAAATAATAGCCCCCATTCAGGAGGGAACGCAGGAGCTTATCAATGCCGTAGCTGCAAAGCTTAACGAGCTTCCTCCCATAAAGCGTTTTGAATCCGAGGGTGTTCCCATGGAAATTCTCGAAAAGAAGAAGGATACAGGCTTTAAGATCACCGAAATGGGCGGAGATTACTATATTGAAGCGGAATGGCTTCTTAAAATACTTAATAAAACGGACATGGATGACTACGAATCACTTCAGTATCTTCAGAGAGTGCTTGAAAGCAGCGGTATTTTTGAAGAGCTCAGAAACAGAGGCGTTCAGGAGGGTGACACCGTAATTATTTATGACCTGGAGTTCCAGTATGTTCCTTGATTTAGAAAATTTGGATGTTTTGTTAAAAGAAACCGATTACAGAAGTCTCAGCGGTCTTTCTCTTGCTTTTATCGGCGATGCGGTATACGAGCTTCTTATAAGAAAGTATATTCTTTCAAAAGGAGAAGCCAGAGTAAAAGAAATGCACAAGGACTGCGTAAGGCTTGTTAATGCGGATTTTCAGGCAAATACAATGGATATATTACTTCCGCTTTTGAGTGAAGAAGAGATTTCAGTCTTCAAAAGAGGCAGAAATGCACATTCTGCTCATACACCTAAAAATAAATCCGAAGCCCAATATCACAAATCCACGGGCTTTGAGGCGCTCATTGGTTTTTTATACTTAAAAAAAGATTATGGTAGGCTTAATTATCTGTTTTCTTTAATTATTGAACAGGGTGAAAAATATGAACAGCACTGACAAAAAACAGAAAATTAAAAAAATAACCGCCACAGCGACAGAATTGTTAATGTGTGTTCTCGGTGCATTTATGTATTCTGTGGCAGTCTCTCTATTTGTAACTCCTCTTAAGTTTGCAGCAGGCGGTGTTACGGGACTTGGTATTCTTATTAATTACATGGTTCCTGCAATATCAACAGGTATGTTTGTTTTTCTTGCAAATGTCCCCTTATTTCTTATCTCATGGAAAAAATTCGGGTTCCGTTTTATTGCAAGAACTGTTTTTTCTACGGCTTTAGTTTCCGTATTTATTGACCTTCTTGCAACGCTCGGCGAAAAATACGGTTGGTTTTTTGCAGGTGAAGAAAAACTTGTCGGCGCTATTTTCGGCGGCATCATAGCAGGTGCGGGACTGGGAATAGTCTTCCTCGGCGGTGCCACAACGGGCGGACTTGATATTTTAGCCCGTCTTTTAAGACTTAAATTCCCACACCTTTCCGTCGGCAGACTTATTCTTATATGCGACTTTGTTGTAGTTTTGCTTTCAGGTATAGTCTATAAAAGTGTCGAAAGCATACTTTATTCAATAATAATTGTTTTCCTTTCTTCTCTTGCGGTGGATTATATAGTAGCAGGCAGAAGCCATTCCAAGCTTTTGTTTATTCTTACCGACAGCCACGAAGAGGTAACACGGGATATAATTGCTATTTGCGGAAGAGGCGTTTCCGTAATTCCTGCACAGGGCGGATATACAGGTCAGGATAAAAAGCTTCTGATGTGCGTAGTCCGTACACATGAAGTTTCAAGAGTAAGAAAAGTAGTGGCAAATTACGACGAAAAGCCGTTTATAATAATCACGGATTCCTCCGAGGTGTTAGGACAGGGCTTCAAATCTCATAAAGATACTTTATGAGATTTGAAAGTAAAAAGTAATAGTGAATAGTGAAGAAGTTCTGAAGAGCTTCGCATAGTTTCGCTTATGCTCTATTGTTTATAAAAATCATTAATAAAGGAAACTCGTATGAAAGTTAAAAAGGAACACATCAGAAATTTTTCAATAATTGCACATATCGACCACGGCAAGTCCACTCTTGCTGACAGACTGCTTGAACTTACCGAAACAGTCGCTAAGCGTGATATGCAGCAGCAGATACTTGATAATATGGATATTGAAAAGGAGCGAGGCATCACAATTAAAGCGAGAGCCGTAACTCTTCATTATAAAGCTTCTGACGGAAAGGATTATGAGCTTAATCTCATAGACACTCCCGGTCATGTTGACTTTAACTATGAGGTATCCCGTTCACTCGCAGCATGTGAGGGTGCTGTGCTGATAGTTGACGCAACACAGGGTGTTGAAGCGCAGACGCTTGCAAACACATATTTAGCACTTGACCACGACCTTGAACTGGTGCCTGTTGTTAATAAAATAGACCTTCCCGCCGCAGACCCCGACAGAGTTTGTGCAGATGTTGAGGAGATAATAGGGCTTGACTGCTCCATAGCTCCGAGAGTTTCCGCGAAAACGGGCGAAAATGTAGCAGAGGTATTAGAAAAAATAGTTGAATACATACCCTGTCCCGAGGGTGACGATGATGCACCCTTTAAGGCTCTTGTATTTGACTCGGTTTATGATAACTACAAGGGTGTTATAGTATATGTCCGTGTTATGGACGGTGTGCTTCGTCCCGGTGACACCATGAAAATGATGGCAACGGGCGCACAGTTTACTGTTGTTGAAGTAGGCAGAATGGGTGCAACCTCTCTTGAAAGCACATCTGAGCTTAAAGCGGGTGAGGTAGGTTATATTACCGCTTCAATAAAGAGTGTTGTTGATGCCCGTGTAGGTGATACCGTAACAAAAGCAGACGAGCCTGCAGACGAGCCTCTTCCCGGTTATAAGAAAGTAAATCCCATGGTTTTCTGCGGAATTTACCCTGCAGACGGTGCTGATTATGAGTCTTTAAGAGAAGCTCTCGAAAAATTACAGCTCAATGATGCGGCTTTATCCTTTGAACCCGAAACATCGGGTGCATTGGGCTTTGGCTTCCGCTGCGGATTTTTGGGACTTTTACATCTTGAAATTATTCAGGAACGCCTTGAAAGAGAATATGACCTTGATCTGGTTTCAACCGTTCCGAGCGTTGTTTATAAAATACATCTTTCAGACGGCACAGTGGTTGACATTGATAACCCCACAAACTATCCCGACCCTGCAATAATAGATTTTGTGGAAGAGCCCATTGCAGATGCACACATTTATTCACCCTCTGAATATGTAGGCACTATCATGGACCTTTGTCAGGACAGAAGAGGTATTTTCAAGAATATGGACTATATCTCAGGGGATAGAGTTGATATTCACTATATTCTTCCTCTTAACGAAATTATTTATGACTTCTTTGATGCACTTAAATCCCGTACAAGAGGTTATGCTTCCTTTGACTATGAGCTTAAGGGCTATGAAAGATCAAATCTTGTTAAGCTTGATGTTCTTCTTAACGGAGATATAATAGATGCTCTTTCATATATTATCCATTCAGAAAAAGCATATCCGAGAGCCAGAAAAATTGCCGAAAAGCTTAAGGATAATATTCCGAGACAGATGTTTGAAATCCCCGTGCAGATAGCAATAGGCGGTAAAGTAATTGCCAGAGAAACCATAAAGGCAATGAGAAAAGACGTTCTTGCCAAGTGCTACGGCGGTGACATTACCCGAAAGAAAAAGCTTCTTGAAAAGCAAAAAGAGGGTAAAAAGAGAATGCGTCAGTTCGGTACTGTTGAAGTGCCTCAGGAAGCCTTTATGGCAATACTTAAGCTCGATGGACAGGACTGATAAAACAGGGCTTTATTTTCACATACCCTTTTGCCGAGGAAAATGCCCCTACTGCGATTTTTATTCATTGAATGCTAAAAGCTGTCCCGATGAATATGTTTTTTCGCTTTTAGATGAAATGAAAACATTTAAGAGAATGAGTGAGCTTGTCGGAAAAGACAGTAAAATTGCTGTAGATACTATTTATTTCGGCGGCGGTACACCATCTCTTTTATCTCCCACGCAGTTAGATATTATAATGGATAGCGTAAGGGAAAGCTTTAATGTATGTGAAGAGCCCGAAATTACCGTAGAATGTAATCCCTCGTCACCGAATTTAGAAGAGTTTCTTTTGTCGGCTTCTAAGTCGGGAGTTAACAGAATTTCTCTCGGTATGCAGTCGTCTTCAGATAAAGAAAGACGAAAGCTCGGAAGACAGGGGAATGCAAAAAAGGTCGAAGATGCGGTATATTATGCGAGAATGGCAGGTATAGAAAACATTTCTCTTGATGTTATGGTGGGTGTGCCCGAAAGCAGTCTTTCGTCGCTTCGGGAAACTCTCGATTTCTGTTTATCGCTTTCGGTTCCCCATATAAGTGCATATATGCTGAAAATCGAAGAAGGCACATTTTATTATAAGAATGCGGACAAGCTGACTCTGCCCTCAGAGGATGAAGTGTGCGATATGTACCTTTTTATGTCCCATTATCTTAAAGAAAATGGCTTTTTGCATTATGAAATATCCAATTTCTGTAAAGAGGGTTTTCATTCAAGACACAATATGAAATATTGGGAGGGTGCACCCTATCTCGGTTTTGGCCCCGCCGCACACTCCTTTTACAATAATAAACGCTTTTATTTCCCGAGGGATATAGATGCCTTTATAAGAGGTGAAAAAGCAATTTATGACGGTGAGGGCGGAGATACGGAAGAAGAAATTCTTCTGCATCTGAGAACCTATAAGGGGATATCCCTTGAAAATAAAAGCTCGTCATTTATAAATAAAGCAAAACTGTTTGAAAAAAACGGTTTTGCCGAAATAACGGGAAATAATTTTGTTCTTACTTCAAAAGGATTTCTCGTTTCCAATACAATTATCTCAGAGCTTCTGAGTGTTTATTAAAGGAGCATACAGTATGCTTTTATCTAAGGTATTCCAAAATGTAAATTACAGATGTCCCGATTTCAGGGATGTTGAAATTGACGATATCGTATATTCCTCAAGAAATGCCGCAGAGGGCACCATGTTCGTTGCTCTCGTAGGTGCTTTTTCAGACGGACACGATTATGCCGAAAGTGCATATCTTCTGGGTGCGAGAGTCTTTCTTTTAAGTAAAGAAGTATCTTTGCCCGAAGATGCCTTGTGTATCTATGTGGATAATACGAGAGAGACTTTAGCTCACATCAGCGGAAATTTCTTTTCACATCCCGATAAAGAAATTGATGTAATAGGCGTTACGGGCACAAAGGGCAAAACTACAGTTACACATATGCTTTGCACCTGTCTTAACGAATGCGGTATCAAAAGCGGTGTCATAGGAACTGTAGGCGCATACTTTGACGGAAAATATATTCCCACCGTAAACACCACGCCCGAATCCTATGAGATACAAAAGCTGTTAAGACTCATGGCAGATGCAGGCTGTAAAGCCGCCTGTATCGAGGTGTCCTCAATCGGCATTAAAAATCACAGAGTTGACGGAATAGACTTTTCAACTGCTGTGTTTACAAATCTTTCTCCCGACCATATAGGAGGAGCAGAACATGACAGCTTCGAGGAATATTCATTCTGGAAAAAACAGCTTTTCAAAAAATGTAAAAAAGCAATATTTAATAAAGATGACCTGTTCTCAGAAGAGATAATAAAAGAAATAACGGTTCCCTTTGCTACATTTTCAATCAACGAAGATGCTGATTTTTCGGCAGATGATATTAAAAATCTCAGAACGGCAGACTTTTTCGGTGTAGGCTTTACTTATAAGACAAAAGACGGTTCAGTTGATGCTAAAATTGCAATGCCGGGCTTTTACAGCGTATATAATGCACTTGCTGCCGTTTCTGTATGTAAGGAGTACTCTATTGCGGACGAAAAAATAGTTTCTGCTCTCGAAAAAGCAAGAGTAAAAGGCAGAAACGAGCTTATGAATGTAGGAGCTTCTTATGCTGTAATCATAGATTATGCTCACAACGGTCAGAGCTTTAATTCCGTTATTGATACGGTAAAGGAATACCCCCATGAAAGAATTATCTGCGTTTACGGTTCTGTAGGTGACAGAGCACAGCTAAGACGGCAGGAAATGGGTCTTGTTTGCGGAAAAAAAGCAGATCTCAGTGTTATTACTACAGATGACCCCGGTTTTGAAGATCCCGAAGAAATAGCAAAGGAAATTGCTTCATTTGTTGAAAAAGAGGGCGGAGAATATAAAATAATCGTTGACAGAACTGAGGCGGTGCATTTTGCCTTATCTGAAGCTAAAGACGGTGATATAGTTCTCATCCTCGGCAAAGGTCACGAAACAATACAGAAGATAAAGGGCGAAAAGGTCCACTATTCAGATCACGAAGCAGTGAAAGCATACTTTGAAAAGAGCAAATAATAATTTAACAGTTACTTGCTGAGGGGTGCACTCCCATTGTAGGGGAGGGGTTTCCCCTCCCGTAATTGGAAGATAATAATTGATTATATGAGTTATTTTAGGGGAAAGTAAAAGTCGCCGAGTTAATTTTAAGAAGAAGTTAACTAATAAAGTTTCAAATCCTTGGTTGAGGGAGGGGAGACCCCTCCCCTACAACAAATTTTTTCTCTTTCATATAATGATATATTATCCAACTTTTCTTTTCATTGAATATAAAAGAATAAAAGGTAATATTTATGGAATATATTTTTAAGCAGGAAAATGATTTGAATGCCTTTGAGGAGTTTGTGCTCTCTCACGGCGGAATATATATGCAGTCCGAAAAATGGTCAAGAGTAAAGCTCGAGTGGAATTCCCGTTTTTATTCGGGATTTTCGGAAAACGGAGAGAGAGTGCTGACAGCTCTCATTATGGAAAGAAGCATCCCTGCCGCAGGAAAGATATGGTATTGCCCTGCAGGTGCAGTGTGTGACCATAAAAACCGTGAGCTTTTTATGGCTTTCTCGGAATTTATGAAAAAAGAGCTCAAACAGAATAAAATTACGGCTCTTTTCTATGACCCTCTTATTGAGCTTCGTGTAAACGGGGTGTCAAAGGAAGAGGGTAAAGCCGCGCACGTTCTTTTTACGGAATGCGGATTTACTCTTAATGCCGATGCTTCAAAATGTCTTTATAAATCTCCCGTACAGCTCATAACAAAGCTGAAAAATACCGAAGGGGAAAGATTTACTCCCGAAAAGCTTCTTAAATCCTTTGAAAAGGGTGTAAGATACTCAGTAAGAGTAGGCGAGGGCAGAGGTCTTACCGAGAAAATATATACAATTGAAGATATAGAGCAGGATCCAAACATAATGGAGGATTTTCTTGCGGTAATGAAGGATACCTCCGAAAGAAGCGATTTTGTTGAAAGAGGCGGAGAATACTGTAAACGCCTTATGGAGGTTTTCGGAAAAGACGGCCTTGATATGATGCTCATTTACTATGACAAGAAAAAAGATATCGCTTTACAGCAGGAAAGACTTAATAGAAAAGAAGAGCTCGTAAAAGCTCTTGAAACAGCTCCCGAAAAGAAGATAAGAGGAATAAAAGAAGAAATTGATTCAATTGATAAGAATACCTCTCATTTTGAAGAAAGAATGAAAGAAACTGCAGATGCTGATAAAGACCTTATCTGTGTATCGGGCGGTATGACGCTTCATTATAACGGTATGTCCTCGTGCCTTTTCGGAGGATCAAAAAATCTTCTCAGAAACAACCTTCGTGCAAGTCACTTTTTTAATTTCAGAAGAATCTGTCACAGTATCAACAAAGGAAATGATTTTCACGATCTCGGATATGTGCTTTTAGATAAAACTCCCCCTTCTCAGGACGGCACTTTAGGAGTGTGTAAGCCCAATGCCGATTTTGAAGGAATTTTATCCTTCAAGAAAAGCTTCGGCTCCGATTACATTGAATTTATCGGTGAATATGTTTTAGTTTCCAATAAGGCTTTATATTTTTCATACTCACATTTACTTGAAAAAGCAAGAGATGTTCAGAGTATTGTAAACAGGATAGTAAGAAAACACAGATAAGGAGTGTTTTTATGGCAGTAAGAACCGACGGAATTTTTTCCTCTTTCGGTGCATTTCCCGAAAATCCCGATTATAACAGGCTGATAGTACGGGAAGATCCTATTTATACAAAATCCAATGACTGCAGAGATCAGTTTGAAAGGGATTATACAAGAATTCTTCACTCACTAGCCTTTCGGCGTCTTAAGCATAAAACACAGGTTTTTTTCAATATTGAAAACGACCATATCTGTACCAGAATGGAGCATGTTTCCCATGTGGAGTCCGTAAGCACTACAATCGCAAAGGAGCTTGGACTCAATGTTGATCTGACGAGAGCAATTGCCATAGGTCATGATTTAGGACACGCACCTTTCGGACATCAGGGCGAAAGAGAGCTTGATGCTCTTTCAAGAAAATATCTCGGAAAAAGCTTTTTCCACGAAAAGAACGGACTTCATTTTGTAGATAATATAGAGCTTTTAGAGGATGACTACAGAGTTTTAAGAAACTTAAATCTTACATATGCCGTGAGAGACGGAATTATATCCCACTGCGGTGAGGTTGACGATAACGCTCTTATTCCCCGTAAGGAATATATCGACCTGAGAGATTTCACGAATGTAGGGCAGTATCAGCCCTTTACATGGGAGGGCTGTGTTGTAAAGCTTTCCGATAAAATCGCATATGTCGGAAGAGATATTGAAGACGCAATAAGACTTCGTTTTCTTACCAAAGAAAATATAGAAACTCTTTCCGACATGGCAAAGGCATATGATAAAATGGCAATAAACACGACGGTAATTATTCATAATATGATATATGACGTGTGTGAAAATTCCTCTCCTGAAAAAGGTATTTGTCTTAGTGAAACCTTCCATGAGCAGCTTAAAGAAATAAAGCAATTCAATTATAAATTTATATACAGAAATAAACGCCTTGACCCGTTTACCGAATATGCAAGACTTGTCATAACTCAGATATTCCTTGTGCTCTTAGATGCCTATGACGGTGAAAATACCATAAAGGTATTAAGAAAAAGGTCTGAAATGTATCCCGAGCTTATGGGTGCATTCGCTGACTGGCTGGGGAAATTCTGTGAAACAGAGCTTGATTTATTCTCGAATATGACGGAAAAGACAGTAAAGTGCCATAACAGAAAAATTTACGGCTGGCTTGAAACCGAAGAAATTTATATGGGTGCAATTATAGATTATATTTCGGGTATGTCCGATAATTATGCAATAAAAGTTTTCAATGAGCTTATATCTTATTAAGGAGGATAAAACAATGAAAAAAATGAAAAGTATTTTAAGCGTATTTCTTGCAGCATTAATGCTTACTCTGGCAATCTTTCCTGTATCTGCGGCTTCTTCTCTTGAAGAGCAGTGGCTCAATTCTGAAG
The DNA here is from genome assembly GCA_017513525.1 of Clostridia bacterium. Taxonomy (GTDB): domain Bacteria; phylum Bacillota; class Clostridia; order Oscillospirales; family Acutalibacteraceae; genus RUG806. Next base: position 42,526 of record JAFXFC010000020.1, read on the forward strand.
AAGCAAAAAGAGGTATTACCGTAAACCCCGGTGCGACAGAAAGCGAAAGAAATTTTTCCTGGTATATGGCAGCAGACGTAACTGAATGCCGTGTTGAAATCAGCGAAAATGAGGATATGTCAGATTCAAAGTCCTTTACGGGTGAAATCATCACAACATATCAGGGCGACAAGTCTGCAAAGGTAACCGTAACGGGTCTCGAATCTGAAAAGACATATTATTATACCTGTGTATCAGGCGAGGAAAAGAGTGCTGTATATTCCTTCACAACAGACGGTGACACCTTCAGCGCACTTTATATGTCCGATATTCACGTTTACGACAACCCTGAGGATGAAACCAGTCTTAAGGATACCTCTCTGGCATTTGCAGAGCTTATTGGTAAGGCTACTGCAAAAGCTCCCCTTAATCTCATTCTTGCAGGGGGCGATCTTGCAACAGAGGGACAGAGAGTTGAATATGAAGGACTTACCTTCTCAAAGGCATCAAGAGAACTTACATTTGCTACAATTATGGGTAACCATGACCGCCACAGCTTTGACTACAAGTATTTTAGCAATCTTCCCAATGAAATGTACGGTCCTATGAGCAGCTATCAGTCAGGTAACTACTATTTTGAAAAGGGCGGTGTGCTTTTCATCTGTATTGATACAAACAACGCAAGTGCTCAGGCTCACAGAAGCACAGTTAAGGAAGCCGTTAAGACACATCCCGATGCAAAATGGCGTATTGTTATGATGCACCACGACCTTTACGGCGGTTCAATTCCTCACAGAGAGACTGAATGTAATCTTTTAAGAATACTTTTCTCTCCCTTGTTCGATGAATTCAACATTGACCTTGTTCTTATGGGACATTCACACCACTATTCAATTTCCGACGTTATTTATAACGGAGAAAAGGTTGGTGAAATTGAAAACGGCGGTACCGTAAACAATGCCAGGGGTACAGTTTATTTTGTTTCCACATCAATCGGAAGACCCGAAGAAGAGGGTGAAGAGGCTGTTGCTTACAGCGACCGTGTTGCTATTGGTATGGATAAGCTTACAGACAGCTATTATAACATTCTTGATTTCTCTCCCGAAGCTATCAAGGTAACAAGCTACAACCTTGAAACAGACGAAGAATATGTAAGCTTTACCCTTACCAAGGATGAGGATTACGAGCCCGAAAAGATAGGCTTCTTCAGAAAGCTCGGCGGTATCCTTGCAGGCTTCATAAGTAATTTCTACGGTATTTACGTAAATGCTGACAGATACTTCGGTCTCAAGAAAGCCGGCTACACAGGTGTAGGCTTCTTCGAGTATGTATTCTAAATAATAACTTGACTTTTTCTGCAGAAGATATATAATATTTATTGTTAATATTCCAAAACATTGACGGAGAAGCAGGAAACAGGCATTTCCCAGAGAGAACCGCATAAGCTGAAAGCGGTTTATCTGTCGGTTTTCAATACGCTACCGCTCCCGAGTGCTGACCGTAAAGATTCAAGGTCAGCCGGTTAAGTACCGTTAAAACTTTTTGAGCGGGCAGAGATATTCTGTCAATACGGGTGGAACCGTGGAGCATATCAGCTTCATCCTGTTTTTTAGGATGAAGCTGTTTTTTTTGTAAAATTTCCCAAAAAAGGATGATTAATATGGTAAACGTAAAACTCAGAGACGATGTCAAGCAGTTTGAAAACGGTATTACTGCAGCTGACATTGCAAAATCAATAGGCGCAGGTCTTTATAAGGCTGTCTGCGTTTGTAAAATTGACGGTGAAGTGAAAGACCTTCGCACAAAAATTGAAAAAGACTGTGAAGTTGAATTCCTCACATTTGATGATGAAGAGGGCAAGAAGGCATTCCGTCACACAGCTTCACATATTTTAGCACAGGCTGTTAAAAGACTTTATCCCGAGGCAAAGCTTGCTATCGGTCCTGCAATAGATAAGGGCTTTTACTATGACTTTGATGTTCCGAAGGCTTTCTCTCCCGAAGAACTTGAAAAGATAGAAGCCGAAATGAAAAAGATAGTAAAAGAGGGTCTTGTTTTAGAGCAGTTTGAGATGACCCCCGACGAAGCTATCAAGTTCTATGAAGAGCAGGGCGAGATTTATAAGGTTGAGCTTATCAAGGAACACGCTGATAAGGGTGAAAATATAAGCTTTTATAAGCAGGGCGAATTTATTGAGCTTTGCGCAGGTCCTCATATTCCCGATACCTCCCGTGTTAAGGCATTTAAGCTTACTTCCTGTACGGGTGCATACTGGAGAGGTGACGAAAAGAACAAGATGCTTCAGAGAATTTACGGTACAGCCTTTTTGAAGCAGGCAGATTTAGATGCTCACCTTGAAGCACTTGAAGAAGCAAAAAGAAGAGATCACAATAAGCTTGGCAGAGACTTGGAGATATTCACAACAGTTGACACAATAGGTCAGGGACTTCCCATTCTTCTTCCCAAGGGCTGCGATATTATCCAGACTCTTCAGAGATTCGTTGAAGACGAAGAGAGAAGAAGAGGCTGGGTAAGAACAAAGACACCTCTTATGGCAAAGAGCGACCTCTATAAGATTTCAGGTCACTGGGATCATTATAAGGACGGTATGTTTGTGCTCGGTGACGAGGAAAAGGATGACGAGGTTTTCGCACTTCGTCCCATGACCTGTCCTTTCCAGTATCAGGCATACTTGAACAGAGCCCGTTCCTACAGAGATCTTCCCATGAGACTTGCTGAAACCTCAACTCTTTTCAGAAATGAAGCATCAGGCGAAATGCACGGACTTATCCGTGTTCGTCAGTTTACAATTTCTGAGGGACATCTTATGTGTACTCCCGAGCAGTTAGCTGATGAATTCAGAAGCTGTCTTGAGCTTACAACCTTTATGCTTCAGACTTTAGGTCTTTATGAAGATGTTTCCTACCGTTTCTCACAGTGGGATCCCGAGGATAAGGAAAAGTATATCGGCACTCCCGAGCAGTGGGACGAAGCACAGGGCATAATGAAAGAAATTCTCGATAATCTCGGACTTAAATACAAGGTCGGTGTCGGTGAAGCCGCATTCTACGGCCCCAAGCTTGACATTCAGATAAAGAATGTTCACGGCAAGGAAGATACACTTATCACAATTCAGATAGACCAGATGCTTGCAGAAAAATTCGGCATGGAATATGTTGCAGCAGACGGCACAAAGAAGAATCCCTATATCATTCACAGAACTTCTATTGGCTGTTATGAAAGAACACTCGCTCTTCTCATAGAAAAGTATGCAGGTGCATTCCCGTTGTGGCTCGCTCCCGAACAGGTAAGAATTCTTCCCATTGCAGACCGTCATCAGGATGCCGCATATGCTGTTAAGAAGGCTCTTGAAGAAGCAGGTATCGTAAAGGTAGATGTTGATACAAGAAGCGAAAAGCTCGGCTATAAGCTTCGTGAGGCTCAGCTTCAGAAGGTTCCTTATATGCTCGTTATCGGTGACAAGGAAGCCGAAGACGGCACAGTTTCCGTAAGAAAACGTGCCCACGGCGACCAGGGCGTGCAGTCAGTTGCAGACTTTATCAAGCTAGCTACAGAAGAAATTGAAACAAGAGTAATCTGGTAAAATAAAATTAATCTCTGCAGTTCGTTTGTCGGGTGCAGAGATTTTTTGTAACAGGAGTAAACTTATGAAAAAAGTATTATCTTTAATTTGCGCTTTGGTTCTTATTGTTACCGCTTTCCCGCTTTCAGTATTTGCTTCGGGAACACCTGCTATAACTATGACACCTGATCTTACAGATGCTACTTATTCGTATCTTAATGAAATTTATATTGAAAAATTCCCCGAATTGGGACTTGATTTTTCATTCGGAACGGCTGCTGATAAAGCGGTTTTACAAAAGCTCTCTGATACCTTGACAGCAGACTGTAAGACTGACGAAGAAAAGGCAAAGGCCGTTGTCGGCTGGGCAGACAGAAATGTTCAGTATAAGTCATATGTGGAAACAACCTATTATTTCCCCATTGATGTTTTTTATTACAGAACGGGTAATTGCCTCGGACTTGGTCTTCTTATATCTCAGGTGCTTCGCCTTGCAGGAGTGCGTGCCGTTTTCTGTGCAGGTACAAGAGGCGATATGAAAGACTTTATAAAGCTCGAAGACCGTGAAATCGACCACGGCTGGGTAATGGTTTATTATAACGGCACATGGAATCTTTTTGACCCGCTTTTTGATGTTAACGGCACTTCGGATAAAGAATTTATCTCCCGTTGGTATTTTACCGACTTTATTGAGGGTGTTTCCCCCTACTATGAGGGAATGAACTGTAAATATGTCTATTACGGTGACAGCATTTTCTATATAGACGGCAGATTTATTCACTATAAAGACGGAGTTCCCGCTTCCGAATATTGGGGTAATGGGGCAGAGGGCGGTTCATCCCTTAATAATAGTGTGCCGTATTTTACAAAAAACAGATATCAGGAGTACCCCGACGGAACCCGTGACGGCTTTAATTATGTCACAAACCCCGAAAGAAAGTACAGCATGATAAACGATGAATGCTATTCTGACGGTTGGATAACCTATGGAGGCAGTTTGGCTTATTATACAAAGCCCAACGGCATAATTTCAGGCTGTACCGTAAAGGAATTTGACGGCGAAAAGCTGTATCTTCCTTATGGCTCAATGCCCTTGAGACTTTCGGGAGATGCGGATGAATATACATTTACCTGGGGTGCACCCACATTTATTCTCGGTGAAGAAATAGTCACTCCCGAGCCCTTATGGGTGAAATCAGAAATCGAAATAGGAAGAATTATAACCTACGAGAGTCTTAATCCTGAAATTGCAACTGTATCTTCTACAGGTGAGATAACAGCCCACTCTGAAGGATATTTGGCAATTAAGATAAATTCCCGGGATCCGGTCGATACCCATATAACCTATTTTGGCGGTTTCATTGAAATATATATTGCCGAAAAAGAAAGAGTACCTGATTATTCCGATAAGGTACCTAGTGTTTTGGATGAAATGAAGCAAATAAGCGAAAACTGCTTTGCTTCAAAAGAGAATGTTTCCGTTGATGAGCTGCTTTCATCGATTCCCGGTGCTACTGTAACTGACACTAAAGGGCAGCCCGTAAAACAGGGCAGTAAGCTCGGAAGCGGTATGACCATTACGCTTGCTGACGGTACAAGCAGTGTTATTGTAGTAAAGGGGGATCTCAATTCTGACGGTAATGTTTCAGCCTCTGACGCAAGACTGACACTTCGTGCTTCCGTAGGACTTGAAACCAATTCCAGCGAGTGGTTCAAAGAGGCAGGAAATATCGCACGTGACGAAAACGAACAAAAACTCACCGCCGCTGATGCAAGACTGATTTTAAGAGGCAGTGTAGGTCTTGAAAACAAAGAAGACTGGTTCAATTCAATTTAATTTAACAACTAAAAGGTCAATTCCTTAAGCTTCATTATTTTCTTGATTTTTTTGTTATTTATGAGTATAATTATATTAGAATGTAAAAGGAGGGATTCGCTGTGTCAGATAAGATTTATACCATTGATGAAATACGGGAAATTGTTGCTCCTATTGCTGAACAATATGGTATTCAGCGTGTTTACCTCTTTGGTTCATATGCTCGTGGCGAAGCAACAGGAACAAGTGATTTGGATTTAAGGGTCGACAGAGGAAAGGCGAAGGATTATTTTACACTTGGTGAGATGTATTGTGATCTTGAAGATAGTTTTGATAAAAGCCTTGATTTGTTGACAACAGGAAGTCTTGATCAGGAGTTTTTAAGCAGAATTGCAAGCGAGGAGATTATGATATATGCAGGATAAAAGCAGAGATATATACCTTATTCAGAAAATTCTTAAATATTGTGAGGATATTTCTCAAGCACATATATATTTTAAGAACTCGTTTGATGAGTTTCAAAACAATTCTGTGTATCGTATTCTATAGCTTTATGTTTGCTCCAAATAGGTGAACTTTCAATCAAACTTTCAGAAGAATTTAAAGAAGAGAACGATCACATTCCTTGGCGTGCTATCAGAGGAATGAGAAATATTGTAGCACATGAATACGGCCATGTAGATATAGAAATTTTGTGGCAAACCTCCGGTGCAAGTGTAGAGCAGTTAAAAGAGTTTTGTCAAAAGATAATTTTATAATAAATAGCAGAGCGAGAGATTTTCGGTCTCTCGCTCTATGGTTATTTTATCATTTTGATTATATCTTCAAGTGCTTCGGCGGTGAGCATTCCTGAACGGTTGTAGCGGATATTTCCGTCAGCATCAATTGCTATCGTGCGGGGGATGCCTGTTATGCCGTAGGTTATGGTGGCTGAGTATTCGAGGTCATAGTAGGTGGGGAAGGTGTATCCCTGCTTTTCTATGAAAGCTTCGCCTGTCTTTATGCCGTCGTCGGTGTTTACAATGAGAAAATGAATATCGTCACCGTAATTTTTGTAAGCCTCTTCAAAATCGGGCATTTCCTGTATGCAGTAGCCGCACCATGTTGCCCAGAAGTTTAATATTATGGGCTTGCCGTAAAACTCTGAAAGCTTTATTTCATTACTTTCGGCATCAAAAATTTTAATGTCCTGAGCCGCAGGGTACTGGGCGGTAGCTTCGCTGTTTTGAGCATTTGTTGTAGTTTCAAGTGCTTCAGTTGCTTTTTCGGAAAGTGAGGGATAAATGATTGCGGCAAGGGCAATTACTGCAACGAATATAATTGCAATTATTATTAAAGATTTATTTTTCATATTTTTACTCCTTTAGCTTAAAAGTGTTAAAAATTTTCCCATAAGTCCCGAAGCCATTAAAATGCCGACGATTATAAGGAAAATTCCGCAAACGGTATTTATGACTTTATAATTCTTCTTGATAAAGGTGAAAGCACCTTTGAGCTTATCAATGAGAACTGCACTTAAAAGGAAGGGCACGCCCAGTCCCAGAGAGTAGAGAAGTAGCATAAAAACTCCCTTTAATGTGTCGCCCTCGCTTGATGCCATAGCCAGAGCCGAGCCTAAAAAAGCACCGACACACGGTGTCCAGCCGACAGAAAAAACAATACCGAAAAGAAAAGCGGAGAAAAAGCCCATTTCAGTTTTTTTGACTGAATTTTTCATTCCGCTGAAAAGCTTTAACTTAAATACACCCATATAATTCAATCCGAATATTATTACTATCGCTCCGAGAACGATATTGACGGCTGTTTTATATTGCTTTAAGAAGCCCCCGAGAGTTCCTGCAAGAGCCCCCAAAGCCGTAAACACTGTAGTAAAACCGAGAACGAAGCCCGTAGCTCCCAGAAGAGTCTTTTTTGTGCTTCTTTCCCCGCCGCCTGCAAAATAAGTAAGATAGATAGGAAGCATGGGAAGAAGACATGGTGAAACAAAGGTTATTATTCCTTCAATAAACGAAACAAGATACTGCATTTTTTCCTCCGTTTTTATATTACTCTGATTATATTATAAATATAATTCCCCCAAAAAGCAATAAATTGAATTGTATAATCTATTGAAATGTTTTGGATTTTCTTATATAATACAAAACGGAGTGTGATGAAAAATGGTACGTGCAAGAATAAAAAAGTTAGAAGACAAATCCATTGCAACTAAAGGCTTTGCGAAATTTATGTTTTATTTTGTACAGTTTACATGGGGACTTCCCGTAAATCTTATCAGCGGTATAATCTATCTCATTTTAAGAAAAAAATACCGCACGGAAAAATTCAAAAACGCATATATTACCTATATCCCCGGAAACTGGGGCGGTCTTTCTCTCGGTCTTTTCATCTTTATTGCAGACGGCAAGGCAGAGGGCTGGACGAACAATACTAAGATTCATGAATACGGACACACCATTCAGTGTCTGTTGTTAGGACCTCTTTATTGGATAATTATTGCTCTTCCCTCGGCAATATGGTGCAATCTTTTTGCAAACTACAGAAAAAAGAACAATATTTCATATTATAAGCTCTACTGTGAAAGCTGGGCTAATGTCTGGGGAGTAAAGTGGTCAGGACTTAAGCAGTACGGTATTAAATAAAGAGGGAGATATATTATGAAAAAGATAATAAGTGTTTTTTTAGCTCTCGTTATGGTGTTATCCCTTGCCGTTATGGGTTATGCTTCTGAAGAAAAAGAGCTTCGTTTTAATTCTGACGGCACCTTTAAGATAATGCAAATAAATGATACGCAGGATGTCGGCAAAAGAGTAAACAAAAAAATGATTGAATTCATTGAAGCGGCACTCGACAAGGAAGAGCCCGATCTCGTTGTTTTTGTCGGCGATCAGCTTTCCGATGTATATCCTTTCGGAAAAGCGGAAGATATGAAAAAGGCACTTGAGAATATTCTGGTTCCCTTAAAAGAGAGAGATATTCCTTTTCTTATGACTCTCGGTAATCACGATTACGACCACTTTGAAAAGTTTTCTCTTGAAGAGCAGGCAGCAGTTTATACATCATTTGAAAACTGTTATGCATCTACTGACGGAAATGATCCCTTTACATACAATGTTCCCGTAAAGACCGCTGACGGTGAAAATATCGCCTTCAACATCTATATGATGGATACGCACGCATATGCAGAAACGGGTGGCTATGCAGGTGTAAACGAAACACAGGTTCAGTGGTATAAGGATACTTCTGCTGCTCTTAAAGCTCAGAACGGCGCAAATGTGGTTCCCTCTATGCTTTTCCAGCATATTCCGCCCAAAGAAATATATTCTCTTCTGAAAGTGTGTAAATACAATGAAGAGGGTGCAGTATATACAAAGTATGACAAAAGCTGGTATAAACTCGATGAAACCAAAGCACAGGGACAGTTAGGAGAAGCTCCCTGCAGTGAGGATTTCGATAATATCACGGGTCAGTACGAAGCATGGGTTGAATGCGGCGATATCATGGGTGCATTCTTTGCTCATGACCATGTAAATACTTTTGTCGGCACAACAGACGAAGGTATAGTCATGGGCTATAACGGCGGTACGGGCTTCAGAACCTACGGCAGCGGTTCTGAAAGAAGCGTCAGAATCTTCGAATATAAAGAAGATGAAGTTGAAAATTACGAAACAAGACTTCTCACATACAGTGAACTCACAGGTAAGAGCTTTAAAGTTACTATCAATGACATTTTCACACCGTCTCTTCTTACACATGTAATGAGAGTTGTATATTTCCTTTTCGGCTGGATAATAGATTAAAATAAAAAAGGAAGCTCGTTGAGCTTCCTTTTTGCATATAAATCATAATTTATCGGGCAAGGGGCACAAAAATCACCCTCTTTGACGCACGGGTTATAAATAAGGGAGAGTGCCTCTGAAGAGCTAATTTAGTGGTATAAGGGTTCTGCCTCTGAGGCAGTTTGTAGTGCTTTGTTTTCG
>JAFXFC010000021.1 GCA_017513525.1 Clostridia bacterium
ATCGTATTGAGTGGAACGAGAAATTTAACACGATAAAAGATGCAAAGCAAAAATTCTTAAGTATGAAAGTCCTTAAATAACAAAAGACGACAAAAAAGCCCTTAACTGCGGTAATCCACAGTTAAGGGCTTTTTAATCGTCCAATACAGATTTAATTGTTGACAACAACCACTTGATAATTATTCTGATAACCTACAAGCCACTTGTGGTATAGAATAATAGTCGTTCTAAGGATTGTTATCAAATCGTTATCAAAAGGAGTGGGCGAAGTCCGAAAACCCTTGATATTACTGGGTTTTTAGGCTTTTCGTGATTATTCCCATTCAATTGTGCCTGTGGGCTTGGGGGTGATGTCGTAGAGGACTCGGTTGATGCCTTCTACTTCGTTAGTGATTCGGGCTGTTATTTTATGAAGAAGTGAGTAGGGTAGCTCTTCAATTGTTGCAGTCATTGCATCCTTTGTGTTGACGGCTCTGATGATAGCGGGCCAGCCTTCATAACGGCTTTCGTCTTTAACACCGACACTCTTCATATCGGGAACTACAACGAAATACTGCCATACCTTACCTGCAAGACCTGCAATTTCAAATTCTTCACGAAGAATTGCATCTGCTTCTCTGAGGGCGTGAAGACGGTCGCGAGTGATAGCACCAAGACACCTTACACCAAGACCGGGGCCGGGGAAGGGCTGACGGTAAACCATCTGGTGGGGAAGACCGAGAGCTTCACCGACAACGCGGACTTCATCCTTGAAAAGAAGCTTGATGGGTTCAACGAGCTCCATTTCCATTTCTTCGGGAAGACCGCCGACATTATGATGTGACTTTACGGCTTTTTTGCCTTCAGCCTGCTTAATGCTTTCAAGAATATCGGGATAAATAGTGCCCTGAGCAAGGAAGGAAATACCGTCAAGCTTTGCAGCTTCTTCGTCGAATACATTAATAAATTCTGCGCCGATTATCTTTCGTTTTCTTTCGGGGTCACTTACATCTTTAAGCAGATCAAGGAAACGGTCAGTTGCATCAACATAGATAAGGTTTGCATCAAGTCCGTTTTTGAAAACCTCAATAACATTTTCACTTTCGCTCTTACGCATAAGACCGTGGTTAACGTGAACGCATACAAGCTGTTTTCCGATTGCTTTGATAAGAAGAGCAGCAACAACTGATGAGTCAACACCGCCAGAAAGAGCGAGAAGAACCTTTTTATCGCCTACCTGTTCGCGTACAGCAGCTATCTGTTCTTCAATGAAGGCATCGGCAAGCTCTTTTGTTGTAATTCTTGCCATTGATTCGGGACGGATATCTGTTTGCATATGAATACCTCCTAAATATAGAAAAATATAAAAATGAAATAAATCAGGTTGTATAGTTATCGAAATAACCCTGAACGAGAACTACGGGAGTACCTTTATCGCCGGAGCCGCTTGTAAGGTCGCAAAGAGAACCGATGAGGTCTGTAAGCTGACGGGGAGTAGTACCCTGAGAAGCCATGTTTCCTACAAGGTTATCGCCCTTTGCCTTAATAGAAGCGGAAATAGCAGCCTTGAGCTCTTCACCTGAAAGATCCTTGAAATCGTTATCTGCAAGATACTTAAGCTTTAGTTCATTGGGAGTGCCTATAAGTCCGTCTGTGAATGCGGGGGAAACTACGGGGTCTGCAAGTTCCCAGATCTTACCCTGAGGATCCTTGAATGCGCCGTCACCGTAAACCATAACTTCAACGTGCTTACCGCAGGCATTTAAAATTCTGTTCTGAATGTCAAGAACAAGCTCCTTGCATTCACGGGGGAAGAGCTTAATTGTATCTTCGGTAGATTTGTTTGAACCTAAAAGACCGTATTTCTCATTGCTGCCGCCGAGTGTTCCGGGAGCGGTGAGAATATCATCAAGACCGATAACGGCTTTTGCACCTGCCGCTTTAAGAATTCTCTTGGTTCTTGCTCTTGTATGGATATCACATGTAAGAACACAGTCTGTGTAATCAAGAATAGCTTTTGCCTGATTTGCAAAAATAACTTCTACTTCAGCGCCGCTTTCACGGATAAGGTCACAGTAATAATCAACATAATCAACACCAGTGAAGGGATGAAGAATTGTACCGAAAAGCTCTCTGTATTTTTCAAGTGTAAGAACATCTGAATAGGGGTTGACACCTGCTTCGTCTATCTTATCAAGACTTACAAGTTCGTTACCGACTTCGTCGGAAGGATATGAAAGCATAAGAACAACCTTTTTTGCACCCTTTGCAGTACCTCTGAGACATATAGCAAAACGGTTTCTTGAGAGAATGGGGAAAATAACACCGATAGTTTCTCCGCCGAGTTTTGCTTTTACATCATTAGCAATATCGTCAACAGAGGCATAATTTCCCTGAGCACGAGCTACGATTGATTCGGTAATAGCAATAACATCACGGTCACGAAGGCTGAAGCCTTCACATTCTGCTGCTTCAAGGACGCTTTCTGCAACAATTTTAGCGAGATCGTCACCTTCTCTTATGATTGGGCAGCGGATACCGCGTGAAACTGTTCCGACTTTTCTGATGTTTGTTTCCATAATTTGTTGTTCCTTTCGTAAGAATCCGTAGGGATCCTAAATTTATAACAAAAATAATACAAAATATTATATCGCAACATCTTGATAAAATCAAGAATTTGGATACATTTTCTTGCGAAAAAAATAAAAAATTCAACTGATCGCCTTATAATTCTAATAATAAAAACGCTCAATTGAATTACATAATTGTTATAAAACTTTTTAGTATATTTTGTCAATGTTAGAATAACAAAAAGTAAAAGGAAAAATAAAAAAAATTTTGTGCGAGAAAAACAAAAATTGACACATAAACGCTCTGATGATATAATTAAAAATGATAGGAGGAGATAAAATGAGTAATATAATAAATACAGAAAATGCACCTAAAGCAATAGGTCCGTATTCTCAGGCTGTTGTTGTGGGTAGTTTTGTGTTTACATCAGGACAAATACCTCTTTGTCCTGTATCGGGTGAAATGGTAGGATGTAATATAACCGAACAGACCGAGCAGGTCTGCAAAAATCTTAAAGCTGTTCTTGAAGCATCAGGAAGTGGCTTCAAAAGTGTCATTAAAACAACATGCTTTTTACAAAATATGGAAGATTTTGCTGCATTTAATGAGGTTTATTCCAAGTATTTTGTTTCAAAGCCTGCAAGAAGCTGTGTTGCTGTAAAAACATTACCTAAAAACTCTCTCGTTGAAATTGAAGCAGTAGCTGAAATAATAAAATAAGAAAATATCCCGAAGTTTTTCAGCTTCGGGATAAAATTTTATTCAACATCAATTGTGGGGAAGGAAAGAGTAACCTTAAAAAGATCTCCGTCTATTATTATAGAAAGCTTTCCGCCCAAAATTTCAGTCAGACTGTTTGCAATTGAAAGACCAAGCCCTGAGCCTTCAGTGTTTCTTGAAGTATCTCCCCGTACAAAGCGTTCAGTCAGATTTTCCGGACTGATATTGAGCTTATTTCTCGAAATGTTTCTAAAAGAAATAAATGCTTTTCCCTTGTTTTCCCAAAGAGTGAGATAAACTCTGGTACCCGGCATGGAATACTTGCAGATGTTATTCATAAGATTATCAATAACTCTCCATAAAAGTCTTCCGTCAGTTGATATTGTTATATCATTTTCGGGTATTTCCTGAACAAGTGTAAGCGCCTTTTCTTCAAGTCTTTCGATATACTCACCGTTAGTCTGAAGAAGGATGACATTCAAAACTGTGTTCTCACAGTTGACTTCAATATTACCTGTTGCAGCCTTTGAAGCTTCAACAATGTCAATGGTCAGTTTCTTGAGCCTTTGTGACTGTCTGTCTATAACTTCTATATATTGCAGTGCTTTCGGGTTATCGATATCTTCTTTTTTCAGCAGATCAACATAGTTTACTATTGAAGTTAAAGGTGTTTTCAGGTCATGCGAAACATTAGTAATGAGCTCTGTTTTCAGACTTTCACTCTTAAGCCGCTCTTCGACCGCACAGTTTACGGCATCGTTAATGCTGTTAAGATAATCTGCATGTTTTTTTAATGGACCAACTAAGAATGAATTTCTGATTCTGTATGAAACATCCCCCTTAGATATTGCCTTTGCACCGCTTTGAAGTGCTGTGAGAGCTACGAGCAGAAGAATGACGAACGGGATTTCAATAAGTCTTACAAAAAACAGGATAACACCTATAGCGTATGAGGAGGTTTCAAGTATCATAAAGCATACTATTTCACAAGCTGATATTAAAAGAAATGTTGCTGTGACTAAAAAAATGCGAAGCTTTGAGCCTGAGGCTTCATCCATAACTTCTGCTGCATTTTTTACAGCTTTGTACACTTTATAAATGAGAGTTCCTGTTTTAAGTGACTTTGTTCGCAGTCTTACCGCAAAAGTGTAAATAAAGCCCAGAAGCAGAAGCGCGAGACCTATAAAGCCGAGTATATTGAACAGCATATCGTATGTGTCTATCAATGCAAAACAGCCCACCGCCGCTAATACAGTGATAAGAATATAAACATCAAAGTAAATTGCATGAAGACCTCTTGCTACGGGCTTTTCTTTTTTCGGAATAAAACCTGCCGAATAGAAAATGAAAACAAATGATGCAATAAAAAGAAGAATATCAATTATGGTTATAAGTACGATATTGTCCCGATAGACCATAACAATATCAACAAAGCTTTCTGCTGCTTTATAGATATCGTTTGCATAACAGATATAGGGGACATGAATTTCAACTTTAAGTTGTATTCTGCCTTTTTGTTTATAGTCAAAAATAAGCGGATCGTTATCTTCGGAATTTCCTATTATAAGAGAGGTAAAAGAAAGTCTGTTCTGGAATTCTTCGTCATAGAATGAGCCGTTATAAGTGTAGGTGATGTCGGCTTCCTTAGAGCCGCTTAAAAGCTTTGTTGTGAAGCTTCTTTCGGGGAGAGATTCATCGGTTGCATTATAGGTTTCATAAATTTCATAATCGCCATAGCTGTCACCATAATAATGAACAGTGAAGTCGTCCTGATAAAAAGTGATTTCCGTAATATCATAAGAAAGATTCTCTACAAGACCTTTGCAGTATTCCAATATTTTAAAATTTAGGCCGTCATGGTAGTAATAGTATATTATTGTTTCATTGTCTGAATTTTTGTTGTAAACTGTGACTTCTTCCAGTAAATAGCTTGTGTTGTCACTAGCTTCCGTGCTTGTAATTTCTGATGATGTTTCGTTGTCATCCTCAATTAAATGTGTTGTAGTTTCTGTTATGGTATCATCGTAAAGTTCCTGTTCTTCAGTAACGTTTTCCTCTTCGAAGAAGTTTTCAAAAACTGTGCTTTCTTCCGTAATATACGGAGCTATTGTCACGGAATCTGCTTTTTCCGAACCGCCCATAACAAACCAGTCATTGTAATAATTATTATACTCAGTTTCTGTTGAAAAAAGAGAAGAAAAAGTAAAATACGGTTCAGATACAACATTTGAATTTTTTAGTAATATGTTTCCTTTTTCGTCAGAAATATTAAAATAAATGTTGGAATTTTCAGATGAATATTTTGATTTATAAAGCTGAAGTTCAGACTGATGATAATTTTTGTAATTATCATTGTTGATGTGTGTGTTTTCCAGACTGCGTAAATATCTCATCAAATCGCTTGCAGTATAGTCATAAACATATGAATAGACTTTCTGCTGAATCTGTTCGCGGCTTGCATAATAGAGATTTTCTTCCATTAAAAGAGCGGTGCCCACAATGTTTGCAACAATTGCAGCGGCGAGAATCAGTATCATGAAGCCTGCGACAAATTTTGCCAGACGGGAACGGCGTAATCTGCCCATATAATCACCTCATATTATCGTCTATTTTATAGCCTTGTCCCCATACAACCTTTATGTATCTCGGCTGATTGGGATTTATTTCAATTTTTTCTCTGAGATGTCTTATATGAACTGCAACGGTAGCATCTGCACCGTAGGGTTCATCCTTCCAGACATGGCGGTAAATATCGGTGGGTGAGAACACCTTACCGGGAGATTTTGCAAGTAGCTTTAATATCTCATATTCTTTTGGTGTGAGATTAACTTCTTTGTTATCTACATAAACCGATTTTGCGTTATCGTCAATGGTGATCCCCTGAACATTAATTGTCTTATCAGAGAAATTACCGCCGCCGAGCTTTGTATATCTTCTCAGTTGTGAACGAACACGTGCTAATAATTCTACGGGATTAAATGGCTTTGTCACATAATCGTCAGCACCTAAATTGAGCCCTAAGATTATATCATTATCTTCACTTTTTGCAGTTGTGAAAATAACGGGTGTGTTATGATTTTCCCGAATTTTCATAAGGGCAGTAAGTCCGTCTGTTTCGGGCATCATAATGTCCATAAGAACAAGATGCACTTCATTATTTTCTATTATATCAATTGCTTCTTTGCCGTTATAGGCTTCAAGCACATTATATCCGTCAGAAGTAAGATATATTTTTAATGCGGAAACGATATCTTTTTCGTCGTCACAAACAAGTACAGTATACATAATAACCCTCACTTTCTTATTGCACTTAGATTATCGCATAAAGATTATTAATAAACAACTATACTAATTCTTAAGATTTGCTTAAGATAGCTTCTTAACTTTTTATGATCTTTCCGTTAACTGTGACAAAAGATACGTTGATATCCTCATCGAAAATGATAAGGTCTTCATCGTAGCCTTTTTCAATTCTACCTTTTGTTTTGTCACAACCAATTACTGAAAGGGGAGTAAGGCTTGCCATTTTAACTGCATCAATAAGAGGAATTTTTGCCGTTTTTACCATGTTTCTTACAAGAACATTGCTTGTTGCAACACTTCCGGCAAGACAGGAGCGGTCAGCGAGCTTCATAACATTATCTTCATATAAAACTTCAAGTCCGTTTTCCTGTAATATAACGGTGCCTTCTTCCATATCAAGTGCGGAATATTCGAGTCCGTCGCTTATGGCATAAGCTTTATCGGCACCCTTGGCCTTATATATTAGTTTTAATACACCGTAGGGGAGATGTCTTAAATCTGCGATAAACTGTGCCGAGTAGCCGTCAAGTGAAAGACCTGCCTCAACTACACCCGCATGGCGGAAAATACCAATTTTTCTCATTCCTGAGCACGCGGAATAAATATGTGTAACATCACTATAACCGTGAGAAAGTGCTTCCTCAGTATTGGAATAATCCCCGTCTGAATGAGCAACTGATGCTATGATACCTCTTTTTGACGCTTCTTCACCTACAAGGAAGCCGTTTTCGATTTCGGGGGCCGCACCGATTATTTTTATAATATCTGAGCTGTCGAGAAGCTCAGCGAGATTTTCTTTTGTCGGAACAAGAATATTTTCTGGGCTTTGTGCCCCCTTCATTTTCATTGAAATAAAGGGACCTTCAAGGTGTACACCGAGAATATTTGAATCGGTACAGATTTTCTGAGCTTCTTCTATATTTTTTATTACCTTTTTAAGTTGTTCTATGGGAGCAGCAAGAGTGGTCGGAAGAATTGATGTTGTGCCTCTTAAAGCATGAGCAGTGCACATTTTTACTATATCTTCGGGTGAGCCCATAGCGGAATAACCGCCGCCGCCGTGAACATGAATATCTGCAAAGCCGGGAGAAAGATAATTTCCTTTACAGTCAATAATTTCGTTGCCTTCACTTTCATATTCTGAAACGATGTCAATAATTTTACCGTTTTCGGTAAGTACTGCTTTGTTTTCAATAATATCTGAGGGGGTTATAATTTTAGCGTTTATATAAATTCTCATAGTTTTACCTCACTTTCATGTTGATTTTATCAAATGTATTAATAAAATTCAATAAAAATAAAAATAAAGTATGGAAATATTAATTCTTATGTGATAGAATAAACTAAATTATGCTATCAGAAAGAAGGTACTTAAATGAGTGCGGATAAAAAAATAAGAATCGGAGCTGTAGGTATAAGCGGAAGAGGTTCAGGTATGCTTGAATTGTTGCTTGCCGTACCCGGAGTAGTTTGTCCTGCAGTATGTGATAAATATGAAGACAGAGCCCAAAGAGGTATTGAAATTGTCAAGAACTCAGAAAGCTATGACGGATATGAGGTTAATTCATATCTTGATTATGAAGAAATGCTCAAAACTGAAAAGCTTGACGCTCTTGTTGTTTTTACAACATGGATCACTCATTCAAAAATTGCAATTGCAGGTATGAATGCAGGACTTAATGTTGCTATGGAAGTAGGCGGTGCCGCTTCAATAGAGGAGTGCTGGGAGCTTGTAAGAACAAGCGAAAGAACGGGTAAGTTCTGTATGCTTCTTGAAAACTGCTGTTATGACAGAAATGAAATGGCAGTATTCAATATGGTTAAAAAAGGTCTTTTCGGTGAAATTGTTCACTGTGAAGGCGGTTACAGACATGACCTTCGTGATGAAATAAGTCTTGGCAGAGAAAACAGACACGGAAGACTTTATAATTTCCAGAACAGAAACGGTGAATTATATCCCACTCATCAGTTAGGCCCCATTTCAAAGGTTCTCGGTATTAACCGCGGAAACCGTTTCCTTTCTCTTGTATCAATGGCAAGTAAATCAAGAGGACTTAATCAGTGGATCAAGGACAATAAGGGCGAAGACTATGATATTTACGGTTATGATTTTGCCTGCGGTGATGTTGTAACAACAATTATCAAGTGTGCTCACGGGGAAACAATTACACTTACGCATGACTGCTGTCTGCCGAGACCCTATACAAGAAACTACATGGTACAGGGAACAAAAGGCGTTTTCACCGATGTTGAAGATGATGCAAGCTGTGCTATAGAAGGTGTTACCGAATCTACACACGATTGGACAAAGTTTGAAGATATCAGAGAAAAATATGATCATCCTCTCTGGTCACAATATGAAAAGGCAGGCGTCAAGGCAGGTCACGGCGGTATGGACTATCTGGTGCTTTCCGCTTTTGTTGAAGCAGCAATGCTTGGCAAACAGCCTCCCATTGATGTGTATGACACAGCAGCATGGATGGCAATTACATGTCTTTCCGAGCAGTCTGTTGCAATGGGCGGCATGCCTGTTCCCATACCCGACTTTACAAACGGTATGTGGATAGACCGTGAACCCTACAGACGCGGTGTTTACTGCCTTGAAGAGGTTTGCGAGGATTTTTTCACTGATGAGGAGGAATAAAATATGAGCTTTTACATAGGAATTGACGGCGGCGGTACAAAAACACAGTATGCGCTGTTCAATGAAAAAAAGGAAATGCTCTCAACCGTTAAAACTACGGGAAGCAATCATGAAAATCTTGAGGGCGCAATTCCCGAAGCAGCAGGAATAATCATGGGCGGTATTAATGATTTGCTTTCTGAAAACAAACTCGCTCTTTCAGATATCAGCCATATTCTTATGGCACTTGCAGGAATCGACCATCAGTATCAGTGCGATGAAATGACAGAAGAACTTAAAAAACTCGGTCTCAATGTTCCTTTCTCAATTTATAATGACGGCTTTATCGTTGTAAAAGCAGGGCTTACGGGAAAAGCAGGTATCGGCTATAACTGCGGAACAGGCACTTGCTGTAACTCTGTGGGCATTGACGGAAAGCTTCTTCAGGTGGGCGGCTTCGGTGAGCTCTCAGGTGATGTCGGCGGCGGTCACTGGATTGCAAGACAGACCTTCGGAAAACTCTATGATGACATTTGCCTTAAAATCAAGCATACCGAAATGACAGATAAGATAGTTGAAAATTTCGGAATTACAGCAGACAGAGACGGAGTACTGTCTTTGATAGCCGATATGGAAGAAGAGGGCGATGATATTGTAAGAGATATGCTTGATATCTTCTTTGAAGCTCTTAATAACAAAGATACTGCAGCACTTGAAATTGCTGATGTTATGGCCCTAAGAGGAGCTCAGTTTATATGTGCTCACATAAGAAATCAGAAATTTGATGATGAAGTGATACAGGTTGTGCTTTCCGGCTCAATGCACTGTAAGCTTCCTTCTGATGTTTATGTAAATAAGCTCATTGCAAAAACCGAGGAGCTCAGCGGCAGAAAGCTCGAATTTATAAAGCTTCAGGTAGCTCCCGTTATGGGATGTATCAACTGGATGCTTGAAGACTGATAAGAAAGAAGGAAATAGCGATGAAAGAAATTAATGTTACCGTTATAGGTTCAGGCAGTACTTATTGTCCCGAGCTCGTTGACGGATTTTTACAGAGACAGGATTCTCTCAAATTAAAGCGTCTTGTTCTTATGGATATTGATGACAGAAAGAGAAATATTGTAGGCTCTCTTTGCGAAAGAATGATAAAGGCTGCAGGTATGGATACCGAGGTTGTTATGACAGATAATCTTGACGATGCTCTTCCCGGTGCAGATTTCGTTGTAACTCAGATTCGTGTAGGTAAGCTTCCTTGCAGATATCTTGATGAATCTATTCCTGTAAAATACGGTCTTATCGGACAGGAAACCACAGGTATCGGCGGCTTCTTTAAGGCTCTTCGTACTATTCCTGTTATCGGTAACATCTGTAAGAAAATTGAAGAGCTTTGTCCCGATGCATGGCTTATCAACTTTACCAATCCCTCAGGTATCATCACAGACTTTGTTCTTAATAACACAAATGTTAAGTGCATAGGGCTTTGCAATGTGCCCATTGATATGATTGATGATGTTAAAGAAGCAGTAGGCGAGGATGCAGATGTTACATATCTCGGACTTAATCATTTAAGCTGGATAACTTCCGTTATGAAGGATGGCGAGGATGTTCTTTATAAGCTTTTTGACGAAGGCTTTGCTCCAAAGGTAATGGCAAACATTGTTGATGACGGTTTTGATCCTGACTGTCTTCGTGCCTGCGGCGGTTGGCCCTCATCATATCTTCAGTATTACTACAATCGTGAAGATAAAATCAAGCATCTTAAAGAGGACAAAAAGAGCCGTGCACAGGTTTGTATGGATATCGAGGAACAGCTTCTTAAAATGTATCAGGATGAAGAGCTTTGCATAAAGCCGGCTCTTCTTGATAAGCGCGGCGGTCATAAGTATTCTCTTGCAGCCTGCTCACTTATTGATTCTATCGCAAATGATATAAACGATGTTCATGTAGTAAATGTTCTCAATAACGGAACACTTCCCTTTATGAAGGATGATGATGTTGTTGAAGTAGCAGCTCGTATCGGCGCAGACGGTGCAAAGCCCGTGCCCGTAAGAAAGACATGGAATCGTCATATAGAAGGACTTATGACAGTTGTTAAAACTTATGAAAAGTACACTGTTGAAGCTGGTATGAATGGTGATGATCGTGCCGCATATAATGCAATGATGGTTCATCCTCTTATCGGTGATTTCAAAAAAGCCCGTGATTGTTATGAAGAAATGAAGGATGCCCACAGAGAGTTTTTACCTCAGTTTCTCGGAAAATAAAACTTAAGGTGGAAAAAATTTATGAGTTTTTATTCTCTTAAAACAAAGAAAACTCCTCAGAAGGTACGGACACTTTTTACTGTAGGAAAAGGACTTCCTTGTGATAGTGTGACACGCCTTGCTTACGGAAAAGACGGAGTATTATTCGCAGGTACTGAAAAAGGACTTGCATATTTTAACGGTAGTGAATTCTCTGTTCTTGAGGGAATTACAGAAAAGGTCACAGCACTATATTTTTCAAAAAATGATATATTATATGTCGGAACACCTGTTTCTGTATATACCGTAAAAGAGTTTGTTGTTACAGGCAGACAGGAGTTTCCTGATTCCGTAGTAGATATAGCAAGGGACTCAAACGGTGATATATGGCTTGCAACTGTCAGCACCTGCTATAAGCTTACTGACGGTGTGTTTAACAGATTTCAGCGATTTGATTTTGAAAGCACTCATTGTATGACTGCATTCGGTGACAGAGAAGTCTTTGCTGCTTGTGATAAGGCACTTTTAGTGCTTCACGGAAAACGTCCCCGTTGGAGTACACTTATTCCGGGTATGTGCAAAGCCCCCTCGGGTATAAGAACACTTTCAAGCGATTCACTCGGATATGTGTGGGTAGGTACCAATGAAGGTGTTTATCTTTATGACGGAAAAAGTGAGTGGATAACTCCCTCAGAGTTTGATTTCTTCCCGAAGTGTCCCATAAACAGAATTGTTTTCGGTTCTGACGGCACTTTCTATTTCGCAACAGAAATCGGTCTTTATGTTGTAAACGGCTGGAAAACGAGATTTTTAGGAAAGGGCAGATATCTTGCTTCCGAAAAAGCTATTGATGTGGCTGTTAAAGAAGATAATAGTGAATATTGGATAGCAACCGATAAGGGACTTTCAAGAATTGAGCTCAGAATGATGTCGCTTTCCGAAAAGGCAGCGTATTATGAAAGCAAAATGCCATGCTTTAACAGAGAAGATTATTATGCGGGGGCTTATATGTCCGATATTTCCGTTCCTTTGGAAGAAAGCACAAATGAGATTTCCGATAATGACGGATTGTGGTCTGCTTTATATCTTGGTGCATTATGCTTCAAATATAAAAAGACAGGTGATATTGCTGCAAAAGAACAGGCAAGAAAAACAATGAAGGCACTTCTCAAGCTTCAGAATATTACCGGCATCAGCGGTTTCCCTGCACGTGCTTACCGCCGTCCCGGAGAACATCGTTTTGGTGACGGACACCACGAATGGCATCGTGTTGAGGATGAAAAGGGTCCTCTTGAATGGAAGGGCGAAACCTCCTCGGATGAGCTTGTAGGTCATTATTTCGCAGCTGCTTATTATTCGGATATGATAGCAGATGATGATGAGAAAAAGGAAATTGCAGAGTCAATAAAGAGGATAACAGATCATCTGATTGCTAACGGCTACACCCTCTGTGATGTTGACGGACTTCCCACAACATGGGCTCATTTCGGTCCGCAGGAACTCAATGATGAAGAGCTTTGGTGTTGGGAAAAGGGCATTAATTCTCTCGAACTGATTGCATTTATGCGAATTACAGAGCATCTTACAGGTGATGATAAATACGGTGCAATTGCAGATGAACTTATAAAGAAGCATCATTACGGAATGAATCTTCTTATGTATAAGCGTTATGACAGCTATGCTAATCATATCGATGATCTTCTCGGTATTCTTTCAATTCTGCCGTTACTCGAATATGAGAAAAATCCCGATATGAGAAGATATCTTCTTTTAGCGCTCAGACGTCATTATAATTATGAAAAGATTGAGCATTATCCGCTTTTTGCTTTTGCAAACGCGCTTTATACGGGCGGTCACGCTAATATCGAAGAATGTATCGAAACACTTGAGGATTATTCTCTTGATTTGCTTGATTATAAGACTGATCACACGATCCGTCCCGATGTGGAAATAAATTACGGTCCCGAGGAATTCGGTGACGGTCCTCAGGCACTTCATGCGTTTCCTGCTGACGAAAGAGTTCTCGGCTGTCTTTCTTATGAAGCATTCTGTATAAAAGGCGGATACGATACAAGATATATTGAACCCTCCGAATGGCTTCTTAATTACTGGATGGGTGTATATTACGGAATGATAGAAGAATAAAAAAATTGCAGGACACAAAAAGTGTCCTGCAATTTTTTTGAATGCTACTGATTGATAAAACTTTTCAGCTGATTATAAAATTCAAGTGTTTCTTCATTAGTTTCTTTGCTTATAACAAGCACTTTTTTGTTAATGTCTGTTATAGCAATACATGAAGTGCATTTTGTGTAAGAATATCTTAAATATTTGCCGAAGGCATCGTTTTCGAATACGCCCATCAACAACTTCATTGAGCCGAAGCCGGATGTTCTTGAGCCTTTTGAGTCTGTTTCGGTATACTCAATTGATTCAATATCCTTTAATAATACTGAATACTCAGACCAATACGGGGAAGATATTTCAAGTTTTTCTTCATTTACAGAAAACTCAATTTTTCCCGTGTTGGTTATTAATAACACGAAAGAAAAAATCACAAGAAGAAAAACGGCAACAAAAATATTAACTTTTTTATCAAAGGATGAAAGCTTTTTATCTGCCATAATTTTTTTATTTGATGGTGATTTCTCCCGTAACCTCTGTTTTTATATTTCTGTTGCCTTTGCTGTCAGTTGAAATATCAACAGTTATATCTCCCCATTTTGTTCTCATTGTACCTTTGACATTTTTGAGTTCAGCGATATTTGCGGGATTTATTGTGATTTCTTTATAGCCGGCTTTATCTTCCAATCTCTTAATACCAAGAATATCGCTGAAGAAATATTCTACTATTGCGCCGAACATGGGATGACATCTTGAATCACAGCCGTCCCAATTTTCCCAAAGAGTAGTAGCACCGTGCTTTTTCATATTGTAAAAGGATGTTATTTCTTCATTAATAAGAAGCTTGAAAGCAATATCACCTTTACCGAGACTAAATAACATTCTTATAACAAGGTCAGTTCCGAAAATACCCGTATCGAAGGTGAGAAGAGAAGAATATTTATTGATAAAATTATTTCTTGTTCTTTCATCGCCAAGACCAATATCAAGAGCGAAGGCATCTGCGCCCTGCTTTCCTTCACAGAAGCTGCCTGTCGCTTGATCATAAAAATGTCTGATAATCGCTTTTTTGCATTTTTCTGATAATTCATTATAGAAAGTTACTTCATCTGTAATACCTAAAATTTCAGCAGTTTCTGCAGTCATTTCGGCGCACTTTGTGAGGAAGTATGTATTAACAAAGGCTTCGGGAATAGTGACCTTGTTTCCGAGAGGACACCAGTCACCGAGACACCAACCACCCGGTTCTTCACTTGTGACAATGCCGTCTTCACAGTGGTTTATCATATATTTCAGATATGCTTTCATGGAATCATAAGATTCCTCTAAAATTGAAATATCATTATAGAACTTATAGTATCTGTAGGGGACAATACAAGCTGCACCGCCCCAGCCGCCGGGACCTCCGCCACCTCCGTAGAAGGGTGCCGTGTGTTGAACATGACCGCCGACTTTATCCTGACAGTCTCTGATATCAGCCATCCACTTTTTATACATTTCTCTTGCATCAAAAACGCTCATTACAGCGCCGCAAGTCAGTTGTCCGTCACCTGTATATCCCAAGCGTTCTCTGTGAGGGCAGTCTGATGGAATACAGCCGTGAATATTGGCATTCTGTGTTTTTACATAAGCGTCAAATATCCACTGAAGAGTTTCATTATCGCAGGTAAAATCAGATATCTTCTTAATATCTGTCTGTATAACTCGGTATTCTTTTATATGGCAAATTCCCGTAACTTCAATGTATCTTGCTGCATGCCAGGTAAAATGCGGATGAAACTCCTGATCTTTTGCATTCATATCATAAACAAAATGGTCTCTCTGCATTCTTGAAGTGCCGCCGCAGTAATGGAACTGTAAGCTGCCGTCCTCGTTCAATTCATCTGCATAGCGAAGAGTTGCTCTCTCGTTGTTTCTTGCATTTTCATCAAAGACAAGAACAGCATAGCCTGCCGCAAGTTCACCGATATCATAAATTTTTGTGTCACCGAATTCATAAATCACTTTCGGTTCGATTGTTCTTATAACCTTATCAGAGGGGAAGAAGCATTGCTCTAAAACGGTTTCGGGAGGTGTTCTTACTTTTGAATTTTCCCAAGAACTGTCGTCAAATTCAGCAGTTTTCCAACCAATCGGATAAAGTCTGGCATCGTGATATTCTCCGTAATAAAGGCTTGTTTCAAGAATATAACTTTTTCTCCATTTTGTGTTATCGGAAGATGAGTTTATAAATGTAACATTTCCGTTATTATCGGTAAGTTTAATCGAAAAGACAAGTGTGTTATCTCCCCAGTAAGGCATTCCCTCATTGGGACTTTCGTGCTGACCGTACCAACCGGCACCGATATGAGCTGCAAGAATGTTGCTGCTGTCTGTGAGGGAAGATGTAATATCATACTTGTAATAATAAATTCTATGTGAAAGCGTGTCAAAAATAGGCATATGTATCTTTGAAAGATCTCGCTTTTCATAATCTGTCATTGCAGGGATAAAATGCTCGTCAGATACTCTTTTCCCATTTATATATGCCTCAAAATAACCGAGTGCAGTAATATAAAGCGTGGCTTCTTTGATATCGTTGCAGCAGAATGCTGTTCTCGTAAGAACAGCATCCATACCGGGATAGGTGAGCCAAGAGCAATTCTTGAAAATTTCAGAACTCATAATTTTAGCCTTTCGTAGGGATTATTGTGAAGCTGAATTCCATTACTTTGTCAGCATTCAGTCTGAATTCCTCTCTTGTGTCGGGACCGCAGCTTGAAGAACCGATACCTCTTGTAAATCCGTCTATAGTAAGATATGTAGTATTCATATCCCTCAAATCTTCCTGATGCTCAGCTTTATTAATGGCAGACTGACTCTGGTGATGAACGCTGAAATTAAAGGGAGAGTCACCGAAGAATGCTACCGTGTTATAACCGTCAGAGAGCTTCAGCCATCTAGTATCGCAGTGCATACCGTTTTCCTGCGGATATACATATGGCTCATACATATCTGCAACTTTTGATTCATAGATGCCTACAGGTGCGTGAGCTTTGAAGTCGGGCATATTTTCAGCCTCGCCTCTGCCGAAATATTTAGCAGTGTCAAAGCTTCTGTCAAGCTCAAGCGTTACGCCGAAACGGGGTATATCAGAAACTGCTTCGGGAGCAAGTTTCCTTAACACTGTCTTTATTTCCATTGCACCGAGAGAAGATATCACATACTTAATAAACCAGCTGTACATTGCCTTTCTCTTGTGCTTCATTGTATATAAAACATCAATTTCTATTTCGCCGTCTTCAATTGAAGCGGAGAAGTGTTCGAGATTCTTTTTGAGCCTGTCGAGGCCTCCCTCAGCCCAACTATCACGCATTCTTGCATCGTTATCAATTAATGCTCTGTAGAGATTAAGATTGATACCTTTGTTTTCAGCAGGATTTTGATTGAGAAGCTCTTTACCGTTTACTATATAGGAGGTTAATTCACCTGTTGAGCCGTCAAAGATTGCCTTGCCGTTATCGTAAACAACAGTCAGAATACCGTTTTCGGATTCTGCAGAAATTTTGCTTCCGATCTCAATATCATATTCACAGTCGGAAACAGCAAGCTCAATTTGCTCAATTGCAATTTCAAGTTCGGTTTCCTTGTCAGTATAAATGAAGTTTATGTAACAGTCGTCACCAAGAGTCACAGCAATGTCGGAAAGCTTGACATCTATTGATTTCATCGGCTCTATATTTAAGTCAATTTTGCCGGTAAGGGTAGTTTCACCGTTAATCTGATAATCGTATGTCACAGCTATATATGAGGAGTCACGGAAACGATTAGTGTTTGTAAATGTAAATGTACCGTCACCCTTATATTCTGCTCGAATGGGTCTGTAAACCACTTTCATACACTTAGCGCCTGTGTGAAGTCTTCTGTCTGCATACATAAGACCGTCAACGCAGAAATGACCGTCATGCTGCTTTTCGCCATGGTCACCGCCATAGGTATATTTATACTTATATTTCTTATCGTTTTCATCGTGGAAAACAGTATGATCAGCCCATTCCCAGATACAGCCACCCATTGAATTATCCCATTTATAGAAAAGATCCCAGTATTCTTCAAGATTACCGGGGCCTACGCCCATTGCATGTGCATATTCACAGAGATAGAAGGGATATTTTGAATATTCCTTACAAAGATACTTTTTATCGTCATATTCTCTTATGCGTTTACCTTTGATCATCTGTTCAATTTCTTCGGTGCTTGTATACATCTCGGAAATAACATCATAATGGAAACGCTTTGTTCTTACAACACCTTCATAATGAACGGGAACAGTCGTACCTGTGCTCTTTAAGAACTGATAACACTTATCGTGACATTTATATCCGCCCGATTCGTTACCGAGTGACCACATGATAATTGACGGGTGATTTCTGTCGCGGTAATACATACGCTTTACTCTGTCAACATAATGCTTTGCCCATTTAAGATCCATACTGAGATGGCTTACATCGTCAAACATTTCACCGCAGCCGTGTGTTTCAATATCAGCTTCATCAATGACATAAAGACCGTATAAGTCGCACAGTGTTATAAAATAGGGGTCGGGAGGATAATGCGAGGTTCTGACACCGTTACAGTTAAGCTCTTTCATGAGTTTAATATCTCTTTCCATATCACTGAGTGACATGGCATATCCCTTATAAAGATCGGTATCATGGTGATTTACGCCTTTAACTTTTATAGGTCTGTCATTAACATAGAAAACAGCATTTTCAATTTTTATTGTTTTGAAGCCAATAAAGCTTCTGAGAGTCATACATTCTTTACCGTCTTTTATAACAGAAAGATAAAGGGTATAGCAGACAGGAATTTCTGCATTCCATTCAGTTACATCTAAATCGGTAAATTTGATAGTTTCTTCGCCGGCAGCTTCTTTTACAGCGATAACATTTTTATCTTTATCATAAATTTCAGCTTTTACGGTACAGTCCTTGTTTTCACCGAGCTCAGTATTTACTGTGAGGTCATAGCCTTTATCAGTTTTATTTGTTTCAGTATAAAAATCATATATATAGTTTTCGGGATAATTGTAAAGAAGAACATCTCTGAATATACCGTTTTCTCTGAACATGTCCTGTGCTTCAAGGAAAGTACCGTTGCACCATTTGAACATTACAACTACGATTTCGTTGATTCCTTCATTTAGAATAGCTGTAATATCAAATTCAGCAGTGTTGTGTGAGCCTTCAGAATAACCGACAAATTTACCGTTAACATAAAGTGAAAGGTTATTTGAAACACCGAGGAAGGATATGATATGCTTGGAGCAAAGTTCAGAAATTTCAATTGTTTTTCTGTATATTCCAACAGGCATATCCTGAGGGATCTCAGGTGCAATAGTTTTGATCTCATACGGACAATTAAGATAAACAGGCTCCTGATAACCGGTTCTTTGCCAATCACAGGGAATAGTTACTGTGTTGAATTTTGTCTTAAGAGTATCGAGCTTATCAGGTACATCATTAATTGATTTATAGAATTTGAAATTCCATTCACCTGAAAGAACACTTACCATATCTGAGGTATAACGTTCCTCTTTGAAACATGTATCTTTCAGTGTATCGGCATTTTTATATGCAACAGCATATGCTCTGGGAAAAAGCTTATTCTTTTCAAAAACTGAAAAATTATTGTGAATATTCTTAATTATCTGATATTTCACATCTGACATCCTTTCATAATAAGGTTAAATATATGCTATCATAATATGAAATTAATAACAACAGTTTTTTCATATTTATTTTATTTGACAAATATCTTTTTTTGTATAATAATGTATAGGTAATCAAATCAGCGGAGGTACATATGAAAATCAGAAGAATTTCAGCTTTAATAACAGCCCTTTTTTTATTATCAGTTTCTTGTTTGACATCATGTGATAAAGCACCCGAAGAAATTGAAAGCAGTACGGGGTATGAATATATTCCTTCAGGGCAGGAGAGTACCACTGTATCCGATAATACTGATCTTCAGAAAGAGATTAAGATAGATACTTCCTGGCAAAAGAATTTTACAGTGAAGTACAGTTATTATAATCCCGAGCAAAGTATTACAACTATGAAGATAGAAGAAAAAAAATCCGCAAATGCTTTTACTGTTGAATATCTTGATACGGGATCACTGCTATATTATAAAGCAAACGGTAATGATACAGATTATTATGTTATAATTGATAATGAAGATGAACAGGTCCATTCTGTTTTAGAAGGTAAAAAGTTCAGCTCTCTTTCCAGCATGTTTATGAAGCTCTCTGTCCTCAGTCCTGAGCTTCCTACACAAAGCAATGTGCTTTATATGTATGAAGAAGCTGTTGCGGGAAGACCCTGTCATAAATATATCCAAAGAGCTTATTCTGACGGAAAGCTTACTGAATCTGTTTATGTATGGGTTGATGCCCAGTTTGGTTTTGCGGCTAAGTGTGAAGCATATGATGCAGAAGATAACCTTACCGTAATGTGGGAGGTTGAGAGTTTTTCTGAAGGAGATCTTCAAGACTCAGATGTGTTTAT
This sequence comes from Clostridia bacterium, assembly GCA_017513525.1. Lineage (GTDB taxonomy): Bacteria > Bacillota > Clostridia > Oscillospirales > Acutalibacteraceae > RUG806. The sequence continues at coordinate 20,112 of JAFXFC010000021.1, forward strand.
TGATTTAACAGAATATACATTTAAGGAGGAAATAGGATGAATGTCTACGATTTTGATAATACCATTTATAGAGGCGAAAGTGTCCTGCATTTCTTTTTCTTTTATATAAAAAAGACTCCTTATCTTTTGAAGTATATACCTAAGGTTTTTCACGCTTTGCTGAAATATAAGGCAGGTAAAGTGACTGTCGAACAGGCACTTGAGGAATATGCACCTTTTGTAGAAGACTATTTTAAGAATATTTCAGACCTTAAAGCCGATTCGGTTGAATTCTGGGATAAACACATGCACAATATCAAGCCTTTCTATAAAGAAATTCAAAAAGAAGATGATGTTATAGTTACTGCTTCTCCCATAAATACAATGCAAGAGGTATGCAAAAGGCTGGGTATTAAGCATTGCGTCGGCAGTATAATTGACGAAGAAACCGGAAAAATTACAAGGCTTTGTATGCGTTCAAGAAAGGTTCCTGCTTTTCTTGAAGCATTTCCCGAAGCGCATATAGATAATTTTTATACGGATTCTCCTAAGAATGATGCTCCGCTTATAGAACTTGCCGATCATGCTTTTGTTGTTAAAGGCGATAAAATTACGCAAATTAAATAAGGTGAGTTACATGGAAAAGTTGACACCTGTATCTTTTAAAAATGTTAATATAAAAGATGGATTTTGGAAAAGAAGAATGGATATAAATGAAAAGGTCACAATTTTTTCTGTCCGTGACCGTTTTCGTGATACGGGAAGATTTGAAGCATTCAAATTTAATTGGAAAGAAGATTCTGATGTTCCGAAACCTCATATTTTCTGGGATTCCGATGTTGCGAAATGGATGGAAAGTGCTGCTTACATAATTGCAAAGAATCCTAATTCTGAGCTTCAGGCGGAACTGGAAGAATTAATATCTCTTATGAAAAAAAATCAGTGCGAAGACGGATATTTTAATATTTTTCACACCGTTGTTCAATCCGAAAACAGATTTATGATAAGAGATAATCATGAACTGTACTGTTTGGGGCATTTTATTGAAGCTGCCGTAGCATATTATATGGCAACAGGAAAAGAAAATCTTATTAATATTGTTGATAAATATATTGACCTTGTTATAAGGATTTTCTGTGTAGATAAAAGTGCTGCATTTATGACACCGGGGCATGAAGAAATAGAGCTCGCACTTATTAGACTTTACAGGTTAAAAAAAGATAAAAAATATCTTGACCTAGCTATGTTTTTTATCAACGAAAGAGGAGTGCGGGAAGAACAGCTTACTTCTTGGTCTAACAGTTCATACAATCAGAGCCATATTCCCGTAAGACAGCAAAAAGAAGCAATGGGACACTGTGTAAGAGCTTGTTATTTATATTCTGCAATGGCGGATGCGGCAAGAGAAACAGATGATTCTGAATTGCTTGAAGCCTGCAAGAATTTATTTGAAGATATCGTCAATAAGAAAATGTATATAAGCGGCGGTATCGGATCTAGTCACCATGGTGAAGCCTTTACTGTTGCGTATGATCTTCCTAATGACACTGCTTATGCTGAGACTTGTGCTTCAATTGCTCTTATGATGTTTGCCGACAGAATGAAGGATATAGTGCTTGATTCTCGTTATGCCGATATTGTTGAAAGAGAGATATATAACGGTATTATTTCAGGTATCTCACTTGACGGCAAGGCGTTTTTCTATGAAAATCCGCTTGAAATAGATCTTTGTGACAGATACAGACATACATCTGTTATTAACGCCAATGAAAGACTGCCGATAACACAAAGACAGGAGGTTTTCAGCTGTTCATGCTGTCCTCCGAATATGACAAGATTTATTGCAACAATTGGCGAACATATTTTTTCAACCGATGAAAATTCGTTGTATGTTCATCAATTTATTCCATGTAATGCCGATTTCAACGGAATAAAGGTAGAGGTAAGCACCGAATATCCCTCAAAAGGAAATGTCAGAATTTCTGTTTCAGGAGCTAAAGGAAAGTCTGTATATATAAGAATTCCGGGTTGGTGTAAAAAGTTTGAAGCATCAGAAAATTATGAAATTTGCGGCGGTTACGCAAAATTTTTTGTTGATGAAGATGCAATAGAGCTTGAAATTAACATTCCGATAATTCCACGGTTTTATGCAAGTTCTTCTTTTGTAAGAGCAGATGCGGGCAAACTTGCATTAATGTGTGGTCCGGTGCTTTACTGTGCAGAACAGATTGATAATGATGTAAAAATATCGGATATACGTTTAGATACAAAAGTAAAGCCTGAAATTGAATTTAACAGCTTTTTTGGATGTAATATCCTGAAAATGAAGGCATACAAAACAAAAGACAGCCAATCGCTTTATATTCCTTTGGATGAATTCAGCGAAGAAGAAACATCTGTAACGCTAATACCGTATTTCGGTTTCGCAAACAGAGGCGAAAGTGATATGGCCGTATGGCTCAAAAAGTAAAAATTTAAGCCTACCCGAATTCGGGTAGGCTTTTTACATTATATTACGCTTATACAATTCCCTGTTCAAGCATTGCCTGTGCGACTCTCTTGAAGCCTGCAATGTTTGCACCTGCTACAAGATCATAACCAAGTCCGTATTCCTCTGCACATTCAGCGGAAACATCATGGATATGCTTCATAATTTCGTGAAGCTTATTATCGACCTTTTCAGCTGACCACATATATCTTGCAGAGTTCTGGCTCATTTCAAGAGCAGATACAGCAACACCGCCTGCATTAACTGCCTTAGAGGGAGCAACTGCTTTACATCTCATCTGAAGATATTTAAGAGCATCGTTTGTTGTAGGCATATTTGAAACTTCGATATAATACTGAGTACCGTTAGCAACAATCTTCTTTGCCTGTGCAATATCGACCTCATTCTGAGTAGCACAGGGCATAACAATATCAGCTTTAACGCCCCAAGGTTTTTTGCCGGGTATAAATTCAACGCCGAACTTCTTAGCATATTCATCGATAGTTAAATTTTCTGAACGCATTTTAAGCATAAAATCGAGTTTTTCGGGAGTGTTAACACCGTCGGGATCATAAATATAACCTGTGGGATCTGAAAGTGTGACAACTTTTGCTCCGAGCTGAGACATTTTCTTTGCAACACCCCATGCAACATTGCCGAAACCGGAAATTGCAACTGTTTTTTCTTCAATGGAATCCTCATAATGCTTAAGTACTTCCTGGAGATAATAAACAGCACCGTAGCCTGTAGCTTCTGGACGGATAAGAGAACCGCCGTAAGAAAGTCCTTTACCTGTGAGAACACCGTTTTCAAATGTAGCCTTAATTCTCTTGTATTGACCGAATAAGTAACCGATTTCTCTGCCGCCGACACCGATATCACCTGCAGGAACGTCAACATCAGGTCCTACATATCTGTAAAGCTCTGTCATAAAGCTTTGGCAAAAACGCATGATTTCTGCATCACTCTTACCGATAGGATCAAAGTTAGAACCACCCTTTGCACCACCGATAGGAAGTCCTGTAAGAGAGTTTTTGAAGGTCTGTTCAAATCCGAGGAACTTGATAATACCGGAATAAACACTGGGATGGAAACGAAGACCGCCCTTATAGGGACCTATAGCAGAATTAAACTGATAACGATAACCTCTGTTTACCTGAACATTGCCGTTGTCATCTACCCATGTCACACGGAAGGAAACAGCTCTGTCGGGTTCAGTCATTCTCATAAGAATGTCATTTTTTTCATATTCGGGGTGAGCATTTATAAGAGGTTCAATAGAAGTAAAAACTTCTTCGACCGTCTGAATAAATTCAGGCTCATGTGCATTTCTGATTTTTACATTTTCAATAACTCGTTCGATATAGGGATTCATAAATACCTCCTGAAAGTAATCATCGCAACTATAAATATAATTTATATGTATGTGATGAAGTAAAAGATATATTTGTCACAAAAAGGAAAATATACTCGTAGAAATAATTTGTTTAATACAATACTACTATAATAATAGATTGTCAAGTAAAATTATTGAATATTTGTTGATATTTTTGATTAAAAAAACTAATGAAATATATATTATTTTTTTTGATTTGTTCAATTTATCACACCTATAAATAAATGTTTATGCGCGCATCGGTTTTATGGTCGATGTTAATAAAAAATCTATAACGTTAAACAGAAATATAGGCATTTTTTCATTTTTTTTGTCAATACTCATTTTGTCCGTGAAAGTGAAAGAAAAGAGATGAAAAATGCAATATTCAAAAGTTGAAATAACTTCTGTAAACACATCAAAACTCAAGGTACTGACTGAAAAAGAATGCTGTGAACTTTTGAAAAAGACAAAAGAAGGAGATAAAAGAGCCAGAGAAAAGCTTATTTCAGGTAATCTGAGATTAGTTCTATCAGTTGTTCAAAGGTTCAGGAACCGAGACGAAAACCCTGACGATCTGTTTCAGGTAGGCTGTATTGGTCTTATAAAGGCGTGTGATAATTTTGATATAAGTCAGCAGGTGAAATTCAGCACTTATGCCGTTCCTATGATAATCGGAGAAATCAAGAGATATCTCAGAGATAACACATATCTCAGAGTATCGCGTTCGATGAGAGATATTGCTTATCATGCAATGCAGGTTAAAGAAGAATTGACTAATTTGAATAATAAGGAGCCTTCTCCCGAAGAGATAGCTGAAAAGCTGGGGCTTGGTGTCCGTCAGGTTGTTATAGCTCTTGAATCTATAGTTGAGCCTTTATCTCTTTATGAACCCGTTTATTCTGATAACGGAGATGCTTTATATGTTGTAGATCAATTGGGAGATTCGCAGTCAGCGGCAAGCTGGATTGATGAAATCAGTATTAAAGAAGCAATAAAAAACCTTGACAGTCGTGAAAAGCTTATTTTGCATAATCGTTTTATGCTTGGTAAAACACAAACTGAGGTTGCTGATGAGATCGGCATTTCGCAGGCACAAGTATCGCGACTTGAAAAAGGTGCTTTGGAAAAAATAAAGCAGTAGTTCATTATTCGATTTTTCAAAGAATATACTTATCTGAGGTGTTTTTATGAATTGCTGTATTGATGAGCTTTGTAACAAAGATGTGATAAATATTGAGAACGGTTGTCGGATAGGTTATGTTTTTGATGTTGAAGTGGATATGGGTTCAGGGCACATATCCACTTTGTTGATTGCAGAAAACTCAAAAGGTCTGTCATTTAAACGGCCTGATTGTCTAAAGGTATGCTGGGCAGATGTAGTTGTCATTGGTGATGAAACGATACTTGTCAAAAATGTTCCTCAAATTCAAAAGCCTATAAAACAGACAAAGAGCTTTTTTGATATATTTTCAAAGTAAGTCTTGAAAATGAAATTATAATAATATAAAATATAATAAATATTTCCAAGGGAGGAATGTAAATTATGCTTAACGATAAACAGATCGAGCGGCTTCTCGGAAAAATGGAGGCTTTTATTGAACGACTTGAGCCCCATATTTTTGTAAAAGTCGGCGAACTTAATAATGTAGAAAAATGTCATGTTGATAAAAGATATCATACAATTCCCGAGCTTCCTTTTGAAAAGGCAGAAAAGGGCAGCTTCTGGGAAGGCGAGGGTACATATTGCTGGTTTAAGGGTGACTATACAGTTCCCGAAGAGCTTGCAGGTAAAACTCTTTTTATAAAACCTCATATCGAAGGCTATGAAGCTCTTTTGTTTGTAAACGGAAAGCCCTTCGGTACTTTTGCAACCAAAATAGTTGTTACCTCTCACGGTAATCACTATTGCGATATGATAAAATATGAACCTGTAGCCGGTGAAAAGATAGATATCGCACTTGAATACTATGCAGGTCATTATGTACCCGGTACCAGTCCTTTTGAAACTAACAGACTCAGCGACTTTAAGTTTTGTTATAACGGCGCAGATATATGTATTAAGGATTATGATGCTCAGGAGTTTTATTTTGATTTAAAAACTCTTTATCAGCTCTCTAAAAATCTTCCCGTGGACAGCTTCAGACGAGCAAAAGTCGTTAATGCTCTTATTGAGATTTATAATAATGTACCTATTGCTACTGAGGATGTACCCTTTAAAAAGATAATTGAAGCTTTAAAAACGGTCAAGCCTTTAATTAAAGAGGTACTTTCTGCAAAGAACGGTGATTCCGCTCCCGAGGCTGCAATTATCGGTCATTCTCATATGGATACTGCATGGCTTTGGCATGTTGGTGAAACAGTAAAGAAATGTGCAAGAACCTATGCTAACCAGATTAACCTTATGCAGCAGTATCCCGAATACAAGTTTATTCAGTCTTCCGCTTGTCACGGTGATATGATAAGAAAATATTATCCCGAGCTTTTTGAGGATATAAAAAAGGCAGTAGCAGAGGGCAGATATGAGCCCAACGGCGGTGTATGGGTAGAATGTGACTGTAATATCACTTCAGGCGAATCTATGATAAGACAGTTCCTCTGGGGACAGAGATTTACCCGTAAGCACTTCGGATATACATCTAACTGTTTCTGGCTTCCCGATACATTCGGCTATTCTGCAGCAATTCCTCAGATTATGAAGGGCTGTGCAGTTGATTACTTCCTTACAACAAAGATCAGCTGGAACGATACAAATGAATTCCCCTATGATACCTTCTATTGGCAGGGTATTGACGGAACTAAGGTATTCACACATTTCAATACAACCCATCATTTCCCCGATGTTGAAGATATTTATGATAGAATAAATAAAGGTATCAAGCAGAAGAGTGTTACAGACAGAAGAATGCTTACCTTCGGTTTCGGTGACGGAGGCGGCGGTCCTCAGTTTGAAATGATTGAAATGGCAAGACGCTGTGAAAATCTTGAAGGTGTTCCGAAAGCTCAGTATAAGCTTGTCGGTGACTTCATGAAAGAGCTTGAAGACACCTGCGTTTCTCCCAATACATACAGAGGTGAGCTTTATCTCGAGCTTCACAGAGGTACTCTTACCAATCAGCATACTATTAAGAGAAATAACCGTAAATCCGAGTTTGCTTTGCGTGATCTTGAAATTGCGACTGTCAATGATGCAGTAAAATCGGACAAGGTTGCAGACAGCAGTGAAATTGCTCCTCTTTACGAAACACTGCTTATTAATCAGTTCCATGACATTCTTCCCGGTACTTGTATCAACAAGGCACATGAAGAAAGCCGTGAACAGACAACAGCTCTTATTAAAGAAGCAAAGGAAAAGACCGCAGCTCTTATCAAAGAAAATGACGATAATACAATTACTGTTATCAATACCCTTTCTTTTGACAGAAAAGATGTGCTTTTCCTTAATGTTCCGGAAGGTCTTATGATTGACGGCAGATATAATCAGCAGAGATACACAGACCTTGACGGTAATTCCGTTCTTCTTGTCGACGGAGTAACTATCCCTGCTTTCGGCAGTGTTACACTTCAGCTTAAAGAATATGATCTTAACTTCTCAAGCAGTTTCCTCAGAGAGGGCAATAAACTTTCAACTCCTTTATATGAGGTAGAGATTGCCGATAACGGTACTATTTCTTCTTATTTTGATAAGAGAGTCGGAAGACAAATTGTAAACGGAGAGAATTTCAATACTCTTCTTATGGCTGAAGATATTCCTGCAAGCTGGGATAACTGGGATGTTGATGCTGATTATGAAATGAAGTTCAAGAATGCTTCAAATCTTGTATCAAGTGAAGTTGTATCTGTCGGCAGAGTAGCTTATATTATCAGAAATAAGTATCAGATAAGCGAAAAGTCCACAGTTACTCAGGATATGATGTTCTTTGCTGATTCTGCAGAGATACGTTTTGATACTGTAATGGATTGGAAAGACAATCACCAGTTCCTTAAAGCTGCTTTTGATACTGATGTATTTGATGATTTTGCACGTCATGAGATTCAGTTCGGTTACGCTAAGCGTCCTACAACAAGAAATACTTCTGTTGAACAGGCAAAGTTTGAAGTACTTAACCATAAATATTCAGATATTTCTGAAGCAAGATACGGCGTTGCAGTTCTTAATGACTGTAAATACGGAATCAGTGCAAAAGACGGAAGTCTTCGTCTTTCTCTTCATAAGGGAGGAAACCGTCCTGACCATAAGGGTGATATGGACGGACTTCATCGTTGTGTATATTCAGTACTTCCTCATGACAGCGCTTTTAATTCTGAAAGTGTTATAAAGCCCTCATATATGCTTAATATTCCCGCTCTTCAGATCGGCGGTACTACTAATGTCACACCTCTTATTAATATTGAAGCAGACAACTGCTTCGTTGAGGCAATTAAGCCCTGTGAGGATGCTGAAAAGGCATTTATTGTCCGAATTTATGAAGCTGAAGGTGCTTACACAAAAACAAAGATTAATGTTTTTGACGGTGCTAAGAAGATTTCTCTTGCAAACATGCTTGAAGAAGAAATTGAAGTGCTGGATGGCACTTCTGATATTGGCTTAACATTCAGACCGTTTGAAATAAAAACCGTAAAAGTGTATTATTAATTAATTGTAAAAGTATTTGTAAAAGGAGGAAACAAAATGATAAAGCAGATAAAATTCAGTCCGAAACCCGGACTCATTGGCAGTTTTATGTCAGTTCTTTTGATTGTTTCCTTCTTTTTACCGAGAATCTGGCAAAATGACAGTACCGTCGAGTCTTTAAATACTGTGCTTATTGTTATTATTTTGTGCTTGGCGGTACATCTTGTCAGAATAACATCCTCTTTGTTTTTTGAGCATGTCTGGAATAATATCGGGTATACTGTATTATGGCTGCTGCCGGTGTTAAATCTGATTGTTACGGCATGTCAGTTCGTTTGGGAAAACCTTGCTTTCATGCAAAGCCCGTTATTTATTTCATTTCTGGTTTTATTTTCGTTGCCGTCTTTTTGCTGCTATTATTTTACTGTCATAATATTGTTTTGTAAAAGAAACACTGCATTGATAATAAGCACAGTTCTTCTTGATATCATAGGTTTTATTTACTGTTTTATTCGTCTTGCAGACCGCGTTTTTCTTCCTGCAGCTGTAAATATGGGACATGAGACTGCATCGATTATAGAATTAATGGCTTCTTTAAGTCCATGGTTTTCACTTATAATTTATATCCTTTCTTTTATCAATTTTATTATATGCGCAAAATTATTTAACAGTGTTTTAACAGCATCTGAATAATTCAGTAATTTATGTAAATAATAAAAAAAAGGTAAAAAATCTCAAAAAAAGTTCTTGACAAAGAGATATAATTGATGTATAATTCCTACTGTTCCGAATAAATGGAATATAGAGGAATAGTGTAACGGTTAGCACTGCAGACTCTGACTCTGCCTGTTGGGGTTCGAATCCCTATTCCTCTGCCAAAAAAATCGACTTGTTAAGCAAGTCGATTTTTTTATTCATTATGAAAGCAATGGTATATCTTCACGCGGAACGCGTGTATATCATCAAGGGCCGCGTTGCCGCCCTTGTATCTCATCACACCTTCAGGTGTGCATAAAAAAAACTTTCGCAATGATGATATACAAAATTCAATGAAACAAAAAATCCGAAATTCACGAAATTAGTGAATCTCGGATTAATTTATTATTTTATTGATATTCGTGTTTTTACTTTTCTTCTAAAAGTACTTTTAATTCATCCATAAACGACTGAATATCCTTAAAATCACGGTAAACTGATGCGAATCGAACATAGGCTATTTCATCAATTAGCTTGAGTTTTTCAAGTGCCATTTCACCGATAACCACTGAAGGTACTTCACGCTCCAAGGAATTCTGAAGCTGACTTTCAATTTCGTCAATAGCATTTTCGAGCATATCAAGAGAAACAGGGCGCTTTTCACATGCACGCAGCATACCGCTTAATAATTTATTTCTGTCAAATACCTGACGGGACTTATCTCGCTTGATAATAATTACAGGCTGACCTTCGATAGCTTCATAGGTTGTAAATCTTTTACAGCATTTGATACATTCTCTGCGGCGTCTGATTCTCTGACCGTCATCTGCAGGTCGGGAATCAATAACTTTACTTTCGGGATAAAGACAATAGGGACATTTCATATCGTAAACCGTCCATTCATTTAATTACTGATATAATACCATAATGTATATTAATAATCAATTAGTAATTTGTTTATTTTTTTATATGATTCATATATTTGTTCTTCATTGGTATAAGAATGATTATATAATTCAATTATATATTTTCCGGTGTATCCAATGTTTTTCATTGAATTGAAAAATTGAATAAAATCAAAATGACCTTCCATAGGCGGTATGCATGTGGAGCTTTCGTTATAGTCGCTTATATGCACATGTTTAATGTAATTACCGAGCCTGTTTATAAAATCATCAGGGTTCTGTGTTGCTCTTCTTGCCTGTTTTATGTCAAGAACCATTCCGAAATCAGATCCGATGTAGTTCTTCATCATTTCAATATAATCAACGCTTTGTGACCTGTAATCAACAACATTTTCCTGACAAACCTGAATATTGAAGCTTTTTCCGATTTCAATTAATTTTGCAAATCTTTCAAAGTATTTTTCATCGGAGATTGATCCCGGAATTTTTGAACCGTGAATAATAAAAATATCCGACTTTAATTCATTCATAATTTCAAAAAATCTTTTATATAAATCAAGAATATCAAAAAATCTTCTTTCATATGAACTAAAAAGAAAAAAAGATTCTGCAAATGACATAAAAGGATGCACAGAGGGGATGGATACACCAAATTCATTTTGCATTGTTTTAATATTGGAAATAAATTCATCAGAAAGCTCAGAAGGGGAGTTAAAAAATAATTCAATACATTTAATTTCAGCTTTACACGCTTTCATAAATGATTCTTCGGTTGTGAGAGGATAATAACAAGCCGATGATATTCCTAATCTTTCCATAACTTACCTCCTAATACAAAATATACAGGTTGTTTTTAATATAAAGGATGATATATAATCATCATGGTGATTATATGAAGATTGTGAATTCAATTTTTGAAGTATTTCAAACTTTTAATAAAGAAACAAAAATAATAATTAAAAGCTTGTATTTTATAATATTTATTATGTATTTTTCGGGATTGATAATAATATCGTGCGCAAATGAACTGTTTTCAGATTATGACACAGCTTTATATTGGATGAATGAGGTGTTGATCTCAGCTAACAGAATATTCAGCGCAGTAATATTGCCTGTAATGCTATTTGAATTTGTATTACATAAAGAAAAAAGCACTTCCTAAGAAGTGCTTTTTATCTTGGTGATCCAGCGGAGATTCGAACTCCGGACACCCTGCTTAAAAGGCAGGTGCTCTGCCGACTGAGCTACTGGATCAACGGGAAACCATAAACGCAAGAAGGAAAGTGCAGAATAATGAAAGAACAAAGAAAGCAACACCAAAAATCTTAGTGAACTTGCTCAACTTTGCTTCTGCGGAACGAGACTTGTTCTTGCCGAAGAAAGTTTCAGCTCCACCTGAAATGGCACCTGAAAGACCTGCTCTGCGGCTTTGCTGCATAAGTACAAGAATAACAATAAAAATTGATGTTATTACAAGTAATACACCTATAAGAATTTCATACCATGCCATCATAATGTAACTCTACCTCTCACATAAACATTGCGTTTCCTTTGGCGCTAAGATATATTATCACACACTTCTGAAAAAATCAAGTCTTTTTTTCTAATTTGTGAAAAAAAAGTTTAAGAAACCAATATTTTATTGAAATATTTATATATTTAATAAAATATAAGATTTTAGTTGATAAATTTTAGTAAATGTTATATAATTAATCTATAATAAATGAAAGAAGGTTGATACCAATGTACAAATTTACATTAAATGAAACTTCCTATCACGGAGCAGGCGCTATTAATGCGATTCCCGATGAAGTCAACAGCCGCGGATTTTCAAAAGTTCTCGTAGTAACGGATCCTGATCTTTTAAAATTTGATGTGACTTCAAAAGTAACTGATGTTCTTAAAAATGCTGATATCGCATATGATGTTTTTTCTGATGTAAAACCCAATCCTACGATTGAAAATGTTCAGAACGGCGTTAAATTTTTTAAGGAATGTTCAGCAGATTGTATCGTTGCTGTCGGCGGCGGTTCTGCAATGGATACAGCGAAAGCAATAGCTATAATCATTGCAAATTCTGAATTTGAAGATGTTCGCTCTCTTGAAGGTGTAGCACCCACAAAAAATAAGTGCGTTCCTATTATTGCAGTTCCCACAACAGCAGGAACTGCTGCTGAAGTTACAATTAATTATGTTATAACTGATGTTGAAAAGAAACGCAAATTTGTTTGTGTTGATGTTCACGATATTCCGGTTGTAGCTGTAGTTGATCCTGATATGATGGCTTCAATGCCTAAAGCTCTTACTGCAGCAACAGGTATGGATGCTCTTACACATGCAATTGAGGGCTATATCACAAAAGGTGCTTGGGAATTGTCTGATATGTTCCATATTAAGGCAATTGAAGTTATTGCAAAATCTCTCCGCGGTGCAGTAAATAATGAAAAAGACGGCAGAGACGGCATGGCTCTCGGTCAGTATATTGCTGGTATGGGCTTCTCAAATGTCGGTCTTGGTGTTGACCATTCAATGGCACATACTCTTTCTGCTTATTATGATATGCCTCACGGTAAAGCTTGTGCTGTGCTTCTTCCTACTGTTATGGCGTATAATGCTGAATATACAGGTGAAAAATACCGTGAAATCGCACGCGCAATGGGCGTTCAGGGTGTTGATGCTATGACACAGGAAGAATATAGAAGCGCTGCTGTTGAAGCAGTTCGTCAGCTTTCAGAAGATGTAGGTATAGAATCCACTCTTAAAGGCGTTGTTAAAGATGAGGATGTTGAGGCTTTAGCTGAGTCCGCATATGCTGATGCTTGTCGTCCCGGAAATCCGAGAGAAACAAGTGTTGAAGATATAATTGCTCTTTATAAAAGCCTTATGTAAAAAAATATGGGTTACTCTTTTTAACAGAAGGGTAACCCATATTTTCATATTTTATTCATGATAAGCTTATCATAGGCTTTTCCAATAATGAAATCATGAATAACATCATTAAAATGCACAGGAGAAATATTTCCTGCCTTTATTTGTTCGCTCAGAGCCTCGGCATCTTCTTTATTTTCCGTAATACCATAATAATTGAATTCTTTTTCTGTTGTTGTAATACGGATTGAAAATATAGTACTGCCTTTTACCGATTCTTCTATGACCTCAATATTTAAATCCATATCAATCACCTCCACTATGTGAAAGTATATCACATATGTGAATAATATTCAATGGTAATATGTGATAGTAATTCACATAAAAATTTGTTTATTTTGCGAATTTAATTGATATGTTCGATTTTATTGGTTTAATTTGTAATATTTTATAAAAGGAGAGATTGTTATGAAATTGAAATTAAAAAAATCTCTGAGTATTTTTCTTGTAATATTAACTTTATTCTCTATTTGTAATTTTTCGGTTTTAGCATCTGCTGAAACTGTCGGTTTTACAGATGACGATTTTCTTAAGACCCGCGGACAGGATATTGTTAACCAGAAAGGTGAAAAAATTCATCTGAAAGGTGTTAATCTCGGCGCTTGGCTTATATGGGAAGACTGGCTTTGTCCTTATGAGGAAGCAACTGATCATGCTGATATTATTGACATTTTAACTGAAAGATTCGGTATTGAAGCAGCATATGATTTAATGAATACTTATATGGATAACTGGATTACAGAATTTGATCTTGATCAGATAAAGGCCATGGGATTTAATTGCGTGAGAGTGCCATTCTGGTACAGAAATTTTTATTATGATGACAATGGTACTAAAATACTGAATGAAGAAGGTGAGTGGGACTTTTCACGACTCGACTGGGTTGTTGAAGAGTGCTCCAAAAGAGAGCTTTATGTAGTTCTTGATATGCACGGTGCTGTCGGTTATCAGAGTGATGCACCTCATAGCGGTAAGGCTGATTCGTGCGGATTATACGATAAAACTGAACAGGGCGAGAGATACAGAGAGCTTACTGATGAGCTCTGGACCGCAATTGCATCACGCTTCAAGGGTAATCCTGCTGTTGCCATGTATGATCTTCTCAATGAGCCCATGTGCGATGTTGACGCCGGAGAAATTAAAAGAAGGATAAATAACGAATTTATTTATTCAAGACTTTACGACACGGTAAGAGCAGTTGATCCTGATCACATTATTACAATGGAATGTATATGGACAGCTATTGCATTACCTCAGGCTTTTCTAAAAGGTTGGGATAATGTAGTTTATCAGGTTCATTTTTATAATAATTCAAATTTTATTTTTAATCTGTTTGCATTATTTACAAAACTTATATATTGGGATGTTCCCATGATGATGGGTGAGTTCTTCCCGCACCAAAAAACTACATGGGAAAATTGCTTTAATTTTATGAATAAGACAAATTATAACTGGTTCCTCTGGACATATAAAGCAACAGGGCATATGATGTGGGAATCAGATTGGTGCTTAAGAGGGAGCAAAGACGGCTTCCATAGAGCTAAAATACAAACTGATTCTTACGAAGAAATTGCCCGAAAATGGGGCGAATGTATCAGGACTGAAATAGGTTTTCAGGATACGGGACATTACGATAAAAATGTAAAAGATCATATTTAAATAAGTAAAGGAGCAGCGAAAACTGCTCCTTTTTCATTTAATCTTTTTTATTAGAAAAATCAGATAGGGGATTGGCTTCAACAGCTTTTTTCAATTTGTCACTGTGAAGATGCGTGTATATCTGAGTTGTGTTGAGATTTTCATGACCGAGTATCTCTTTGAGTTCAAGAACATCTACATTTCCGGTCTGATACATCAATGTTGCTGCAGTGTGACGAAGCTTATGAACAGAAAATCCCATACCGGAAAGCCCTGCTTTTTCAAGATAAATATCAACCAAATGCTGAACAGTTTTTGCGCTGATTCTTGTAAGACGGTTGGATAAAAACAAGGCATTTCTGTCTTTAACACCGTCTGCAGGACGTACTCGCATGTAGGCATTAATTGCTAAAACACAGGCTCTGTTGAGATAAACGGTTCTTTCTTTATTGCCTTTTCCGGTAATTACCATAGTTGCATTGTCTTCTTCAAATTTTATAGAATTATAATTTATTGAAACTAATTCCGACAATCGTAATCCGCAATTTAAGAATAATGTTAAAATACAGTAATCTCTTTCTTTGTGAACGCCATCCACACTCATAAGAAGCTTTTTAGCCTGATCAACAGTAAGGTATTTCGGAAGACTTTTTTTGAGCTTAGGGGAGTCGAGATTTATCATAGGATTGTCATCAATATAACCGTTTACCTTCAGATATTTAAAAAATGTGCGGATTGATGAAACCTTGCGGGCTCTTGCGCGTTCTTGATTATTGCGTTGAGATTTGCAATATGAAAGAAATCTGTAAGCATCATCAAGTGTAACAGACTTGAAATATTCAGTCTGAAGACCTGTAATATCTATCTTATCCAATTCTTCATCAGTAAACTTAGATTTTGTTTCAGTAATTATTAGAAATCTGAAAAACATACGAAGATCCAAGCTGTATTCATCAAGTGAAAGCTCAGATTTGCTTTTTACATTCGATTGATAATTGAGAAATTTGATTATAATGTCAGGTAAAGTTGAAATATAATTATCATTCATTAATAAATTTCACATATATACAGAACAATTTGAAAGCTTCAAAAATGGCTTAATAAGAAGCAAGAGGAACAAAATGGCTATTTTTACTCCCCTAAATTATACAAAATATTTATTTTGTATAATTCCTCAAATTGATTTCAGCATATTATACAATTCCCTTTCAGTTTGTTTTATGTATGCTCTTAATGCTTATTTAGTGTATTTTTTTATTACTACAGCGATTGCAACGCTTAATACAAGTAATGTAACGCTTGCTCTGAAATTTGCTTTATTTCTCATTTCTTTTTTCATAATTATCCTCACTTTATTGCTTCGTAATACGCACTGCGTATATTATTAACTCCGATGATTTCAATTTCATTTTTATAATCTTTGGGAATTTCTTTTAGATTGCTTTCAGATATAATACATTTTTTGAATCCAAGTCGTATTGCTTCTTTAATGCGCAATTCTGCAAAACTTACACTGCGGATTTCTCCTGCAAGACCTATTTCTCCGAATGAAATGCAATCATCGCGCAAAACTTCATCTTTTAAGCTTGATATCAATGTTAATGCAACCGGTAGATCCGATGCAGGTTCATCAATTTTTAATCCGCCTGCTACATTGACATAAACATCACAATTTCCCATAAAATACCCGGCTCTTTTTTCCAAAACAGCAATTAACAGTGACATTCGGTTATAATCGAAGCCTGTTGACATTCTTCGTGGATTTCCAAAGCCTGATTGACAAACTAAACCTTGAACTTCAGCTAATATTGGTCTTGAGCCTTCAATAACGGATGCAATACAAGAACCTGATACGCTTTTTGGTTTGCCTGAAATCAAAGCCTGTGAAGGATTTTTTACCTCTTTTAAGCCCTTATCTTTCATTTCAAATACGCCGATTTCATTTGTTGAGCCGTATCTGTTTTTGACGGCTCTTAATATTCTGTATGAAAGATTTTTTTCGCCCTCAAAATATAAAACACTGTCTACAATATGTTCTAAAACCTTCGGTCCGGCAATATTGCCGTCTTTATTAACATGTCCGACAATTATAATCGGTATATTCAAGGTTTTTGCTGATCTCATAAGTAAATTAGAGCATTCTCTGACCTGAGTTATGCTTCCGGGTAAAGAATTAATTTCTTTAATGCACATTGTCTGTATAGAATCAATTATCACAACATCAGGCATGTCTTTTTTTATAAATTCACAAATAGCTAAGGCATCGGTGTCGCAAATAATTGAAAGATTTTCGCAATAAACGCCGATTCTCTCAGCTCGAAGCTTTAACTGATGCGGTGATTCTTCACCAGAAACATAGAGAACTTTTTTTGTAATGCCAAGTGAATGTGTTGTCTGTAAAAGAAGTGTTGATTTGCCGATTCCCGGATCACCGCTTAGTAACACAACTGAACCTTTAACCAATCCGCCACCGAGCACTCTGTTAAGCTCAGAAATTCCTGTATCATATCTGTGCTCTGAAAACTCTTCAATATCCGTTAACTTAAGTGAAACGATATTTGATACATGTGTATTAGCTGAAAAACTTTCTTGCTGTTCTTCAAAAGTATTCCATTCATTACAATCAGGACACTTCCCTGCCCATTTCGGTGTTTGATATCCGCAAACATTGCAAATATAAACTGTTTTATTTTTATTAGCCATAAATTAAACAACCTTTTGTGATAATAAATATTCCAATAACCCTGAAACTATAAAATATGAAATTTTTGTGCGGTATTCAAAGTTATTCAATAGTGCGAGTTCTTCCATATTTGACATAAATCCGCATTCTACAAGTACAGAAGGTCTCTTTGCATTATATAGCAGATAAATGCTTTTGTCTCCCTCTTTGATTGATCTTTTATTGTTATTCTGAAGAGAGGATACAACGGAAGACTGAATACACTGTGCAAGATTTTTTGAACTATCAACAGATTTTGCATAAAAAACCTGAGTTCCCGAATATTTTTCAACAGAAAACATATTCTGATGAATACTCAATAAAATAGAATTTTCAGTTGTATTAATTATATCATATCTTTTATAAATGTCGGATGCTTTTCTTTCTTTTATTGTTTCAAGTGTTGTGTCACCGACACTTATATCTTCAGTTCGGATATTAATATAATTTATGCCGAAAATATCAAAAAACAGCGAAATAGCTGAACATATTTCAAGATTGATATCCTTTTCCAGTGTGCCGTCAAACGCGACAGCACCGCCGTCTTCACCGCCGTGTCCTGCATCAAGTATCACTGTATTATCAAACTGAGATTTATTATAAGAATTTACAGTTTCTGAAATATTTTTTTCAATCTGATTAATTCCCAGAAATATACAAACAGAAAAAACTATAATACTTAATATTGTTACAGCACATTCTTTCATTCGATCACCTGTTTTTCAGTATCAATAAAAGATTATGCTGCTGACAAAAATTAATTCTTAATGTTAAACAGTTTTCTGAATCGTTTTTTGAATTTTATTAAATACAACTGCTGTAATCTGACTACGAGAATATCATAAACAACAAAAAGAACATTCATCAGAAGAATAAAAGCAATAGTAAAAATAAGTCCATCCTGTGTTAAATCATCATAACTTATGCCGAAAACATATATACAAATCATAATTGACAAGAAACAGGAAATATCAAAAATTTTAAGTTTGATAATATAACGAAGGATTTTGTTTTTGATCCTGTTTTCAAAAAAAACTGATAAGATAGGAAAATAACCGAAAAACATGGTAAAAAATACAGCAGATTCTTTATCGGCAATCAGAAAAATCGATAGCAAACTAATAGATACATAAGTACCGACAGACCACTTATAACCGAGTTCATTAACTATAAGCAAAAGAAGTAAGCCTGCAAAAGGTGGGGCTGTATAGACCAGTAGCGGAGAGATATAAGTGCTTAGCATTATTACAATCGCAAGAGCACTTACGATGCCGCCTAAAGCTGCCTTTGAGCTTTCTCGCACAACTACACTCCCCTCTCAATTTCTTATGAGTTATTTTATCATGAAATCTGTTTCAATTCAATAATTAAAATTAAATAATCAGTGACAGGCATTATTATTTTCAGAAATCATAATATGTTGTATAACATGAAATGAAAGGAAAAATTATGATTTTTGAGTTTCTTTTAAGTAACATGCTTATTTTTGCATTGCATCTTGATAATAACGGAATATTTCCGCCGCCATTGAATTCTAAAGATGAAAAAAAGTATCTGGAGCTATTGTCGCATGGGGATATAAATGCAAAAGAGAAATTAATAAAGCATAATCTTCGTTTAGTTGCTCACATCATTAAAAAATATTATTCTCAAGATGCTGAAAATGAAGAACTAATTTCAGTCGGAACAGTAGGGTTAATTAAAGCCATTAATACATTTGACCATACAAAAGGAGTCCGCCTTGCCACATATGCATCACGTTGTATTGAGAATGAAATTTTAATGTATTTCAGAAATCAAAAAAAATCTTCACTTGATATCTCACTCGATGAGCCGATAGAAACAGATGCAGAAGGCAATCCGTTAACGCTAATTGATATTATTTCGATGGATGATACTATTGTTGATGATATAACGCTTAAAAATAATATAAAGCTTCTCATAAAATTCATAAATGAAATTCAGAACGAACGGGAGCGTAAGTTAATAATTATAAGATACGGTCTTGACGGTAATGAACCTAAAACGCAAAGTCAGATAGCATCTATGTACGGCATATCACGTTCATATGTGAGCCGTCTTGAAACAAAAATATTAAAGAAACTAAGAAAGCGTTTTGAATCAGAGGCAGGATGCAATTAATAATGATTGACATATAAATTAGATAAATGTTACTATGAAGAAAAAAATTACAGGAAGTGAATTTATGAGTAACTATCTTTCAAAATTGAAAATTTCAACTAACCCTGTTACAGACGCTTCAAATACTATTGTATTAAATGACATACGACTGTCGGTACTTTCACCATATATGCTGAGAGTTGAAATTGATAAGGCATCTGAATTCTGCGATCAACCGACTCAATCGGTAATCGACAGATCTTTTAATGAAGCTGAATTTACATATGAGATTTTGGGCTCAGCTGTAATAATCACAACTTCGTCTGTTAAATTTATTTTTGATACTGCAAAGAGAGTTATGGAGTCTATAACACTTGACGACGGACGAAAAATAACTGATTACAAAAAAGGGAATTTAAAGGGCACATGCCGAACCTTAGACGGAGTAAATGGCAGAACATCTCTTAATGACGGTATAATATCCCTTAACGGTGTTGCCATTCTTGATGATAGTGATTCGTTGATTTTATGTGATGACGGCCGGGTGAAGCCGAGAGAAAATGCTGAAGCTGACATTTACTATTTTGCATACGGTTATAATTACCGTGAGGCTATTAAGGATCTCTTTAACCTCACGGGTAAAGCACCGCTTATACCGAGATTTACTCTCGGTAACTGGTGGAGCAGGTATAAAGCGTATACTCAAGATGAATATACGGAACTTATGCAAAGATTTATTGATGAAAAAATTCCGGTTACTATTGCTACCATTGATATGGATTGGCATTGGGTAGATGTTGTTAAACGTTTCGGCAAGGATGCTTTGGACGATAAGCATAAAAACAGTATATATGAGTTGTTTTATAATACTGTTTTCCCCGGTTGGACAGGTTATTCATGGAATACTGATCTGTTTCCCGATCACAAGGCTTTTCTCACATGGCTGAAAAATAACGGATTTAAGATTACGATGAATCTCCATCCTGCTTCAGGCTGTAAGTTTTACGAGGATGCCTATAATGACTTTTGTGAATTTATGGAAATTGATAAAAATTCAAAACAGCAAATCAGATTTGATATAACAGATGAAAAGTTTATTGAAGGTTATTTCAGATTTCTTCATCATCCTCATGAAGAAGAAGGCGTTGATTTCTGGTGGATAGATTGGCAGCAAGGTAAAAATACTTCAATAAAAGGATTGGATCCTTTGTGGGCGTTAAATCATTATCACTCAATTGATATTTCAAGAGACGGCAAACGACCCTTGATTCTTTCACGCTTTGCAGGTGCCGGTTCACAAAGATATCCTCTCGGCTTTTCAGGAGATACTGTTCAGACATGGAAATCTCTTGAATTTCAGCCTTATTTCACCTCCACGGCATCGAATATAGGTTATAGCTGGTGGAGCCATGATATCGGCGGTCATTGCCGCGGCTACAGAGATGATGAATTATATCTCAGGTGGGTACAATACGGCGTTTTCAGCCCTATTAACCGTCTGCATTCGACATCAAATGAATTCATGGGTAAAGAACCCTGGATGTATAATAAATTTGTTGAGAATACAGCTGTTGACTTCTTAAGATTCAGACACAGATTAATCCCATATATATACTCAATGAATAAAAGAACAGCTTCTGAAGGTAGATGCCTAATAGAACCAATGTACTACGGCAATCCCCGTGATGAAAGAGCTTATAAATGTCCCAACGAATATTATTTCGGAAGCGAATTAATTGTTTGCCCCATAACAGAAAAAGTAAACACCGACACGGGATTGGCAGGTACCGAAGTCTATCTTCCTAAAGGTCGTTATACAGATATCTTTACAGGAAGAATATACAGAGGAAATACTTTAACAAAGTTATACAGAGATCAGTCAACTATTCCTGTTCTCGCAAAAGAGGGTGCTATCATTCCTTTAAGCATCAACGATAAAAATAACAGCACAGCAAATCCTGAAAATATGGAGCTGCTAATTTCAAGAGGAAATAACAGTTTTACATTATATGAAGATGACGGTGAAACACTTAATTTTTTAAACGGTGCGTATTGTGAAACTGAATTTTGCGTCAAAAAAACAGGTCAGGATCTAGAATTCTCAATAAATGCTGCCTCAGGAGATATTAGTGTAATTCCTAAAGTAAGAAATTATACGTTGACATTTATTGATATTTCAGGGTGTAATAATATTTCTGTTAAAGTAAACGGAAAAGATTTTGATTTTGAAACATCAAATGTTAAAAACATGCTGAGAGTAGATATAAAAAATATTACTCCCGAAGATAAAGTAATTGTTAACTTAAATAATTACACGGCAAGAAAAAATCCCGAAAAGAAAATCCTTTTAATTGAGCTTTTCTCAAAGCTTCGCGGCAGTAATGAGAAAAAACAGGTTAAATTTACAAAGCTAATTAAGAAAAATAATCCTGTTAAATTGCCGATTCAGTTAAAAGGTCCTGTTGCAGAATTAGAAGAATTATACTATTAAAAAAAGGATGCCTTATAATTTAAGGCATCTTTTTTTTAGCGAATATATATAGGAGGAATGTCATATTCAGCATTTCCCGATAACGGGCAAGGAAGACAAAGATTATAAATTTTTGCTGCTGTCATATCAAGATATGCATCTCGAACAGCTTTTTTATTATTACTGTCAATTTGCGACAGATTCATAATTACCGGAAGCTTCGCTGTTCTTTTCATTTCATGCAGCACTTCCCTACCTTTTTCGTTAAAACCTAAAATTCTGATATACGAAATATCATTGTTTATATCATCTCTTGTAATACCTAAAACAGCACTCAATAATATCTGCCTTATTCTTGATAAAGTATATCGTTTTGTTTTGATAATATTGCAAATTTCATTAAGTGAAGATGAATTTTTGATTGCATCTGTTATTCTGTTTTCAATTCCTGCAGTTACGTTGTTGATGTTTAAGAAATATTCATTATCCAGTGATAAAAGTCTTGAAATACATACCTTTTCGAAGGTTTCTTTTGAAGTCGGGAATTGACCTGAGGAATAGGCATCACGATAACAGCTGAAAGCTTCGGTAGGCAAAAACTTTTCACAGGAGCATAAGGCTTTTTCTGTGTATTCTGCATCTTCGCGGTAAATTATATCTCTTATGGCAGAAGCACTTGCAAATCTGTCTGTCGTTATTACCGAATCGTGGGCTACTCCTTTTCTTAATACGGAAAAAACAGAAACTTCAGGGAAAAATTCATCACGGGCGCGTAAATATTCGATAGCTAAAGTATTATTAGCATCCTTGAGCATTTCAGAATATTCCTCGCCGAAATGTTCGCTGAGATAATTACTTAATGCAACAGGATAACTAATATCCTTATTGCTTGATTGAATAAATTTCTGTGTTTCAGAAGAATTCACTGCATCTTTGAGATTCTTCAATTCGTCAATACTGTTATTAGCACCAAATGAAATGTAACCTACAAGTCCTGTCGCATGAGCTGTTTTAATAAAACCGTCAGCAAATAAAGAAGCTGTTGAAACAGCATATTTTAACGGCAATTCAATAACAAGATCGGCACCGCTCATTAAGGCGGCTTTTGCACGTTGATGTTTCTCGCAAATTGCAATATCTCCACGTTGGACGAAATTACCGCTCATAATACAAATTACGGCATCCGCACCATGCTCTTTTGTCATCTTAATATGATGTAAATGTCCGTTATGAAAAGGATTATATTCACATGCAATAAATGCAGCATTCAAAAAAATCTCTCCAAACAATATTCTAATACTTGAAAAATGGTAAATATAAGTATATAATACTAAAGGTTATAATATATTTCAATAATTTCGGAGGTAAAAAAATGAAAATTCTTGTTATCAATTGCGGCAGCTCCTCTCTTAAATATCAGCTTTTTGATATGGCAACCAATGAAATGCTTGCAAAAGGTATTTGTGAACAGATTGGTAGTGAAAGCACTTTTACTCACAAGGTATCTGCTGATGAATCAAAGAATTGCAAAGCAGTCAGCATGACTATGAAGGATCATGCCGATGCAATCAAAATCGTTATTGATACACTTACAAGCGCAGACAGAGGCGTTCTTACTTCAATGTCGGAAATTGCTGCAGTCGGACACAGAGTTCTTCACGGCGGTGAAAAGTTCAGCGGCTCTGTTCTTGTTAATGAAAAAGTTAAGGAAGCTATCAGAGAGTGCTTTGATTTAGGACCTCTTCATAATCCTGCAAATCTTATGGGTATTGAATCCTGTGAAAAGGTTATGCCCGGTGTTCCTCAGGTTGCAGTGTTTGACACAGGCTTCCATGCAACCATGCCTGATTACGCATATATGTATGCTCTTCCCTACGAGTATTATGAAAAATACGGTATCCGCCGTTATGGTTTCCACGGTACTTCTCACAGATTTGTAAGCAAGAGATGTGTTGAGCTTCTCGGCGGTAATGCAGAAGGTACAAAGATAGTAACCTGCCACCTTGGTAACGGCTCATCCATTGCCGCTGTTAAGGACGGTAAATGTCTTGATACTACAATGGGCGTTACTCCTCTTGAGGGTATTATGATGGGTACAAGATGCGGTTCTATTGACCCCGCTATCATTCCCATTATCATGAAAAAGGAAGGCCTTACTCCTGACGAAATGGACAGCGTTATGAACAAAAAGTCAGGTATGCTCGGCGTTACTCAGAAAACAAGCGATAACAGAACAATTGAATCTGATGCCAAAAACGGATGCGAAAGAGCTAAGCTCGTTGAATCGATGCTTTGCCATCAGCTCGTAAAATATATCGGCGGATTTGCAGCTGCAATGGGCGGCGTTGATGCTGTTGTATTTACAGGCGGTATCGGTGAAAACAATCCTCATTACCGTACAAGAGTTGCTGAAAAATTAGGCTTCCTTGGTACAGCTATCAATGAAGAAGCTAACGGCAAGCGCGGTGAAGAGTTAGAAATTTCTGTTCCCGGTTCAAAGGTTAAGCTCTTCGTTATCCCCACAAACGAAGAACTTATGATAGCACAGGATACCTACGAGATCGTTACAGCTCTTTGATAAAATAATCAATTTAATTAAAGCAAGTGCTGAAAAGTGCTTGCTTTTTTTGATAATACAGAGGTAAAAATGAAAGTAATCAGTGCATGCTTAAATTCGAAATATATTCATTCTTCTTTATCTGTATGGTGCTTATATGCAGGTGTTAAAAAATACTGTTGTTCTGACATTGATATTGATGTTATGGAAACAACAATTAATTACGATAACAATAAGTTTTTGCAGGAGATAATAAATAAGAAACCGGATCTCATTTCTTTTTCATGTTATATCTGGAATATAAATAAAACATTAGAACTATGCCGTATCATTAAAGAACAATTAAATTGCAAAATCGTACTCGGAGGCCCCGAAGTCGCTTACAGAACAGCTCAAATTCTCGACAATTACGGATTTATTGATTTTGTTCTTACGGGTGAAGGCGAATGGGCATTTGCTTCACTGTTAAATGCGATTACTGCCGATTGTAATTTTTCAGCAGTAGAGGGACTTTCTTTCAGAAACGAGAAAAAAATATTTATTAACCCCGAAATTGAGCATAATGAAACTCCCCCGTCACCTTACTGTGATAAATATTTTGAAAAACTGTCAGGCCGTATTGCGTATATAGAAACTTCGAGAGGTTGTCCGTTCAGATGTGCTTACTGCCTTTCAGGTAGAGTATCAAATCTTCGCTTTTTTGATTTGTCGCAGATTAAAACTGATTTATTTTTGTTAGCTAAAAGCGGCACTAAAACCATAAAGTTTGTTGACAGAACTTTCAATGCATCTGTACATCACTGTAATGAGATTCTTACATTTATCAAGGATAATTTCGGGAATTCAGATTACAAAAATGTTTGCTTTCATTTTGAAATTGCTGCTGACATACTTCATAACAGTACGCTTGAAATATTATCGGAAATGCCCCAAGGTCTCGTTCAGCTTGAAATTGGTATTCAATCTTTTAATGAAACTACATTAAAGCATATTAACAGAAAATCTGACATAAAAAGACTAATCGAAAATATTAAGAAATTAATAAGTTTAAGAAACATTCATGTCCATATTGATTTGATTGCGGGACTAAGCTTTGAAGATATAGAAAGCTTTATAGCAGGCTTTAATAAGGCTTATCTTCTTAAAGCTGATATGCTTCAATTAGGTTTTCTGAAATTGCTTCATGGAGCTGATATGAGAGAAAAAAGGCAAGAATTTCCATGTGAATTCTCAGTTGATCCGCCATATGAAGTGATTTCTACACCATGGATTAATGAAGATGAAATATTTGAATTAAAACGGTGTGAAGATGCACTTGACAGATTATATAACAGCGGACGCTTTTTACTGACTCTTGGTTATCTTATTGATGATATAGGTTTTACTCCTTATGAATTATTTGCTCAATTCGGAAAAGAATATGATTTTAATAATATCACTCTAACGGATTTTGTTGTCTGTCTTTTTGTTTATTTCAGTAAGTTTTCTGATCCTATAATTTTAAGAGAAAAAATTTGTTGTGATCTTATTGCTTCTTCGGTTAACATCACTCTCCCCGAACAACTCAAAATTTATGATCCTAAATATAAACAATTAAAAAAGTATTTTTCTGAAAAACTCAATCAGAATATAAAAATGGTCATTCTTAATAGCTGCAATAAAGTTTATATAATACCTGAGAATGCAAGAAAGAATTTGAACGGCAGATTTGAAGGTTTGTATTTTGATATACCGTAAGGAATTATTAATTATTATGTGACTTGACAATCAAATAAGTATTTGATAAAATACTCCTGTTCACATAAAATGGAGATGTACCCAAGAGGCTGAAGGGTCCGCACTCGAAATGCGGTAGGTCGGCTTAAACCGGCGCAAGAGTTCAAATCTCTTCATCTCCGCCATAAATAAAGCACCGTTGTATATGAATGATCAGTTCTTTGCTTCGGTGTTTTATTTTTTTATATTAAAATGTGTATATTTCGAAAATATCTGCAAATAAGTATTATGTATGATTTACAACATAAAATATTAGATGTTTTTGAGAGGTTGATAAAATGATAGAACAGGATACAATTAAACTTTTAAGAGAATGTGATGCCGGTGTTAAAATGGGCATAAAATCTATAAGTGAAGTTATAGACAGAGTTGAATCATCCGATTTCAGAAAAATTTTAACTGATAATAAACTTGAACATGAGAAGCTTGAAGCGGAAATTCAGAAGGAATTGATACGATTTGAGGATGCGGGCAAGGATCCGAATTTTATGGCAAAAAGTATGTCATGGATGAAAACAAATGTAATGCTCGGGTTAAATGATTCCGACAAAACTATTGCAGATCTTATTACTGACGGCTGCAATATGGGTGTAAAATCACTTAATGAATATCTAAATGATTATAAAGCTGCAGAAGAATTTGCAAAAGATATTACAAAAAGACTTATTAATCTTGAAGAAAGATTAACAGTTGATATAAGAGATTATTTGTAAAAATAAGCCGCCAAATTCGCTTGGCGGCTTAAATTAGTTGTTTTATATCTAGTTGAAATATATGTAATTTTAGAGTATAATTATTTAGAAAATTAAAGGAGAAATTAGTATGAACGACAAGGAATTAAGAGAAATCAGACGAAGATTCAGATCCAATAAAAATAATATCATGAGCATCAAAGGTTGTATTGTTGATCATGAAAAAAATATTAAATCTTACATAAATCAATCAATGATAAATACTTTATCCGATGACAGTGAAAAACTGTTGTCTTTAATGAAAAAATCATTATCTGGCTCCGTTGGTATTAACTTATTTGATCTTGAATATCAATCAATGCAGGTTATGGATAGTGAAGAACATAAGCTTCTCATGGAACTGAGAAATTCCAAATTAGTTAATGAAGATGCACTAAACATTTTTTTTAATAAAGTTATTGAATCTGTTAATTTTGAAGGTAGCTTCGCAATACTTCTCGCTTGTGACGATTATGATGTATTTTCTTATAATGAATCCGGTGAGAGAGAAGAAGAATCTAATTCTGTGTTTACATATATTGTGTGCAGTATCTGTTCCATAAAGGATGCAAAACCAAGTTTATATTACAGTGACTTTGATAACACATTCAGAACCACAGATAAGTTCTCATTGTTAGGGAACCCTGAAATAGGATTTATGTTCCCCACCTTTGATGACAGAGCGACAAATATTTATAAAGCGCAATTCTATTCAAAGGATGTATCAAATACTTATCCTGATTTTATTAAAAATATTTTTAATGTCCTCTCTCCTATGGCGTCAACAATACAAAAAGACAGCTTCGGTTTATGCTTAAATGAAACCTTGTCTGACGATTGCAGCTTTAATGTTATCAGATCAGTGCATGAGCACGTCTCGGAGCTTGTTCAGGAGCATAAAATATCAAAGCAGGAAGAACCTCTCAGGCTTTCAAAAAACAGTTTCAGAACCGTACTTGAATCTTGCGGAGTTTCTGATGAAAAGGTTGAAAACTTTGAAAGTAAATTTGATGAGTCATTCGGAAAAAATGCTGAAATCGTGCCATCAGCCATAATAGATGTTAAGAAATTTGAAGTTTCAACTCCCTATGTTTCTATTAAAGTTGATCCCGAACGCAGTGATCTTATATCAACTCAGATTATAAACGGTTCAAGATATATCCTTATCCGTGCCAATGATTCGGTTGAGGTCAACGGTGTAAATATTGATTTTCATGCTGATTAACATTAAAATATTAATAATTTATCAGCCCGTCAAATAATATCTGAAATACCATAGCGGTTAAAGCGGATGCAACGCACAGCAAAATTATCAGTATATAAGATATTATATATTCTTTAATTTTAATTTCTGCTCTTTTTCCAAAAAAAACATATGAAGCAATAGATGCAGACATATCTAACGAAATTCCAGAAGAGATTATTATCAGTAATGCAATTACCGTTGCAACCGGTAATTGCATTAAAATAAATGATAACAGCCCTTTGAGTCCGCAAGTAAACAGCAATGTTCCGCTTATTACACCGAATGCCATACCGTTTAATATCGGAAGCGGTAATATGAATGTTATTCCGATACTGCATAAGCCTGAACAAAAGCTGATTATGATGATTATAACAGAATACATTAATGTATTGATAAAATACTCAATCGGCTTATTATTAGCCAGAATACTTTCAGTTGTATTAAAAATATCAACTGATGTTGCCGCTAAAACACTTCCGATAATCAGCCCGCAAAGAAATAAACTATTTAACAAAATTAGATTGCTGTTGGATTTTAACATGGAAGCAAATCCGAAAAAATCAAAATTTCTTTTTTTTGTATAAATCATTAATCTTTTCATTTTCTGCCTTCTTTATTATTTAAGATTAGATGAAATAATACCTCCGACAGCACCGAAAAGCACCGTTAAAGGAATTATAAGGAAGGTCAGCAAATTTATAGAAAATGAGTTAAAAATAAAAATTGTTAAAAATGCTATTACAGCTACTATAAGTGATGATAAACTTCCCCAAATTATACCCCGGCTTTGTGTAAGTTTTCCTGCAAGAAGCCCGCTTATAAGCCCTGAAACTATTGAAACAGGTATCCAGAAGAATTTTATATATTCAGATGGAATATCGTTTTTTACTAAAACAAAGGCACAAAGCATCAATATAATTACAGCTGAAAACACGCCAAACAATGTGCTCAATGCTATATTAACGATTTTAGAAGATGATTTTATTAATTTTTTCTTAGCCATATTATTTTCTCCTTTTATGTTGTCCGTTAAACAATATGAAGGAGCTTTTTATTTTATGACAAGAAAACGGCTTCGCCGAAGCCTATCGGCGACCGTTTTCGAATAGTCCATCGCCGTGGGAAGCTTTCTTCCCGTTCGGCGGGACATAAAATCTTTTTACATTATAGGAAGGACTTTCCTATAATGTAAAAAAAGCTGCAACTTAAAGTTACAGCTTAAAAATTTATTCTTCGTTTTTCTTTGATCTTCTCTTTGAAGCTTTCTTTTCTTCTTTTTCTGCAGCCTTTGCAGCTTCAAATGCAGCCTTTTCGCTTTCAGCTCTTTCGTTAGCAGTATTATTAGTCTGAATAGCCCAACGCATAATTTTCATCTTAACTCTGTCTGCGCCTGTTTCAAGAACGATCGAATCTTCTTTAACTGTTACTACTCTTCCGTTAATTCCGCCGATTGTTGTGATTTCATCACCGATCTGAACTGAATCGCGAAGCTTCTGTTCTTCCTGCTGTTTCTTTTTCTGAGGTCTTATCATGATGAAGTACATAACAACAAGCATTACAACCATCATTATGATCATAGTAAATGAACTGCCGCTGCTACCCTCAGCTGTAGCACCGGTGCCGGTGCCCATGCAAAGATAATTTAAGGTGTTGAATAACATGAGATTTCCTCCAAATACAATAATGCAATAATTATAACTAAATAAAAGTTTAATTTCAAGTATTTTTGCGATATTTTTATTATAATTGTTCTAAAACAGCTCTCTTATCAAGAACATTAATATATTTTGCATAAAACTCTTCAAATGTGCCATTGTCAAGAGAGTCTCTGATTTTCTCCATAAGTGAATTATAGAAATAAAGATTGTGCATTACAGCAAGTCTTAAACCGAGAACCTCTTTTGCTTTTAGCAAGTGTCTTAAATATGCTCTGGAATGATGTCTGCATACGGGACAGTCACATTCAGCATCAACAGGTCTTATATCTTTTTCAAAACGAGCATTATTAAGATTAATAATTCCGTTCCATGTAAATAAATGTCCGTGACGGGCATTTCTAGAGGGCATTACGCAGTCAAAAAGATCAACTCCGCGGTGAACAGCCTCAAGGATATTAACGGGGGTACCTACGCCCATAAGATAGCGGATCTTTTCTTTCGGCATATGCGGCTCTACAGCAGAAATAATTTCATACATGACTTCTGCCGGTTCTCCGACTGCAAGACCGCCTATTGCATAGCCGTCCAGATCCAGCTTTGATATTTCCTGCATATGTTTTACACGAAGTTCAGGAAACGTACAGCCTTGATTTATTCCAAATAACAGCTGATTTTTATTTACGGTATCATGCAATGCGTTTAATCTTTCATGCTCTTCTTTACATCTCAAAAGCCAGCGTGTGGTTCTGTCGCAAGAAAGTTTTGAATAATCAAATGTAGAAGGATTTTCAACGCATTCATCGAAAGCCATTGCGATTGTTGAACCGAGATTTGACTGAATTTGCATACTTTCTTCAGGTCCCATAAATATTTTTCTACCGTCGATGTGAGAATTAAAAGTAACCCCTTCTTCTTTTATAGAGCGTAGTTTTGCAAGGGAAAACACCTGAAACCCGCCTGAGTCAGTAAGTATCGGCTTGTCCCATCCCGTAAATTTGTGAAGACCGCCCATTTCCTTAATTGCCTTGTCACCCGTTCTTACATGAAGATGATAGGTGTTGCAAAGCATCACCTGACAGTTTATGTCCATAAGATCAAATGCTGACAAACCGCCTTTAATTGCG
The DNA here is from genome assembly GCA_017513525.1 of Clostridia bacterium. Taxonomy (GTDB): domain Bacteria; phylum Bacillota; class Clostridia; order Oscillospirales; family Acutalibacteraceae; genus RUG806. The sequence continues at coordinate 51,141 of JAFXFC010000021.1, forward strand.
GCAGTGGTGGCAACATTCATAAAACCGGGAGTCTGAACTGTGCCGTGAACCGTGGTAAATTCTCCACGTCGGGCACTTCCCTCTTGTTTTAATAATTTATACATTCTTTTTACCTCTATATTTCATCGGTAATGATTGTTGAATCTCCAAATGAAAAGAAAAAATAACCGTGTTCTATTGCGGCTTTATATGCGTTAAGAGCATTTTCTCTTCCGCAAAAAGCAGAAACTAACATTATTAGTGTACTTTCAGGTAAATGAAAGTTTGTTATAAGAGTATCAATACATTTGAATTTATATCCGGGATAAATAAAAATATTTGTTGAATTACAGCAAGGAGTAACGAAACCGTTTTCGTCACAGGCAGATTCGAGAGTTCTGCAGCAAGTAGTGCCCGTGCAAACAATTTTACCGCCGTTTTTCTTGGTGGAATTTATTGCTTCTGCAGCTTCAGGAGAAATCATATAATTTTCATAGTGCATATCATGATCTTCTATGTTTTCAGCTTTAACGGGTCTGAAGGTTCCGATTCCCACATGCAATGTTATATAGGCAATCTTAACTCCCTTTGCCTTGATTTTTTCAAGAAGTTCGGGAGTATAATGAAGTCCTGCTGTCGGTGCAGCGGCTGAACCGTCATTTTTTGCATAAACCGTCTGATAGCGTTCTTTATCTTCAAGTTTTTTTGTTATATAATGAGGTAAGGGCATTTCTCCTATTTCTTCGAGCCTTTCAAGAAATACGCCGTCATATGTAAATTTAACCAATCTGTTGCCGTTTTCGAGCACAGAAATTACTTCACCGAATAAAATATCATTACCGAAAGTGAATTTTGTACCTTCCTTTGCTCTTTTTCCGGGTCCTGCGATACATTCCCATATATCATTTCCCTTGTTATTCAGAAGAAGAAATTCTACATTAGCGCCTGTATCATTTTTTATTCCGTAAATTCTCGCGGGAAGTACTTTGGAATTATTTAACACAAGGCAATCACCTTCATGTAAATAATCAAGAATATCATAAAAATGCTTATGTTCAAGTTTTCCTGAATGTTTTCCTATTACAAGAAGTCTTGAATGATCCCGTTGTTCTGAAGGGGTCTGAGCTATTAATTCTTCGGGGAGCTCAAAATAAAAATCGCTTTTTTTCATAAAACATCGCCTTATATGATGTATTCGGCTAATTTAAGCCGGCTAATATGTAAAAAATATCTGAAATTATCAGAAATTTTAATAAGAAACATCATCTTTATTTATCAGTTTTGCATAAATTACAATTGACACAATTGAAATAAGATGATAGAATTATAAAACACAAATTATGTTAACACAAATATTAAAAAGACGCAAGACCTAAACACTTCTTTTTGAATATAATATTTGTGACGGAGGTTTTACTATGAATAAGAATTATAAGGTTGGCGTTATTGGCGCAACAGGTATGGTTGGACAGAGATTTATTTCTCTTCTCAGCGATCATCCCTGGTTTGATATCACAGTTCTCGCTGCAAGTCCCCGTTCAGCAGGAAAAACCTATGAAGAGGCACTCGGCGGCAGATGGGTAATGAAGACCGAGCTTCCCGAAAAGGTTAAAAATATGGTAGTATTGGATGCACAGGCTGACATAGAAAAGATTGCTTCTCTTGTTGATTTTGTTTTCTGTGCAGTAGATATGAAAAAGGATGAAATAAAAGCACTTGAAGAAGCATATGCAAAGGCTGAATGTCCTGTTGTTTCTAATAACAGTGCTCACAGATTTACACCTGATGTTCCCATGCTCATCCCCGAAATCAATGTAAATCACTGTGATGTTATTGCTTCTCAGAAAGAAAGACTCGGAACTAAGAGAGGCTTTATCGCTGTTAAGTCTAACTGTTCTCTTCAGAGCTATGTTCCTGCTCTTTATCCTCTTGATGAAAAGTTCGGTGTTGAGGATGTTCTCGTTTGTACATATCAGGCAATTTCAGGTGCAGGTAAAACATTTGACAGATGGCCCGAAATGATCGACAATGTAATTCCCTATATCGGCGGCGAAGAAGAAAAGAGTGAAAAAGAACCTCTTAAAATCTGGGGTAAGGTTGAAAACGGCGAAATTGTCCCTGCTCAGAAGCCTCATTTTACTGCTCAGTGTCTCAGAGTTCCCGTTTCAGACGGTCACATGGCGGCTGTTTTTGTAAGATTTAAGAATAAGCCTTCAAAGGAAGAGATCATTGAAGTATGGAACAGCTTCTCCGGCCGTCCTCAGGAGCTTTCCCTTCCTCATGCACCTAAGCAGTTCCTTAATTACTTTACAGAAGACAATATGCCTCAGACAAAAATGCACAGAGATCTTGAAGGCGGTATGGCTGTTTCAATCGGCAGACTCAGAGAAGATACTCAGTACGATTATAAATTTGTATGTCTTTCTCATAATACACTCAGAGGCGCTGCAGGCGGTGCTGTTCTTGCTGCTGAGCTCCTTTGTGCGGAAGGTTATATTGAGCCTAAAAACTGAATTCGGTGATATTATTTGAAAAAACGTATTTTCACAGGTTGTGCCACGGCTTTGATAACGCCGTTCACTCCTGACGGAAATGATGTTGATTACAAAGCTTTCGAAAAACTGCTGAGCTTTCAGTTAGAAAATGATATTGATGCTTTGGTAGTAGCAGGAACTACGGGTGAATCCCCAGTTCTAACAAAGGAAGAAAAGTTACAGCTTATCAAGAAAGCTTGTGAATTTTCATGCGGTAAAATTCCTGTAATAGCAGGAACGGGCTCAAATAATACTTCGGAAGCAGTAAAAAAATCAAATGATTCAGAAAAACAGGGAGTTGACGGTCTTCTGATCGTAACTCCCTATTATAATAAATGTACTCAGGAAGGTTTAATCGATCATTATTTTTACATTGCAGACAGAGTATCAACTCCAATAATTGTGTATAATGTACCTTCCAGGACGGGGGTAAATATATCAAGTGAAACATACAAAGCGCTGTCAGAACATAAGAATATAGTTGCTGTTAAGGAAGCCGGCGGAAATATCTCTGAATTTGCAAAAACATCCGTATTATGTAGAGATAATTTGGATTTTTACTCAGGAAACGATGATCAGACACTTCCTATGATGGCTCTTGGTGCAAAAGGTGTAATTTCAGTTGTTTCTAACATTATTCCACATGAAATGAAGTTATTAACGCAAGCTTGCATTGACAGTAATTTTGATGAAGGCCGTAATGTTCACGAAAAATATCTTAAATTGATGAATACAATGTTTTGCGAAGTAAATCCCATACCTGTTAAAAGTGCCTGTAACATCCTTTATGGTTTCAGTAAATCACTACGCTTACCGCTGACTTCAATTTCATCAGAGAATGAGAAAATAATAGAGCAGTTACTAAGAAATTATAACATGATTAAATGATAGAAAATTAAGGCGTCGCAATGAAATGCGACGCCTTTTGATAAACTATGATTCAGTAAATTGGATTAGTTTAAGCTGCTTCTGAGGTTTTCAAGTTCATTCTTGAGAGTTTCGGGAAGCTTGTTACCAAACTTAGCATAAAATTCTTCAATTCCGGGGATTTCATCCTTCCAAAGGTTGTTATCAACAACAAGAATTGATTCGAGAGTTTCCTTAGAAACTTCGTCTTCAATACCTGTAAGGTCGATATCGTCAGCAAAAGGTACATAACCGATAGCAGTTTCTTTTGCATCAACTTTACCTTCGCAACGGTCAAGAATCCAGTTAAGAACTCTGAGGTTATCACCGAAACCGGGCCATAAGAAGTTGCCTTCATCATCTTTTCTGAACCAGTTAACATTGAAGATCTTGGGAGCCTTTTCAGGATCAAGAGTCTTACCGATCTCAATCCAATGCTGCCAATAGTCACCCATGTTGTAACCGCAGAAAGGAAGCATAGCCATAGGATCACGACGGACAACACCGACTGCACCTGCAGCTGCAGCTGTAGTTTCTGATGCCATGATAGAACCTACGAATACACCGTTATTCCAATCCTTTGACTGATATACGAGAGGAGCAAGCTTAGCACGTCTGCCGCCGAATACGAAAGCAGAGATCGGAACACCCTGAGGATTTTCGAATTCAGAGCTAAGGCAAGGACAGTTAACAGCGGGAGCTGTAAATCTTGAGTTGGGATGAGCGCCCTTAATTTCGGAAGTCTTGCCGTTCCAGGGTTCACCGATCCAATCCTTTGCGTTTTCGGGGGGATTCTTATCAAGACCTTCCCACCATACTGTATTATTGTCAAGGTTATGAGCAACGTTTGTAAAGATAGTGCCCTGCTTTGTTGAAAGAAGAGCATTGGGGTTTGACTTCATGTTTGTTCCGGGAGCAACACCGAAGAAACCGTTTTCGGGGTTGATAGCATAAAGTCTTCCGTCTTCACCCTTACGGATCCAGGAAATATCGTCGCCTACGCACCATACTTTATATCCGGCCTTCTTGAAGCCTTCGGGCGGAATAAGCATTGCAAGGTTTGTTTTACCGCAAGCAGAGGGGAAAGCAGCACAGATATACTTTGTTTCACCCTGGGGATTTTCTACACCGAGAATGAGCATATGCTCAGCCTGCCAGCCTTCTTTCCAGCCCTGATAGGATGCAATACGAAGAGCAAAGCACTTCTTTCCGAGAAGAACATTTCCGCCGTAACCGGAGTTTACGGAGATGATAGTGTTATCCTGGGGGAACTGACAGATCCAACGCTTTTCAGCATCTATATCACATTTGCAGTGAAGACCGCGAACCCAGTCATTTGAATCACCGAGTACATCAAGAACAGCCTTACCTACTCTCGTCATGATAGCCATGTTGAGCACAACATAGATAGAGTCTGTAAGCTCGATACCTGCTTTCGAGAACTTAGAACCAACGGGACCCATTGAATAAGGAATAACATACATTGTTCTGCCTTTATATGAGTCACGTGCAATATCATAAAGCATTTCATAGCAAGCATTGGGTTCCATCCAATGGTTTGTGGGGCCTGCTTCTTCTTTTGTGGGTGTGCAGATAAGAGTTCTGTCTTCTACACGTGCAACGTCATTGGGGTTTGTTCTGTGAAGATAGCAATCGGGAAGAAGTTCATCGTTGAGCTTAAGCATTTCGCCTGTAGCACAAGCTTCTGCTCTTAAAGCTTCAATCTGTTCTTTTGAACCGTCGATCCAGACAATTTTGTCGGGTTTAACAAGTTCAACCTTTTCTTCTATCCAGCTAAGAATAGACTTGTTTGTTGTAAGTGACATTTGGTTCTCTCCTTTTGAAGAAAAAATTTCAAATCAGTAAAAATAATACTATATTTTAGTATTTTTGTCAATATCTAATGCAGCAGTTGCATTGAGTTTAAGTGTTGCAATTTTATTGTCTTGATATTCGTAATATGCCTGTGAGCCTACCATAGCCGCATTATCACCGCAATACTTAAGCTCGGGCATATATAATTCGATGTCATATTTTTCAGCAAGCTTCTTCATTTCGCGTCTTAATACTGAATTCGCTGAAACACCGCCCGCAAGAACCAATCTTTCGGGATGAATTTTATTAATAGCTCTCTCGGTTCTGTCGCAAAGGCAATTTACCACGCAATACATAAATGAAGCACCTATATTCTTGACATCAATCTCCTCTCCTTTTTGTGTGAGATTGTGAACAAGGTTGATAACAGCTGTTTTAAGCCCCGAAAAACTGAAATCAAGCTCTGCATCCTGAACCTTAGGCGATGGAAACTTATATGAATACGGATCTCCGTCTGTAGCGACCATATCCATGTTAAGCCCTCCGGGGTACGGTAATCCCATTGTTCTTGCGGCTTTATCCATAGCTTCACCTGCTGCATCATCACGGGTGCGTCCTATTACTTCATAATCAGTATAGGATTTTACATTGATAATGTGTGTATGACCGCCAGAAACTACAAGTGCAAGAAACGGAGGTTTGAGTTCTTTATCGGTAATATAATTTGAAGCGATATGACCTCGCAAATGATGAACGGGAATTAAAGGTTTACCTGTACAGTAAGAAAGACCTTTTGCGAAATTTACTCCGACAAGAAGAGCACCAATAAGCCCCGGAGCATAAGTACAAGCAACAGCATCAATATCTTCTATTGATAAATCGGCATCATCCAGTGCTTTTTTTACAACTGATGAAATTGATTCACAATGTCTTCTCGAGGCTATTTCAGGTACAACTCCTCCGTATAAAATATGTTCGGGAACCTGTGACGCGATAACGGAAGAGAGCACTTCCCTGCCGTCTTCAACAACGGCAGCCGCAGTATCATCACAAGAGGATTCAATAGCTAAAATTTTCAATTTATATTCTCGCTTTCTTTATTAAAGTATAATGTATAAATACACGCATTTTCCGTAGGTGATGAATAAAAGTTTTTTCTTATTCCGAGATTTATAAAACCGGCTTTTTCATAAACATGACGAGCAGCAGAATTTGACTCTCGAACTTCAAGTGTAGCAAATATACAGTTTTTGCTTTTCAAATTATTGATAAGAGTTTCAATTAAATTTGTTGCTATGCTCCTACCTCTGAACGCATTAGTTACAGCAATATTTGATATATAGAATTCATCTAAAATCAACTGCCCGCTTACATATCCGCATAACATATTATCTGACTTTGCAACAATAAATATAGCATTTTCTTTATTTATTTCATCTTCTATTTGAGATTTGCTCCAAGGCGAAGAAAAACATTCTTTTTCAATCTTAGCAATATTTTCTGCATCTTCAAGATGTGCTTCAGTTAAAATAAAATCATTCTTTAGCATCATACCAGGATCTGCCGATTGCTGTATCTGCAGCGAATTTTACAACTAAATTTACGGCGTTCTCCATTTCTTCTTTTATTAAGTCAGCAACAGCTGCAGCATCTTTTTCGGGAGCTTCAGCCATAAGTTCGTCATGAACCTGCATAATAAGCTTTGTATCGGGATATTCTGACTTTAATCTCTCGTATACTTTTATCATTGCAATTTTTATAATATCCGCTGCCGTGCCTTGAATAGGCATATTTCGAGCCACTCTCTCTCCAAAGGAACGAAGCATACCGTTTGAAGACGTAAGCTCAGGAAGATATCTTCTTCTCTTGAATAATGTTTCAGAGTATCCCTTTTCCTTTGCATCTGCAATACATTTATCCATGTAGTCGCTAACGGAAGAATATAATGCAAGATATGATTTTATAAATGAATCAGCTTCTGCTCTTGTTGTTTTTATATCCTTTGAAAGTGAAAAAGCACCTATTCCGTATACAATTCCGAAATTTACAGCCTTTGCTTTACTTCGAAGCTCTCCTGTTACAACGTTTAGAGGAACTCCGAAAACTTTTGAGGCAGTAACGGAATGTATATCAGTTCCTGAATTGAAAGCGTCTATCATATTTTTATCACCGGAGAGAGCCGCTAAAACTCTCAGTTCAATCTGTGAATAGTCGGCGTCGATTATTGCATAACCGTCATCTGCTATGAAAAATTTTCGCATTTCTCTGCCGAGTGCTGTTCTTACGGGAATATTCTGTAGATTCGGTTCTGTCGAAGAAAGTCTGCCGGTGCGGGTTTCTGTCTGATTGAAGGTACATCTTACTCTGTTATCGGCTTCTACAGCTTTTAATAATCCCTCACAATATGTCGATTTAAGCTTAGCATAGGTCCTGTATTCAAGTATCAGTGAAACTATCGGATATTCCTCTGCGAGAGCTTCAAGTACTTCAGCATTTGTGGAATAACCTGTTTTTGTTTTCTTTTTTGCAGGAAGACCTAATTTTTCGAATAATATCACACCTAATTGCTTGGGTGAGTTGATATTGAATTTTTCGCCTGCAAGCTCATATATTGATGTTTCGATATTGTGAATATTAGCAGATAAAACATCTGAAAATTCTTTAATGCCGTTAACATCTACCTTCATTCCGATTTGTTCCATTGATGAGAGAACTTTTGCTAAAGGAATCTCAATATCTCTGAGAAGAAGTTCTTGTTCTCTTTCGGAGATTATAGAAGAAAGCCTGTCCGCCAAAACCTTCATAAGAGCGGCAGTTTCGCAAAAATCTTTGTTTTCGGCAATAAAACTTTCTGTATCAGAATCCTCTGACACAGCTGTTAATGATTTAACATTATATGATAGAGACAGAGATTGAACAGAATAATCAGATGAATTTACATCAAGCAGATACGCTGCAAGCTTTACATCAAAAATAATATTTTTGGGGTCAATATTTTGTAGTAAGCAATATGAGTAAAGATTCTTACAATCTTCTGTAATTATCTTTTTCTCGGATTCAAGAACAGACTTGAAAAATGTATTAAACTCTAAATTCGAGTTCTCAACAATAATGACTTCTGTTTCGGTCGAAAAGGAAACATACAACGGAAAATTGTTTTCAAAATTAACAGTAATATAAATTTTATCCTTATCTTCTAATAATTGAGCTGCTTTATTTGTATCAACAACATAAAATTTAAGATTTATGTTTTTATTATTATCCGAAAATTCACTTCTCAGGGCGTTAGATTTTTCAATATCAAGCTTTAATCTTGTAATTAACTTAAACATTTCATGTCTTGCCAATTCACTTAACATAAGCTTACTGTCGCGGACATTCTCAAGATATTTAGTCATATCGGTGTTGATTGGTGCTGAAAGGTTAATTGTTCCGAGTTTTCTTGAAAAGAAAGCACTGTCTTTACCTGAAATTAATTTTGCTTTAACACCTGCAGATGCTTCAATCGTATCTATATCTTCATATATAGTGTCAATATTTCCGTATTTTTTGATTAAATCGCCTGCTGTTTTGGGACCAATCCCTGCAACACCTGGAATATTATCTGAAGAGTCTCCCTGTAAAGCCTTTAACTCAATCATGCCAGAAGGACTTACACCGTATTCCTCAAACAGCCTGTTTTCATCATATTCTACAGTTTGTGTTTTTCCCATTTTTGTTGTTGTGAGGAGTACCGAAACATTATTCCTTATTAGCTGTAAGGAATCTCTGTCACCAGTTGCTATATAGCAGTGGTCATCTGCAGTTATTGATACGGATAATGTTCCGAGGATATCGTCAGCTTCAAAACCGGGACATTCAATTATATGGCAACCATATGCTCTTAAGAGCGTCTTTAAAGGCTCAAACTGTTCAAGAAGTTCCGGAGGAGGACTCTTTCTTCCCGCTTTATATCCATCATACATTTCATGTCTGAAAGTAGGTGCATGAACATCGAATGCAACAATAATACCGTCAGGCGAATACTTCTCATCCAAATTCAGCAGTATATTCATAAAACCGTATATTGCGTTAGTAAAATGACCGTCTTTAGCATTTAACAATTTGATACCGTAAAATGCACGGTTAATAATACTGTTGCCGTCTATAACGAGATATTTCATAAAAATCTCTCCTACTACCATATTTATTTGATTATATCATGAATAAAATTAAAAGGCTACTTTATTTTTACATTTTTTTATGATAAAATTATTTTTGGTGATAAAATGAAAATTGGTAATGTGAACATTGACGGATTCTGTGCATTGGCTCCAATGGCAGGTGTTGCAGATATTTCTTTCAGAGTTTTATGTAAAGAATTCGGAGCTGCTTATACTGTCGGTGAAATGGTCAGCGCCAAAGGCGTCAGCATGAATGATAAAAAATCAAAGGATCTCATGCAAATTGACTCATCTGAGCATCCGTCTGCAATTCAGATATTCGGAAATGATCCTGAGGTTATGGCTGAAGCGGCAAAATATGCATTGAGCTTCTCCCCCGATATTATTGACATAAATATGGGTTGTCCTGCACCTAAAATCGTAAAAAATAAATCCGGTAGCGTTCTTATGAAAAATCCCGATCTTGCAGGAAGAATTACAAGGGCTGTCGTAAACGCCGTTGATATTCCTGTAACCGTAAAGTTTCGAACAGGTTGGGACTCACTGAGTATAAACTGCGTTGAATTCGCAAAAATCATTGAAGAGAGCGGAGCAGCAGCTATAACTATACACGGAAGAACAAAAGAACAGATGTATGCCCCACCTGTTGATATTGATTCAATAAAAGCCGTTAAAAATGCTGTTTCTATTCCCGTAATCGGAAACGGAGATATTTTCACACCTGAAGATGCGAAAAATATGTATGAAATTACGGGCTGTGATTTAATTATGGTCGGAAGAGGCTCACTTGGCAGACCTTGGCTATTTTCTCAGATAAATGAGTATCTATCGAGCGGCATATATTCACCCGACCCGACACCTGAAGAGCGTATGAACATAATGTTGCGACACGCTGAGAATATTTGCAAAATCAGAGGTATAAAAAACGGGATGTGTGAGATAAGAAAGCATGCGTTATGGTATACAAAGGGGCTTAAAGGCTCAGCAAAACTTCGTAATGAATTCAGTATTGTAAAGACCTTTGATGAATTAAAGCTTCTTGCTGAAAAAGTAACTGAAATTAAGGATTGAATTGTATTGCGTTTATAAAAAAATAAAAAAAGTACTTGATTTTTTAATTCACTTCGGTTATAATAGCATTCGTCCTTTGGAGAGTTGTCCGAGTTGGCCGAAGGAGCACGATTGGAAATCGTGTATACGTCATAAGCGTATCAAGGGTTCGAATCCCTTACTCTCCGCCATAATTTATACCACCGTTGATACACTCGTATCAACGGTGTTTTTTTTGTTAAAAGCCTTATTCATTATGAGAAATAAGATTATGAATTATTTTAATGTTTCCTATTCTAATTCTGCAAAATGCTATATAAATTTATAAAAAAAATATTATAATTTATATTTTTTTGTTGAATTTATTTTATTATTATGTTATTTTATTAAAAAAGAATAAAATATTTGTAAAGTAATATTAACATTTATAGGGTGTATTAAGTTTATGACTGATAAAGAACTGAAAAAATTAAGCCGACTTGAGCTACTTGAAATTCTTCTTGAAGAAACTAAAGAAAATGAGAAACTCAGGTCAGAGCTTGAAACAGCCAATAATATTATTAAAAATGCGACAATTTTTTCAGATCTGATCGGTAAGATGAATAATACATTAAATGATGCTCAGAGCTTTACAACAGAGCTTCGTCAGATAACAGATGATATGTCTCGGTGCAATTCTCGGAAAGAAATATCTAATGGCAATCAATGTCCATCGCGACAAAATGATATTCCGACTCTGTTAAATGAAAATAAGTCTCCTAATAGTGCTAATAATACCAATATTATATCAGATAAAAAGCTCTATATCAGTATTTTGAAATATTTTCTTGCAAATGAATCGGCTTTAAATTCACTTCCCTTCGACATTCAGAGTGATGTCAGAACCAGACTCAGAGGTATTCTTGATGCGAAAAAAAATCACACTAGCAATTAAATCGGAAGACATTGAAAAAGAGCTCAAAAGAGAGCGATATAAAAAGAAGTACAGGTCTTCACTGAAAAGCACATTTTTTACTCTTGTCGCCGTTGCGGCAATTGCAGTGCTTGTTGCAACTCTCTGGCTCCCTGTTCTACAGATTTACGGCAGTTCAATGACTCCTTCTCTGAATGACGGAGAAATTGTTATTTCAATAAAGTCAAGAGAATTTGAATCAGGAGATATTGTTGCATTCTACTACAACAATAAAGTTCTTGTTAAAAGAGTAATTGCTACTTCCGGAGAATTGATAGATATTAAAGAGGATGGCACTGTTTTTATTGACCGCACCGAACTTAATGAACCTTATATTACAGAAAAATCTTTGGGTAACTGCGATCTTGAGTTTCCTTATCAGGTACCGGAAAACCGAATTTTTGTTATGGGTGACCATAGAAGTGTCTCCGTTGATTCAAGAAACAGTGTTATCGGCTGCATTTCAGAAGAAGATATTGTCGGTAAAATTGTATTCCGTGTATGGCCTATAGAAAAAACAGGTCCGTTACAATAAGTTTTTAATAGATTTTTATGAAAGGAGGATAAGCGTAATGGAAGCATTCTGGAAAAAAATTGCAGATGTTCTGTTTCTGTCAAAGCTTGAAAAACGCTGGCAAAAAATTGCAAAAGCGTTGGCTGTTATTGTTGTTTTCTGGACAACATATATGCTTATCCTGCCTGCCATAACCATGGAAAATGATACATATTGCGGACTCCATGAACATAAACACGAAGACAGTTGTTATATTATTGAAAGTATATTGATCTGTGATATTATAACAGAAAATGAAGAAACGACTTCAAATACAGAAGAATCCTCATCAGAAGAAAACTCAGCAGAAGAGTCTACTTCGGAGGTAACAACTACTGAAGAAACAATTTCTGAAGAAATTACTACTGAAGAAACTACAATTGAAGAAACAACTGCTGAAATTACAACAACCGAAGAAACATCTTCAGGTGAAGCTGATACGGAAATTTCTGAAATTGTTGAAGAAATTCACTCACATACATCTGAGTGTTATAAATATAATAAGACTTTAATATGCGAAAATGAAGAGCATACTCATGAAGAGAGCTGTTTCTTTGAAGAACTGGCAATGTATGCTGTGAATCCCATGGCTTTAAGTGAGAACGGTATCGCTACTATTGCAGATTCAACATATGCAACGAAGGTTAATTTTGACAACCTTGACGGGACAGGCTCAACTTATTATATAGTCTATACTCTTTATAATGGCACTTATTATGCTGTACCGGGCACTTTAAACGGCAGACCTTTAGCTATAACTGTAAACGATAATGGTACAATACCTGTAGCTTCACTTGGTAACAATTATTATTGGAAATTCACGCAGCAAAGCGGTTCTACATATAAAATACAGAATCTCGGTTCAGGCAGATATATGCACTCATTTTATAACAGCAGCAGTGACTACGGTATTACTACATCCGGCGACTGGACATCTGAACTCATTTCAAGCGGTAACGGAACCAGTAAAACCTTCTCTGTTAAGAGTAATTCCAACTACTCACGACTTACAGGCTCCGGATCAGGTGTAGCATTCAGTACAACTACAACTGCAAGCAGTGCAGCTCAATTCTATATTGCAGAAGTTTATATTCCTCAGGATGCTTACCATGTATGGTTTGACGGTACTTGCGGCGGACTTATGAGCCTCTACGAATCACCTAACACATACATGGCAGTTTCCGGAAATAATAACACAATAATTCTTCCCGAAGAATGGGAATCCCCAAGTAAATATGACTATGTATTAAACGGTTGGTATGATATTAAAAACAGTGTATACTATGAACCGGGTGCAAGAGTGACTATCACAAAAAATACCGTATTCTATGCTGACTGGATTGCAAGAGATTATAATGTAGGTATTGTTAATGACGAAAATGTAAATCTGCTCGCCCCCAGTCTTGACACCAACAGCTTTATCAGAACAGATATGTTCGACTACAGTGCAATTTTCAATATGCAGGCTGTTACTCATTCAGGAACAGTGAGTGCATCGTCTCATAATGAAACATGGTCTATTGTACAGAACGGCAAAGTTCCGTATAACGACATGGATTCACTTGGTTTCACTTTCCGTGACTGGGATTCCGGCAATGTAAATATTTCTTACGCCGCAAACAGAGCAAGACTTAATGACAATAAGGGTACTGAAATCACATCGGGGATTGTTGATTATGTAGCCAATATGTCAGGAAAGAACATTATTGACCTGCTCTTTAATCCAGAAACTGATGTTATCGGCAAAACTCATGTCGGTCAGGCAAACTACCTTTATCAATTTATGGAAGCAGGCAGTAATAACTATGACGGTGAGCACAACGGTTATTATTACTATGACTCAAGATATAATGCGGCTTCATATAATCAAAAAAATGAGCGTTTTTACATTTATGAATATCTTGAGCGCACCTCCGACTCACTGAAAGACGGTTTTGACTCAAACGGCAATCCGACAGCAGGAGGCTCATATTCCGACTTCCTACCGTTTAACTCACCCTATACAAACAACAGTAATAACAAAGTTATCGTTGAGTATGACGACTCTGACGGAAACGGCCCCAACTACCAGTATGATGCCAAGGCAACAAACCAAAGCAGCAACATAGCAAATGCAGGTACAAACTACTGGTTTGGTATGAAGTCTGAAATTCAGTTCTATCTTCCCGACGATACAGGTACTGTTGACCAATATATGAATTACGGCAATATCTCTTCACACGGACAGCACATGACCTTTGAATTCAGCGGTGACGACGATTTGTGGGTTTTCGTTGACGGAGAGCTCGTAATGGATATCGGCGGTCTTCACGGTATTATGTCAGGTAAAATCGACTTCTCAACGGGCATTATCACAACAACAGCTGCTAATAATGTGGAAGAAACAGATTATAAGGCTTCGGTAACAAATTATATTGACCTCGCTGCAGGTGATCACACTCTGACCGTTTACTATATGGAACGAGGCGGTTCACAGTCGAACTGTGCAATCTACTTCAACCTCACACCCCGTTATGGATTTGAGCTTGTAAAGCAGGACTCAGTTGACGGCCACGGACTTAATGGTGCAGTATTCGGAGTGTATACAGATATTGACTGTACACTACCCGCAATGCTGTGGACTTCGGAAGCATCATATATGAATGACGAAAAGAGCACCAACATATTTACCGCGAAAGACGGAATGGTGAAATTCTGGGGTGTTTCTGCAGGTAAGGTTTACTATTTGAAAGAGCTTATCGCCCCGACAGGTTATCCGTTGACTGATGACGTTATTCGTATATCAATGAACAGTCTTGGTAATTCTATATGTTCTGTAGATGCCCTGCGCGGTGAAGACGGAACCCATACCGACGGGTTTGATATTATACATAACAATGCTGATGAAGCTCATCAGCAAATTGCCCTTACTCTTACTAACCAGCAATATACATCCAATAAGAGAAATGTGGCTGTAAGTAAACACTGGAATGCAGAAAATGAAAGCCTTATTCCTGAAAATGTAACTGTTTATCTTTTAGCTAACGGACAAAACACAGGAAGATCCGCAGTTCTCAGTGAAGAGAACAACTGGACTTATCTGTGGATAGACCTTCCTATTTATGACAGCATAGGAGCCAAGATTGATTACAGTGTTTACGAAGAACAGGCTGAAGACTTCTACACCGATGTAGTTGTAGACGGTGAAGAGGTTATCAGTGCATGGGTACAAACCGATGCTTTCTATGATGGCGGTACATTCCTTATTGTCAATCGTGAAACCGGCAAAGCACTCACAGTAAACAGATATGGTAACTTTGAATGGATTGAATTTGATGCTGCAAAAAATTCAGAAGCCGCACATTGGATTGTAAATGCTGACGGAATGGGATTCCATGTTATAGACGAGGCAGGCTATCACATAGTTCTTGACGGAACGAACAGATTTATCCCCGATCAGGCCGGAAACAGAATACTTTACCATGATAACTTCGGACTTGCCGCGAGATATAGCAACACATATTACTATATGAACGATAATTTCTCCGCAAGCTCTACAGAACGTCTTGAACTTGAGCTTTACATCAATATGGATATTCTTATTCATGAAGATGATAGTAGTGACATTGAAAACGGAACAAACGAACCCGAAGAAGATACCGAAAATGACGGTGAAATCTTCGTTACTATGTTCAATGTTACCAACACTCACATTGACGAAGATGAGAAGACCTCTTTCCATGTCAAAAAGTCGTGGGATGACGGCATTACAAATCACATTCACGACAGCATTACGGTTCGTCTTTACGCAAACGGAGTTGATACGGGACGAGCTCTTACTCTCAATAACGCTAATGGCTGGAACGGTTCTTTCAAAGGATTGCGATACAAAGATGATAACGGCAATGTGATTGAATACACTGTTGTTGAAGATGACATTTACGGTTACTATCCTGAGTATTCAGAAATAACTGAAACTCCCGGTCAAACAAAAACTGAAACAATAATTACTGAAGACTGGAGTACGGTAACTTCACTTGCTCCCGAAAATACCTACCGCTTTGTCAACAGCAGCGGTTATGCTCTTACGGCATATGCTGATAATACTTCGGTGTCTACTGAGGTGAGTGATCCCGACAATCTGTATCAGCGATGGCTATTTCAAGGTGGAAAACTACAAAATGTCGGCAAATCTACCGGTTCATCCGATTATTATTTATATCAGACAATAAACGGTACTGACAGAACACTTTCAGTAAGCACGAGCACAACCAATAACAATACTAATTTTTCATATACAAGAGACAAACTCAGAATTGGCACTAATAATAATTATAGCTATATTGTTTTAGGAACCGACAGTGTTTCATTGCAGACGGATAGAAATAATGCTACTACACCTACAATGCACCGTTTAGGCACGAAAAGCGAAACAATTACTACCTATTTAACATATACCTATTCAATAACCGTTACAAACTATAAAGCATATTATATTCTACCCGAAACAGGTGGTATCGGCACACATTATTTATATATAATCGGAGGACCGCTCGTTACCCTGAGCGCTGGTTTTCTGCTCTGTTTATATAAGAAAAACAAGGGAAGGAGGCGAATAGACTCCGGGTAGTGAGATATATCCCGATTATATAAATTTTATTTAGTAAAAACTCCTTCGGGAGAAAAAAAGAAAGGAAAACATATATGAAAAAGTCAAACAAAATCTTTAGTGTTGTACTCGCAATCGTGTTTGTATTTGCAATGGCAATTCCTGCGTTCGCAGATGATACCGGCTCAATTACCATTTCAAATGCTATAAATGGTGAAACTTATTCAGCATATCAGATGCTTACATTTACACCTGTTTCCGATTCTGCAGACAAAGGTGTATATAAAGTTGCTGAAGGCTGGGAAGCTTTCTTCTCTGGTGACGGTGCAGATTACTTTGATGTTAATGCCAATGACGGTGCAGTAACACTTAAAGAAGATGCAGACCTTACAGCTCTTGCAGCAGCAGCAATTGATTATGCTGAAGATTTAACTGCAACAGCTACAGCTAAAGCCGAAAGTGCAACTGTTGTACTCAGCAGTCTTGCCCTTGGTTACTATGTTGTTGATACATCTCTCGGTACAATTTGCGCTCTTACAAACACAAACTCAGATGTTACAACAATTGAAAAGAATGAAGGTCCTGCTCTCAAAAAGAAGATTGTTGAAAACGGCGATCTTGTTGATGCGAATACTGCTGCTATCGGCGACACAGTTACATATCAGGCAACAATCACAATCGGTGAAGGTGTAAGTGAATATGTAATGCACGATAAGATGAGTGCAGGTCTCACATATGTTGCTGTGACAAGTGTTGAAATTAAAGACGAGGCAGTTGATGAAGATTATTACGATATAACTTCAACTGAGCTTGAAGATGGTTGTACATTTGAAATAGCTTTTGATAGTGCTTATACAAATACCCTTGTAAGAGGCACAGAAATCGTTGTAACCTACACAGCTACAGTTGATGCAGATGCGGTTGTTGGCTCAACAGGTAATCCCAACGAAGCTTGGCTTGAATATTATACAGGTGAAGTAGTCAGAACCACACCCGTAGATATCGTTATCACTTATACAACAAAACTTACAGTTAACAAGACTAACGGTACATCTCCTCTTAAAGGTGCAGGTTTCACTCTTTACAAAAATGACGGTGAAAATTGGGTTGCAGTTGGTTCAGAGCTTAAGGCCGATGATATGACAACATTCGTATGGAACGGTCTTGACGAAGGTTCTTATAAAATCGTAGAAACAACTGTTCCTTCAGGTTATAATAAAGCAGATGACATCGTCTTCACTGTTACCTGTGAAGTTCCTGAAGAAGTTACTGCAGTTACAGATGCTGCTGAATGGACATCAGAAAGTGACGATATTACAGTTACAGACGGTCTTTATAATACAACAGTTGTCAACAGCACAGGCGGTCTTCTTCCTGAAACAGGTGGTATCGGTACAACAATTTTCTACATTGTCGGTGCTCTCCTTGTTGTAGGTGCTGTTATCCTTCTTATCACAAAGAAGAGAATGTCAGCTGAAGCATAATTTTAGTTTTACATTTTAAGCCGATGGGACTTTTTGTCCCATTGGTTTGTCAAAGTGCCGAATAATTTCGGCTTTTTGACAAGCCAATAAAGGAGCAAAATAATGAAAAAACACGGAACTACTGTGCTTTTGATTATAATATTTATTGTCGGAATGGTTCTTCTTCTCTACCCTACCCTCAGTAACTGGTGGAACGAGCAACATCAGTCAAGGGCAATAGCTTCTTATTCTGAAACTATTGAAAAACTTGACAAAAGTAAAATTGATGAATTCATAACCGGTGCCAGAGAATTTAATCAGATTATTAAATCAAAACGCGGACTGCCTTCTTTAACCGAAGATGAAATGAAAATATATAATTCTGTTCTTGATATAACCAACACAGGAGTTATGGCTTATATTGAAATTCCCACAATAGATGTATCTCTGCCTGTTTATCACAGCGTTTCAGATGATGTCCTTCAGGTTGCAGTCGGACACATTGAATGGTCAAGTCTGCCCATAGGCGGTGAAAGCACTCATTGTGTGCTTTCAGGTCACAGAGGTTTGCCATCTGCTAAACTTTTTACTAATCTTGACAGACTCGTTATCGGAGATATTTTTATGCTTCATATTCTTGATACCACCATAACATATCAGGTAGATCAGGTTCTTATTGTTGAGCCGGAAGATATTTCGACACTAAAAATTGATGAAGGAAAAGATCTTTGCACTCTTGTTACCTGTACACCCTACGGTATAAACTCTCACAGACTTCTTGTCCGCGGTACAAGAATAGATAATATTGAAGAAGCACCTGTTATCAATGTTATATCTGAAGCAGGTCAGATTGATCCTCTTATTATTGCTCCGATTGTAGCAACCCCCCTGCTTCTAATGCTTCTCATTTATGTGCTTGTTAAATACAGAAAGAAAAAATAGGAAAGGATGATTAAAATGAGGAAAATAACTGCATTGTTTGTTGCTCTTTCTATTTCCCTTTGTCTTTTTTACACAGCTGCCTTTGCAACTGTTAATCAACAGGTTCAGGTTTCTTTTACAGATGATGGAAAACCTCTTGAAAATGCTGTTTTTTCCGTTTACAGTCTCGGAGATGTTAATGACGGTAAAATTATTCCGAATGTTGAGTTTTCTTCATATAAAGTTTCCTTTGATATTTCTGACAGCGAAAAACTCAAAAAACTTGCGGATACGCTTTATGCCTACATTTTAAGAGACAAAGCTGATCCATATTATACAGATACCTCAGACAAAAACGGTATAATTGATTTTAATAAAATAGCTTTTGATACGGGAGCTTATCTTATAACTGCTGAAAATTATTATGACGGAAACACTTACTATATCTTTGAACCAGCTATAGTAATTTTACCCTATGGTAATTCTGATTCACTGAAAATTAATCCTAAGTTTGAAAAAGTACCGGATGATATAACATCATCATATAAAGTTCTTAAAGTATGGGTGGGGGACAATAAAGACGAAAGACCTGATGAAATTGAATTTGAGCTTTTGCGTGACGGAGAAGTATTTGAGACGGTAATTCTTGATTCTGAAAATAACTGGAAGTACCAATGGGATGATCTTTCACCGCAATATAATTGGACCGTAACTGAGAAAAATGTGCCCGATAACTATATTGTTTCCCTATCTGTTTCAGACAAAACTTTCATATACACAAACACCGCAGTTCCGTCAGAAAGCGTTACTCCCCCGTCCGAGGAAATTACAACCCCTGAAGACGGAGAAAATGACAAAATCCCTGTCACAGGTTTATTGCGTTGGCCGGTCCCATACCTTGCAATGGCAGGTATTCTGCTATTTATTATAGGTTATGTTAAATATAGAAAGAGTGAACACGCAGATGTATAAGAACAAAACAATAGGAATATTTATTATGTTCCTGGGACTTATTCTTGTGCTCTCTTCCCTTTGTCTCACACTTTACAACACCTACAGTGAAAACAAAGCAGCCAAAGAATCGGCAAATGTACTTTCGCAAATTGTTATTGCCGAAAATCAGTCCACGAATGAAATCCCCGACTATATTATCAGTCCGGATATAGAAATGCCGAAAAAAGAAATTGACGGAAAATATTATGTCGGTACCCTTTTCGTGCCTGCTTTAAGTTTGAATTTACCTGTTATAGATGAGTGGAGCTATGAAAATTTCAAAACTGCTCCTTGTGTTTATGAGGGCACTCCTTATAAAAACAATCTGATAATATGTGCACATAACTATAGTAAACATTTCGGCTCAATAAATAACCTGACACCCGGTAATGAGATTACTTTTAAGGATATGGACGGAAATGTTTTCACATATGAAGTAATGTACACAGAAATTCTCGATGATGAAGCTGTTGAAGAAATGAGCAGCGGAGAATGGGATCTTACTCTTTTTACCTGTACCTATGGCGGCGCAACTCGCATTACTGTCAGATGTAAAAATATTGATTATTAAAATTATAAATCTTATAATTATTTTTTAAGATTAGAATAATCAATATTTATATACTTAAAAATAAGCATATTTTATTATTTATAGTGAGGTACATGTTTTATGGATACAATAAAATTTGATTCAAAAAATACTAAGGTTGTTGCACACAGAGGACTCAGCGGTATTGAAAAAGAAAACACAAATGCCGCTTTTATTGCCGCAGGTAACAGAAGTTATTTTGGTATTGAAACTGATGTTCACAGAACACTTGACGGGAAATTTGTTTGCTTCCATGATGATACGACAGGCAGAGTAGCAATTGATAATATGATAATTGAAGAAACGACCTTTGACACATTAAGAAAGCTTCTTCTCACTGACCGTGACGGAGTTAAAGGCCGAGAGGATCTGAAAATTCCTACATTAAAGGAATATATATCAACTTGTAAAAGATATGAAAAGGTTGCTGTTCTTGAACTTAAGAACGAATTTGAGAAAGAAGATATTGCTAAGATCTGTGATGAAATTATTGAGCTTGATTATCTTCAAAATGTAATCTTCATTTCATTCGCTTTTAATAATCTTGTAAAGCTGCGTGAACTCTATCCTGAACAAAAAGTTCAGTTTTTAACCAGTGAATACACTGACGAACTCCCCAGCCTTTTACAATCTCATAAGTTTGATCTTGATATTCTCTATACTCAATTGACAGAAGAACGCATTTCTTTACTGCATAAGAACGGAATTGAAGTGAATTGCTGGATCTGCGATGATAAAGATGCAGGTGAAGAACTTGCACGCTGGAATATTGATTATATTACATCAAATATTCTCGAATGAAATAATTAATATAAAAGGGGCTGTATCAAAAGTCCCTGAAAAATAAGATAGAGCCAAGTGCAGAAAAGACTGTACTTGGCTCTAAATATTTAGTAAAATTAAAGTGTGAAAATAAAAATACTAAACACAAAAGACTATACAATATTCGGTA
>JAFXFC010000029.1 GCA_017513525.1 Clostridia bacterium
ATATCGTAAAGAAAATTATATAAAATAATAAAGCAGCACTTCCTCCCCGTTCACTTGCTTATTAAAATATTGTACGATTATAATGGGTAATCCGCTCATTACCGGTACAAATTTTAAGCAGGTAAATATTATGAAAAAGTTTACACAGATGAGCAAAAAAGTGCTGTTTCAGAAAGGCATATTGCAGTATCTGTCAAAATTTTTTGTTGAGATAATTATATCACACACAATCTGAAAGTACAATCAGGTGCGGGTGTCCCGCCCACACTTCTTCACTATTACCTCTTACTTATTACTTCCCAAAAATTGACCCGAATGTTAGTGAAGAGTGAATCGTGAAGAGGTAAAAAGTAAAATCGACGAACTTCTGTCGAAATTCGTCGATTTTTGGGAGTACATCCCAAAAGTTAACCTGTTAAACCGCCTTCATTAAAAGTGGGATTTCATTCATCGGCATAACTGCACCGTACCGTAATTCTTTTTGCTCCGCCGTAGGTGCATGTATAAAGGATCAGATCATCACCGCTATCCTTGACTTTATCAACATCGGTCGGCATAAGCTGTTCAACCGATGTTACCTGATAAATGTGCTTTTCAGATTCCATATCTGTGAAAACAACTGTATCACCGATCTTCAGGTGTCCGAGATATCCGAAATGAAATCTGTAATTATGTGCAGCAATAACTAAGTTGTCAGTTTTTGTGCTGCCGTAATATCTGCAAGGTGAAATCTTCAATCTTCCGTAATCCCACTCTGACATAACGGGCAAATCAAGCTGCAAGGCAGGAATTGACAAATAACCTATATATCCGTAACCGTCGATTTCTTTAATTACCATTTCTTCATCGAAAGGATCTGTAATTTCTTCTGTCAGTTCGCTCTCAGCAATACTCAGACGGATTGACTCAATAAGCAACTCTGAACTTTCCTGAGCTTTTCTGCTTTCATAATTATTATAAATCAGAAGCCCCATAGCAAAACCGACAAAAATTACACCGACAGACATAAGAGTGATTGCTATCTTTTTTCTCATACTGTTTTCTCGTCTTTTTTGCCGAAATTAAGCATTGACCATCCGAGGCTGAAAAGCACCAGACCTACCACAGAAAATACCGGTACGGGCCAATTAAGCTGACCTGTATCTATCAACTCCTCAGGCTTTGTGGTACTTTCTGTTTCTCCAGTCGGCTTTGTTGTATCATTCGGCTTAGTGGGGTCAGTCGGCTTTGTTGTGCTGCCGTCAGGTGAAGTGGTATCCTCGTGATTGGTTGTAGTTTCATCTTCTGAATTGTCGTCCTTATTCCTGATAATTACTGTCGTCTGAGATATTTCATATGAAGCACTGTATCCTGCAGGAACATCGGTTTCAATAACATTCCAGGAGTGGTTTTTATCAAGATTATCCCATCTGTGATACCAGTTATTTGCAGCGCTGAGAACAACAGACTCAACAATTACGCCGTCTTTTATAAGAGAAACGTTTATGCTATCGGGAGTTTTACCGTAAGTTTCCCATATTTTTTTGACACTGATATATGTTTTTTCTTCATCAGTATCATCTTTATCTGCTTCAATTTTGGGCGTTGCATCAATGCTGTATATCCACTTATTCTGAGTTTCGTCTTTCATAGGCACTGTCACAATAAAAGGCGAGGGATTAAGATATCCGTCTTTCATTCCGGCAGGAACAATAAGATAAGCTCCCGACTGAAGATTTCGGAATGTGACTTTGCCGCTAATGTCAGTTGTTTTTTCTTCAAAAGCTATTGCATTAACTGCTGCGTGTACCATAAGATGCACGGGTAAATAAGCATCTGAAAAGTTACCTGTTTCCATACCGCAGTTTCTGAATTCATCGGTATAAACAAAGGAGATTTCTTCGTCTTTGAAATAAGCTGAAGCAATACGGTAAATTCTGAATGAGGCACCGCTTATGGGTTCTTTGCTGTCTTTATCAAGGGCAGTAAGTGTAATATCACCTCTCAGCTCAGGTGAAACGGCAGCGGTACTCAGTGAAAAGAGAGTGAAACATATGACAATTGTAATGAGAACAGCGACAATTTTTTTAGCTGAGATATTCATATACTTTCACTCCTTTCTTTTGAATTATTTGTTTGGTTGAGTTTTGTCTGTCTTGCTTTTCTTGCTGTTTTTATTGCTCTTTCTGCTCTTATAAAGCAGCACCATGAGCAGCAAACCGAGCATAGGTGCTGCAACGGCAGGGGTAACAATCAGCGGGTCTATCTGATAAGCTTCGGTAATTACATTGATAACTCTGTCGGGTTCAATGTTTTCTATTCGGGTACCTCGCACTAGCATTCTGTGGGTATTGATACCGTAAGGTGTGCAGGTGACAAGGGTACAATAATCTTCGCCCTGTACAATATTGAGATTGTCGGTTTCGTGAGGAAGGACTATAAGAATCTGATCTACCTGATAGGTTATGGTTCTGTCGAGGATTCTTATGGTGAATACATCGCCGACTTCAACCTTGTCGAGATTTGTGAAAAGCTTTGCTGAGGGCAGACCTCTGTGTGCAGATAAAACCGAGTGGGTACTCTTGCCGCCGACAGGAAGTGTGGAACCCTCGACATGGCCGACTGCAGAGTTGAGAACCTTGTCGCTTGTGCCGTGATATATCGGCAGCTGAACCTTGATTTTTTCAATGGTAATATACCCCATCATTCCCTCACCGTTTACATCAAGGGTGCTGTAATATTCATCCGCAATATTTTTATGATTAAGAAAAGGAAAAGCCATATTTCTCAGCTTCTGATTATAAACATCGGCTTTTTCGAAGTAATCGGAATAATCCTCGGGCGTGAGATTTTCAATATAACTGTCGTAATCTACAATAGCCTGAGACTGTCTTTTCTCATTCCAGAAATCACTTATTGTGGGGTAAAGAAGAACACTAAGCCCCACAAAAAATATTGCGACAAGGATTATGGTAGACGAAATACCGCTTTTTTTCTTTTTGGCAGTTTTTTTATCTGTCATATTTTTTCTCTCTTATTTAAAATTCTCAGCGTCATTACCGAAGCACATCGGAAACAACGGTCAGAATTTTAAGGGTACTCCCCTGCCGGCTTTTACACCGGCAGGGATATATTTTGTTATCTGCTAAAATTTATTCGTCAGAATCCGACTCTGCAGACTCCTGGTTCCTTCATGCAAAGGTAGCCATTCTCTTCTTGGAAACAAGAACTATAAGAGCAGCAGCCATAAGAAGTCCGCCCACAACATAGAAAATTGTTGTACCGATACCGCCGGTTTCGGGAAGAAGAGAACCGGTCTTGTTGATAACCTGAACACCGCCGCTGACATACTTGTCTTCTGTAACAGTAGCATTGTTATTTGCTGCACTAATAGTAACTGACTGGCGTGAATTTACCTTATTATAACCCTCGGGAGCCTTTGTTTCTTCGAGCCAATACTGAGCACTGTCAAGTCCCCGAATTGTTACATAACCAGCCTCAATTACAACACCGGTTTCACCTTCTTTTGCTACACGGTATACACTGTCTGATACCTTTACAACAGGAATTTCTTTACCGCCTTCTGCTGCATCATAAAGCTTAAATTCTGCTCCGTTTAAAACTGTATTATCATCAACAGTCTTAACAAGCTGGAACTGATATGTATATGTAACAGTTGTTTCCTTATTTGTTTTCTGTGCATTACCGTAAGTAAGGTAAACTTCGTTGGGGTTACCTGCACCTGCAATTACAGCATTTTCGTTGAGAACAGCTGAATATTCAACAACAACAGTTTCCTTTTCAGCAAAGGTTGCTTCAAAAGTATCAGAAAGATTAATTCTGAAAGTACAATTACAGTCTGCAACAGCACATGTTCCGGTTTCAACAGTATAGTCTGTGTTGAGAGTAAGAGGATCTCCTGTACCGTTCTTCTTTAAAACAACAGAATTTGAATTAAAAGTAAGTCCTGCAGACATAGTATCGTGCATAACATAGTTATAAGAACCCTTACCTGCTGTAATAACAGCTCTAAAGTTTACAGTTTCACCAATATTTGCATCATTTGTTTCGCCCCACGTATTATTGCTGTTTTCCTGAACCTCTTTAGTAATGGTACCACCGGAGTTCTTTTCAAATGCTAAATATTGGCTGTTAGTATTTGTAAGAGCACAGATATTACCAAGAGAGGTGTCAATTGCATAGTAGCCAAGATCAAGACCATCAAATGTAACTGTTGATGTTTCTGCAGTAAGAGTTGTGCCCTTAATAGTTCCTGCTGTTTCATTATTCTTTTCATCTGCATAAGCAATTGCTGCTTTTGCAAGCTCAGCTTTTCTTACATCAGATGTCTCGCCTACCCATTCAATAGTACCTGTTTCAGCATTTGTCTTAAGATAAGCAGCACCGGCACCATTAAGGAAGTCTTCCCATTCAGCAACAACAGTATAACGACCCTGATTTGCGCTTCCTGCTACAGGAACAAAATCAAACATCTTATAAACGGTGTAATTTTCACCAACAACGGCATTATTAATTGTAATTGTGCCTGTTGTGGCAGCCATTGCGATTGCTCCCATAGAGAGAACGAGAGTGAGTGCTACTAAAACTGCAAATAACTTTTTCATTAAAAAACATCCTTTCTTTTTTTGATTTGCAATTTTTAACTAAATAATTTTTGCATTCTCCGCCGCAATATGAAATTTTTTTGCATTCGGAGATTAATATAACCTCCTTTCACGTTTACGACGAATAATGCTATACAAAATCGGCGAAGCCGTTAAGGCGGAACCGATTATTGCCGGAAGTAATATGCCTGTGCCTCCCGTTTCGGGGAACACAAAACCGTAAGTGTAGTTTTCTACAGCTATAATTGTGGTAACAGTCTGTATTATACCGTTGGGGTCAGGCTCATAGAAATAGAAATACACAGGCTTTTCGAGAGGTGTATACCCTTCTGGAGGCGAAACCTCAACAAGCGCATAGGGTCCGCCGATTGTCAGATACTGTGTTTCAATTTTAACAGTACCGTCAGCCCCCGTCACATAAGTGCCGATATAGTGAAGGTATTTGCCGCCATCGGTAACAATACTTTCATCAGTACCTTCAGGCAAAACTGCGTGAGGATCACCCATAGGACCGTAAAGATGAAATCCTACATCCGCCAAGCGCATATCCGTGTCGCCGTCCTGCTTAAGCAGTGTTATACTGTGCATTGAGCCCGAAGCGCCGCCGCTGTGTTCCTGAACCTTGAATATAGCGTCAACGATATCCGAAACCTGAGCTTTGCCGTCAATTTTTACCGAGTTGTTAACGGAAACAAGTCCGTTTTCGGTAATAAGCGTTGTATAGTCGATTCTCATATGAAGAGAGTCAGGCACAACGAATGTCAGCTTATTGCTTGCCTGGTCGTATGTAACGGTATATTCATATATACTGTCAGCACTGTCAAAATCTATCCAATTACCGTTTGCGTCCTGATAAAGAAGCTTGATTGAATCCCAATAAACCGAAAGATTCTGCGTCATAGTATCTTCAATTGTAAGAGTATCAGTCCCCGGAAGGATATCCAATGCATTTTGGTTTATGTGAATATCAAATTCCAGATTATTGTTTTCCTGCACAACGTGCTTATCAATAAGTCCTGTTCTGTATTCTGTTTCTTCACTTGCAGTTCCTGACGATCCGCCGTCAGCCCAGGTAATTTCAGCAGTATTGTCAAAATTATAAATATTCTGCTGAGCTGTTTCAAGATATTCATCCTTGATTTTAAGGGTATAGGTAAAGGTATGGTCGCCGCCGGCCATATTATTGCAGTAAACCTGATAATTCTGCAAAGTTGTAGGCCATTCACCCCAATTATTCAGTGCTTCCGCATAGTTAAACTGACTGAAAATGAGTTCATCTGCACGTATAGCCATAGAGTTACCGGATATCTGACCGTTATACTGATATTTGTTTAGCCAAATCCAATTGCGCCAGGGATCCGTACAGGTAACAACAAGTGACCCTTCTACATATTCCAATCTTTCATCAAAGGTATCGTTAAAAACTATTGCCGAAGCCGGTGCAAGATAGCCTTCATTTCCGTTTGAACCGGGCACCGTATTGTGAAACACTACAGTATAGTCTATAGTTCCGTCTTCATTAACTGAAGCTTGCTTTGTGATTTTCGGAGAATAATCATAATAGCTTGAAGCCATTCCCTGAATAACATCGGTATAATTGAAGAATACCTGGTTTGATAGTCCGAATCCTTCGGCAAGAATATCTTCAAGTTTTTTGTCTCCGTTCAGTTCTCCGGTCCACTCGGTGCCTGTCTTTGCACCAAAAGGCAGTTTATATGTAATTGTAAGAACTGAATCCTCATTCAACATCCATTTTGATGAAGAGAATTCCGTATCTGATGTATTAAACACAACATTGAAGCTGTGATACTGATTTCCTTGTGCGGGTGCAATAAGTTTAAATGTATTTTCTATGGGGCCGCCGGCAACATAGGGAGTAAATTCAATTACACGACCACTTTCGGTTACAGCGGTTATTTCCATATCCTCAGGGATATTTTCTACATAAAGAAAACCGACATCGTTATCATAGCCCCAGAATGCAGCCTGGTCTGTAAGGTAAAAATTACCCCAATCCTTTATAACAGCGGGAACATCTGCTTCGATGGTAAAGTATACATATTTGCCGTCATTACCGCTCGCAGACTTTGTAATATGCGGAACAAAGCCGATAACATCTGCATCACCGCCCGCAGTTTCCTGTTTACCGTTTATATAAGCAGATACGGTGTTTGTATAGTTTTTCTTCTCACCCTCTGCAAGGTCTTCATATTCTGAGTAATAAATTATTTCAAAAGCATGTCCTTCAGGAAGAGAAAAACTCATTGAATTTCCGTTAATGGTCACCTGATCCCAGCTTATATTTGTCTCATACGGACCGTTGCCCCACTCATCGTATGCTTTGATTAAAATATCCTCTTTCGTGTAATAGCTCAGCCCCTCACCGAGAGTATCAATAATTACGGTATTGTGCAAATTGTCCTTGTTTTTCTTAATTTCAACTGTCCATTTAATTACCGGTACAGCGGTGCCGTCGCCGGGATCAATAACAGTCTGACTTCCATCCTTTTCCATTTTTTCAAGCTCAATATTGAATTCATCCTCTGTCCAGGTGGAGACATTACTATCGTCTGCACTCGTACCATCTGCAACAACACTGTTATACATATAGACCAGCTCCTGATTCAACTGAGCATCAAGAATCTGCGACTTGTATGTAATAAGAAAACCTTCTCCGGCTTTAATGGCGGGGAAGCCGGTAAGCGTAAAGCCCTTTTCAGCACCGGGCTGCGTATTATCCCCAATCACGGGCTGAGGGTCAAGAACATTTCCGTTAAGATCAGTAACTACAATAGTATTTCTCTGAGCAGTATGATTTTTCCATATTGTATCTGTCAACAAAAGATTGTCTACAACACCGTTGGTTGCTTTAACCATTATGGTGTATTCCATTGTATGATTGTCACTGTCATACTCGCCGTGTGTTTTTGTAACTGTCATACCGGCGCCGCCGTCAACATTCAGCTCAACTTTAATTTCATTGCCGAACTCAATCTCTGTTGATGAACCTGAGCCTGAATCACCCACGGTAGCATTAAAATCTATAACGAAGTCTACGTTTGAATACTTTGAGCCGAAGCAGACACCGTTTTCGTCATCGAAGAATCTGACACGGAGATATCCGTGTTCATCAACGAAATATTCACCGACATTTTCAATAGTTCCGTTTTCTGTTTTTGCGGTTATAGGGTGCCAGTCCTTAAAAGGTTCACAATGAAGATATTCGGGAATCTGATAGTGAAGAATGTGCTTATCGTTGTGTTGGAACTGTATCCATTCGTCACCCGTATTGATTTCACTGAATTCAAGGGAAACAACATAGGTCTGTCCGATATATACGGTTGAGCCATTGTCTAATACTTCGCCATCCTCTGTTCTGAAAACAACATTTGCAATTGCAAGGGTCAGGTCTTCTATGTATGTAATGTTAGCTCTCGGACTTCCCGTACTGAACATCATAAGAGGCGGAGTCTCAAATTCTGTTGTTGCTTCATTGTCTGTGCCGGTCTCTGTAATTTCTGACTCATACTCCGTATCCCGAGCAAAACTGAGTTCTCCTGTAAGCCCGTAGCCGACAATACTGTCAGAGCAATTTATACTTAAAGTTTCAACTTTATTATTACTGTCACCGCAGATAACAACAAGACCTGTTCCGTCAACGGATAAAATTATGCCGACAGCATCGGAAACTCCGTCACCGTTATTGTCCAAAAATGCGATATCGCCTCTCTGAGGAGTATATTCATCGGCAGGGGAATAAATATATCTGCTCTGCCAGGCTACCCTCATAGCCTCTGCACCGGCACTTTTAAGCTCATCTGCATTATTAATGTTTGCATAGTGCAGGCAGAAGGATACAAACATAGTATTCCACTTACCGTAAGGGTTGCCGTACCATTCACCGTAGCGTGTATATCCGTTTTTACTGCCGTCGCTGTCATATTCAAAGTTGTTCTGACTTTCTTCATATCCCATCTGCGACATAGCAATACCTATCAGGTTTTCTGGGATATTATTTGTAATTTCAACACTTTCAATTGTGCTCAGCCAGTCACTAACCGTTTCAACATCAGCCGATTTGTCAGGAAAACAATCCTTGGTATGTGTGTGTTCAGGCTTTATACAGGAAAGAGTATTGCTGTAACACTCTTCCGAGTGGGTATGTGTCTCTGAGGTCTCTTCGCCGGAAACAGATGTTATCGGAGCTTCATCAGCTTCGCATATAAGCTCACTTGTGTAACATTCATCCGTGTGAATATGTTCATCGAGTCCGCAGAAGGCTTCACCCGTTACCGTAACACCCACAAGCTTCAGCCACCAGAAAACAACAACGGCAACCACAAAGGCTGAAATAATGAAAGCTGTGGCAAGTTTTTTGCTGTCAATTCTGAATTTTTTATGCTTACCGAGATATTCATTGTTAATTGTTTCCAAACCTGCCACCTCCTTATATTTGATATTTGTGCTTATATTAATCTACAATACCAATACTTTCAAATGGCCATATTCTGAAAAATATTTTTCCGACAATAAACTCTTCACTTACAAGTCCGATTACACTGCTTCGGCTGTCAATTGATGTTGTACGATGATCGCCTAAAACAAAATAGTGGTTATCCGTTACATAGCAAGGAAAAGTAATATCACATTCGCCTAATGCCTTATCTGTGACATAAGGTTCATCAATCAGTTCATCATTGACAAACACATTGCCGTTTATATCTATATTGATTTTGTCACCGGGCAGACCGATAACTCTTTTTATAAGAAGCTTATTCTGATATGAAAAACAGCAAAGCTCATCCTTTTTCATATTAGTTGTTTTTAAAAGTACAACTATTTCTTCATCGTTTAAGGTCGGTTCCATACTGCTGCCCGAAATCTGAAGAACAGGGAATGCAAGAGTTGCTATCAACACAGCAACGGCAGCAACAACGATTAGTGAATAAACAGTACTTTTAAGCACTTGTTTGTATTTTCGGTTATATTTTTCTCTGAGAATTTCAGTTTCTATCTGTTTAGCAGTAGGAAGCGTGATTTTGGTTTTGTTTGTTTTCTTTGACATTATCTAACGCTCCTGTAATCCGGATGTCATTTATTTTTTTCTTTCAAGTATGCTTTTTATTCTCATCCTGACAATATTTTCTATGTCAGCGGGAAATACATTCAATTTATCATCATTCTGAACAAAAAATCGTAGCATTAGTATGTATATATCCCTGTCCTGTATCAGATCGGGCTTGGCTTGTGTTTCTTGAATACTTACACTTTTAGACTCATCCTTCACTACAGTCTTCAGACTGTCAGTCAGACTGTTGGCATATTTTAAAGTGTTTTCAACCTGACGGGCCACCAAAGAAAGATTTTCTATGTTCTGTGCAGTTTTACTTTCAGCTTTTAGCGTTATAATTTT
This sequence comes from Clostridia bacterium, assembly GCA_017513525.1. Lineage (GTDB taxonomy): Bacteria > Bacillota > Clostridia > Oscillospirales > Acutalibacteraceae > RUG806. The sequence goes on from JAFXFC010000029.1 coordinate 10,018, forward strand.
TTCTTTAAGCTTTTTGTTTTCATTGCTTACTTCAAGAAGCAACTCAAGCAGCTCAAGACGACTGAGTTTTCTGAGTTCCTTATCTGTCACACTAAACGACCCCTTAATATTATTCTGTAAAAAACTTAACAATATACAATATACACTACTATCCATCAAATTACACTACAATATATCATATTTTATAAATATTATCAACAATTTTCTGCACAAAAAAGATGACATTCTGAAAAAAACATTAAAATTATACTTTATTAATCTGAATTAGCATTTTTAATGTGGAAATCACAAATATTTGTATGTTTATTTTCATTAACTGTGATAAATGTCGGCTCATTCATCACATAATGTTGAATGCTTCAGCGATTGCAAGAACGATATGCATAGCCATACTTGCATAAAGTCCAGGCACTACCAGCAATCCATAAATGATTACTTTTTACCTCCTTTACAACAAAAAAATCATTACTCAATTTTATCGAGCAATGAATATGTATGCAGTGAACATTCATTATTCACGGATTTTTTTAAGCAATAAAAAAAGACCTATTTTTTTAGAATTCAAAATTCTATAAAACAGGTCTAATATGTACGATTATATTCAATTTTTCACATTTCCCCGGTTCAAAACCGAGTGGTCTTAAAAATAGGCGATTTTGGTTCATTGGGGACACAACCAAAAAACTTACCTTAAAAATACTGAAAACCCTTGATAAATCAAGGGTTTTCGAGCTTTGGTTCACTTTTGGGTGAACATCATGGAGGCGTCACCCAGATTTGAACTGGGGAATAAAGGTTTTGCAGACCTCTGCCTTACCACTTGGCTATGACGCCGTATAAAAAAATGGAGCGGATGACGAGGCTCGAACTCGCTACCTCCACCTTGGCAAGGTGGCGCTCTACCAGATGAGCTACATCCGCAAATAAATGGTGCCTTCGGTCGGAATCGAACCAACGACACGCGGATTTTCAGTCCGCTGCTCTACCAACTGAGCTACAAATGCA
>JAFXFC010000003.1 GCA_017513525.1 Clostridia bacterium
AAAAAATGGCAATGTGGAAGTTCAAGGACGAGAATTTCCTTGATTTTCAAGACTTTTTGGCCACATTTTTCAATTTCTTCAACTTCCCAGATAAAAAACCGTGTCTCGCTTGATCGCGAAACACGGTTTTTCGACAGTCTGTACGGAGCATCATTTAGATGCTCCGTTTATTTATTTTTTCATAATTGCCAATATACTCTCAGCGAAATTACACTTTTAACGCTTATTGCATTTGTATGAATTTATTGCTATAATTAACAAAATAGTTATTAGGATGTGATAGAATGAAACATATTAAAAAAGTTCTGTTTCCATTTATATTCATTTTACCATTCATTCTCGGAATAATAGGTTTTCTTATTGAAGGAGAAGGTTTATTAGATGCGGCATATTATTCGTTTGCTTTATATGCTGTAAATCCCTTATATGAAGATAAAAATATTTTAATAGAGATAACCCGATGGTTGGCGCCTGCGGTAGTTGCAAGCGGATTATTAGTATTTGTAAAAGAAATCAGTCAAAGAATCAAAGATTTCTTTGTTTGTGTAAAAAAAGATTCGTTTGCTTTGTATGGAGACGACAATGATATTTCTGTGCTAAAAAACTGTCTTCCAAATACAGTTATATCCAAAGATAATTCTATCAAAGATTCTGCTAATCACATAATTCTGTTTAAAGATGACACAGAGTCATTTAAGTTCTTTAATGAAAATCAAAAGGATTTTAACGGAAAGAACATTTATATAAAATCAGATAATATTGAAATGTTCAAAAACGACAGTGATAAGTTCAAAATTTTAAACTTCAATGAAATCATAGCACGAAATTATTGGGTAGAGCATCATCTGATAAATTATTTTGCAAATGGTCGCAAAGAAATACAAATAGCTATTGTAGGATTTGACGGTATAGCTCAGAGAATTTTAGACTACGCTATTCTTAACAATATATATTCACTTGATCAGAATATAACATATCACATATGGGGCGATAGTGAACTTTATGCCTGTGTGCATTCGGATTTAAGTCTGATGAATAATGATAAAATCATTTATCATTCAGATGACTGGCAGAGCAATATTGAACTGATTTCAAAAACAGACAGAATTATTTTTACGCTTACACCGGACACAGGCTCACTTATGATGTTAGCTGATAAATGTGCTGACAGTGAAATTCATTGTTATAATCTTGATAAAAACATACTTGATATTATTGGCAATCCAAGAATTCAGTCTTTTGGACAAAGCAGCGAAGTGTTTACTAAAGAAAATATACTATTAACTGATATCTATCACTCTGCAAAATGCCTTAATTTTGAATATGCCTGCTTATACGGTCAGGCCAAAGCATCAGATGGTGATGCCAAAATTGAAGCAGAATGGAAAGAGCTTGATGCTTTTACTAAAAATTCAAATATCTGTGCAGCCAACTATCATTTAATTCGCAAAATAATAACAGAAAATATAACACTCACCGCCTCGGAACTTGCAGAAATGGAGCATATAAGATGGTGCAGATTTCATTTTTTGCACCATTGGAAAGAGGGCACAACCGAAAACGGCAAGAAAGACAGCATAAACAAAATTCATCCGTGCCTTGTTCCGTTTGATGAGTTGTCTGAGCCAAATAAACAAAAAGATTTTGAAGCTATAGAGGTATTAAATAAAGTTTTTGCGAAATATTGACTGTTATATGAATAGCCACCGAATTCCTTCAGAGAATTCAGTGGCTATTTATTTTTCTTGACTTTTTCAAAAAAAATAAGAGAGATAACAAAATTGCTATCTCTCCTTTGGCGCGCTTCAAGGGACTCGAACCCCTGACCTACTGCTTAGAAGGCAGTTGCTCTATCCAGCTGAGCTAGAAGCGCATATTTCAATCAAAAGCACTATGCTTCCGAATGCATAAGGTATTATAATCTAATTTATATAATTTGTCAATATTTATTTATAAATATTTTTATTAATTATTATTTAAATAAAACAAGTTGATTTCAGACTGAAAATATTGTTCCTGAAAATGAACGGCATTACGAATTTCATCTAATGAAAAAGTGATGTTATCGGGAGCTACCACCCATTTATGCTCTATATCATCCTTACGGTGAATAACGGCAATCACTCTTCCCGTAAACTCATCAACAGGAACATCAACACCTAATATATAAGCATCCTCTTCTTCACCGTCTGCCGCCATTGTACCTTTGATATATCCATAATTTATCGGATAATACATATCGGGGTAATCGGGATGAAAACTACCAAGAGGTCGGTCAACAGTCACTGTTACAATAGTTCCTATCATTTTGCGTTCTCCTTTGCGGTGTTGATGGAGGAGATAAGCATAACACGAATACCAGTGCAAGCCGAATCAAGTGCTTTGTATTCTGTTTCAGTGATGTAGTTTGTTTTATATAAGAGCTCAAGCCAATATCCTGTTTCATTGGCTTCCTTGAGAGCAATTTGAAATTTTGCAATAAAGTCCGCTTTTCCGTGTGCATACTGTGCCTCACGGATGTTAGCGCCAATAGAGGTACCGCTTCTGCCTATTTGATTGGAGATAATTGATTCGCGCTTTTCTTTGAGGGATTTTACAAGGTTAATAATGGAAACTGCAAAATCCATTGATTGGGTTCTCAATTTGCTTTCAGACATAAGTACACCTCCTATTTTCGGATATAATACCATAAATAGTGTAATTTATCAATATTCAGTGAAGTTTGGGATGCGCCCAAGTGAAGTTATGCCTATGGCATAGTGAAGTATTGCGGCTTTGCCGCAATGTGAAGTTAAGTTTGCAACTAAACACTTGCGAAGCAAACTTCACTACGAAGTAACTTCACTGCTTTAGCAACTTCACTTGCCCGCAAGGGCAAACTTAGTTCGAAAAAGACCACATTTGTCTTGATAGACAAATGTGGTCTTTTTCGTGGAGCGGGTGATGGGAGTCGAACCCACACGACCAGCTTGGAAGGCTGGGATTCTACCGCTGAACTACACCCGCATAACGGAGATTATTATAACACTTAATCTCCGTATTGTCAAGATGTTTTTATTATTTTTTAGCTGTGAGTTACAACAATTTTTCCTTCGTGCACTGAAACTCTGATTTCATTGATTACCTTGTCGTAACCTGCCACTAAGATATTTGCAATGGGATCTTCTATTGCTTTTCTTATTGTATGACGGATATCTCTTGCTCCTCTGGTGCCGCCGTCTGCTTCACCTGCAACACATGCGGGTACATCCTCGTCTATAATAAGCTTTATTCCCTTATCACGAAGCGACGGAATGAACTCTTCAATTAAGAGCTTTGCAATCTTTTCATAGTCTTCTTTTGTAAGCTGATTAAAGACGATTATTTCATCAACTCTGCCCATGAATTCGGGGCGCAGGAACTGCTTTAATGCCTTTAATGCTTTATCCTTTGCGGCAGTACCCTTATCTTTACCGAAACCGAGAATATTTTCTCTGTTTTCACTGCCTGCATTTGAAGTCATTATAATTACTGCATTTTCAAAGCTTACCGTTCTTCCCTGTGCATCATTTGTCTTTCCTTCATCAAGTATCTGAAGAAGAATATTCATAACATCGGGATGAGCTTTTTCAATCTCATCAAAAAGAATGACTGAATAGGGCTTTCTTCTTACCTTTTCGGTAAGCTGTCCTGCTTCATCATAGCCCACATATCCGGGAGGTGAACCTATGAGTCTTGAAACACTGTGTTTTTCCATAAACTCAGACATATCAAGTCGGATAAGTGTTTCAGGTGTATCAAAAAGCTCATTTGCAAGCTGTTTTACAAGCTCAGTTTTACCAACACCCGTAGGACCTACAAAGATAAAGGAAGCAGGTCTTTTAATGGGGCTGAGTCTTACTCTGCTTCTTCTTATAGCAGCAGAAACTGCTTCAACAGCTTCATCCTGACCGATAATCCTTGTTTTAAGACGGTCTTCCATAGCAGAAAGCTTCTTCATATCTGTATCAATGATCTTATTAACGGGAATCCCTGTTGAAAGGCTTATAACCTTTGCAAGATCATCTTCAGTAACATAATTATCCTCAGCTAAAGCTTTAAGCTCTTCCATTGCTGTTTCACTCTGAATAATTTCGGCTCTGACTCTTGCTATATTTTCGTAATCGGGATTTTCTGCTTCACCGAGAAGCTCACTCTCTTCTGCTCTCAGCTCTGCAAGCTTCAGCTGGGCTTCCTCAAAATCGCTGATAGCCTTATTCCTGAGATTAGCACAGGTACATGCTTCGTCTAAAAGGTCAATAGCCTTATCGGGAAGAAAACGGTCTGTTATATATCTTTCAGAAAGCGTGACCGCTTTATAAAGAAGATTATCGGAAATTCTTACTCTGTGGAATGTTTCGTAGTATTCTTTGATACCTTTAAGCATTTCATAGGCATTTTCTATAGAAGGCTCTTCAACCTTTACGGGCTGGAAGCGTCTTTCAAGAGCAGCATCTTTTTCAATGTGCTTTCTGTATTCATTAAAGGTGGTAGCACCGATTACCTGAATTTCTCCTCTTGAAAGAGCAGGCTTCAAGATATTTGCGGCATTCATTGAGCCTTCGGCATCGCCTGTACCGACAAGATTATGAACCTCATCAATAAAAAGAATAATATTTCCCTGTGCTTTTACTTCGTCAATAAGACCTTTTATTCTGCTTTCAAACTGTCCTCTGAACTGTGTACCTGCAACAAGTGCAGTAAGGTCAAGAAGATGAATTTCTTTACGGCTGAGCTTTGCAGGTACTCTGCCCTCGGAAATAGCAAGTGCAAGACCTTCCGCAATAGCGGTTTTACCGACACCGGGTTCACCGATAAGACAGGGATTATTCTTTGTTCTTCTGCAAAGTATCTGAGTCACACGTGCTATTTCATCGGTTCTGCCGATTATGCGGTCTATTTTACCTTCTTTTGCTTTTCTTGTAAGGTCTGTGCAGTAAAGATCAAGGAACTTTCTTCCTGCATTTTTCTTTGATTTTTTACCTTTCTTGTCTTTGGGAGCTCCGTTTTCATCTACAAGCTCAGCAGGAAGATCTACATCGTCATCCTTGCCGCCTTTAGAACTGTCACCGAAAAGTCCCTGTAAAAACGGAAGAGTGGATGCGCCGCCGTTTTCAAAAGCTCCGTCCTCTTCAAGGGCACTGAACTGCTCGTTAATAGCATCAATATCCTCTTCGGTAATTCCCATTTTAGACATCATGTCCTTTATGGGACCTATATTCATATCCATTGCACATTTGATGCAAAGCCCTTCCTGTGTTGTTTTATCTCCTTCAATTTTTGAGATAAAAAGAACAGCAGGGCGTTTATTGCATCTTGAGCATAATTTCATATTCATAGTTTTTTCCTTTCATAGGAGTAAAATTATTTCTGGGCTTCTTCCTTTGCTTTTCTTCTGCCCTCTTCACTGAATCTCTCTTTTGCCTGAGAGTAAACTCCGGGCATATAGCTTGCAAAAGCAACAAAGGTAGCAATAAGAGAAATACCAACCAATACCATCATAACTGCATCGGGAAGTGTAAAGAGATTTACAATTGCGCCTTCTTCAGCTCTGAAAGCACCGACTTCGGGACCGAATGCCATTATAATAACCATTACAACATAGAAAATAAGTGTTGCAGCTTTTCCGTATATTTCAGCAGCACCGGGACGAATTCCGAAAGCTATCATAATAGCGCCGCCTATGAGCATTACGAGTTCCTTTACGATAAAGAGAAGGAATACCCATGAAAAAAGCTTTAATGTTTGATTATCGGCATTTCTGAATGTAAAGAAATACACAATAGCAATCGTTGCCTGTGTGAGTTTATCTGCTATGGGATCAAGCATTTTTCCGAGTTCACTGACCTGATTGAGCTTACGGGCAAGCTTTCCGTCAATAAAATCAGTAAAACCTGAAAAAGCGAGTATAAGAAGTGCCCATAAAAGCTCACCTTTATAAAAAAGAACTCCGAAAACAGGAATAAGAATAATTCTTATAAAAGATATTATGTTCGGAATTGTCCAGACATTTTCAAAAAGATATGCTGTTTTTTTAGCCATTTTTATTTACCACCTTTATTTTAATATATCTGCAATGAGATTACAAAAATATGAATTATTTGTGAGTTCCAAAAGAGTTTCATTATTAAACGCCGGGGCTATTATATTGAGAAGTGCACAAACAAGTCCTGCGGGAATAACACCCTTTATAACACCGAGCGCCGCTCCGAGGAACATATTAGTGCTTCTTATTATTTTGTGCTTTTTCTTTGTAAGCATCCTGTTTATAAATGAAAGGACTATTTTCAATAGAAAAGAAAACAGAATAAATAATAATACTATAACTATAACAGAAACAATATTTGAAACCAACGGACCCACATATTCACGCTCCAGCATTTCAACCGTAAGTGCTTCGCCTGACTGTGAAAACTGTTCAAAATCTGCAATATTATAAATTCCGAACTGCTTTGCCACTCCTGCAAGAAAAGACGGCAAAGAATTCATAACACCGTCTATTATGCCTGTTATTTCTCCGTTAACACTTCCCGACGGAAGCAGCTCATTCAATTTCAATAATACCTTTTCACTGAGATAATTTGAATATATAAATGAAGTCACCGGGGAAGAAAACAATCTTGCAAGAATACCTGAGGCTACAAATGCAGCTATATTAAAAAGCGACATTAAAAATCCTTTTTTGGCACTCACAACTGCGATTATTACTATTATAAGTATAACCGCTATATCAATTATGTTCATAGAAATATCCTCCCTTTTAACCGAATGAGTTTTCTCCTGCATCCGCAGTACTTTCTGTTGTGATGTATTCGGTTTCGGTTGTTTCTTGAGTTGTTTCTTCCGGAATTTCCGTCAAATCAATATCGCTGTCAACATCAAAGCTATATATACCGCTTACTGTGCGGACATAAAGCGTTCTTCCTGAAAATACAGCTTCAAGACATTTTTCTCCGATAACGATATTTCCGATCTGTTCATTTTCTTTATTAAGAATCTGAATATTATCACCAAGAATTACTGCAACATAATTCTTTGAGGTTACTATACCGAAAATCTCAGAAGTATAACCTGAAACAAAATTCTCTTCATATCTTTTATTATAAACGATTACATCCGAATCCTTTGAATTTCCGTGTCGGGCAACCGCAACAGCCTTTAAGCCATCGGCTGCACTGAAGCTGTGACACAGTTCAGTCGGCGAATAATCGACAACTTTTTCATAAGAGCCATCTTTATTTATAACAAAAATTCCGTTATCAGTCAAGGCGGCAACAGTCTTATTGTTTATAAACTCAAGCCTATAGACAGTACTGTCAACAAACTCTACAGTGTACTCAGCTGTTGACTTCTTAAAATTGAAAAGGCTGACTTTCGATTCATATTCACCGCTCACGACACCAAGCATTGCAACAGCAATACTCTTTCCGTTGTCAGAAAGTGCCGTTGTTATGCAGTAATCAGAGGCACTTCCCCATTCAAATTGCTTTTCGCCCTGATAAGAATATACATATAAATGAGACTGATAACCGCCGTCATCATTAAGCACATAAGCATAATTTGCTCTTGCACCGATAGAGGCAGTCGTTATGGGAGAACTTGTCGTATAAGTATTATATATAGAAGAATTCTTTTCAAGGCGGAATGCCGTTCCGCCTTTATCGTAAAGCAATACCGTAGATTTATTTACCTTCATTACAGGCTGAGAATACATATGAGAATTCGTGGAAAGCTTTTTTCCTGTTGAATCAATATATTCAACTGCCGTATCCGTAAGCATGACCGTACCCGTAGAATATGTATCTAATGTTCTGATGCTGTCAGGGAGTGAATCATATATAAGTGCTCCGTCAGCCTTGTTGCTTCCTATATCAGCAACCGATATCCCGGATATATTTGAAGCAACCGCTGCTATTACCATTACTAAAATAAGAAACAACACACTAAGACCGATGACCTTTGTACTCAAAAGCTGTTTTTTATCTCGTTCAGACCGTTTTATTACGACATCTTCTCTTTTAGAATTCACACATTTCACTTCCTTAATAATACACCTTGTTCAGATACAAGCCTTCGGGTGCTTCGGTTTTTCCTGCAAGGAGTCTGTTTTTGGATTCGATAATTTCGGGGATTGAACCGCTTTTAATTTTACCTTCCGAAATATTAATAAGTGTACCGACCATAATTCTTACCATATTGTAAAGAAAGCCGTCAGCCTCTACTCGGAAAATTACAATATCCCCTTGCCGCTCAACACCTGCATTCAAGACGGTTCTGACCGTAGTTTTGGTAGTGGCTCCTGCTGCTCTGAATGCGGAAAAATCATGAGTTCCGATATAATCCTTGGCTTGTTTATCCAGATATTCAGCATCAAGCGGATATTTATAAAAATATGCCTTATTGATATAAAAAGGATCTCTTATACTGTCGTTATAAATTTTATAAATATATTCTTTTGATTTACAGTCAAATCTCGCATTGAAATTCTCGGGAACTTCTATACTGTCAACAACAGCGATATCCTGCGGAAGGAAAAAATTCATTCCCGAAATAATATTCGAATGCGGAATTTGCTTTCCCGTATGAAAATTACACTTAAAGCAATTAGCATGAACACCCGTATCTGTACGGCTGCAGCCCGTTACACTGACCTTTTCCTTAAAAAGTCCCTCGACAGCCTCTTCCACACGCTGTTGGACGGTAACAGCATTATCCTGTCTTTGCCAACCGTGATAAGCACTTCCGTCATATTTCAGGGTAATAAGATAATTCATTATATCACCCTTTCAAAAATAAACCATGAGGATATATTGAAAAAGCTTGTAGCAATAACCAAAGCCACAAGAAGAAGCACTATTAAAAATGCAGTATAATCTCTTATACCGAGCTTCATTTCTTTCATTCTGGTTCTTTTATTGTCCCCCGTATAGCATCTGCATTCCATTGCAAAAGCAAGCTCATACGCTCTTCTGAAGGAATTTACAATAAGCGGAATAAAAACAGGCACAAGAGCCTTCGCACGCTGAGTGAGTGAACCTGTTTCAAGATCAGCCCCTCTTGCCTTTTGTGCACTCATTATTATATCAATTTCTTCAATAAGAGTGGGGATAAATCTCAATGCTATAGTCATCATCATCGCGAGGGAGCTTACATTGACTTTAATGAGCTTCAACGGAGATAAAAGCCGTTCTATGGCATCAGTGAGCATTGTAGGAGATGTAGTATATGTTAAAAGTGAACTGAAAAGTATCAGGGACACTATTCTTATTATTATAAATACGGCACTGAAAATTCCGCCTGTTGTTACAGCGAAATCAAACTGCTGAAACGGCTTCCACAAAAGAGTGCCTTCATCATTATAAATGATTTGCAGAATTCCCGTAAAAACAACAAGGACAACTATCATTTTAAGACCTTTAAGAATAACCTTAAAGGATATTTTTGAAACAGCAATGGAAATCAGAGCCGAAGCAAAAAGAAGTCCCAAAGAAAAGAAATTCTTACAAAGAAACAATGCCACGATAAAAACAAAAGTCAATATGATTTTTGCTCTGGGGTCAAGCTTATGTATAAAAGACTTGCCGGGGAAAAACTGACCGATAGTAATATCTTTAATCATTTTGAAGTCCTCCCCTTAAAGTATACTGAAAGCTCCTCAGCGGCAGCTTCGACCGTAAATATATCAGGAGAAAGCTCAGGAATTTCTGCTCTGAGTCTACTGATAAGAGAGGTGGCAGTCGGCACAGAAAGTCCCATTTCTATAAGTGTATCCGCTTTGCTGAAAACTTCCTGAACACTGCCGCACATAGCGAGTGTTCCTTTATTCATTACGAGTATCTTATCGGCAGTTTTTGCAATATCGTCCATTGAATGTGACACTATCATAACCGTAGCGCCTGTATCTTTGCGGTAATTCTCTATCATCCTGAGAAGCTCGAATCTTCCTATCGGATCAAGTCCTGCCGTAGGCTCATCAAGAACAAGTACTTCAGGGAACATAGCCATAACACCTGCTATAGCACATCTTCTCTTCTGACCGCCTGACAGATCAAAGGGAGATTTATTGAGAAGCTCTTTACTGAAGCCGACAAATTCAGCAGCCTTCAGCACTCTTTCTTTTACTTCTTCCGTTGAAAGTCCCATATTTTTCGGACCGAATGCAATATCCTTAGCACAGGTTTCTTCAAAAAGCTGATATTCGGGATACTGAAAACAAAGACCTACCTTGCTTCTGGCTTCTTTTATAGAAGCCTTATTGGCATTTATATCCTTACCGTGAAGCAATACCTGTCCGCTTTCGGGCTTCAAAAGGGAATTTAACATCTTGATAAGGGTGCTTTTTCCCGAACCCGTATGTCCTATGATACCTACGAGTTCTCCTTTTTCAACACTGAAGCTGACATTATTAAGGGCTGTTATCTCAAACGGAGTTCCGTGGGAATAGCCGTATGAAACATTTTTTACTTCCAGAATAACCATTAATAACCTCTCAAGGATTCAAAATTTTGAGATATTCTCTGACCAGATCGTCTTCGCTGAGAATATTTCCGTCTAAGGGCACGCCTTTTTCACGAAGCATCCCTGCCAATTTTACGATATCGGGCACATCAAGACCGCATTTTTCCAGCATTTCTTTTTGCGCGAATATCTCTGACGGTGTTCCGCTCGCGAGAAGTCTGCCGCCGTCAATAACGATAACTTTATCGGCAAATATTGCTTCTTCCATAAAATGAGTTATAAAAACAATAGCCATATCAGCGTTTTTATTAAGCTCCAATGCCGTTTTCATGACCTCTTTCCTGCCCTTTGGGTCAAGCATTGCCGTAGGCTCGTCAAAAACAATGCAATCGGGAAGCATTGCTATCATTCCTGCTATTGCAACTCTCTGCTTTTGTCCGCCTGAAAGACGGTGAGTCTCGTGAAGCCTGTATTCATACATTCCGACAGCTTTTAAGGCATTATCTACTCTTTCACGGATCTTCTTCGGTTCAATTCCGAGATTTTCGGGGCCGAATGCCACATCTTCTTCTACGATAGAAGCAACTATCTGATTGTCCGGGTTCTGAAAAACAACGCCTACTTTTTCTCTTATCTTAAATTCGTACTTTTCATCTGAGGTATCCATTCCTTCAACATATACCTTACCTGAGCTCGGTACGAAAATTGAATTGGAAAGCTTCGCAAGAGTAGATTTTCCTGAACCGTTATGTCCTAAAACAACAACGAATTCGCCTTTATCCACCGTAAAGCTTACATCCTTTACGGCAAAGGCTTCAGAAGCGTCCTCTTCATCATACGAATATGAAACATTTTCGAATACCAATAAATGCTTATCGTCCATAATTTTTTAATCTCTTTCCCACATTGCAGTAGCACCGCAAGGAAGAACCAAAGAGCTTTCGGAGACCGGCAGTCCTATTTCATCTGCACTGACTCTTCCCTTAAGCGTTTTCGGCACTACAGAACCTAATATATAGCTCATAACCGACGGAGACAATCCCGTGGTATAAGAATTTATCATATATAAAAGCGCATCATCACTGAGAAGCTCGGCACATAATGAACAAAGTGAAAATACCTCGTTTTCAAGCTTCCATACTTCCCCTCCGGGGCCTCTGCCGTAAGAGGGAGGATCCATGATAATTATATCGTATTTATTTCCGCGTCTTATTTCACGCTCTGCGAATTTTTTACAGTCATCAACAAGCCAACGGACACTTCTGTCGGAAACACCTGATATCACAGAGTTTTCCTTTGCCCACTGAACCATCCCCTTAGAGGCATCAACATGAGCGACTGAGGCCCCTGCTGCAAGGGCACTTACCGTAGCCCCGCCTGTATAGGCAAATAAATTCAGAACCTTTACGGGGCGACCTGCTTTTCTTATAATATCTGCAGTATATTCCCAGTTTACCGCCTGTTCGGGGAAAATTCCCGTATGCTTAAAGCCCATAGTTTTGATATTGAATTTAAGCTCACCGAAATTTATTGCCCACGATTCGGGAAGATTTTTATAAACCTCCCATCTTCCGCCGCCTGTATTTGAGCGCAGATATCTTGCATCGGCGTTATACCATAACTTATTTGTTTTGGGAGTTGACCATATTACCTGCGGATCGGGACGAATAAGAATATATTTCCCCCATCTTTCAAGTCTTTCTCCGTCGGAGCAATCTATAAGCTCGTAATCCTTCCAATTTTCAGCCGTTCTCATTAAATCAGCCTTTCCTTTACTACCTGTGCTATAAGTTCAGACAGCCTTTCTATCTGCCCGGCATCCTTGCCCTCAAGCATTACTCTTACAAGAGGCTCTGTGCCCGAAGCACGGACAAGAACTCTTCCGTCTGAACCAAGCTCTTTTTCTGCTTCTTCTATCGCTATTTTAATATCCTTATCCTCAAAGAGTCTGAGTTTTCCGAGTGATGACACTCTGACATTCTTAAGCACCTGAGGATATATTTCTATTTCATCGGCAAGCTCTTTGAGTGACTTGCCTGTTGTTCTTACACAATTGAGTATCTGCACAGCCGTCAGCTGTCCGTCACCTGTTGTTGCATGGTCGAGGAATATTACATGACCCGATTGCTCACCGCCGATGTGATATCCCTTTTCGAGCATTTTTTCAAGGACATATCTGTCGCCGACTTTTGTTTTTTCGCAGTTTATACCGTTTTTTTCAAAGAATCTGAAAAGTCCCATATTGCTCATAACCGTAACAACAGCGGTATTTGCATTGAGTCTTCCCTGCTCTTTCATTGCTTTGGAACAAATAGCAATTATCTTATCTCCGTCTACCAACGCACCGTCAGAATCAACACACAAAAGTCTGTCTGCATCACCGTCAAAAGAAAAACCGAGATCAAAGCCGTTTTCTGCTACATATTTCTGAAGCACTTCAATATGAGTAGAGCCGCAGTTCGCATTAATATTTTCTCCGTCGGGCTTACAGTTGATAACTGTACACTCAGCCCCCAGCCTTCTGAAAAGCTCATTTGCGGTTTCTGAAGCCGAACCGTTAGCACAGTCGATTGCTATTCTCATTCCGTAAAAATGAGCTACTGCCGTGTTTTCAATATGATGTATATAATCTTTCACGGCATTTCTTCCCGAAGTGATGCTTCCGACTTCACCGCCGACCTTAAGAGGAGGCGGGATCACTTCGTCAAGAATTATAGCTTCTATTCTCTCTTCCATTTCATCGGGAAGCTTATATCCGTTAGAGCGGAATATTTTTATTCCGTTATATTCACATGTGTTGTGCGAAGCCGATATCATCACGCCTGCATCATAAGAATATTCTTTTACAAGAAAGGCTACCGCAGGTGTGGGAACAACACCTAAAATCAAAACATCACAGCCGACCGAACAAAATCCTGCCGAAATTGCACTTAAAAGCATATCTGCAGACTTTCTCGTATCTGTGCCAATCAACACCTTAAGTTTTTTGTTATCGGAATTTTCAGAAAGAACCATAGCTGTAGCTCTTCCTATTTTCATTGCAAGCTCACAGCTTATCTCTGTGTTTGCTATTCCTCTTGCACCGTCTGTTCCGAATAATCTTCCCACTAAACAAAGACTCCTTTTATCAGGTATTTCCGGGGACAGGTAACCCCAGATGGATATAGGCGGCATTTGTTACAACTCTGCCTCTGGGCGTTCTTGCCAAAAAGCCTGCCTGCATGAGATACGGCTCATACACATCTTCAATTGTAACGGCTTCTTCTCCTATAGCTGCTGAAAGAGTTTCAAGACCTACAGGACCGCCGTTATAATTATTGATCATTGTTGTAAGAATAAGTCGGTCAATATTATCAAGACCCAGCTCATCTATCTCCATTTTTTCAAGTGCTACTCTCGCATCGTTAAGAGTGATATTTCCCGAACCGAGAACTTCTGCAAAATCTCTTACACGCTTAAGATATCTGTTTGCAATTCTCGGCGTTCCTCTTGAGCGCGAGGCTATTTCAATAGCTGCCTCTTCGTCAATTTCAATACCGAGTATTCTTGAGCTTCTTGTAACGATTTCGGCTAACTGTTCGGGAGAATATAATTCAAGTCGAAGCACAACACCGAAACGGTCACGAAGAGGTGCACTGAGGCTTCCCGCACGGGTCGTTGCAGCAACAAGAGTAAATCTCTGCAGATCCAATCTTATTGATCTTGCCGAGGGCCCTTTTCCGATAATAATATCAATAGCATTATCCTCCATTGCGGGATAAAGAACTTCTTCAACACTTCTTGAGAGCCTGTGTATCTCATCTATAAATAATATGTCGCCTTCGTTAAGATTAGTAAGGAGCGCCGCAAGATCTCCGGGTTTTTCTATTGCAGGTCCCGATGTTATTCTTATCTGCGAACCCATTGTATTTGCTATTATTCCCGCGAGTGTTGTTTTGCCAAGACCCGGAGGGCCGTATAAAAGCACGTGGTCAAGTGCCTCGTTTCTTTTAAGTGCCGCTTCCATATATATGCTTAAATTGTCTTTAACCTTATCCTGACCTATATATTCATCGAGTGTTTTCGGTCTGAGATTTATTTCATAATCACTTTCTTCCGAACCGAATTCGGGAGAAGCAAGTCTTAAGGTATCATCATCAAAAGAACTGATAGCCATACAAATTTATCTCCTTGAAAGATTTCTGAGTGCTTGTTTTATGAGTTCTTCCACGCTTAAAGAAGCATCAAGAGATGCTACTGCATGGGCGGCTTCCGAATGTGAATATCCGAGAGCCATAAGAGCATTTACAGCTTCATCACTGTTCCCGCCCGAAAGAACTGCTGTCGCTACAGAAATTTTTCCTGTGCTGATTTTTGACGGAACGAGCTTTGAAACCTTTTCTTTCAGCTCAATAACTATTCGCTGTGCTATTTTTGGGCCTACCCCCTGAGCCTTTGTTATACTCTTTACATCGCCTGCCGTTATACTGAGAGCTAACACTTCGGGAGTAAGTACTGATAGAATTGCAACAGCAGCTTTAGGACCTACACCCGAAACGGATATCAGCATCTTAAAATATTGAAGCTCCTCATTGTCGTAAAAGCCGAACAGCTCAACTCCGTCTTCACGAACTGCAAGATAAGTATATACGGTCGCAATATCTCCGATATTACCCAATTTTCTGAGAGTATTTACCGATGTTGTTACACTGAAAGCTATTCCGTTACATTCAACAGCAACACTTGTGATATCACTGTATACTATTTTACCGGTAAGGCTGTAAAACATATTTTTCTCCTTTTATCTGCGAAGATATACCGAACCGCTGCAATGTGCATGACATATTGCCATAGCGAGTGCATCAGCAGTATCGTCGGGTTTTGGAACAGCACTTAAATTCAAAAGCTGTCTTGTCATTTCCTGCACCTGTTTTTTTTCGGCTCTGCCGTAGCCTACCACACTTTGCTTGACCTGCAAGGGTGTGTATTCAAAGCAATCGGCACCGTTCATTTTTGCCGCAAGAAGTATTACACCTCTTGCTTGTGCAACATCCACTGCAGTCTTTTTATTTGTATTAAAAAACAGTTTTTCTATTGCCATAGCATCGGGCTTGTACTTCTGAAAAAGATAAGAAAGATCCTCATAAATAGCTTTTAATCTCTCGGTAAAATCCATACCTGCAGGTGTTGTTATCGCACCGAAATCAAGCACTGTAAATCTGTTGTTTTCATACCGTATTATACCGAAGCCTACTATGGCATATCCGGGGTCAATTCCGAGAATGATCATCCATTCACCGCTTTACACAATAATTCATTTAAGTATATCATATAATAAAAAAAAGAGCAACTGTTTCTTGCTCTCATAACTATTATTTTTCAATATTTTTCCTAAGATTGCTCATAAAAAAAGGCACATCGGGGATATGCAATAAACATACCCCCGATATATTAAAAATTTAATTTAATTTGTGCCTTAAAGTATTTCTTCTGCGTCCGGTTGAGTTGTTTCAGTTTCAGGCAAAGTAATTCCGAGATACGAAAGCATTATATTAAAAAGCTTCGTAAGAATATTGACAAAATAAGAAAGCTGCGGAATTATAGGACGAAACATGTCCATGATGCCGTCTAATGAGATATCACCCATGGTATGACCTTTCAGCAAATAGCTGCCTTTCTCCGTTTAAGGATATTTTTTGGATATTGCCTATTTAATAATAGCATATATCCTGACAAAATGCAAGTACAATATTATCCGACTGAAAAAGATGATTCTGTTTCTTCTTCTGAGGGAGAATCCGTTTCTTCTGTTTCTTCAGAAGAAGGTTCTTCTGTAGTTTCATCGGAAGGCTCCTCTTCCTCTGCCGTTGTGATTTCAGACGAGGGTTCTTCCTCAGAAGTTGCCTCCTCTGTTGTTGAGGGGGCATCAGTAGTTGCAGGAGAAGTGGTAGTGCCGGATACAGGTCTGCTTACTGTCTGTTGTGACTGACGGGTGGTTTCTTCTGCCTGTGTCAGCACTTCTTCTTCTGTTGTTTCCTCAACGGTAGTTTCTTCTTCCGAAGTAGTTTCTTCCGAAGTAGTTTCTTCAGAAGTTGTCTCTTCAACAGTTGTTTCCTCGGCAACAGTTGTTGTTTCACCGTTATATTCCGTTCCGACTCCTCTGACCAGAATGATAACGGCAAGAAGAACAATAGAGAGAACCAATAAAGCACTGAGTGCTATAAGAAGCTTTAATTTTGATCTTATGCGTTTCTTTTCAATGCGTTCTTCTTCCGAAAGTGTTTCTTCTTCTGCAACAGCCTCTTCTTCATTGCTGTCTTCAAGAGCTGCTTCATCAAAAGTCAGTGCATTCTCTGAAAACTCTTCAGAATATTCTTCAGTTTCTTCTGAATCTGAAGCTGCTACAGCTTGTGTTTCCTCTTCATTTTCAGCTTCCTGTGTCTGAGGTTCGGCAGCTTCTGAGTCTGTTTCTTCTGGCTCACTGTTTATTTCAGCAACAGCTGCTTCTGCCTTTTCTTCCGATGCGACCTCCGAGAAATCCGGAACGAAGCCTAATGCAGGGATTTCCTCTTCAACAGCTGTTTCAAGTACTTTAACTGCAATAACACTTACGGCAGCCTCGCTTTCACGGGCAAATGCCACTTTAGAAATAAGGCTTACTATTTTTTTAACAGAGCCGTCTGAAACACGGCAGATATCTTCAATATCCTTTTCGGATAAAAGCTCGGCTACACCTGAACTTACAAGAATAAAAATATCTCCGACTAAAACATCGGGAAATACGCTGCTGCTGTAATTTGCTACAGTATCCTCGACCTTTTCGGGAGTTACGGGAGTGCAGACATTTAATCTGACAGCATATAATTTTGCATTGCCGTTTTTAGCAAGAACAACTTTTCTTCCCGAAGCATAAAGACAGGCAGATACGAGCTCCTCTTCGCTCTTATCCATTTTCATAAGTGCACTGCGGCAATCTTCAAAAAATCCGCTGAAAACACTTCTCGGATCTCTTGCAACGGGGAATTTTTCGGCACGCTCATTAAATGCGGCAACTGCAGCATCTGCAAAGCCTTCAACACCTGATGAAGTTAATGCAAAATACACGTTTCCGCTGAGAATACCTGAACCTTTATAACCGTTTTTTATAACATCACGGGAGAATACCTTGCCGTTAACATTAACACTGTCGGTATTATAAGCGGCAGAAGGGCGCTTTTGAGTTACAATAGCGGCTTCAACTTTCATGGGCATATCAAGTTTCCTCCTTATCATTGTAAAGCGGCACTGCTGCCGCAAAATTTTAATAATAAATCTCTTACATCGCCTGCGAGATACAATGAGCCGCAGACAATAAGTGCATCAAATGTAGCTATCTTTCCGAATGCTGCTCTTATTCCCTCTTCGGGGGTATTATATGGAGTGCTCTTTACTGAGAATTCCTCTGCTATACAAGAGAGCTCTTCAGCACTCATGCTTCTGGGATTTGAGGGTTTTACCGTAATAACTTCAGAAAAACACGGAATAAGATTGCTTAACGATTTTCTGCAATCCTTATCAGCCATCATACCCATTACTGCAAGAATTTTTTTACCTTTCAGGTGCTTTTTGATTATCTGAGATAAAGCCAAAGTAGAACCGTCGTTGTGCGATCCGTCAAGAATGACCAAGGGAGAAACGGACAAAATTTCGGTTCTTGCCGGAATTCTCGCTGCAGCTATTCCGTCACAAACGGCTTTTTCGGGAATACTTATTCCGCTGCTTCTCAATACTTTTACGGCACCTGAAACTAAAGCCATATTGTTAAGCTGATGAAGGCCACTCCAAGGGATCAAAAGCTCACCCTCAGCGGAACTTACCGTAGTTCCGGTAATATTTTCCGAAATAAGAGTGAATATCTTATTACTGTCTTCAATAAGAAGCGGAGCTTCTTTTCTTTGAGCCTGCTCTTTAATAACTTCGAGCACCTCTTGCGGCTGTTCGGCACCTGTTATTACGGGACATTTTCTTTTTATGATACCGCATTTCTCAAATGCGATTTTTTCAAGTGTGTCACCGAGCACATTTATGTGATCGAGAGAAACCGAGGTTATAATGCTGCAAACGGGAGAAGGAATGATGTTTGTTGCATCAAATCTTCCGCCGAGTCCCGTTTCAAGAACAACAAAATCACAGTCTTTTTCGGCATAATATGTAAGTGCCGCTGCTGTTACTGCTTCAAATTCCGTTATTTTTACACCTTCAGAATTAAGCTCTTCAATAACCTTACTTACCTTTTCAGTGACAGTTATAAGTTCCTCAGGCTCGATCATTTTCATGTCAAGCTGAATTCTCTCACGAAAATCAATTACATAAGGCGAGGTATAAAGACCTGTTCTGAAGCCTGCCTTTGTAAGCACCGAAGCGAGAGCCGTACAGGTACTTCCCTTTCCGTTAGTACCTGCAACATGAATAAAGTTAAGCTTTTTATGGGGAGAGCCGAGCCTTTCAGAGAGAAGCGTTATTCTCTCAAGTCCCGGCATTATCCCGAATTTTTCAAGTGAATGATAAAAGTCTACCGCTTCACTGAGTGTCATATTTAGTCACCTTTTAACCGAGTTTCAAAATACTTGCTTTAAGAAGCGCTGCTTTTTCGTTAAGCTTTATCTGATTAGCCTTCTGTTCTTCAATAACATTGGCAGGGGCTTTTGCAAGGAAGCCCTGATTATTAAGCTTTCCGTTTATCTGAGCGAGCTTCTTTTCAACCTCTTCAAGCTCTTTATTAAGACGCTTTCTTTCTGCTTCAAAGTCAACAAGCTGGGCCATAGGAATATAAATGGTCGCAACATCCGTAACAACGCTTACACTGCCGTCAAGCTCAAATACATTTTCATCATCTGATACGGCAAGTCCCGAAGCTGATGCAAGGCGCTGGAAGTATTTAGCAGCATCGCAGAAAAGCTCTGTTTCTTTAGTTACAATATCAAGCTTTGCCTTCTTTGATGGAGGAACATTCATTTCAGCTCTGCGGTTTCTTACAGCTCTTACGGCTGTCATAATATGCTCCATATTCTCCTCATCCTTGGGGAATACATAGTTTTCGTCATAAACGGGCCAGGGAGATACCATAATGGAGTCACCGCTGTGAGGAAGTGTCTGCCATATCTCTTCCGTAATAAAGGGCATAAAGGGATGAAGAAGCTTAAGAGTATTACTCATAACATAGGTAAGAACTGCTCTTGCTGTCTTCTTGAGTTCAATATCTTCGGAAGAAAGACGGATCTTACAAATTTCGATATACCAGTCACAAAGGATATCCCAGATAAAGTCATAAAGCTTCTGAACTGCAATACCGAGCTCAAACTTATCAAGATTATCTGTAACTTCCTTAACAACGGTGTTGAATTTTGTGAGAATCCATTTATCTTCAAGAGCAAGTTTTTCGGGAATATGGGGAGCCGGCTCATCTTCTCCGAGGTTCATAAGAACAAATCTTGCGGCATTCCAGAGCTTGTTTGCAAAGTTTCTGGAAGCTTCAACCTTTTCGTCAGAAAAACGCATATCATTTCCGGGGCTGTTGCCTGTTGCAAGAGTAAATCTCAGAGCATCTGCACCGTATTTATCAATAATTTCAAGGGGATCAATACCGTTACCGAGAGATTTTGACATCTTTCTGCCCTGTGCATCACGAACAAGTCCGTGAATAAGAACGGTATCAAAGGGAGCTTTGCCCATCTGCTCACAAGATGAGAATATCATTCTTGCAACCCAGAAGAAAATAATATCATAACCAGTAACCAAGGTATTTGTGGGGAAATAATGCTGAAGCTCAGCAGTATTGTCGGGCCAACCGAGAGTTGAGAAGGGCCAGAGTGCTGAGGAGAACCATGTATCAAGTGTATCGGGATCCTGTGTAAGATTTGCACTGCCGCATTTTGTACACTTACAGGGTGCTTCCTTTGAAACTATAATTTCACCGCAGTCAGCACAGTACCATGCGGGAATTCTGTGTCCCCACCAAAGCTGACGGGAAATACACCAATCCTTGATGTTTTCCATCCAGTGATAATATATTTTATCAAATCTTTCGGGAACGAACTTTGTTTCGCCGCTTCTTACAGCCTCAATTGCAGGCTTTGCAAGGGGTTCCATCTTAACGAACCACTGCTTTGAAACCTTGGGCTCAATTGTTGAATGACATCTGTAGCAGGTGCCTACATTATGAGAATAATTCTCTGTTTTGATAAGTGCACCCTCTGCTTCAAGATCGGCTACAATTGCCTTTCTTGCCTCGAATCTGTCCATACCGCTGTATTTGCCGTAGCCCTCTGCGATATGTGCATCATCCGTAAATGTATCAATAACGGGAAGATTATGGCGAAGACCTACTTCAAAGTCATTGGGGTCATGTGCAGGTGTGATTTTAACACAGCCTGTACCGAATTCCGGTTCAACATATTCGTCTGCAACAATGGGAATTTCTCTGTGAACAATAGGAAGAATAAGAGTTTTTCCTACAAGGTGCTTATATCTTTCATCATCGGGATGAACTGCAACAGCAGTATCGCCGAGCATTGTTTCAGGTCTTGTTGTTGCAAGCTCAAGATAGCCGCTTCCGTCCTTAAGCGGATAGCGAAGATGCCAGAAATGTCCTGCCTGCTCCTCGTATTCAACCTCAGCATCTGAAATTGATGTAAGACAAACGGGGCACCAGTTAACAATTCTTTCGCCGCGGTAAATAAGTCCTTTTTCATAAAGACGGACAAATACCTCTTTAACAGCCTTATTACAGCCCTCGTCAAGAGTAAATCTTTCTCTGTCCCAGTCGCATGAAGAACCGAGCTTTTTAAGCTGATCAACAATTCTTCCGCCGTACTGTCTTTTCCATTCCCATGCTCTTTCGAGGAAGCCTTCTCTTCCGAGGTCTTCCTTTGAAATGCCTTCTTTTCTCATAGCTTCAACGATTTTTGCTTCCGTTGCAATTGAAGCATGGTCAGTGCCGGGAAGCCACAAGGTATCAAAGCCTGCCATTCTCTTATAGCGGATAAGAATATCCTGAAGAGTGTTGTCAAGTGCATGTCCCATGTGAAGCTGTCCCGTAATATTGGGCGGAGGGATAACTATTGTGTAAGTGGGCTTGTCCAATTCACATTTTGCGTGAAAATATTTTCCGTCAAGCCAGCTTTTATAAATTCTGTCTTCTACATTTTTCGGATCGTAGAGTTTTTCAAGTTCTTTACTCATATCTATAACCTCTTTTTTTCGGTTTTAACCGATATATTATAACACCTTTCCTGTATTTTGTAAATATAAATCAGGCAAGTAAAAATTCTTTTAATGCCGAATATCTTTTATTCTGTTTATTATTTGCCGCCATCGAGTATATTTTATCCTCAATTCCTACAAGCACAAGTATTTTTTTAGCTCTCGTAACTCCCGTATACAAAAGATTTCTGTACATGAGCATCGACGGACAGTCAATAACGGGCATTATCACAACAGGATATTCACTGCCCTGACTTTTATGAACGGTAATGGCATACGCGAGTTCAAGCTCGGATAGATTATCTGACGGATAGTCCGCCACTCGGTCATCAAATTCTATCTTCATAATACCTGCGGCATAATTTATTTTTTTAAGAATTCCGATATCACCGTTAAATATTCCCTCTCCTTCTTCGGAGCCTTTATTCCACGGAATATCGTAATTATTCTTTATCTGCATTACTCTGTCACCCTCACGGAATATCCTGCCTCCTGAGGTTTTGAGTTCATTCTTCGTTCTGTCGGGAGGATTGAGAACCGCCTGAAGTCTTCTGTTCAGATTAACGGTTCCGAGATCGCCTTTTCTTGAGGGACAAAGTATCTGTATATCATCAAAGGGTGAAAATCCGTAAGCATCGGGAAGCCTTTTTGAAATAAGTTGAAGTACCGTATCTGAAGCAGAAAAGACATCTTCTCTTCGCATAAAGAAAAAATCGGAATCGGAAACACCGAGTGTGGGCATTTCACCCGACATGATACGGTGAGCATTCATAACAATAAGGCTTTTTTGTGCCTGTCTGAAAATTTCCGTAAGACACACAACGGGAAGAATTCCTGCGTCAACAAGGTCATTGAGCACATTGCCCGGTCCCACCGACGGAAGCTGATCGGAGTCACCTACTAAAACTATTCTGCACCCCATAGGAAGTGCATCAAGAAGACTTGCAAAAAGCTCAGTATCAACCATAGACATTTCATCAATAATTATCGCACCGCAAACTAAGGGATTTTCAGCATTGCGTCTGAAAGCAGGCTTATCGTTGGCATCCCATTCGACCTCAAGAAGTCTGTGAATGGTCTTAGCTTCTCTTCCTGTAACCTCACTCATTCTTTTTGCGGCTCTTCCCGTGGGTGCACAAAGAAGCACTTCTACCCTTTTTCTTTCAAAAACATCTATAATACCTTTAACGGCTGTAGTTTTACCTGTACCCGGTCCTCCCGTTAAAATAAGAAGACCTTTGGTTGCAGCCGTAATTATTGCTTCTTTTTGCTTTTCGGCATAAAAAATTCCGTTTTCCTCTTCAATCCGCTCAATATCGGCTTCAACCGCTTTTATAAGCGAGGGAGGAAATTTCAGAATATTTTTCATTCTTTCGGCAATAGCCATCTCTGCAAGATAAATTTCAGGAAGAAAAAGAAATTCTTCACCGTAAATTTCACAGGAAATCAACTGTTTTCTCGCCAAGAGCTCATCTATAGAGCTATTCGCAGTTTCTTCTTCAATTTCAAGAAGTGCTTTTGCCGGAACTGCCATTTTCCGTCTAGGAATGCAGGTATGTCCGTTATAGAGATTATGACGGATTATATGCAGCATTCCTGCGGCATTTCTGCAGGAAGGTTCGGGAGAAAGTCCCATATCCTCCACTAATTTTTCGGCTCTTTCAAAGCTGAAGCCGTTTACCGTACCGCAGAGGATATAAGGATTGTCCTTTATCATTTTAACGGCATTCATACCGAAATACTTATATATTGCAGTACATTCAGCGGGCGTAATACCGACATTTTCAAGCTCTATCATTATCTTTCTCATTGCATACTGCCGATTGAATTCAGCAGAAATATCAAGCGCCTTTTGCTTTGAGATACCGCTTATTGCGGCGAGCTTTTCAGGCTCACTTTCAAGCACTTCAAAGCTCTGCTCTCCGAAGCGTTCTATTATCTTAATAGCGGTTTTAGGGCCTATTCCCTTGATAGCACCCGACGCCAAGTATCTGTAAAGCTTTGCTGTTGTGTCGGGTAATGACCTTTCACAGGAGGATATCTTAAACTGTCTGCCAAAGACCTCATGTGCTCCCCAAGTGCCGTAAAGAACCACTTCTTCACCGGGAGCAATATCCGACAAGGTTCCTACTGCCGTTATTATCTCACCCGAAATATTAACTTCAATAACAGTGAAAAAGTTTGTTGAATTATGAAAGACCACATTTTCAACTATTCCCGTTATTTTTTCTTCGTAAATATTTTCATTCATATATTATCTACGGCTTATTCGCCGCTGTCCTCATTTTCAACAGTTGCAGACTTAAATATGTAACCGTTCCTGTCAAGATATTTCATATCCTTAAGAAGAATTCCGATCCCTTTAGCGGCACATTCATCGGGAGAACCCGCTACAACTGTTTTTACATTTGTATTCAATTCAATAAATTTATCCATTCCGAAAAGCCTTGCTGAACCGCCCGTAAGAATAATTCCCGTATCGGTTATATCACCGCAAAGCTCAGGCGGTGTCATTTCAAGCACACGAATTATACATGCAAGTATTTCATCAAGACGCGGCTTCAAAACTTCGTAAATCTCAGTTGAAGTCAACTCAACCTCAGAAGGGAGTCCGCCGTCAATACTCTTTCCGCAGGAAACTACCGCTATTTCATCGTTTCTGGGAATTGCAGAGCCTACCGTTATTTTTATTTCTTCCGCTGTAGGCATACCAATTTCTATCTTATATTTTTTTGCGACATATTCTATGATGCTTTTTGTAAGATCGTTACCGCCGATTTTAAGAGATTCAGAAACTGCAATATTTCCCATAGTAACGACTGAGCAATCAGTAACACCGCCGCCGATATCGCATACAAAAGTACCTTTAGGCTCCGTAAGGCTTACTCCGGCTCCTATTGCAGATGCCAGAGATTCATCCACAAAGCAGGCTTTTCCCGCACCTGAAGCCATAACCACATCAAACACCGTTTTTTTCTGAAGAGGTGTTACTGTGCTTGGTACACACATAAGCACATTAGGCTTAAAAAGCTTTCCGAAGCATATTTTGTTTATACAGTTTCTCAGCATAACACAGGCTTGATTTCTGTCAATAACGATGCCGTCTTTTATAGGATAAACGGCTATCATGGAGTCGGGCAGCTTTTCACACATTTTTTTCGCATTCGAGCCTATAGCCAGTGTCTTCCCCGAAAACTTATCACAAACCATAACAGAGGGTTCACACATAACTATACCTTTTCCGTCAACAAAAACAGTAACACTTGAAGATCCGAAATCAATTCCTATTTTCAGTCCGAGCAAATGCGAACACCTCCCCTTATAATTATTCAATATATAATATCATAAGTTACACATTTTGTCTATATAAAAAAAGACCTTGTTATATAAATTTTACAGTCAATAACCGCATTTTATTTGCACTTATTGCACATATAAAAGTCATATAATTTGTAGATAATAAACATTTTTTCAAAATTGATTTCAATATTATTCCTTTCATCGGAATAATGTGCTAATATTAATCTGTAAATTTTTGCAAAGGAGATAATAAAATGAATTTTGACAACAACGAATACCGTTTTCATTCAAATACGGGTATTACAGATATCTATGTTCAAAGTATTGTCCCTTCAAATAAAAATGAAGTAAAAGGTATAATATCAATAGTTCACGGCATGGCAGAGCACACCGACAGATATAAAGATATTGCCGAATATCTCTGTAAAAAAGGCTACGCTGTTTTCATGCACGATCATGCAGGTCACGGAAAGTCCGTAAAGGATAATGACGATCTCGGTTATTTCGGTGAAAATGACGGAAACGAAAAAATCGTCGATGATGTAAAAAACGCTGTTGAATTAGCTAAAAAGCATTATCCCGATGTTCCTTTGATAATATGGGGACATTCAATGGGTTCATTTGTAACACGCCGCTTTATTGCAAAATATCCCGATATTGCCGATGCTGCGATAATCTGCGGCACCAGCGGTGCAAATCCTGCCGCTCCTCTCGGCATTTCAATTGCAAAATTAATTGCAAAGCTATTAGGCACACGCCACCGCTCAAAGCTTCTTGATACAATGGCATTCGGAACATACAACAAAAAATTCACCGGAGATACAGGTTTCGAATGGCTTTCCGTAAATGAAGAAAATGTTAAAACATATGTGGAAGATAAACTTTGCGGCTATAATTTTACTGCTTACGGCTTCAAAGACCTGTTCTCTCTTCTTGCAAGCATATCAACAAATGATTGGTATAATGAAGTTCCGAAAGATCTGCCCATTTATCTTATTGCAGGTGACATGGACCCTGTAGGAAATTACGGAAAAGGTGTAACAGAGGTTTATAATAAACTGAGAAGCTCAGGACACACAAATGTTTCAATTAAGCTTTATAAAGGGCTTCGCCATGAAATACATAATGAGAAAAATCGTCAGACAGTTTTAGACGATATATTAAAATTTGCTGATTCAGTTAAATAATCAGAATATAAGAAAACGCCCCTCAGAGTAATTCAAACTCTGAGGGGTTCCATGTTTTAAGCTATTTAGACAAATGAGGCTGAGCGGCATAAAGAACAACGATATCGGTACGACCCGTATATTCATATGTTCCGACATCTCCATTAAAACGGTATTTTCGTTCACGGACTCTTGCAAGGTTATCGCCTTCTGCGCCCATTAATGCCCCTTCCGTTGTAAGGAATGTACCGTCATCATAAATCTTAATTATCTGTGCTGTGTGGTCAACAGTAATATTACCGTGATCTTTAATATTTGTTTTATTTGTAATAAAAAGAATATCTCCTACACGAGGCTGATAATTAATTCTGTCCTCTTCACTATGCTCATAAAGCTTAGCTTCTATCAAATCATCATAGAAATCATAGAGGAAATAAACATCTGCGGCTTCAGGAGTTTTTATATAGTAATCAGCTAAAAGTGACGGGATACAAAGAGGAAAAGCAACAACAAACCAACTGGGCCACGGCAGTCCCGTAACATTGGAAAGAAGCTTTGCAATTGAATCATCCGAAAAAGTATTGGGAGCAAGAAGATCTATCTGTGTTTTGGTATAACCTGCCTTTTCAAGAGCGGGACGAAAAACATCTTCTATAGTATAAAAACAACACCATTTCTGGAAATTCTTAAGAAAAGGAAATTTCTCGGCATAGTCTTTATATTTCCCAAGCCAGGGATGAGCAGTTTCATAAAGAACATTATAGAATTCAAGTTCCTTTGCAGAAGGGGTATACTGAGGCTTTTCGGGCATCTGAGGCTTTTCGGGCTTCTTATCAACAGGAAGACCTACTGAAATACGAAGGATGCTTCTGGCATCTGCAGCCTCGACCTTACCGTTACTGTCAAAATCAGCTGCAGCAAACTGCTCCTCGGTAGGTTCATCAAGATTTACGGAAAAACGAAGGGTAGCTCTTGCATCATTAGCTAAAAGAATTCCGTCTCCGTCAACGTCACCCTTTTCTGACGCAAAAGCAAAAACTGTTCCTGTCACCAATAAAACAGCTATCAAAAAAACGCTAATAATTTTTTTCATTTTCTCATTCACCGACTTAAAAATAGTTTCTGAAAATATATATTATCATATATATTCAGTTTATTCAACTGTAAAACCTTTCCTTTTCGGAAAATTAGTCTTTTAACAGTATTTCACCGACATTATTAAGGATATACTTAGGGCGGTAAGGGAAATTATCAATATCGGCAAGGGAAGTAACACCGCTTAAAACAAGAACCGTGTCAACATTTGATTCGATACCCGCAATAATATCGGTATCCATTCTGTCCCCGATAAAAGCAATTTCATTACTGTGACAGCCGAGTTTTCTCAGTCCATGGCGAAGCATCAAAGGATTGGGCTTTCCGATAAAATATGCTTTCTTCCCTGTAGATATTTCAATGGGAGCAACAAGTGAACCCGTTGCAGGCATAATTCCCTTTTCGGTGGGGCCTGTTATATCGGGGTT
Organism: Clostridia bacterium; assembly: GCA_017513525.1. Classification (GTDB taxonomy): domain Bacteria; phylum Bacillota; class Clostridia; order Oscillospirales; family Acutalibacteraceae; genus RUG806. Next base: position 27,686 of record JAFXFC010000003.1, read on the forward strand.
TGTGCCTATAAGCTTTGCACCTTTTCTTACAAGCTCAATTGCTTTTTCTATTTTTTCAAAATTATAGCTTCGTGTTTCTCCGATAACCACATAGTCGGGATTAACATCGTTCATATAAATCCCCTGGTCATATAAAGCCTTTGTAAGTGCGGCTTCACCGATAACATATGCCGTACAGCCTGGCTTCTGAGCACTTAAAAATGCAGCAGTTGCCATAGCACTTGTATAAAAATGATCGGCACTTACATGAAGACCCATTCTTTCAAGCTTCATGCTAAGCTCATGGGGAGTTTTTTCGGGACTGTTGGTAAGAAATACAAACTTCTTATCATTATCAATAAGCCAGTTTACAAATTCCGAAACACCTTCAAGTATTTTGTTGCCGTGATATATAACACCGTCCATATCGCAGATAAATCCTGCTTTATCAAATATCTGTTTAATAATTATCGCCTCCATAAATAATATTATATTAATGCAAAATAAAAGTCAAGAAAATAACATATGTAATACAGCTCGGATATCCTTCATAAACCCGATAACTCTTATTTTTCGTTTATAAAAACTCTGAAAAGAGGCAGACAGGAATTGAAGAATTTTTTGTAGGCTTTACAATAATCTTCACTCACCTGCGTTCTTTTGCAACCGCCATTCCTACAAAGCCCATATACATTACAAGTCTTACATTTTTCGGGAACTTTCAGACTTTCTCTTATAAAGTTTTTTGCAATTTCCGATTTTTCCATAGTCTTAAAATCGGTTTCGTTTATATTTCCGAGATAATATTCATCTGTACAATAAAAATCGCAGGGATAAATATTTCCGTTTGCTTCGGCGACAAACTGATGTGAGCAATGCCCCATAATTCCGCACTGCTCTGTGGGTTGTCTGAGATAAAGACGAACCCAGTTATCGAACTGACGGATACTGATATAATTGTGTCTTACATAATCCTTTACATAAAGATTAAAGACTTTTATAAGAAAATCCGCATATTGGTCCGCGGTCATATATAATTCACTTTTTTCTTCGGAGCCAAACGGACGCAGACACGGTATAAACTGCAGATATCTGAAGCCTTTTGAACGGAAAAATCTGTATATTCTCTCGCCGTTATCTGCACAGTAGCCGGTTAAGACTGTAAGTATATTAAACTCCACTTCATGCTTTTTTAGAAGCTCGGCGGCTGACAGTATTTTATAAAATGAGTTTTGTCCCGATGCTTTTTTTCTGAATTTATTTCCGTCAAAATCACCGTCAAGGCTAAGACCGACGAGAAAATTATTTTCATGCAAAAACCTTGCCCAATCACTGTCCAAAACTGTGCCGTTAGTCTGAATTCCGTAAAAAATTTTACTGCTTTTAACATTATACTTATTAACAGTATCAACAAAATACTGAAAATAGCCGAGCCCTGCAAGTGTCGGCTCCCCACCCTGAAAAGCGAAGGCTACACTGTTGCCGTCGGCATATTCGAGAGCTTTTTTTATTAATACTTCCGCTATGCTTTTTTCCATAATACCAAAGCCGAGATGCTCCCTATGCTCTGAAACATCACGGTAAAAGCAGTATTCACAGGAAAGATTACAAAGCGAGGAAGCAGGCTTAATCATCAATGAAAGTGCAGGCACATAAACACCCCTGAATCATAATTTGTGGGGTCGATGCCCACAAATTATGAAGTGATATTCTTTGCTTCGCAAAGATTGATATTATTGCTTTCGCAATAGTGATATTGCCCTGCGGGCAGTGATATTTTTGCTTCGCAAAAGTTAAGGGACCTGCGGTCGGCATTTTAAATAGAGCGTCAGCGGAATAAGGGCGAAAGCCCTTCCAAAGCTTTTACCGCAGGTAAAAATATCACTCGGCTCAGCCGAATATAACTGCAACGCAATATAACTCGTACCGCAGGTACGAATATAACTATCATAATTTGTCCCCGACAAATTATGATTTTATTCCGCGTCTGTTTTCCTTAAAATTATCCGTAATTTCGTGGAGCTTTTCTTTATACTGCTGGGCTATTTCAGGATAAACTGAAGTGCGATTATAATTTTCTGCATAGTCATCTGTAAGAATATGAAGCCAGTTTTTGCGGTTCTTATCCCAGAAAGCAGAGTTATCGTTCTGTATCTTTTCGAAATACTTAAAGGTTATATAATCGTTTTCAGAAAGCACCTCATAATCATAATCGGGATAAAGAGCTTTCACTTCCGAAATGGGAACTGCATACTGAACTGCCTTTACAACCTCTCTCTTCATATGAAGAATGGGATGCTCTTCGGTATGAATGACGCTGTCATCGCGAAGTAAGGAAGCCATTGAAATACCGTCAATAGCTCTGTCGGAGGGCAGAAAATTCTTCTGTCCGCCGTTACCTGTAATGCCGCAAAGCTCAACTAATGTGGGGTAAAGGTCAACGAGGACCGCAGAGCTGTTTCTTTCTGTTCCTGCCTCTCCCAGTTTACCCTCTGCATTATCCCAGCGAATCATAAAGGGCACCTTCTGACCGCCCTCATAGGCGAGGTATTTTCCGCCTCGAAGGTCATTTACTGAGCCTTCAAGAGCCGGTCCGTTGTCACTTGTGAAAACTATAACGGTATTTTCAAGAACGCCGAGCTCTTCCATGGTATCAAAGAGCTTTCCGAGATAGAAGTCGAACTCTGTTACACAGTCAACATATGTACCCATGCCCGTAGTGCCGTCAAAATCATCACCTGCATATACGGGAGCATGAGGCCAGGGTGAAGCATAATATGCAAGGAAGGGCTCGTTATTTTCAGCCTTTTCGGTTATCCAATCGGTAATTTCATCATGTATCCACTTTGTTGCCATGCTCTGGTCTTTAAGCTCATTTGTGCCGTGAACGATTTCCCATTCGCCGTTTTCTTCAGTAACATGATAAAAAGGTGTCATATCGTTTACATGGTGAGAGCCGTAGAAATAATCAAAGCCCTGATTTGTGGGAAGATATTCACCGTAGTCACCGAGATGCCATTTACCGAATGCACCCGTAGCATAGCCTGCTGCCTTAAATGTTTCGGCAAATGTAATTTCATCACCGAGCATACCGTCTGCATTGTTGCCCATTTCAATGGAATTGAAAATTCTCGTCTGTGCAAAAGGAGAAATAGTATCAACCGTGGGATATATAACATTATCAGCAAAGCCTCTGTAAGGATATCTTCCCGTAAGAGCCGCAAAACGGGCAGGCGAGCAAACAGAATATGCAGAATAGAAATTAGTAAGATTAAGTCCGTTTTCTCCTATTGAGTCAATATTGGGAGTATCATAAATTGCACCGTTAAGAGAAATGTCACCGTAGCCGAGGTCATCCATCATAATAAAAAGAACATTGGGTGAAGCGGAAGAAGCATTTTTATCGACACCGCCGAGATATTCGTCATGTCCTTCCCAGAGTCTTACCGTATTGGGCTTTGAACGAAGATTCATGGTAAGCACATAAACTACACTTGTTCCGAGAAGAAGAACAGTCATTATTGCTGAAATAAGCTTTTTGATGCCGTCTTTTTTGAAAGAGTGCTTTGCAACAAAGAACAATCCCCAAAGAGATAAAGCAGTAGGTAAAATGAGAAGAATATTACCGAGAAGTCTTGTAAATAAATTTCCTTCCCCTGTTAAAAACGGGTGATTGGCAGAAGAAAAGCCTGCAAGTCCTGATGTAAATGCACCAAATCCTGCATCTGATCCCCATATTACAAAATACACTGCAATACCAAAAGCTGCCGCTGCATAGGAGAATACCATAGGTGCATAGACCTTATTTTTTATAATAAGACTGAGTGTTATTACCGCCGCCATTATGCACATAAAAGCTACACAAACAACAGCAACGATATTAAGTCTTAATATCCATAAAGAGAGCATAAGCCCCAGCCCTATAACCATCATTATTATAGGAAATACTTTTTTACCTGTATCAAGTTCAATTTTTCTTTTCATCGGTCACACTCCTTATACTATTGCTTTTATTATAATATATTTATAAAACTTGTCAATAAAAGCTTTTATTTCTTTATTCCTTAAATGCTATTTATTCAATAAACAAATAAAAACACTGTAAACTATTGACAAATCATGCTTTTTCAAAATATACTCTAATTAATAAAACAAAGGAGGAAAAAAATGTACTCTTTATTTGTAAAAATTTTAGCAACACTTTTAGCTTCCCTTTTTTCACTTCTCAACATTTCCGTTGATATTCCGGGTTTTTCGGATGATAAAATATCCGAAACAAAAATAGAATATCTCAACGAAACTGCAGGCTCTGCAGATGCAATTATCAGCATTACCACCACAACAGACGGTGAATATAAGCTTTATTGGGCAGATGAAGCTTTCGATAAGCTTACGTATACTTTAGGGGAAACTCAGATAGAATACAGCGAATTTGCAACTGTTACAACATATTTCGGTGAAGGAAGCATTGATCTTCCTGATTACACCGCAATACCCGACAAAGCTGAAAATATTCTCGTGACCCTTGACGGTGAAACCCTTGAAATATACGAAATTCCCGCTGAAAAAAGAGCAGACAGAGGAGAAAAAGTATATTCCTTCGGTTCTATAAGCGACCTTCATTTCAACCGTTATGAGCTTGACGGCGGTGCCGATGTTGCAGAATCCACCTTTGCACGTTCTCTTTCTTTCTTTGAAGAAGCAGGAGTTTCTATCGTTGCAATGCCCGGTGACATTTCAACAGAAGGTGAAAAAGAAGCTTTTATGGCATTCAATAATATTTCATCAGGCTATGACTTCCCTGCTTATACAACCACAGGCAACCATGACCTTTACGCAAAGTATGAAAAAGAAAACTGGCTTACATATATGAACACTGGAGCTTACGGCGAAGAAAAAGCAGACGGAATAATAAATGTTGCCGAAAACGGAATGGACTTTGTTTATGAAGAAGCTGTTTCAGGAGATATTTTCATTTTCCTTAATCAGACAAGCAATAATTACGGTCTTCTTTTCAATGCACTTCTTGAAAACTCACAGCTTGACTGGCTTGAAGAACAGCTTGAAGCACACAAAGATAAGAGCGTATATCTTTTCTTCCATACATTCTTAAATTCAGCAAAAGGTAATCCGCTTATGGGCACGGGAAATCTGCAGAATGACCTCGGCTGGAGCTATCCTCTTTTCTATACACCCGGTGCAAATGATGAAGTTCGCATAAGAAAACTGCTCAGAGAATATGATAATGTTTTCTTCTTCAACGGCCATTCACATTGGGCTTATCATATGCAGACACTTAACCCCAATCTCAACATTTCCAAAAACGGTGAAAACGGTGCAACATTCGTTCATGTTTCTTCCGTTTCCTCACCCAGAATTACAGGCGATTATCAGGTACTCTGGGAAGGCACCGACCCCACAATGAGCGAAGGCTATCTTATTGAAGTTTACGAAGATACGCTTGTTCTTTACGGTGTTGATTTCGTAAACAACAGAATTTTAGCATATGCAACATATGAATGCGAAAAATAAATATAATTAAAATCATAGAAAAAACAGCTTCAAGGCATTTCGCTTTGAAGCTGTTCTTTATTATTAATAGTTATGTGCCTGTTGGAGCATCATGTCCTTTACTTTCATGGTGCGGGTGGTGGCACCTCTTTCGTTTTCATCGAGCTTCATTGCGATATATTTTATCGTTTCTTCATATCTCGGAATCATAACGTGTTCGAGGGCATTAACTCTTCTTCTTGTTTTTTCAATTTCCACCGCCATAAGCTGACAGGATTTTTCAATCTCCGCAAGCTTTATAAGATCAGGCAGGATATCGGAAAGCGATTTTACCGCATCGTCAAGGTCAGTTGAAGTATAAGCAAAACCATACGGATAGATATCGGCAGAATCTGCAGTTTTGAAGCTCGTCTTATATTCGGGAATGATAACACTCATAACATTTCTGCTTACGATATCAACATTCATTTCCTGCATGGGCATCATAAGGGCTGCTTCAATGGCAGTGTCACTCATTACAGAGCGGGCAATTGCCATATGCAGATTTGCTTCTTTTATTTTTTCTTCAACCTTTTTGCGAAGCTCTTTGTTTTCTCTGACCTTTTCCATAAAGCGGCGCATAAGCTCATCGCGTTTATCCTTAAGAAGCTTATGTCCTCTTCTTGCGGTCACAAGCTTTCTTTTAAGATTGGTAAGCTCCATACGGGTGGGGTTTACATTAAGCCTTGCCATATTAAACCACCTTTATTATATAGTATCGTAATACTGTTCAAGCAGCTCGTTTGAAATACGCTTAAGCTCACTTCTCGGAAGTATTTTCAGAAGCTTCCAACCGATATCAAGAGTTTCTTCAATGCTTCTGTCCGTAAAGTTACCCTGTGAAACATACTGCTTTTCAAATTCATCAGCAAACTTTGCATAAAGCTTATCAATATCAGTTAAAGCGGCTTCACCGAGAATGACCATAAGCTCTTTTGCATCCTTGCCACGGGCGTATGCAGAGAAAAGCTGGTTCATTGTATTTGAATGGTCTTTTCTTGTTTTGCCTTCACCAATACCCTTATCCTTAAGACGGGAAAGCGACGGGAGAACATCAACGGGAGGAGTAATACCTCTTCTGTGAAGCTCACGGCTTAAGATTATCTGACCTTCGGTGATATAGCCTGTAAGGTCGGGAATGGGATGAGTTTTATCGTCTTCGGGCATGGAAAGAATGGGAATCATTGTAATACTTCCCTCTTTACCCTTTTGTCTGCCTGCTCTTTCATAAATACCTGCAAGGTCTGTATACATGTAACCGGGATAGCCACGTCTGCCGGGAACCTCTTTACGGGCAGCGGAAACCTCACGAAGAGCATCCGCATAGTTTGTGATGTCCGTGAGTATAACAAGAACATGCATTCCAAGGTCAAACGCCAAATATTCTGCGGCAGTAAGAGCCATCTTGGGAGTTGCAATTCTTTCAATTGCAGGGTCATTTGCAAGATTGGAGAACATAACTGTTCTGTCAATAGCACCTGTTTCTCTGAAGGACTCAACAAAGAAGTTTGCTTCTTCAAAGGTGATACCCATTGCGGCGAAAACAACAGCGAACTGTTCATCCTTGCCTCTTACCTTTGCCTGACGGGCAATCTGAGCGGCAAGTGCTGCGTGAGGCAGACCCGAAGCTGAGAAAATAGGAAGCTTCTGTCCTCTTACCAAAGTATTAAGTCCGTCGATTGCAGAAACACCTGTCTGAATAAATTCCTGAGGATAGTTTCTTGCAGCAGGGTTCATGGGTGTACCGTTAACATCCATTCTTTTTTCGGGAATGATTTCGGGACCGCCGTCAATGGGACGGCCGAGACCGTCGAAAACTCGACCGAGCATATCGGCGGAAACACCGAGCTCCATCTGTCTTCCCAGAAATCTTACTTTACTTGTGGAAAGATTGATACCCTGTGCATTTTCAAAAAGCTGAACGAGTGCATTTGTACCGTTAACTTCAAGAACACGGCATCTTCTTGTTTCGCCGTTTTCAAGCTCTATTTCTCCGAGCTCTTCATACTTAATTCCCTGAACATCACGAACAAGCATAAGAGGGCCTGCTACTTCCTGCAGGGTTCTGTATTCTCTTGGCATCAGAATTCCTCCCTTTCAGCTAAAACTCTTGAGATACCGTCCTGAAGAATGTCCATTGTTTTCTTGAATTCGGTATCAATATCTTCTTCTTTAACATACTTAAATCTTCCGATTGCTTCCTTTTCGGGAAGCATTGCAATTTTATCTATATCGGCACCGAGTGCTAAAGCATCGGCTGATTTATCATAATATGCCATAATAAGGCTCATCATAAGAAACTGCTTTTTAAGTGAAGTATAGGTATCTACTTCATGGAAAGCCAACTGATGTAAAAAGTCTTCTCTTATTGAACGGGCGGCTTCCATTTTAAGACGGTCACCCGCAGAAAGAGCATCCATACCGACAAGCTTTACGATTTCTTCAAGCGAAGCTTCTTCGGAAAGAAGCTCCATAAATCTGCCTCGAAGCTCTGTCCACTTGGGTGCTACATTTTCATTGAACCATTTTCCGAGAGAATCGGAATAAAGTGAATATGATGTAAGCCAGTTTATTGCAGGGAAATGACGCTTATAAGCGAGGGAAGAATCAAGTCCCCAGAAAACCTTAACTATACGAAGCGTTGCCTGTGAAACAGGCTCTGAAATATCACCGCCGGGAGGGGAAACAGCACCGATAACGGAAAGTGAAGCTTCTTTTTCTTCGCTTCCGAGAGTGAGCACTCTGCCGGCTCTTTCATAGAACTGTGCAAGACGGCTTCCGAGATATGCAGGATATCCTTCTTCACCGGGCATTTCCTCAAGTCGGCCTGACATTTCACGAAGTGCCTCTGCCCAACGCGAGGTTGAGTCTGCCATAAGTGCAACGGAATAGCCCATATCTCTGAAATATTCGGCTATTGTAATACCCGTATAAATTGATGCTTCTCGTGCGGCAACGGGCATATCCGAGGTATTTGCAATAAGAACCGTTCTTTCCATAAGGGATTTTCCCGTATGGGGGTCAATAAGCTCGGGGAACTCATTGAGAACGTCGGTCATTTCGTTTCCGCGTTCACCGCAGCCGATGTAAACGACAATATCAGCCTCGGCCCATTTTGCAAGCTGATGCTGAGTAACCGTTTTACCGCTTCCGAAAGGACCGGGAATTGCGGCTACACCGCCTTTAGCAATGGGAAAAAGTGTGTCTATAACTCGCTGACCCGTAATAAGGGGTCTGTCGGGAGAAAGCTTTGTTTTATAGGGTCTGCCGCGTCTTACGGGCCATTTCTGCATAAGAGTAAGATTTACGCTTTCGCCGTTTTCTTTCTTAAGAACTGCAACGGTTTCTTCAACGGTATATTCTCCCTCTTTTATGCTTTCCAGCGTACCCGAAATTCCTACGGGAACCAATATTTTATGCTTTACAACATCGGTTTCCTGTACAAAACCGATTTCATCGCCCCCGGTAACCTTATCACCGACATTTTTTGAAGGGTAAAAATGCCATTTAACACTTCTGTCAAGAGATGGTACTTCTATACCTCTTGTAAGGTTATTTCCTGCAACCTTCATAATGGCTTCAAGAGGTCTCTGAATACCGTCAAAAATACCTTTTATAAGACCGGGGCCGAGCTCAACCGAAAGAGGCATACCTGTGGATACAACCTCTTCTCCTGTACCGAGCCCTGCTGTTTCTTCGTAAACCTGAATAGAAGCTCTGTCGCCGTGCATTTCAATAATCTCACCTATAAGGTGAGCATCACTTACACGCACAACGTCAAACATATTTGCGTCTCTCATTCCCTCTGCGATAACAAGAGGGCCTGCGACCTTGATAATACTGCCTTTACTCAAAATTATCATACCTTTCTCAGCCGCCGAGTATATCAGAGCCAACTGCCTGCTCGACGGATCTGCTGACATTTTTCATACCAAGTCCTGTGTTACCCGTAACTCCCGGAATAGGTATGATTGCCGGAACGGTTTTATCTTTATATTTCTGTATTTCACTATCCATTTCGAGAGCTAACTTTTCAGTTATAAAAATAACTGCATATTCCTCTGAAATGCTTCTGAGAGTCTTTATCCCCTCATTGGTATCATCAATGGGAAATACCGTAAGACCGACGGACTGAAAGCCGTATATGCTGTCACGGTCGCCCATAACACCTATTTTATACATAGCTTTCCCTCACTCTCGCTCTTATGGTTTCTTCAGTTAGTCCGTTTAATTTTGCAGAAAGAATGATGCGGATATTTCTGATTTCCGTCTGGGCGGCATAATAAAATGCCACAATCGGAGCTATTCCGAAGACCTCTGTTTTTGTATCTGCAAGAACAGAGATTTTTTTATTGTCGCACCATCTTTCAAATTCAGTGGTGCTGACTTTCACCGCATCGGCGGCACCTTTATATTCGGTATGGGATAAAAATTCGAGGAATTCTTCCAGTCCCTTTGCCGCGGCTGCTATAATATCTTTCTTTGAAAATGCCGAGCATTCTGCTACAGCTCTTTCCATGAAGCTTACCGCTTTTCCCGTAAGAATACATCTGTAAAGCACCTTTATATCGGCACAGGCTGTTTCAATTTCAGCTAATTTCAGAAGAATGGGGTTATCTCCGTTTTTAGCTGTTTTTATGCTCCATTCCATAGATGCTCTGTCTGTTACGGAATCTGCAAGCTGTGCAAATCCTGTTTTCGAAAGAATTCTGTATGCGCTTCTGTCGGCATGCTGTAAGCACTCGGGAAGAAGTGAATTCTTTCTTGAAAAAACACATTCCTTTAATTCTTCGGGAGAATATACAGACGGATATTCATAAAGTCCATCTGTATCTTTTCCGAGAATAAATGCCTTTTCAATTATTTTCAGATTTGCAAAATCATTTTTAAGAATAATACTGTCGAACTGTGACTTATCGGGAAGCACCTCGTTTATCACCTGCCAAAATTCTTTCATTCTTTTTGAAAGAGCGGGTGAATAGTCCGTATCCGTTATATTATAGCCCTTTTCGTTAAGACGGCTTACAGCCTCTTTATAGGTTGGAGCGGTTATAACGGAATTCAACTCCTGTGAGGTGAGAAGACGGTTTTCGTTGCTTCTTATTCTTGCCACAGCGAAGGTATATTCGGTATCTCTCATATACTTCAATCCTTTTCTCTGCGGCAATTACTGTCCGAAAAGCATCTCCCCTGCAACAGCCTTCAGCTCTTCTTTTGAAGAATTAAGCATTGCAGAAAAGGTGCAGTTGACCTCTATATCGCCGTATTTAAGTATAAATCCGTCACTGATGTTATAAGGCTCTGAAGAAATTTCTATTTCTTTAAGAGAACTGCTGAAATCAGAAGGCATTCTGTTAAGATCCCTCTCGGAAAGATACATGATACCTTTTCCCTCAAGGGCATTTTTTTCAGCAAGCTTTTTCAGCACCGTAAAATATGAGGGAGTGTCAAGATTATGAAGCTTGTGAAGAGTTTTACTCAGTATATCCTCAATAAGCTCTACCTTTGCGGAAAGAAGGATTCTGCGTTCGTTTGCCGCCGCAGAAGAATGTGCCTTCTGAATTAAAAGCTGTGCTTCCTTTTTTGCGGCTTCAGTCTTTTCATTCATAAAAAAAACGGCTTTTATCTCAGCTTCGTTCTTTCTTTTTTCGGCGGCAGAAACAGCATCTGCAATTATCTCTTCACATGCAAGTGAACACTCTTTATCAAGACGGGATAAAATATTGTCTAAACCTGACATCCTGATATCTCCTGACTGTTTATTTTAGAAAAGGTTACCGATGTTCATTATGGTAAGAAGAGAAACAAGAAGTGCAAGAACTGCATATGTTTCAACCATAGCTGCGAAAATGATAGCCTTACCGCTCTGTTCGGGATTCTTTGCTACAAGGGAAACACCTGCAGCAGCTGCCTTTGCCTGTGCGAGTGCTGACCAAAGACCTACGAGTATAATGGGAAGACATGCTGCGAAATAGCAAAGTCCCTGCCACCAGGTATATTCGGGAGCAGTGCCGCCCATGATGCCTGTATTTGAAAGAAGAAGAATAGCAGTAAGGAAGCCGTAAAGCCCCTGTGTACCGGGAAGAACTTCAAGAATAAGAACCTTACCGAACTTTGCGGGATCCTCTGCTACAACACCTGCAGCAGCCTGACCTACAAGACCTGTACCCTTAGCGGAACCGATACCGGGGAGAGCAGCAGCTAAAGCTGCACCTAAAAGAATAAATACTACGCCGAAATTCATGACTGATTTTCCTCCTTGAATTTAATATATTGTGTTTTAGCTTCAAAGGGAACAAAGGCTCTGCCTCCGCCCTCATAGAATTTTCCGAAGAATTCAACATACTGAAGTCTGTTTGTGTGAACATAAGCACCGATAACATTTATTGCGAAGTTTGCAATATGTCCTATAATTGCTACGAAAATAAACATAATAAGCTTCAGTATCTTATTACTGGGAAGAACACCCAGCATATTCATAACCTCTGCGATAACACCTGTTGAAAGTCCCAATGCAAGAAGTCTTGCATATGAAAGAACATCTCCGAGATAACCGCCTATAAGGTTATATACCTCATAAAGTCCGCCGCCGAGCTTTCCGACAATGGACTTTGAACTTCTGCCTGCAGTAAGAATAACGAGTATCAGACCTACTATCAGAACAGGTGTTCCTATTTTTGAAAGAACAGGGGGAACCTCTGTGAAAAGTCCGAAAAATATGGGAGCAATTCCGAGAATGGTAAGATATGTCGGAACGCTGTCACAGAAGGCGCCGAATCTATCTCCGTTTTTCCATTCGGATACTGCTTTTACTCCGACACCAACAAAAAGATGCACAAGTCCGAACAAGAAGCAGTAAACCATAAGCTCCATAAGAGAATTAACGGGCTCCATCCAGATATAAAGCCGTATTTCGGGAAGATTTAAGAATTCGGTTCTTATGACATTTATCATATCTCCGAACCAGCTTCCGTACATAGCACCCCAGAAAACGGTGGAAATTCCGCAGAAGAAATACATAAGGCACATATTCTTCATTTTCTTTTCCATATTTCTCTTGAATAACAGCACTCCGCCCGTTGCAAGCACCATCATAAGACCGTAGCCTGCATCCGAGAGCATCATTCCGAAGAAGAAATAATAGAAAAATGCCATAATTCCCGTAGGATCGGGGTCAAATTTTCCCGGCAATGAATACATTCCCGTAATGCCCTCCAAAGGAGCGGCAAAGAAGTTATTCGATAAAAGCACGGGAACATCTTCATCATCCTGCGGCTCTGATATTATAACAGCCGCATCAAAATGCTTTTCAAGATATGAAGCCGCTTTTTCGGCATCCCGCTTAGGGATATACCCCTTAAGATAAAATACTCTTTCACTTTCGGGGATTTTTTCAAATGCCGAGAACTTGTCACGGCACAAAGACAAATAATCCTTTGCAAATTCGATTTTTTCCCGCAGATCGGCTTTTTCACCGATCTTATCCTTACACTCGTCAGCTGCTTTATGAGCCTTTTCTCTCTCAGCTTTCAGCCGTTTGATCTCCTCTGACGGTGTTCTGTCGGGACATTCGGGTGCCCTCATAAAACCTATTGAGCGAAGAACATTTTCTACTTCTTCGCATTCGTCTTTATATGCGAATACAACAACACAGGTTTCATCGTCATCACTTGAAGCGATCTCAATTTCTATACGGGGATTTTCGGGAAGCTCTTTAGCAAGAACTCCGAGAATTTCCTCTTTCGTTATTTTTCCTCTGAAAGAGCCTAAGATATATGCAACATTCTTAGTAAAGCCTGACTCAAGAGGTATATCAATACCTTTCCATGGGGTCAACTCATCAATAAGTGTTTCATATCTTATCATATCGGCTTTAAGACCTGTCATTTCACTGTGCAAATCCACTATTTCCTTACACTGAATGAAGATCTCACTGAACTCCTTTTTCATAAGCAAAAATTCAGCATCGCTTACTTCTTTTCGGGGTTCAAGCATTGCCGTCAACGGCTTTTTCACAGGAAAAAGCTTACTGAGAATATCTCCTGCCGAAACGATTACAGCCTCTTTTCGCTGAATATCGGTTCTATCATCCGAGTAGTCTGTAAAGCTCATACCGTCCGACACCTCGGGAAGGCTGAGCTCAACAGCTCCTTTTTTCTGGAGATAATCCATCACTTCATTTTTCCGTGACTTATGGGCAGCCAGCTCAATTGACATTATTTTCAGTTTTGCCAACAGCCTTTCCTCCCCTTATGATAATTCCAATAATTTTTTCGTAACTGCAAGAACAGCGGCACTTTCCTTTGAAGCAGCATTCTTTTTAAGCTCTCCTGCTTTCGATTCAGCCGCCGAAACAGACTCGGCTATGATAGACTCTGCCTGTTTTTCGGCATTTTGCATCAGCTCTTTTGCCGCTTCAAGTGCCTTTTCGGTTCCGTCTGCTACGATTTTTTCTGCCTCTTTATCGGCAGAAGAAAGAATTTCCGCAGCTTTAGCTTTAGCTTCGGCTATTCTTTCATCACAAAGCTTCTCTGCTTCATTGACTTTTGACATTAATTCATAAGCCACCAAATCACCCTCCGAAACAGATTTTAATTAATTTATCAGCAGTTCTGACTTTTTAATCTTCAATAATAACTTCTCTGTGGTTTTTTGAAGAATCATAAATTGCCTGAAGTATCTTTGATGTACCGACGGCATACTTGATATCATTGCGGTTTCTTTCGCCCTTTCTTACACATTCAACGAAATCGAGAACCTCGTCACGGTGCATATCATTAAGCCTGTAATCGGGCTTTTCTTCAATAAGCATACCGTCTTTTGCTGTATAATATGTGTAAAGTCCGCAATACTGAAGTCTTACACCGCCCTTATCGCCCATAAAGTCGATATATGTTTCGCTCTGACCAATATTTTGTGCCCATGCGCCGTTGAAGCTTACAACTGCATTATCAGTTCTAACAAGACCTGTTACAGAATCGTCAACATCGTAAACGCCGTTTTCAACATCTTTTGTATCTTCTGCCCACATGCCTGTGTATGTGTAATTCTTCATATCCTTACCGAGCTTACAGAAGGCTTCACCGCTTGCTGTTTGGGGCTTGGGATCACCGAGACAGTAAAGAATAAGGTCGATATAATGAACACCCCAGTCGATAAGTGCACCGCCGCCCGAAGAAGCAAATGTTGTAAAATCTCCGCCAAGTCCTGGAATTGAACGGTGAGCACGGAAGGAAGCATATACATGGAAAACCTCACCGAGGTCGCCTCTTGCTATCATATCCTTGATACGGTTAACTGAAAGAGAGTAACGGTTACAAACACCGATTGAAAGAATTCTTCCTGTTTCATAGGAAACCTTTTCCATTTCAAGTGCTTCGCTGAGAATTCTTGCGGCAGGCTTTTCACAGAGAACATCCTTGCCGTGACGCATAAAATCTATGGCAATTACAGAGTGCATATCATTATGAGTACAAACTGAAACAGCATCAAGCTCGGGATCATCAAGAATTTCATGATAATCGTAAATTGCCTTGCCGCATCCGTATTTTTCCACTGCCTTATCGGCTCTTTCGGGAATGATGTCACAGAAATATTTTATGTTCGCCGTGGGAGAGGCCATATAAGCGGGAATATGTGCACTGTTTGCAATGTTTCCGCAGCCGATAACGGCTACATTGATTTTTTCTTTCATGTCATTTACTCCTTTTCAATATCTGAAATTAATTTTTTTATATCAAAAAGACGGTTTTGTCTTTTTTCATATACTTCTTGCAGGTTCGTTACTGCGGCGAAGGAACGGGATATTTTTTCGTTTCTTTCAATATCCTCTTCACAGAAAATTATATGAAGCCGTGAATTTTCGGCTGCAAGTGAGCTTCTGTAAAGATGAGAAAGCGAAAACGGAACACCGCAGAAAATACATATATCACTATAGAAAAACAATGTTTCCGTAATAAAAGCCTTTGTTGCAATAAGAATACTCACTTTACCTTCAATGTATTCGTTTAATACCTTTTTCTTTTCATCAACTGCAAGACTTCCGTCAAAATACAAATAAGAAGTTCCTCTTTTCATAAGAAATCTTCCGAAATCCGAGGCCTCAGTTCTTGAATTGAAATAAACACATACCTTTTTATAGGCATATTTCTCTGCAACTGAAGCAGTATAATAAAATTTTGCGGCAGGACTTACGGCTTCAAATACTTTAATATCGGGCAAGGTATTTTCTCCTGCAAAAATCACTTCTCTGCAGGAAAATGCTGTAAGATAATACTCAAAATCGGTTTCCACCGGTGAAAAGAAAGCTACTACCTGACAGAAGCTGTCATTTTCTGCTCTGAATTCACCTATCCAACGTAACGCTTCCCTGTAACCGTATTCACCGGTATCGGCACATTCGGCAAAAAGAACAATTAACCGCTTGAACTTATTTTTATGAAGATATTCTCTGAAAGAAGCTTCCCCCATAAATCGTATATCCGAAACTATATTATCGTTAGAAGTGAGATAATCGGTAAATGTTGCCCCTTTCAAATAATCAGAAAAAGGGAAATCCTTGCCGCCGTAAAAAGAGCCGGGCAAAAAAACCGCAGTTTTCACATTATCAAAATAAAGCTCATTTATAACAGGAAATTCATTCTTCAAAAAAACATCTTTTTCGTCATTGAATGCCGCCGTAATAAGCTCTTTAATACTTGTGTCGAACACCATAAATTTTTACCTGTTGACAAAAAAATATTCGGTATATAATTGTATAACATTTATATTTTATATATTTAACGGGATTTTGTCAATACTAACCAAAAATCTAATAAATCAAAAAAAGTCAAAAAAATACTTGCAATTAGAATTTTACTGTGATATAATACACAGGCGTTCTTGTGGGTGTGGGCTCTCCCCTCACCGCGATTAGTGAACAGCAAAACTAAAGCGGGTGGTCCTCTGGCTGTCAAAGAACAGCGAATGAACATCTGATAAAAATAACGGAGGTCTATTATGGACGCACTTAAAATCATGACAGAAGGCATGCTCAAGGAGCAGCCCCCCGTAATCGAAATCGGTGACACAGTTAACGTTTCGGTTAAGATCCGTGAAAGCGGAGACAAAGAAAGAATTCAGGCATTTGAAGGCACAGTTATCGCTCGCAAGGGCAGCGGTGTTGCAGAAACCTTCACAGTACGCAGACTTTCCTACGGTGTAGGCGTTGAGAGAGTATTCCCCATTCACTCCCCCAATGTTGCTAAGGTAACAATCGTAAGAAAAGGTAAAGTACGCAGAGCTAAGCTTTATTACCTCAGAGGCAGAGTCGGTAAAGCTGCTAAGGTTAAGGAATCACTTAAGTAATTATGTGCTTTTGGAGCTGTAAAAAAACGAAAGTTTTTTTACAGCTCCTTTTAAGGGGATAGGAAAAAATGATGCCCAACGGACAAACCGAGCAAAAACAAGGCTTCGGCTTGTTTTTGTTTGCCCGAAGGCGTACAAAGGTACGTCGAGAGGCGAGGTTTGTTCGTAGCATAAAACATAAA
>JAFXFC010000030.1 GCA_017513525.1 Clostridia bacterium
ACTTAATAAGGTCTGCAGACAGTAAATTTTCTGCACGGGAAAGTGTTCAGAAATTGCCGTATTTGTTGTTTTCGCCGCTGGCAAGCTGTACATTGGTACTGCGAAGCGGCGAAAACAAAGCATCTTAAATTTAATGCGTGGCTAAAAACTATAATTTTTCTATTAGTTTTTTTGTGGCAGGCACCATAAAATTATACTTGCGTCAAAGACGGTGATTTATGAACATCTTTCCCCGATAAATTATGATTTATGCAGTTCATTTCAAATTCATCAAAAATGTTTTCTTACGATAAAATCCGCTCCGAATTTTTCGGAGCGGATTTTTAATTTGTTTATCTGAATAAGTTTCTGAAGAAGTCTATTATTGTCTGGAAGAATGCTTTGAGCTTATCGAAGAAGGAAAGCTTAGGTTCTTCTTCCTCAGAATCATCTTCAAATCCGATATCAGCACGAGTCACGGTTGAAATTACATAGTGTTGCTGAATATTCTCAATTCTGAACACACCGTCTGTATCACGCTCAAGCTGAACACCGTTTGCCATTGCGAAATGAGGTTCTGTGAGCAAGAATTCTACAGTATCACCTTCGGCATAAACAATGCTTATGTTGTCATAGACATTATCGCCGATTATATACTGAGAAGTTGAAGCATTGAATGATACAATGTATGTCTTGACACGATCTACGATATCGCCTGAGTTATCAGTTGTTGTAACTTCAATACTACCTGCTATATAGCCGTCTACAGTTGCTGTAATAACTGCTGTGCCGGGCACTAAACCGTATATAACAAGACCTGAGGATTCAACCACAGCAACCTCGGGATTGCTGGATGTCCATGTAACATTCTTAATGACTTCGTTATCGGGCATTAAAGTTGCAGTAAGCTGAATCGACTGACCGGAAAGGCGTGTTGTTGAAAGACCGCCTGCAGAAACAATGACATACTGATTTATAACAGGTGATACACTTATTACGCTGTAGGCTCTCACATTACCGTTTGCAGATTGCACACAGATAATTGCAATACCTGCACCAACAGCTGTCACTTTGCCGTTTTCATCGATCGTTACAACACTCTCGTCAGAGGAGCTCCAAATAATATCCTTATTTGTTGCAGTTGCAGGAGAAAGAATTGCTCTTAAAACATCTTCTTCACCTACATTCATAAATAAAGAAGTCTTGTCAATTCTGATACCGAGCAGTTTAACATTTGTCTGGAACTGTGCAGTATATGTAATATCTCTGTCAACAGCTTCAATTTCGGGTGACCAACCTGTGAATATAAACTCATACTCATTAGTAGCAGGTTTTGTGGGAATTTCACCCTTATAAACGGGAGTTTCACCCCACTTATAATTTTCCTCAACAGTATAATTTTCTATCTTCCATTTTACTGTGTAGGTTCTTTCGACAGGCTCGAATTGAGCGGTATATGTAACATCTCCTGTTACTTCGGTTATTTCCTTATCCCAGCCGACAAACTCATAAGAGTTATCTGCATCGGGAGCCTTATAGGGTGTTCCGTCAAAGGCGGGAATAGCACCGTAGTACCACTGTGTAAGTTTTTTAGTACCATCTATATCCCATGTTACGGTATAACGGTTTAATGTCCACTGAGCAGTAAGAGTTGCACTGCCGTAATGGCCTTTAAGTACCTCATTCTTGCTTACCGCCATACCTTTGTACCAGCTGCCGTTACCGTCTGCTACTACCCAATGATCAAACTGGGCACCTTCATGTGTGGGAACGGGAAGAGTTTTATCAGAAGTTATATCATAATAGAAGCCCTTCTCTTCGTTACCGCCTGCAACATCAAAGTTCAGGAAATACTGAATTGTCTTATACTCTGCAGTTAATGTAATATCATTTGCAGGCATTATTTCGGGAAGCTCACCATCCCACTTTGCAGTGTAACCGGATATTGCTACGGGATAATACTCATCTAAGATATCGCCGTATTTGATTTCAATCACACGCTCTTCTTCGCCGTTTAAGCCACTTATTAAGGTTAACTTATAGGGCTTTGCAGACCACATGGGTTCAACAGTAACATTACCGTACATTCCTGTGAGTACCTTATCAGCTGCAACAATGTCGCCTTCACGCCAGTTGCTGATACCGCTTGTGGAAACTATTATCCAACCTGAAAGAACATAGCCGTCTTTAGGATCAGCTGAAAGCTTTCCGGCACTTTCAATATTGTAATTGATTTCTGCACCTGTTGAGAAAATTGTGATTGTATAATCAGCGGGTTCCCACTGAGCTTCAAATGTAACATTACCCCAATTACCCAAAACATTGCTTATATCATCATATGTTTCGTCAAGATTCCAACCGAAAGACTCTGTGGAATCAACTTTTACTAATTTCCAACCTGCGAAATCATAACCGGGCTTATTGGTAATTATCCAAGGGAATGCTTGTGTTTCTTTGTTATAAGAATATTCAGTTAAATCACCGCTGCCGCCGTTCAATATAAAGTTTACTTTATAGTCTTTAGGTGTAGAGGTAATAACTGCCGTATAGGTAGCTCCGCCGTCTATAACAGCTGAAATTTCAGGTGTCCAACCTGTAATTTCATGCTTCGCGCCGTTTGAATCGGGCAATATTGTTGAACCGGGGAAGCTTGGAGTATCACCAATTGCCCATTTGGTTTCATATGACTGTCCGTTAACTATCCAAGTAACGGTTTCGGGATTTTTAACCTCTGTAAACTCAGCTATATAAGTTACATCACCTTCTACAATACCAATTCCATCAGTCGAATTTTCTTTTACCCATCTGACAAATCTGTAAACATGATCTTCTTCGTTATCTGATTTTCTTTCAGGAATTGCACCGTTATTGAAAACAGGATACTCGCCGTATTTGAATGTTGACTCTACAGTTGTATATTCATCACTTTCAGTAGCCTGATATTTCCAAGTAACGGTATATGTGTTAACTGTTGCATCGAACTGAGCTACATATGTTGCATCTTCAGTTACAGCAACAATTGCAGGTGACCATGTATTATTAAATGTATAAGAAAACTCAGCAGTAGCTGTCTTTGCAGGTGTTGTGCCTTCATATTCAGGTGTTTCACCGTATGCAACAGTATCAGTATCAATAACTTTTCCGTCACCGTCAACCCAGGTAATAGTGAATGTCTTAGCTTCCCACACAGCTGTAAGAGTTACATCACCGTATTTACCTTCAAGTGAAGTGCCGTCGGCAATCACAGCATCAGCTATCCAGCTGCCGGCAGGAGCTGTTACTTTCCAGCCCATAAAGTTAAAGCCTGTTTTAACGGGAGTGGGAAGAGTGGTTATATCATCAGGTGTATAAGCGAGTGTGTCGCTATCCATGATACCGCCATCGGGAACAAATGTTATTTTATAATTATTGGCAGTGAAAACAGGATCAAGGGTAACATCACCGTATCTGCCGTTAGAAAGATTACCGTAATTTATTATTGTGCCTTTAGTCCAGCTGCCGCTGCTATCTTTTACTTCCCAGCCCTTAAATGTATAACCTGCCTTCACAAGCTCGGGGATAGTTATGGACTCGGTTATTTTATAGCTGATATTTGCTGTACTATCATCATTAAATGTAACAGTATATGTATTTTCAGTAAAGTTTGCAGTAAGTGTTACATTTCCGTATTTTCCGGCGCTAAGCTTTCCTGCGTTAATAGTACCGTCCTGTGTCCAGTTACCGTCGGGAGTTTTAACTGTCCAGCCTGTAAATGTAAATCCGTTACGGACTGAAGCGGGAATATTAAGCTCTGTTTCTATTGTGTACGGTGTAGGTGAAATTGCTTCGCCCTGAGTATCATATATAATAGTATAAGATATAGGTGTCCACTGTGCGACAAGAGTTACATTGCCGTGCTTTTCTCTTAATAACTCGCCGCCGCCAACAGTACCGCTCCAGTTACCGACTGCAGCTTCTACTTTCCAGTTATTAAAAGTATATCCTGTTCTTGTGGGAGTGGGGATGCTTATGCTTTTTGTAATATCGTAAGAAATTGAAGTGGGATTTACTTCACCGCCGTTGGGATTGAATGTTACAACATAACCGTTTGCATCCCAGTTTGCTTTAAGGGTTACATTACCGTACATGCCTGTAAGCACCTGATTTGCAGTATAGGATTCTGTCCAGTTACCGGAAACTGATGATACTGTCCAACCTGTAAATTTATAACCCGCTTTTGTAGGTGTGGGAAGCGTAACAGGAGTTATTATATTGTAAGAAGTAGGAGCAATGCTGTTACCGCCGTCGGTGTTATAATTAATAGTATAATTCACCATTTCCCACATGGGCTTAAGAGTTACACTACCCTCATTACCCTTAGGAATAGTAACCTTTCCGTCTATGAGCTTATACTGTGTACCGATATTCCATGTTGCACCGGCACTCTTACCGATAACTTCCCAGCCTGTAAACCTATGTCCGTTTTTTGTAGGCAGCATAGATTCATCAAAGAGAAAATCATTAAAATAATTATAGTTGTATGTCACGGAACCGCTGTAGATTTCATCCTCAGCAATGGAAAGATTGATCTGATATCCCGGATCAACAAAATTTGCCTTGAGCGTTACATTACCGTAATTTTTGTCAATAGCAAAATAAGTTTTATTGGTATCCCAGTTACCGTCTGCTTTTTCAACTTTCCAACCGTCAAAGGCATAACCGGCCTTGTTAGATACGGGAAGTGCTCTGTTTATATCTTCATATGTATAAGTAAGAGAAGGCACATTAGCACCGCCGTCGGTATTAAATGTGATAGTATATGTGATAGGTGTCCATTTGGAATAAAGTACTGTTGACTTATCGGCATTTACAGTATCTTTATTTATATTTTCACCGTTACCGTCCGGACCTGTAAACCAGCCACTAAAGTTATATGCAGTTCTTACTGGTGCAAAAAGTGTACCGTATTTTGCACCGTCCGCATAAGTATAAACCTTTGCTGTTTCGGTGTATTCAACATCTTCATAATAATTTGCCGCATCAATTAAACGGATGTTTGAGAATGTTGATGTGACATCACTTACATTACAGTTACCGAAACGGAATGACATAGTATCTGCATTTGCAGGGGTCTTAAACTTAAGAACATAGTGACCGCTATCCGCAGCATCGGTATACCTCCACATAAAATTACTATTGCCGCCGTCTGCATATGTTCCGTTTTCTACTGAGCCGTCTGTTCTTGTATATGTGTATGATCTGTCAGAAGGCATAAGCCATGTAGTACCTGAATCTTTATCATAGAAAAACAGATGAACCTGTGCTCTTACATCGGTTACAACATCATATTCAAAGATATATTCTGTAGAACTCTGAACTGCAACATTATAATAATTGCCGCCTAAACCAACATTTGTAGTCGCATCAGTTATGGGATTTCCATCTTTGTCTTTCTGTTCAGCAGAATTCGTCACGACTGTAATTGATTTTTCGTTTTTGTTATATTCAACATATGCATTAGTTGTGTTAGCAGTCATACCTGCTGACTTTGAAAATTCAACAATATTGAAAAGATTGTCATATAAAAGGGCATAGTCATTTGCCTGCCAAATGGCATAAACAGTTTCATTAAAGCCGACTTGAAGATTTTTGTCACCGGTTGTTGCACTTGAAGATCTTGCCCAACCTAAAAATGTATGACCTGCTCGAGTGGGAGCAGAAACCTGCTCACTGATTTTAACACTGCTGTTTGCTCCTATACTGAGATATGCGGGAGTTGCTGTTGAAAGTGTGCCGCCGTTTAATTGGATATTAACAGGTGTTTTAAGTTCCTTTCTTGCGTTTTCAAGAGCTGTTGTGCTGACATTAGTTGAGGTAGGATTACCAAGATTCGTTGCAGCTTCTCTCAAAGCAGTTACATATGTATTCCATGATTCTGTTGTATAATTTTCTTTTGAAAATCCAGCACAGTTTGCAACTGCCTGACGAAGAGAATTCTTATCCGTAATAGTAACCTGAACCGCAGTGAACGCATTTGCAAATGTTTCGCCGGAAACCCAATCATATACATCAGTACCATTTCTTTTACATTTTTTTGCCTGTGTCCACGCATGAATATATCTGACCGTTCCGGCAGATAAACCTGAAATACTCAGATTAGGAGATGTATACAGACGAGCATAACCGCCATTATTTTTTATTCCTCCATAAAAATCTTGTATGCTTGCCAGATTACTAAACTTAGCAACCAGTGTTGCAGAATAACTGCCACCACTATTATATAAATCTACAAATTTAGTAGCAGTGCTATCAGGAGCAGAATTATCTCCCGCACCGGTGTGTTGAGCACCGGAAGCCAACTCATACCAAGAATAAAAATGCTGGTCTTTTTCTATAGTTGAAGACAAATGGTTAACATCTGCTCCGACATATAAGTTTGGTATCTGATTAAGATTAGAATATCTTGAACCATCAACGGTTAAAACACCAAGGTAACTCTTAGTCCTTGAATCTTCACCGTCATCATCACGCCAATAGCCTCTTGCATAAAGATTATCAGCATTATCACTGATGACATCAGTTGCAGAAGATATAGAACCTACCTTAACAGAAGACAAGTTCAAAAGAGGTTCGTTTATAAATACACCTTCAGCATCCATACTTCCGGTATCATTACCTAAAGTGCTCTGAACAACTCCTGCTGAGCTGTGTATACCTGAAATCCATCCGCTTATGCCTATATTATTTGAACCGCCGGCATAAGCCTCTGTATGAACACCGACAGAATGGTAGTTAGGGGCATAAAGAACTGAATATGCATAATAAGTTCTTGTTGAACCGTCGCTCATAGTAACGGTAAATACCCATTCAGCAAGAGCAGTCTGCCCTGCAGCAAGACCTGTACCGCTAATATAAAGGCCTGCCGTTTTGTATTCGAAATAACCGTTATTTATAAGTTCAGCATAAGAAATATTTTCATATGAACCTGAAGTAGCACCGGCACCTGTCAGAACGACATCGCCGATACCTGTTGTCATGGTATTAACGGCAATTTTAACATCCGTTGCTCCCGGAATATAAAACTGAACATATGCGTTTGTATTGCTTGGACTGGCTTCAGTTTCCAACGCATGTGTGGTTTTGTTTATTGTGTTATTTACATAATACTGTCCCTTGGTAGCACGGTCAGCTGAGGGAGTCAGATAAACCGTTTCGGGAACAGCAATAACGACATCGCCAAGTGCATTTACAGCAATTGTTGCTGCCAAAGCAAAAATGCCTGACGACAGCGGTGTTACGAGCATTAATGCCACCAACACCACGGAAATTAATTTTTGGAAACTCTTTTTCATTAAAGTCATCTCCTTAAAGTTTTAACATAGTCTATCAAAATATAGTGACAGTTGTAATTATAATAACACTGTTTTCTAAAATTTGCAACAGATAATAATTAATTTTTAGTAAAAATATATTAAAAGCAAAAAACAGCCTCAACACACCTGAATAAGTGTGTTGAGGCAGATTTTAATACATTCCGTTTGCGGTCATGTAGTCATAAATCATTTTGCCGTGCTTTTGTTCTTCCTTCTGAATGTGATTAAGGAAATTTCTTACATTCTGGTCACGGAATTCAAAGGTTGCAGTATCATACATATGGGAGACCTGTTTTTCCCCGGACAGCAGATCGTTACACAGGTACATATCGGCTGTTTTTTCAGGGGACAGCATTGCCTTATATTTTGCCGTAAATGTGGGCAAAGGCTTTTCCTCATTGGACATAGGGGGTACTGTTCCCATTCCGATCTGATCAAGGGAGCTAAGGTGCTTTGACTCTTCCTCCGAAAGTCCCTGAAACAAGGATTTCAGCTGTGCGTCATTTGCACATTCGCTGTGTCTTTTATACTTCTCTATACACAATTTTTCGTGGCTTTTAAGCTCTTCGAGCATGGTTTTTTCTTTCTCTGTAAATTCCATATTTTCAAAACTCCTTTCGTATATATTGTGTAACACATTTGGCATTTTATACAAAATAATGAGGATTTTACTGTCTATTTTATTCGACATTATTTTCACGGAAAATATTTCGAAAATTGTAACTTTTTGTAACCAAAAAGCTATAGACAAAGTGATTTTTTTAGAGTATTATTCGTGAGGTTCAAAAAAAGCAAAACAATATTTTTGCCCTTTGGCAGAACGGAGATATTTATAAATGAAACGCTTTTTGGATACGAACAGATGGGAAATTATTTCCGCTGCTCTTATTTCCGGAGTTTTTACCGCCTCGGTAATAATAGCCATGTCTGTATCGGCATTTTAAGTAAAGCAATCAGAAACAGAACAGAAAGCCGAAAGCGCTTTCTGTTCTTTCTGTTTTTATTGACATTGTTTTCCTTTAGTGATAATATTATAATGTGAATATATATATTTTTGCGAGGTGCGTATTTTATGAATACTATTTCTGTAGCAGGCAAAAGATTTATTGACGAACACGGCAGAGAGCGAATTTTCAACGGTATCAACTTTGTTTATAAGGGTGTAGCAGTAGACGAAGACGGTGTATTGAGATACAAAACCGATCTTAACGAAGAAAGACTTATTGCCCTTAAGAAAAAAGGCATCAATGTAATAAGACTCGGTCTTACCTGGGCAGGAATTGAGCCCGAAATGGGCAAATACAACACCGAATATCTTGACGGATATAAGGCAATTCTTAAGCTGTGCGAAAAGCATGAAGTATATGTTTACATTGACTGGCATCAGGATCTTTTCAGTAATTTCTGTTCTCTTGCAGGTGACGGTGCTCCGAAATGGGCATGTCAGTATACTAAAAAGAGCCGTGCACCTAAAATAATCTGGGCTGAAGGCTATTTCTTCTATAAGGACATTCAGAAATCATTTGATGCTTTCTGGACAAATGAGGAGGTAGAAGGCAGAGGACTTCGCGACCGCTTCTGCGATATGCTCACATACACGGCAGACTACATGAAGGACTGCAAGTCTGTTATGGGCTACGATGTATTCAATGAACCCTTCCCCGGCTCCTCAGGCAAGAAGGTCGGTCTGAATATTGTTAAAAACGGCGCAGAAACCATTCTCTTCAACAAGCGTGTAGACAGAAAGAAGATTATTTCAAATGCACTCAAGAAGGATGTTATGGCAATGCTCAGCGTTGCTGATGACAAAAAGGTTTACGGCAGCGTAGTAGGTCAGGCCGAAAAATACATTTATGAATTTGATACAAAAAGATATTATCCCTTCCTTGTAGCAGCTGCTGAAGCTATAAGAAAGGTTGATAAGAACGGTATAATATTCATAGAAAACTGCTATTTCTCAAACACAGGTATCCCCTGCAATGTTCCGAGAGTTATTTATAAAAACGGCGAGAGAGAAGAAAATATCATTTTCTCCCCACACGGCTATGATCTTACCGTTGATACTCCCCTTACCAATGTTGCAAGTCCCCACAGAGTAGATTATATTTTCGACGAGCACAAGAGAACTCAGGAAAGACTTTCTGTTCCCGTGCTTGTAGGCGAATGGGGCGGCATGGTGCCCGGAAGCGAGGAATATCCCGCACTTGAGCATCTTATCAGAAAGTTTGACTCAAATAAGTGGAGCCATACCTATTGGCATTATTTCATTGATTTTGAACACAGCAAGATAATGGATATAATTTCCCGTCCTCTTCCCATTGCGGTTGCAGGTGAAATAAAGAGCTATTCCTATGACAGAAAAGAAAATGTTTTCACTCTTTCATATACAGGCTCTTCAACAATAAAGGCTCCCACCCTTATTTATCTGCCGAAAGACCCCAAGAAGATATATTCAACAAAATCATATGTCATGAAAGAAAACGGTATTCTTCAGGTTTATGCAGGCAAGGGTGAGTGCATCGTAAAAGTAGAGTTATGATAATCTATCTTTTCTCGATTTCCGTTTTTGCTGTTATTTTGACAGCATACGATAAATATGCTTCAAAATACAGAAAAAGGCACAGGATACCCGAAAAAGTTCTTTTACTTACAGGTCTTTTCGGCGGTGCTTTGGCAGAGTTTATTTCAATGCAAATTATCCGCCATAAAACACGGCACAAAAAATTTATGATAGGATTGCCTCTTATTATGGCACTTCACATCATAATTTATATTTTGGCACATTTTATTATTTAGGAGAAATACATGTTAGAAGTCAAAAACATAGGCTTTACCGTCACCGACGAAGCAAAAGGCGGCGACCTTGAAATAATAGAGGATGTTTCTTTTACACTCCCCGACGGGAAATTCCTTGTTATAACAGGTCCCAACGGCGGCGGCAAATCCACTCTTGCCCGACTTATAATGGGCATAGAAAAACCCACAAAAGGACAAATATTATATAACGGACAGGACATAACAGCTCTTTCTATCACTGAGAGAGCAAGACTCGGCATAGGCTATGCCTTTCAGCAGCCGCCCCGCTTTAAGGGACTTACCGTCAGAAAGCTTTTAAGCCTTGCACACGGTAAGGATCTTCCCGAAAATGAATGCTGTTCTTATCTTACAAAGGTAGGCCTTTGCTCTATGGACTATCTTAACCGTGAGGTAGACACTTCCCTTTCGGGCGGTGAAGTAAAGCGTATTGAAATAGCAACTCTTATGGCAAGAAACTTAGGTCTTGCCATATATGACGAGCCTGAGGCTGGAATCGACCTCTGGAGTTTTTCCATGCTTGTGCAGTCTTTCAGAGATATTGCAGCTGACAGAAATGAAAGCGTTATGATAATCTCACATCAGGAAAGAATCATGCAGCTTGCTGACGATATTCTTGTTATTGCCGACGGAAAGATACGCTCCTTCGGCACAAAGGAAGAAATTCTCCCCACACTTCTGGGAGAATTTGACAGCAAATGTTCTTTGAGAGGTGATAACAATGCTTAATATTACCGATAAGAATTTACTTGATAAGATTTCGGATTTTTCTGCAATTCCCGTTGGTGCTTCTTATAATATAAGAAAAAATGGCGCAGGAATTGAAAGAAGCTGCACCGAAAAGGTTCAGATAACAAATAAAACGGACAAGCCCGGAATTGATATTACCATTCTTCCCGACACTAAAGACGAAAAGGTCTATATTCCCGTAATTATTACGGAAGAGGGCGTTTCCGATAAGGTCTATAACGATTTTTATATCGGAGAAAATGCAGATGTCACCATCATTGCAGGCTGCGGAATTCACAATTCGGGCTGTAATGAAAGCCGTCACGAGGGCATACACCGCTTCTTTATAGGTAAAAACGCAAAAATCACATATATTGAAAAGCACTACGGCGAGGGTGAAGGCACGGGAGAAAGAATACTCAACCCCGAAACCGTGGTATATATGGAAGAAAACTCCGTCTGTGAAATGGAATCCGTACAGATAAAGGGAGTAGACTCTACCAAGAGAAATACCGTTGCACACTTAGGTAAAAACGCAAAGTTTATTGTAACAGAGCGCCTTATGACACACGGAAATCAGACGGCAGACTCTGATATGACGATTGAGCTTAACGGCGAAGGAGCTTCTGCTCAGATAATTTCCCGTTCTGTTGCGAAGGACAATTCAAAACAGATTTTCTACCCCAAGGCAGTAGGCAATGCACCCTGCTCGGCTCATGTTCAGTGCGACTCCATTATCATGGATAACGCGGGAATCCGTTCAATTCCCGAAATTGCGGCAAATCACGCCGAAGCTGCAATAATTCACGAAGCTGCAATAGGCAGAATAAATAACGAACAGCTCTTAAAACTTATGACCTTCGGCATGGATGAGGCCGAAGCTGAAGAAATAATTATTCAAGGCTTTTTGAATTAACAACTGTGACCGCACCCGTTGAAGGTGCGGTTGATTTTTTCTGATACTTGCAATCATTTAATAAATAAAGTAATATATACTTACCAATAATACTAAAGAGGTAAAATTTATGAGACTTGATAAATATCTCAAGGTGTCACGCCTTGTAAAAAGAAGAACCGTGGCAAATGAACTGTGTGACGCAAAGCATGTTGAAGTAAACGGCAAAACTGCCCGTGCTTCTTATGAAATAAAAGTCGGGGATATTATTGATATCCAGATGGGCGCAAATCACATAAAAGCAGAAGTTGTAACAGTATCCGAATACGCAACAAAAGAAAGTGCATCCACCATGTATAAGCTTCTGTAACAAACAGGCGGTGTTTTAATGAACGAAAATTTTACACCCGAAAATATTGGGGAAAATCACATCAGAGAAATAAAAGAAGAGAAGAGAAAACCGAAAACAAGGTTTCCTTTTGCCGCCTTTATAATAACACTCATAGTATGTATTATTGTGAGTGCTGTATCAGGTGCCGGCGGTGCATTTTTCATGTTCACTCTTTTATCTCCCGCACCCACACCCACTGAAAGCACCACTAAGGAAGAATTTGTAATCGAAGAAAATACAACTGCGGCTTCCTTAAATATTGAAAATACCATAGAGGAACAAACCTCTTCGGAAAGCAATACTTTTGTGCCTGTAACCCCCGAAGTGCAGGTAAGCGAAGAAATAACGACACAACCTGAGGCAACTACTGCTCCCGCTCTTTCAAAAGGTGACATTTATGCCGAAGCGGTAAACAGCATTGTTGCTATAAAATCTTCATGGAAGCAGTATTATAACTCCTTGTTCGGTTCATATTACCGACCTGCCACATCCACAGGAACAGGCTTTGCCGTTACAGAAAACGGATACATCGTAACAAACTGCCATGTTGTAGAAAAAGCAGAGGAGTTGACCGTTACGGATTATAACGGAAAACAATACTCGGCTAAAGTTATAGGCACCGTACCTTCCAATGATTTTGCCGTAATCAAGATAGATGCAGTAACCTCTCCCGTAAATCTCGGCAATTCATCATCCCTTAAAGTCGGTGACGATATTATGGTCATCGGAAATGCATTGGGGGAACTGTCTTACACCTTTACAGACGGAATAATAAGCCACTTAAGCCGTTTGATAACCCTTGAAAACGGCGAAACAATAAATATGTTCCAGACAAATGCCGCTATAAACAACGGCAATTCCGGCGGCCCCGTTTATAATACGGATGGCGTTGTAGTGGGAATAGCAAGTGCGAAATATGCCTCCGAAAATGTAGAGGGACTTAGCTTTTGCATCCCTATTGATGATGTAAAAAATATGATGGCTGATATCATCTTTTTCGGTTATGTCACAGGAAAGCCGTATCTCGGCGTGTCTCTTCAGACTGTAACATCTTCCATGTCTTCAAGATATTCTCTTCCTACGGGATGTTATGTTGTCGCACTTGATAACAGCGGTGTCTGCTATGAAGCAGGACTTCGCACAGGTGATGTTATTGTAAAACTCGGAGAGAAAACCGTAAGCTCCTGCGAAAGTGTTGAAAAAATACTTGCCGACAAAAAAGCAGGCAGTAATATCAGTATGACTTATTACAGAAACGGTGAAAATATAACAGTGAATTTTTCTCTCGGAGAAGCAAAACCCTCAGAACCGAGAACGGATTACTCAAATGTCTTTGACTATTAAAATGACCGTGAGCAGTGTAAACTGTTCACGGTCATTTTGTATTATTCTCTGTCTTCAATATATTTTTTGAGCATTAAGCACCAGTCTGTCTGAATTATATCAAAGCCTTTGTCTATAAGCCAGCCCCAGCCTCGGTCTTTTTCTCCTGTCACTGCGATATTATCAGTATGTCCTGCACTTAAAACCGCTCTATGGTTATAGACTATTGAATTTACCCAAACTATTCTGCCCTTGGAGTGCATATCTTCTATATACTCTTTAGAACAGACCTTATCACTTTCCGTTGTAAAAAGCACTTCTGCACCGATGCAGTTTACACCCTCTTCAATGAGCTTATCCGTTATATTATCCTCTTTTGAAACAATGGGCATAAACATAAAATCGGGGGCAAATTCTGCTACCTGCTGTAAATATTTCTTTTTGGTTTCGGTTTTTACGATAACCTGTTTTTCAACACCCGTTTTTCTGATAATTTCGGAAATTCCCGGAATATCTATCCAGAATTTATCTATATTGATATAACATTTACCCTTTAAGAAGGTCAGCACCTCTTCGAGGGTATTGATTTTACAAACTGTGGGAACATTATCCTGATTAAGAAAATGAAGTCTTCTTATGACCTTTCCCGAAAGCTTTGATAAAAGCATGGGAACACCCAGATGAGCCGATTCCATACCGGGGTGAAAAACATAAAATTCTCCGTCACGGCTTTTTGATACATCAAGCTCAATTATATCCGCACCCTGCTCAAGTGCCGCCTTGAATGCAGACAAGGTATTACAGGGGATATCCGCTCCCGACACACCTCTGTGTGCACATACCAATGGACCGTTTTTTGCATTTTCAAAAAGTGTCTTATTAAAATCTATCATTTTACTTCTCCTTTATTATGCTATCTTGTTTACCGTAATACTTCCGATATCGGGCGCATAAGTACATTTACCATTAAAGCTGTAGCTTCCGTCATTTCTGAATGTAATTTTGTTTTCGCCCTCTGAAAGCTTTAACACTATTGTTTTTGTTTTATAGTTATCCCATGAATAAGTGCTTCTGAAGAAGTAATTACCCAGTTTTTCTTCATTAAGGAATACACTTATATATCTTTCAACAAGATCAACATTATAGTCGTGATAGCCGCCCTCTTCGTTATTGGCATATTCAACGGTAAAGGCGTAGTATCCGTCAGTTGCTACATTTACGGTAAATTCTGCACCGCTTTCGGCTTCGGAGGATATCCAGCCTATGTGTCTGCCCGAGCTTGTATTGGGATTTTCTTCATTTGTGGCTTCTCCGTGAAGTGTTACTTCATCGGGAGTTATCACAAGAAAATCATCCATTTCGACTGCTTCCGCTCCACTGAAGGTGACGCCCTCATCTAAAACTATCTTATTATAGCCTCTGCCGAAATAGAAAATTCCGTCACCGTCACCGTGTAAATTGATACCGTTTATTGTCATATTACCGTCATCTGAAAGATCTGAAAGCTTATAAAAGCCGTCTGACGGAATAACAACGGAATATGCGTTTTCTTCCTTGGTATTTCTTGAAGTAAGCTTTTCACAGAAGACTTTTTCTTCTGTTTTTAATGTTACATCAATGAAATCGAGCACCATAATACTGCCATCTTCAGGCTTTACGGTTATTTTGTTATTACCCTTTGGGAGCTCAACAAAAAGAGAAACACATTCCATGCAGTCTTCCTTGATTGAAGAAGGACACTTAACAGGATAAACTGTATCAACAACAGTGATTTCAGCATCAATACTCTTTCTGCCCGTTTCATTGGTATTAAGATTGCCGTATACCATATCGAGCTTATATGTATCTGATTTTTCGGCATTTATGTTGAATGTAACGGGAGTTTCGTTTGTAATTCCCTTGACGCACTTACCCTCGCTTACGGAGTATGCTACGGCATCGGTACCGACAAGTCCTTCGGGAAGTGAAGCGTCTTCCGCTTCATACCTCACTGTTTTTACGGGATTTTTGTAGTTTTCTCCCTCACCCTTTGTAATTTCAATAAAGAATGCCTGACTTTCTCTTTCACAGGGAACGGTAAAGATTATTGAATTACCCTTAACTGTGGTATTTAATACTTTACATTCTGTGGGAGCATTCACAGCTCCGCCCAATCCCTTAAAATCTACATAGCTTATTTTTACTGTGAACTTATCACCGTTATTAAATGTACTGTCAAGATTTTCTATTTTTATCTTACTGTCCTTTTCACTGCCGCCTGCCATAATATAGAATTTTTCTTCAGCTTCATCGTAGGATGCGAGTGCAATAAAGCCTTTATTCATAAGGGGATATTTGCCCTTTAAGTAATTCCCTATATTACTGTGCAGCATATCCCATTCGGAGGTTTTAAGCTCCTTGCCTTTCATTTTTGCATAAAAATTATATACCCAATAATTGGAATTAGGTGTCACATCATCCGCTACTGTGTCTGAGAGGTTATTTGCAAGTCGCCAATAGGCTACACAACCGTAGGCATCCTGTTCTTCAAGACGGCTTATCCACTTGACACTCTCGCCGGGAATACCGTTGGTTTTCATAAGTCCGTATTCGGATATACATACGGGAAGCCGTTCGATACCAAGCTCGTCGCATATGGAATAATAGCCGTTGAAATTGCTTTCCATCCAATAAATTGACTGATCGCTGAGTTCATGCCATACCACCATTTCGGGAAGACAATCATTTTCTTTGCAATAAGCTAAAAATTCTTTTATGAAATCGTAGTTATATCCGCAATGACCGGGACCTGCAATTTTAGCATCGGGATTGATGCTCTTTACAAGTGCATAAGTATCTTTCCATGCATCATAGAATTTATAGCGGTTTTCCTCTTCCCAGAAATTACCGAGCCACGCACCGTTATCCATTTCATTATAAATGCAGTAAACGAGTGCATCTTTATAAACGGAATTTTCCATTTCGGTGACCGTGGTTCTCACCTTTTCGTTATATTCCTCTAAAGAATCAAGCTGATAATACCAGGTGTCATACATATCCTGAGTATAGACCATGAGCATTTCTCCGCCCGCTGAAAGAAAAGTTTCGGAAACATTTCTCACATCGCCTATGGGGTGCTGAAGTCCGCCCGCGGTCTTTGTCGCGAGAGAATTTATACCGATACTTTCGGCGATTTCACTTGAAGGGATATCTTCCTCTGCAAAGCCGTATAAAAAGCCCGATGCTCTGCCTGTCAAATCACTTTGTGCAGAAAAATCAACAGTAACAGTGGGAACTATAAGAAATAAAAGTGCAGTCCCTGCAATAAGAGAAAGCGCCAAAACCGTAATAAATAAGCCTAAAATAACTTTTTTGAATGTTTTCATAAATTACCTCAGTTTATCAATTCATTTATTTTATAAGCATAGTATTTTTCTTCATATTTAAGTTTCACATATTTATGTAATCCCAATTTATCCTCAGTAAAATAGTTTCTGCCTGTTTTTGCATCTACGAAAGCTTTGCCCGATACTGTATCATAACCTGCTGTTTCTTCATCCCCCATAAGCGCTAAAAGTGCCGTCAGTGGATCCCACGAGCTTCTGCCGTTTTTTGAACCGTGATCACAAAATGCCTTATAAAGAAAATCATCATATAAAAGTTCATTTCCCGATATGATATTCACACCGACCTCAAAGCCCAAAAAAGTTACGGGAACAGGGCAAAGTCTGCAAAAAGTTTCTGCACCTTCTCTTGAGCGACAGTTATTACAGAAATTATGCTCTTTTCCGCCCTCTTCATCCCATTTTCCTGCCATTACCCAGATTTTTTTAACCTTTTCACGCATGAGTTCAAGTCCGCTTTTCGGAGAAATATCATCGCCCCCGCTTAATAACACATTGGCAATAACCTGCAGGAAACCGACTTCAACTATTTCAACATTACCGTCACTTTCCGACAGAAGCCTTCTGTAAAGTCTTACTGCATCCTCTGCATCCTCATTCTTTTTGTAATTCACAGCAAATGGTGCAAGATTTTTCTGATATTTAAGATGTGTTCCCTCAAAGTCCGTACCTTCAAGGTCAATTCCGAGAGGTATTACGTTTACGCCCTCCAGATTCATAAAGCCCTCAACAGACGGGGCGGAATGCTCCATACAGGCATTGATTCCTACACCTAAAAGCTTAATTTCTCCTTTTTTGTGTGCCCGAAGAAGTATTCTCATAGCGGCAAGGTCATCACAGTCCGTCCACCAATCGGTGCCGAATATAAATTCTCTCATACTCTCTCCTTAGCTAAAAAAGTCAAATGATTTTATACCCGAAACAGAGTGTTTTCCCGGATGTATGTCATATATAAAATTGTCTTTTGCTCCGATTTTTTCATAAACTCCGGATATTTTTTCTATTGCTGTTTCGGCTCCTGCTATCGGAAAAAGCTTATCTTTTCTGCCGCATTCCAAAAGCAGCTTTTTCGGAGCTAAAGCCGAAGCAAAATCATACATATCTCCGATTTCAAGAAGTCCCGGAATATAATTATCAGTACAGTGCCACATAGAAAAAACACTTTTTCCGAAGGTATTAATATACCCCGACACTACTGTTTTTTCAATTCTGTCTTCGATTAAGGAAGCATATAAAGCTATAAGACCGCCGCCTGAAATTCCCATAATTCCGAAATGCTTCAGCCCTTCTTTTTCAAGAATATCAACACATCTCACAGCCTGATATATGCGAAGTGAAGCACAAGAAAAACCGTACATTAAAGAGTGCATGGAAACAGTTTCACAGGAAGAAATATAGAAAGGCTTTTTCATATCCTTTTTTAACCTTGCTTTCCCGAAGGCTACAGGCTCAAAGGCAATAACTGTGTTGCCTCTTAAAGCCAACTCCTCTGCAAAATTTTTCTGATAGCTATCCAAAAAATTTATCCTGCGGTATTTATCGTTTTTACCCTGTCTTATTATCTGCCTTACTCCGTACCCGTGACCGGGCACTGCTACCACCCCAAAACCATTGGGGCTTTCGGGAACAAGTAAATAACAAAGCATTTTCCAGTTTTTGCAAATTTCAACGCTTAAAGCTTTAATTGTATAATTCTTTCTTTTTTCTTCACTTAAAACTACGGGCGAAAGCTCAGCTGTTTTGTTTGGAATTTTTTCAAAAGCAAGAACCTTCTTCAGTTTTTCTTTTATTTCAAGACTTTTTGCAGGAATATCTTCCAAGTTTTTCTTTTCAAAAGGCTGTATTCTGTTTTTATAAAGCTCCCGAAAAAATAAATCGGGAGAAAAATCATCTGTTTTCATGTTTCCTGTTTAATCTCCGAATAGGGAATCTGTTTTTGTCATTACGCATAAGCGGCGACACTTTTATTTTATATTTTTGTTTATATTTTATAATAACAGTAAAAAAATCTATTGTCAACAAAAAGTACTTGTGCTAAACTGTATGTAATATTTTTTTGATAGGTGATTTTA
Source organism: Clostridia bacterium (assembly GCA_017513525.1). Lineage (GTDB taxonomy): Bacteria > Bacillota > Clostridia > Oscillospirales > Acutalibacteraceae > RUG806. The sequence goes on from JAFXFC010000030.1 coordinate 18,939, forward strand.
TGTTAAAAAACAGAGGTGCAGGTGTGCTCATGCACATTTCCACTATTCCCTCCGATTACGGTATCGGTGTATTTGATGAAAACTGCCGTTATTTTGCGGATAAGCTTCATGAAATGAACTTCGGCTATTGGCAGGTTTTACCCTTTAATCCCGTTGATAAGGCAAATTCCCCTTATTGCTCTGCCTCCGCTTTTGCAGGCAATATTCTCTTTATCGACCCGAAACAGATTTATGAAGACGGACTTTGTACAAAAGAAGAATATGAAGAAAATATCTATAAAGGCTCTCCATATACTGCGGACTATGAATTTGCTCTCGAAAAGAGATTAAAGCTTCTTAAAACTGCTTTTTCAAACATATCCCCCGAAACTGCCGAAGAAATAAGAGCTTTCAGCGATGAAAATCCATGGCTTCCCGATTTTTCACTTTTTATGGCACTTAAGGAAAAGCATGAGGATGCTCCGTGGTGGGAATGGGAAGAAAAATATGCTCATTTTGCTTCGGCTAAAATGCTGCGCCGTGAATTTGAAGAAGAATGTGCTTTCTGGAAATTCACTCAGTTTGTTTTCTTTAAGCAGTGGAATGAAATTAAAGCTTATGCCAACAAAAAAGGCATTGCAATAATAGGCGATATGCCCATTTATGTTGCTATGGACTCCTCCGATGTCTGGGCAAACATTTCTCAGTTTCTCATTGATGAAAAGACCCTTAAGCCCGAAAAGGTTGCAGGCTGTCCCCCCGATTATTTTTCTGAAGACGGTCAGCTCTGGGGAAATCCTTTATATAATTGGGACTATATGGAAAAGGACGGTTATAAGTGGTGGCTTTCAAGAATTAAACAGGCACTTAAAACCTATGACTGCGTAAGAATAGACCATTTCAGGGCGTTTGCTTCCTTCTGGGAAATTCCCGCAACCTCAAAAACCGCAAAAAACGGTGCATGGGCAAAGGGACCGGGCATGAAGCTTTTCAATAAAGTAAAAAAGACCTTCGGTGAAATCCCGATAATTGCAGAAGATCTCGGTATTTTCGGTGAGGATGTTCCGAAGCTTCTTTCTGATACAGGCTTCCCCGGAATGAAGGTAGTTCAGTTCGGCTTTGAGCCTGACGGAGATTCTCTTCATATGCCCCATAATACTGTCATCAATTCCGTAAACTACTGCGGAACTCACGACAACAACACACTTCTCGGCTGGCTTTGGGAAGCGAGTGAAAGAGAAAGAGCCTTTGCTCTCGAATATGTAGGCTTTACAGGCAACAATTGGGGAGATGGCGGCTATAAGTCCGAAAGCTGCCGAAAAATAATTGAAGCCGTCTGGAAATCCTCTTCAAACACAGCAATCGTAGCCTTCCAGGATATGTGCGGCTTCGGAAGTGATGCAAGAATGAATATCCCCGGTGTTCCTGAAAAGAACTGGCGTTACAGAACAACAAAAGAAACCATAAACAATGTAGATATATTATACTTCAAAAAAATAAACTCTCTTTACAGAAGAACTTATCCTGTATTTGATAAAAAATAAATTTACCGCAGTAAGAATCAATATAGTATCTTACTGCGGTATTTTTATTTCAGCTTTCTGGCATATGAAAGTGTCTGCTTCAGGGCACTTTCTTTTTCTATTCCTGCAAGTCTTAATTTGTGGGCATAGGCTAAAATTTCAGTGAAGGACTTATCGGGCTTCAGTCCTGCTTCTATCAAATCTCTTCCCTGAACGAAAGGACGGGACATTATTTCATTGAAATTTACGAGTCTTTCAAACAAAAAGCTTTCTGTTTCTGCCATTTTCTCGCCTTTATCCGAAGACGCAAGGCATATTAAATCAAAAGGAGCGACACTTTCATCAAAAAGTCTGTTCATAGATTTTTGAGAAGAACCTACCTTTGCCATAATATTCGGCTTCATGTGAAGCTGAGTCATATTAAGTGCATATGAAATAAGCTCTTTTTCACCTGTAATCCTCATCATAAACCGTTTTACTATGGGAAGTCCCTTAAGCTCATGCTTATATGAATGAATAACTCCGTTTATTTCTTCCGTGGTAACAGTTTTTCCTAAATCATGCACCAATGCCGATAACATAAAAGCAAAGGGATTGGATACCTTTTCCCTGTATTTTGCGGCACGGTCAAGTACCTCCATAGTATGCACCCATACATCTCCTTCGGGATGGAAATCGGGATTCTGAGGTATACCTATAAGTTTTTTTATTTCGGGAAACCAGAAATCAAGACCGTCAACTTCTCTTAAGACCTCAAAAAATACCGAGGGCTTGTCTGCTTTCAGAAGTGCCTTTTTCAGTTCTCCCTCAATTCTCTCCTTTGAAAGAGAAGAAAGATCTATTTTTTTGCAAAGCTCTTTTGTTGAGTCTGCTACAGAAAAATTAAATCTTGCGGCAAACTGAGCGAGTCTTAATACTCTTAAGGGGTCTTCGGAAAAAGTATCGTCATTCACATGGCGAAGCACTCCGTTTTTAAGATCCTCTTTGCCGCCGAAATGATCTATAATTTCTCCCGTAAGCACTTCTTCCATAAGAGCATTTACGGTAAAATCCCGTCTTTCTGCAGCCTTTTTTGTACCGATAAAGGGATCTACACTTATATCGAAATCACGGTGTCCTGTGCCTATTGGCTTTTCGCATCTCGGCATGGCAATATCAATATTTGTGCCCTTAAGGGAGAAAATACCGAAGCTCTCTCCCCTTTCAAGAGTTTTTCCCATTGAAGACAAAAGCTCCCGCAGAACTGAAACCTCAACTCCGTGTATTTCTATATCTATATCCTTATTTTCAATACCGAGAAGGCGGTCTCTGACAAATCCGCCAACATAATAGGCTTTTCCGCCGATATTATTTACTTTTTCGGCAATTTCCTTTGCTTTAATTATATCTTGCATTTTTTCCTCATTTAAGAAATCCCCTATTCTCAGAGAATAAGGGGAATTTTATTTGTTTTCGTATAAAATTTTAAGACCTTTTAACAACAAATATTCATCAAAAACGGTGTTTCTTTTGCATACGGGGAGAACGAATTTTGCAGCTCCGCCCGTTACCACTGCTGTTATCTTTTCACCGAGCGATTCTTCTACTCTTGAGCATACTCCCTCAATTGCAGAAGCCTGTGAAAAGATAACACCGTTATTAATGCACGATACCGTATCCTGTCCCAAAAGAGAATTCGGAAGATACGGGTTTATTCCCGGAAGAAGTGCCGTGCCTGATGACAGGGAATTTATTGAAAGTCCGAGTCCCGGCATTATCATACCGCCGATAAACACACCCTCACGGTTCAGAACGGAAACAGTTGTTGCAGTTCCCATATCAAATACAACACAAGGCGTTCCGTAAAGAACTTTTGCCGCCGTCATATCGGCAATTCTGTCATTCCCGAGCTTTCTTCTGTCATAACCCGAAAGAACCAATCCGTCATTAAAATTACTGTCAACCACAAGTACATTTCCGTCTGTTATTTCATCAAGTGCCTCTTTTACAATTGAAGTTAAAACAGGCACAACGGAACACAGCACCGCCGCAGTGGGAGTGATCTCAAGCTTTTTAAAAGCTGTTTTCACTTCACCCGCTGTGTGAAAACGGTTATCGGGATAATGCTTTATAAAAACAGGCTCATACCCGTCTTCAAATCCCGCAACACAGATATTCGTATTTCCGATATCAACTGCAATTATCATACTATTATATCTTCACCGGCTGCCACTTCGGCAGTCTTCTTTTTTCCCAATGCTTTATCAAGTGCAAAGCATACGGGTGTAGTAATAACAGCCGCCGCTATGGCTTCGGGAACTCCATTTGTGCCGACTACTCCGAGAATAACGGTAAGCACCGTTTCAACAGGGATATTATTTGCAGCAGCATAAGGCTCTTTAAACACTAAATATATCATACCCATAACAAGTACGGTATTTGTAAATGCACCTACAACAGCGGCGACGGTAGTGCCGACTGCTCTTAAACCCTTATTTTCTTTTTTTGAAAATTTTTCTATGCCCTTTACAACAAAATAAGGGACAACACCGACAAGAATTCTCGGAATAAAGCAGATAACGACCGCCCAGGGGCTTCCCTTATCAAGTCCCAAAACAGGAATAAAGGGAGAAAAAGCGAAAGACAAAATACTCGGAGCCGTTGTATTTTTAATAATACTTGTAAGACCGAAAACAAAGCCTAAAAATGCGCCTTTTTTAGGTCCTAAAATAACAGAACCGATAATAACGGGCACATGAAGTATAGTAGCCTTTATTATCGGAAGATCAATAAGACCGATAGGTGTAAAGGCTAAAAGCAATACTATTGCAGTAAAAAGAGCTAAAATGACCTGATCCTTTACCTTATCTTTTCTTTTATTTATATTCATAGCGTTTCCTCCTGCTGCTGTTCATTTCTGATACAACGCAAATTTCGGACAAATAATCTCTGCAGCTACTCTTATGTCTGACATCCCGAAGGTACATCGACCGAATATTTACAGATTTTTACAATACCATTATACAAAGTGCATATGTCAATTGCAAGTTTTTTGTGTCATTTTCTCGTATTTAATGATCTAATTTAGTTAAAGTATTTACAAAAGCTGAATATTTTTGTATAATTTATAAGAAATACTATTATCTGGAGGCTTTTCTATGCTCAAAGGAAAAACAGTAATACTGGGAATAACAGGAGGAATCGCCTGCTATAAAGCAGCTGAGCTTACTTCTCTTTTAGTAAAACAGCACTGTGATGTTCATGTAATAATGACAAAAGGTGCTTTGGAATTTATGACTCCCCTTACCTTTGAGGCGCTGACAGGCAATAAGGTTCATTACGATATTTTTGACAAGGATTCGGGAACTGAAATACCTCATATCTCACTTTCGGGAAAAGCAGACGCTTTAATTATAGCACCCGCAACAGCAAATGTTATGGCAAAGCTCGCCCACGGAATCGCTGACGATATGCTCACTTCCACGGCACTCGCATGCAACTGCCCAAAGCTTATAGCCCCCGCAATGAATACGAGAATGTTCACTAATCCCGTGACGCAGGATAATATAAAAACTCTCGAAAAATACAGCTGGAATATTATTACTCCTGATGAGGGCAGACTCGCCTGCGGGGATACGGGAAAAGGTAAGCTTCCCTCTCCCGAAACGCTTCTTGAGTGTGTTCTCAACACAATCGCAAAGGAAAAAGACATGAAAGGCTTGCGTGTTCTTGTTACTGCAGGAGCTACAAAGGAAAGTATCGACCCCGTAAGATATATAACAAATCATTCAACAGGCAAAATGGGTTATGCACTGGCAAAAAATGCTGCCATGAGAGGTGCAGATGTAACACTTATAACTGGCTCAGATAATCTTCCCGATCCGACTGAAATAAATACCGTTCATATTGAAAGTGCGGCTGATATGTTCGCTGCCGTTAAGGAATATTCCGAAAATTCAGATATAATAGTAAAAGCCGCCGCAGTTGCCGATTACAGACCTAAAACCGTGGCTGAAAACAAAATAAAAAAGAGCGACAATGATGCAGTAATTGAGCTTAACAGAACAGACGATATATTAAAATATCTCGGTGAGCATAAAAAAGAAGGTCAGCTTCTCTGCGGATTTTCAATGGAAACCGAAAACCTGATAGAAAATTCCAGAAAGAAGCTTCAGAAGAAAAATCTTGATATGATATGCGCCAATAACTTAAAGGTCGAGGGCGCAGGCTTCGGAACTTCAACAAATGTTTTAACAATGATCACAGAAAATGACGAAATTGCGCTTCCTTTAATGTCAAAGGAAGAAGCCGCCGACAGAATTTTCACAAAGCTGATTGAAAACAGAACTAAATAACATTTTCATATAACAAAAACAGAGGCACTCACCGAGTACCTCTGTTTTTTATTCATATGTTTACTGCTGGGGTATGCCGCCGCCCATAAGTGACTCCATAAGTCCCTTGCGTTTTTTCTGCTTCGGGGGCTTATATTTGGGGGGATTCTGAAGCCTCATTTTTGCAGACTTACTCTTTTTAAGTCTTTTTGATACAGCAAGAACAGGCTCAAGCATTGAATCTGTAAGATAAGGCATTATCTGCTGAACAATTACAGGATCATTTTCAATGAAGCCGAGTGCTGTAACAGCAATAAGGCTTTGTACCTCATTTGTACCGTCCTCATAAATTTCAGCAAAAATATTGAAAAGTCGCTTCATTTTCTGAGGATTATTTTCACGAATAGTAGCTTCAATACACTTATTTGCGTGAGTTACAAAGAACTCCTCACATAAAAATTCACCGTATTCTGCTATATTCTGAGAAATAGCATCCTTAAGCTCAGGATATATACCTGCAAGCTTTGTTGCAAGTGTTATGGGGTCATATGCAAGTGCACCGCTTTTTGCTGCAGTTCGGGAAACAGTGGAAATATTCTTTGTCTTAACAGCTGTTTTCTTTTTGACAACAAAGGTATCTGTCATATAGTCATTGACTTCTGTTGCAATACTCTTGATGTCACGCTCTGTATATTCGCCGAGAATAAAAAGATAGGTTGTATCCTTTGTAAAAGCGGAGTCATCTTCTCTGGGAGCGTCTTTACCTGCAAAAAGAAGATGAATTCTGTCTTCATTGAAAACGAAACGGGAAACCCCCTTTTCGCCCGAGAAGTCCATAACTACTGATTCTCCTCTTTCGTAAGCAGGACAACCGCTTTTTCTTGCACCCTGTTGATATTCGGGCTCAAAACCGCACTGTGTCATTGCTGAGGAAATGTGAGAATACAGCATTTCCAATACATGAATTTTTTCCATTAGTGTTTATCCTTTCAGCCGTTGAGTGCGGCAAAGTTTGATTTATTTGCTTTATAAAGATTCTTGAATACCTCATACTGCTTATCGTAAACAGCCTTATTATCGGGGTTGGGAACATAAGTTTTAATTGAAGGAATAAGCTTTTTGGCTTCTAAGAAGCTCTTTATATGTCCCGAACCTACTGCAATGGTAACAGCAGCACCGACAGCACCTACATTCTGAGGTTTATCAACGGTTTCAACCTTTTTACCGAGCACATCTGCCAATATCTGACATGTAGCATAAGAAAGAGCACCGCCGCCTACGAAACGGACTGTTTCAGAGGACTTGACCTTCTTCTCTTCTGCTTCCATAAACCAACGAAGGTGGAAGCAAACACCCTCTATTACGGAACGGATCAATTCGCTCTTACCTGTTTCAAGGCTTATGTTAAAGAACATACCTCTTGCATTGGGATCCTCAAAGGGACAGCGGTTACCGTGAAGCCAGGGAGTAAAGATAACTCCGCCTGCACCTGCGGGAACACTGTCGATAACATCTGTCATATAGTCATAAAGACTTGTGTATTTTGTTTCGTAGCTGTCTGCTACATCCTCTTTTTTGAGGTATATATTGATTTCATCAAGTGCTAAATGGTCCTTTACCCATTCAAGACACTTACCTGCTGTTTCAAGCTCACCGAAATAGTTAAACTTACCGGGGTCTGCACCGATAATGGCAGCTATCATAGCGGAAGCATCAACAATGGACTTATCAACAACTGTTGATACCCAGCCTGAGGTACCGCAGTAAACATGAGTGTCACCGAGACCTACTGCACCTGCACCAACACCGATAAGTGAAGCATCACCGCCGCCGCCGTAAACTGCAATACCGGGCTTAAGTCCCAATTCCTTTGCCTCTTTTTCACGAAGCGGACCTACAACATCGGTAGAATTTATGATTTCGGGCATATGCTTAATATCAACACCCAGAGATTTACAAAGGCTTTCGCTCCAGCATTCATGGCCTTTTCTAAGGTCATATAAAAGAGCACCGAAAGCGGAATCTCTTGTCATAACGCACTTACCGGTCATTCTGCAGATAAGAGCTTCTTTAACATCAAGCCACTTATGTACTCTCTTAAAATTTTCGGGCTCGTGGTTTTTTACCCAGTTATATTTCCATACGGGGTCCTTTACGGATGCTGCAACAGCACCTGTTATCATCAAAGACTTGAGAAGAATGGGAATACTTGCACCTGCTATCTGAATACCGTGAGCTACACCCTTTTTAAGCTCTTCTCGGGCTCTCTGATCCATATAGCTCATAGCTCGTCTTACAGGTTTACCCTCTTTATCAACAAGAACAAGACCCTGCATCTGTGAGCAGAAAGAAATACCCTCAATAAGATTAGCATCAATACCTGCTTCTTCAATAGCCTTTTTAGAGGTGATGCACATAGCATCCCACCATTCATCGGGATCCTGTTCAGCACCGCCGTCGGGGAAAACATAAAGCTTATATCCGTGAGAAGCACTGCCCAAAAGCTTTATGGTCTCTGAAATTTCAAAAACACAGGTCTTAACGCCCGTTGTTCCGATATCAAATGTTATTGCATACATAATACCCACTCCCTAAATTGATTTATAATTTATCGTAAGCCATTAAGTTATAGTTTGTCTTCCTTCTATTGCACGCATCAGTGTCACGCTGTCAGCATACTGCAGGTCGCTTCCTACGGGAAGTCCGTAAGCAAGTCGGGAAACCTTTACTCCGAGAGGTTTTAAGAGCTTTGATATATACATGGCTGTAAGCTCTCCCTCAACATTGGAGCCTGTTGCCATAATGACCTCTTCAACCCCGTCTTCGCTGACTCTTGAAAGCAGCTCTTTTACGGTTATATCATCGGGTGTTATATCATCAAGAGGAGATATAACACCGTGAAGCACATGATAAACACCCTTATATTCATTGGTGTTTTCAATAGCCATAAGTGCTTCCACATTCTCAACAACGCAAATAAGAGATTGTTTTCTTGCTGTATGACGGCATATGGGACACAATTCTTCATCCGTTAAATTACAGCATTTCGGGCAGCGGTGTATTTTTTCACTCGCCTCTCTTATAGTCTCTGAAAGCTCAATTGCATCCTCATGAGAAAGAGAAAGCACATAAAATGCCATACGCATAGCAGTCTTCGACCCGATACCCGGCATTCTTCTGAACTGTTCAACTAATTTTTCAAAAGAAACCGCACTTTCCATTTATATCACCCTTAAAATCCCAAGCCGGGTATATTAAGTCCGCCTGTAACGGAGCCCATTTCTCTTTCCATTGTTTCATTAGCCTTTCTTATGGCTTCATTAAGAGAAGCAATAAGAAGGTCTTCAAGCATTTCAACATCTTCGGGATCAACAACCTCAGGCTTTACGGAAATTGAAAGCACCTCGTGCTTGCCGCTTACTTTTACTTCAACGGCACCACCGCCTGCAGATGCAGTAAACTCACTGTTTTCTACTTCAGCCTGCTTATTTGCCATATCCTCCTGCATCTTCTGGATCTTAGCCATCATATCGTTTCTTGACATATTATTCTGATTGGGAATTCTTGCTTTCATTTTCGTTTCTCCTTAATCTATTTTAACATTATAAGTTTTACCGAGAACTGTAACGGCTGCTTTGGAAACAAAGTCACCCAGCATCTTTTCATTTATAAAAACCTTGAGATTTTTTTCTCCGAGCTTAATATGAATAGTATTACCCACTATTCTTGCCGAAGAGCCAGTAAGCTGACCGATAAGAGGCGGAAACAGCTTTTCTGTTTCAAGCACTATCTTGCCCCATGTGTGATTATCTATCTTGTCCTTGACATCTTCCGTGGGAAGTGTATCTTCAAAAAGCGCATCATAGTTATTGGGCGCGGAAGGCGGAGCTTCTGTATTTGAAGGCACCGTTTCTTCAGTCTTTTTATGTGCGCCCTCATGCTCACGCATGAAAGCATCAAAGTCGAATTCTTCATCTTCACTGCTGTCGGAAGAAGCAAACTGTGCAGCAAAAGATGATGAAGAGCTTTCGGAACCAAAGCCCTTGAATTCACCGTAAGAAGCCTTATCGGCTTCATCCTCGAAAGGCGGCACATCATCAAAGGGAGGAATATCATCAAATGGCGGTGCATCCTCAAAAGGCGGTTCTTCGGGAACGGGAGGCCCTTCAAAGGGCAGTTCTTCTGTCATATCAATAACAGGAAGAGCTACCGTTTCTTCTGCAACAGAAAGTTCCGATATATTAGAAATTCTCTGCGGCGGCTTTTCTTCCCTCATTTCAGTTACAGGAACTCTTACACCGCCTCTTTTAAGAAGCTCTATTTCTTTTTCAAGCTGTGCTATTCTCACACTTAATGCAGCAGCAGACTCGTCCGTTTCGGGACGGGAAAGGCGTATTAATGCCATTTCAGCTTCAATTCGCCTGTTCTGTGTTCTTCTCATTGCATCTGCGGCAGAAGTGAGAATGTTAAGTGCGTATAAAATACTCTCTTTTGTAAAAAGCTCAGAAATAGCTTTGATCTGAGAAAGCTCTTCTTCCGTGCAAACCAAAAGATTTTCGGGACTTACAACCGTCTTTACTATAAGAAAGCTTCTGAAACGGTCAATAAGCTCAGTAATAAGTCTTTCCGTATCACATGAGCCCTTATGAAGCTCATCAAGTATCATAAGACACTTTGCAGTATCTCCCTTTGCAATTGCTTTTACGAGAGAATATATATGTTCTCTTCCCATTAAACCTGCAGAGGTGGATACGGTATCAACACTTACATTGTCGCTGACACTTATACATCTGTCAAGAAGTGAAAGCGCATCTCTCATGCCGCCGTCTGCAATTCTCGCAATGAGCATTGCAGCTTCATGCTGAAGGACTGCACCTTCCTCTCCGGCTATATACTTTAATCTTTCTGCAATAAAAGAGGGCTCTATTCTTCTGAAATCAAATCTCTGACAACGCGAAAGAATAGTTGCAGGAAGCTTGTGAACTTCCGTTGTTGCGAGTATGAATTTTACATGCTCTGGCGGCTCTTCAAGAGTTTTAAGAAGTGCATTAAAAGCTTCAATGGTGAGCATATGCACCTCGTCTATTATATAAACACGGAATTTCGCCTGTGAGGGAGTGAAATTTACTTCATCTCTTAAAATTCTTATATCTTCAATACCGCGGTTACTTGCGGCATCTATTTCAACAATATCAAGCACACTGCCCGCATCTATCCCACGGCAGATCTCACACTCATTACAGGGGTCACCGTTTTGGGGATTCTGGCAATTGACTGCTTTTGAAAATATCTTAGCACAGGTAGTCTTACCCGTTCCTCTGGAGCCTGTAAAAAGGTATGCGTGAGAAAGTCTGTTTTCTTTTACCTGTGAAGATAAAGTAGTTGTAACCTGAGGCTGACCGATAACATCGGAAAATACCTTAGGTCTCCACTTGCGGTATAAAACTCTGTACATACTGTCCACCACGCTTTTTACTGATTTAAAAATTCATTAAGGTCGGATTTCGGAGATCGGAGAAAACTCAGTATGAAATATGATCAAGACGCAAAGCGTCTTCCGACACATTTGCGAAGCAAATATTTCACACACCGAAGGTGTATTTCATATTTGTCGCAGACAAATATTTCACTCACAACTTTAGTTGTGAATTTCACTATTTTTTTATTCTGTTTACAGGATGAAAAAATTTTGCCTCTGTCACACGGCGTGCAGGCGGACTGTGTCGCACGGGCTGACCGCTTAATGCTGCTCGGTTCCCCGCCTGACATGGTTCGCGGCGCTCCGTCGCACAGGACCAACACGCCGCATGACAGAAGCAAAATCCATAAATTATTATCAACCGAATTCTCGGTTTAATGCTTACCGAGTTATTATAATATAAAATATTTGTTTTGGCAAGTGCTTTTTATAAATATTTAAATAAGAACCTGCATTTTCGCAGTCCGACATTTTTCTTGTTGATTTTATTTATTATATATGATAATATATTATGACAATTTGTAATTCGGAGCAAAGAAAATGGCAGAAGAAAGAATACTTAAAATTACAGATATTTCCTCTGACGGAGAAACCACCGACAAGGTGGAAATGGACACGACCTGCATATATTACGGCACTCCCGACAATTATACCGTTGAATTTGACGAAATATTTGCAGAGGATATGAAAAGCCGAACTGTTTTAAGAGTAAAAAACGGAAGCTGTGCACATCTGCTCAGAAGAGGTTCAATAAATACGGAGCTTATAATTGAAAAAGGAGTCCGACATAACTGTGCTTACTCTACACCGTACGGTGAGCTTATGGTAGGCATCACAGCAACGGATTTTATAAGTAAAGCCGATGAAAATAAACTCCGACTTCAGATGAATTATACCGTAGATTTCTACGGAGAAATAAATCAGACAAAAGAAATGACAGTAGAAGTGGGGAAAGTGATTCCCGAAAGGAAAGATTGATATGAGCAAGCTTGTTAAAAAGGCTGAACAGCAGCTGCAGGAGGCTGTTATTTCAGCGATCAAAAAGGCTATTGAAAAAAATGAACTTCCCGAAGCCGAGCTTCTTCCTATAAAAATAGAAGTTCCCGCTGACAGAAAAAACGGAGATTATTCAACTAATGCCGCTATGGCACACGCAAGGGCATTCAGACTTCCTCCCATAAAAATTGCTAACGCAATTATGGAAAATCTTGAGCTTCAGGGCACTTATTTTGAAAAATGCGAATGTGCAGGTGCAGGCTTCCTTAACTTCACTCTTTCGGGCAAGTATTACAGTGATATTATCCGTGATGTACTCGAAAGCGGTGATATGTACGGACATTCCGATAAGAATAAGGGCAAAAAGGCTCTTGTTGAATTCGTTTCGGCAAACCCCACAGGTCCTATGCACGTAGGAAATGCGAGAGGCGGTGCTATGGGCGACTGTCTCGCAGAGGTTCTCTCATGGGCAGGCTATGAAACAGAAAGAGAATTCTATATCAACGACGGCGGCAATCAGATAGAAAAATTTGCCCTCTCTCTTGATATACGCTACCGTCAGCATTTCGGCGACCCCGTAGAAATGCCCGAGGACTCCTATCACGGACAGGACATTATAGACCACGCGAAGAACTTTGCCGAAATAAACGGAGATAAATTTATTTCAGCTACAGAAGAAGAGAGAAGAAAAGCACTCGTAAGCTATGCGCTTCCTCTTAACATAGAAGGACTTGAAAGAGATCTTCTTAAATACAAGATAAAATACGATACATGGTTCCATGAAAGCACACTTCATAATTCAGGCGAAGCTAAAAAGGTAGTAGAGCTTCTCACTGAAAAGGGCTTTACCTATGAAAATGAAGGTGCACTCTGGTTCAAGGCTGAACAATTCGGCTGTGACAAGGATTTTGTACTCATACGCTCCAACGGACTTTTCACATATATCGTTCCCGATATTGCATATCACTACAATAAGCTTTGTGTAAGAAACTTCGACCTTGCAGTAGATATTTTAGGTGCTGACCACCACGGCTATGTACCCCGTCTTAAGGCGGCTCTTACAGCCCTCGGCGTTGACCCCGAAAGACTTCAGGTTGTTTTAATGCAGATGGTAAGACTGGTTAAGGACGGCGAAGTTATAAAAGCTTCAAAGCGTTCGGGTAAGGCAATTACGCTTGTAACACTTCTTGAAGAAGTGCCCATTGATGCTGCAAGATTTTTCTTCAATATGAGAGAAGCAAATACACACTGTGACTTTGACCTTGATTTAGCGGTTGAAGAATCCTCACAGAATCCCGTTTATTACTGTCAGTATGCGTATGCGAGAATCTGCTCCATTTTCAGAAAAATGGAAGAAAACGGCACAAAAATCAATGATTGCTCAATAGTAAACGATACACTTCTTACACACGAAACAGAAAAAGAGCTTATCCGCTTTATTTCAACCCTTACAGGGGAAACAGAAAACGCAGCAAAGCTTCTAGACCCCTCAAAGCTTACAAGATATGCAGTTGACCTTGCAACTCTTTTCCATAAGTTCTATAACGCATGTCATTGCGATGTGGAAGATGAAGCACTCAAGAGTGCAAGACTTACTCTTTGCAGAGCTACTGCAATAACTCTTAAAAATGTTCTCGGACTTCTCAAAGTGGATGCCCCAGAAAAAATGTAACTTAAAAGCGTAGGGGAGGGGTCTCCCCTCCCGCAAATAACACATCAATCTGAATACGGGCGGGGTAACCCCGCCCCTACCGGATAAAGGTAACTTTATTCAGGAAAGGTAGGAATTATGTCAGCCAATACAGAAAAAACCGTTTCCCAGAATAAAAAAGCATACCACGATTATTTCGTAGAGGAAACCTACGAGGCAGGCCTTGAGCTTTACGGTACGGAAGTAAAATCCATCCGTGAAGGAAGAGTAAACCTCAAGGATTCATGGTGTCACATAAAAGACGGTGAAATTTTCGCCTACGGTATGCATATCTCCCCTTACGAAAAAGGTAATATCTTTAACCGTGACCCATTAAGACCGAAAAAACTTCTCATGCACAAGAAAGAAATAAACAAGCTCTTCGGTCTTATGAAACAGCAGGGATATGCCATTATACCGTTAAGTGTATATTTCGTAAGAGGCAGGGCAAAACTCAAAATTGGTCTTTGCAAGGGTAAAAAGCTCTATGATAAACGAGAGGATGCCGCTAAAAAGGCTGCAAGCCGCGACATAGAAAGAACCCTCAGAGGCGACAAAAACTCTTAAATTTTACCTGTTGCATTCCCTAAAAAAATAAAGTATAATTAAATTCCGATTTTTTTCGGAAAAACAAAATTACACATTCGGCGAAGCCGAATATTTCACTCTGCCGAAGGCAGAATTTCACTCCGCAAAGCGGAATTTCACATTTTGCACAGCAAAATATTTCACTGAAAATTTGCTGTCGCAAATTTTCCATGGGGGCGAAAGGATTTCGACGGGGAATCCGAGTTTCGATAAGCGAGCAGAGGCGAGGCACCTCTATAAAAGCTTCAATGTTATAAAATAAATAACAACAATAATAAAGTTTTAGCAGCTGCTTAATCGCAGCCGCCGTCATTCCCGGGAGTACCGCGGCCCGGTGCGTGGCGTCATGCAGCGGTGAACGTGAATGAGAGAGAGCCTTGTATCTCATCACGCATTAAAGGGCTGGTTCTCCTATGAGTGTGTTGCTTCACGCTTAGGAGAACGAGAGCAACTAAGCAACTACGCTCGTAGAAAGTCGTGAGGAGGGTTTTTCGGACAGGGGTTCGACTCCCCTCGCCTCCACCAAACAAGTTAAAGGCGAACCCATTTCCCTTAGGAGATGGATTCGCCTTTATCGTTTATTTTTGAAAGTGGTGAAATATAAAAAATGCATACGAACGTATCGATGCGTGGATATAAACTTGATATTCAATATTCACATAAAGATGAAGGCGCAAGAAACATATATGGTTATTGGGATAAAATCAGGTATCCTCAGTATTATACGGTCTTAAAGACGGCAAATTGATTATATCTGATATTTCAAACGATGCCAAATTTACTTATGATCGTTCTACCAACCACTTTGGAACAGAGTTGTTCAATGAGTTGCTGTTACATCTGAAAGATTTAAATCAAACTTTTGAATGCATAAACGGAAGTTTATCTCCATTTGATGCTATCAACGGAAATTGGCTTACATCTATTAAATTCTACGATGATTTTTGTAAATGGTCGGATGCTTCGTTGGGATATAGATTAAAATTCCATCTATATAATGAAAGTGAACGGATCAATGAAATACAACTTCCAGTTGATGTAAATGAACGAAACACTTTTATAAAAGCATTTACAGAGGATCATGCCCAAACTAAGCAAGCAGCAGCTTTTACTTATGAATTAATAGCTATGTAATCTAAATGAGCAAAGCCACAGATGGTTTCCCGCCTGTGGCTTTGTGATTTTGGGTATCCCTTAGTTTTTATCACTAAGATTCAGTTCTTCTTTTAATTCCTTGCTCACGGTGCAATTTGCACCGTCTTTCATTCGGGCTTGCCATTTCTGCCAATCCCGCTTTCCTTCGTCCGAGTCAATGTACTTCTTCAAAATCGGAAGTAACACTCTTGCTAGAGATTCCATTTCGTACTCCGGAATACCCAAATCATTTCGAGGAATTTTCTTCTTTCTCGGCATGATCGAGTATCCTTTCCTATTGCTTGTTTTTTGTTTTGGAATCAGTTCTGGATGGGTTGGTTGATCTGCTTCATCCATGAATCAAATGACTCTTTAGGGATTCGATACAGCTTATCGATTCGGATCACGACAAACGGCTTACTGGTTGCCATTGCCTTATCCAAATAAGCATACCCTTTGGATTTTTTCAAATCCAACATTTCCATGACTTCCTTAGCGTCATAAAACAAGCTTTTATTCTCAGCCATATTATTACCTCCTTTTTTGTAGATTCATCAACTCCTCCTTCGTAAATAAAAATGGCAAATATAAATGCCTCTATTTAAGTAATATGAGTTTTGGCCCAAAAAGTCAAGGGGTAAACCTCAATTTTTTTCAAAAAAGTATTGTATTGAAAGCAATCTAGCTTCAATCTATATCAAATATTCAAGTAAATTAGAGGCGACGCATTATTACGCCGCCTCTAATTAATTTATCTCAGTAAATAACTTACTCTTTCAGAAAAGTATTCCGGGTAATCATTTAGCAAATGAAACACACTATCTTCAAACCATTTTGCGATGCGAAGAATACTATCTGTATCAATCGTTTCAGACTTCAAGATTTCTGTTAATTTAGAAGCCAGAACACGATCATTAAACATCTTCTCACAAACAGAAATTGCCGTTTGCGAAGACACTCCATATTTAATTTTGTTTTGCAAAACATTTAGCGTTGTATATGGATTTACTTTGGTATCATCATCTTCCGGTACATTTATCAAATCACAAATATTACCTATCAATATATTTAGCCGATACGATATTACTTTATTGCAAACATCATCCACATCAGAAATATCACAACCGGTTTCTAAGCTGATTTCGATTGGTGTCTTACCATTTATCCATAAACAACATATTTCATACAACTTGTCCTTAAATTTACATTCTTCGTTTTTCAAAAAGAATTCTACAATCAAAGCAAGCAAACTATCCTCAGAAATAACTTTCTCCGTGAGTTCTTTTTCAGTAATCCATTCTTCAATTTTTACTGATAAATCAATGCCCAACATACCATAAGAATATCCCCGAAGTTGTTCAGTTGTATAATTTCGTAATTTTTCTTCTGTTTTAACGAAGAACTGCTCTATTAACTCTTTTTCTTCAGCCGAGGCCAAGGCATATGCTAATGTGTTTTTGCAAATACTTAAGGCTATTTCTTGATTTGTCAGATCAGCATCATTGCACGCAAAAGCTAAGCATAAATAATTTTCAATTTGTGACAGTACTTCTCGCTTAAAAAGCATCTCACTAAAAATATTGTTTTGTATTCTGGATGGTTTTTCTGCTAAATATGCTGCATTAATCTTTTTTGCTAAATCTATGAAACAATTAGGATTATCATAGTTTTGCAATATGTATTCTGCAATACGTGTGCCTTTATAAGCCGTATTATAATCAACTTCAATATTTTTAACTAAGGCCAGAATTGAACTGCTGCATTTTTCAGAAGAATTAGGGTCAAACAACGAAATGCAGTCTCTCCAAACATATCGTCCACGCCCCATCAACCGTCCGTCATAAATCTTAGGATCTGTAATTATAATGCTACCTTCGGTATATATTCCGGCTCTCGCAGTTCTTCCTATAAGATTTTGAAAATTGCGTGCTTTTATAAGTTCTTGCCCAATGTGTATACTTGTAACTAATAGATACTTAATCGGTATATTAACACCTTGTGCAAGTGTAGAAGTACAAACCACACAGGAAACATAGCCGTCCTTTATTGCACTTTCTACTGCTAATTTAATACCATTAGGAATGTTTGAAGAGTGGGGCAAAATACCCAAGTCGCATGCCTTAGTGTAATAGTGTTCGGCACCATAGTATTCTTCCAAATGCCTTTTAATCTTATTAAGTTCTTCACCATTTGCAGTTGCTGTAAAAGCGCTAAAATCCAAACCTCTTTCTTTTAATTCTATCAATCTATTGAACATGGTTTTCATTGATCGTTGCTGCCCAATATATATTGCAATACCGCCATTATGACATAACTTCATAGCATTATATATTGCAATATCATTGGCGGATTTTAAATCTGGAAAATAACGCGGTTTCAGTTCGCCTGGGCGTTTTAAAAGTTCACGAACTTGTAAAACCCTTGGAACATAATAATCTTCACTATGCGGGTCATCAGTATAAAAATGAATATCGCTATTCGCTGAAGCAAAGCCTATTGATTTGGGAGTTGAAAGAATGTTAGAATCGGTAGCTAACACTCCTTTTCCCTGGAACAACCATTCCTTGATTTCATCAGAATTAGGCAAAACAGCCGAAAGTAACACAAGTTGTTGGTTATCGGTTAATTCGTTTCGAATGTGAGTAACCAACAATTCATAAACAACTCCTCTTCCTCCGTCATCAAACATATGCCCTTCGTCAAACAGGAACAAATCTATAGCATCTAATATATCCGGCTGATGATGCATAATATAGCTGAGTTTTTCCGGAGTGCAAACGAGAATCTGCTTACCTACATCAGATCCGAACAAAGCCAAAAAATCATTTTGTAAAACGTCTGAGAACTGATTTATGGTTGCTATATCTCTAAAAGATTTATGCATATCCGTTGTTATCTCATTGCAAAGTGCTCTCAGAGGAGCTACAACCATTGCGGTGTTAGCTCTGTCGGAGAGAAAAGCCGCACGTATAATTAAATCAATGCTTTTTGTTTTACCCACTCCGGTAGGTAATTGAACAATCGCATTTTCTCCGCGCAAAACACCCTTTTCAGCTACGAGACGTTGGGCAGGCCAAAGCATTTTTATAGAATCATTTGTTTTAAGGTACTCTTCCCATCCGTTCAAAGTAACATCTGAATGTAATGGCAATAACAACCACGACGAGTTTTCAATTGCTTTATAAATCGAAGCCACGAGGACATCTACAAAAAAGACCTCATCAGGATCGTCATTATCGTATACTTCCTCTCGATAGTTTATTAAATGCGATTTTAACGCTGAGGATTCTATTCCTTTTTCAAAGCAATCAAGAAAAGCGTTGTTTATTTTTGAATAAGTGTCAGTAACCTTTATATACGATAATTTCTTTTGCAAAAGCAAATATGCATATATGTTCAACAATAATAGTTGTGGCGTATTATCGTTATTCTCATAAGCATAATTCAGTTTTCGGGTTAAGACTTTTGAACTTCCAAAATCGTTTGATAAAAAATAGGCCGCTGCTCCAGACAACAAAAAATCCGCATCATAATCCTGTCTATCTTTTGAGTTGAAAGCTGCATCATAGTATTGTGCTGCTCGACTTAATAACGGTTCAAATTCATTTATATCTGTTTCATTATTTTCGATTATTGCTTCCGCGTACTTTGAAATAACATAAGTCGTTGGCAAAGAAAGTTCATTTGAATCAAATGCAAAGTGAGGGTAATCTTCCGCCGGGGTATTATACTCTACAAGCTTTGCCTTAGCCTTTTGATATTTCATCATGTAGTTCGAGCGTGTTCCAAAAATCATTTTTTACACCTCTCGTAAATTTTATGAGCAAGATCCATAAGAGTTTTACCATGAATAAAAAATATCCTTTGTTTACTGCTAATTTGCAATTCTTGCCCAGATGCACTCAATTCTATTTCTTGATCTACAGTTTGCCGACTGCTGATACCTGCGGCGGCATATGTAAGTTTGTAATTGTTATCAGGCTTCAACAAAAACCTAGCCACCTCGCCAGCCTGCTCCGTATGTCCAAGCTCTTTTAGTCGTTTACGACAATGGTCTAATGTTCTAGCAAGTCTCTGTTCATCCTTTTTGGATTCCTTAATTGCATTTTCGAGTGAATCATAGCCCGTACTTGTTAGTACCGCTTTTACTTCTGTAGCTATAAGTTCGTCTTTTTCACTTGGATTATCGCACCCATTAAAATACTTGTATGCAATTACATCTGTACCATGTTCCGAGTTGTTCTTTCCGGAACGATTTTTCTGTTTATATCTAGGAACAGCATACCCAAAGATAAACTCTAACAAATCAGAGACTAATATTTCTGTGATATCTCCAGATCGAGCAGTTGGACCCAGCGCTTCATTCCTTTGGGGAATTACACGATCATGAAGATACTGTTCTACAGTCATCCCATTAATCGCGGAATCTAATAGCAAATCCTCATCTTCAATATAATTGCGTCTAATATGCAATGCCCAATCATCCAGAATCGTGTCATCTTCCTTATAGTCGATCTTATAACAGTTTAACGGTATCCCATCTTTAATGGTGATGCCTTTTTCTTCGATAATCCAATCTATATAGCTAGGCCTATCCATATAAACATCCTTTCAACCACTTGTTACCGTTCCATACAAGTGGTTTTTTAAGTATTCATAATTGGTGAGTGAACAATTATTTCCTATGATTTTTTCGATTAAGATTACATCCCCACCAATCACCATCGTCATAGTAATACTTACATTCGCGACAGTCCTTTTTTCCATATTTGATACAGAGGAACCTATTTTAAAACCATTCAATTATAACTTTCATATACTTTCTCCTAGTATTGAATTCTAAAGTAATCCAAATACGCCTTAAAGCGGTCTTGGGCGGTGAGGCAGGTGTCCATAAGGAATCCTTTTTCGTGGTCCCATTCTTTGAGGCCGCGGTAGTAGAACAGCTTTAGATTATCCTCAATGATGAACGGGACAATATTATGCTTCAGGCACTCCTTAAAGAGGATCAGACGGCCTACACGGCCATTTCCATCCTGGAATGGATGGATACGTTCAAAGGCCACATGGAAGGCCACGATGTCCTCAAAGGTCTTAGAGGGCAACTCGTTGTAACTCGTCAGCAGTTTGCGAATCTCATCGGCAACATTCTCCGGCAGTGTAGTATCATTGCCGCCCACTTCATTAGGCAACTTCTTGTACTCCCCTACCGCAAACCAATCCTTGCGACTATCGCTGGTACCGGTTTTCAAAACTGCGTGTAGATCCTTGATGAGCTTTTCAGTGAGAGTAGCCCCTGCGCTGTCAATCACCATATCAATGCAGCGGAAATGGTTAGATGTCTCGATCACATCGTCAACATTAACCGCTTCGTTTTCAAAACCGATAGTATTGGTCTCAAAGATGTACCGGGTCTGATCGTGAGTAAGCCGGCTACCTTCAATATGGTTTGAATTATAGGTCAGATCGATCTGAATTTTGTGATAAATGCCACCGGTCATCTTGGCTGCTTTCTGCTCTCGCAGAATCTGTAGCAACGTAGGTGTATCGTTTTTCTTGTTCGAGCGCTCCGGCTTCTGTGCATCTTTCGGAATGTACCAAGTTTTGCCGACAAGCTTGGCATCAGCAATTCTGCCGTGAGCACAGTAATTCCGCACGCTTCGTTCGGAAAGCCCCCATTTTTCAGCCATTTTTGCGACAGATATATATTCCATAGTAACCTCCCGAAAAGTTTTCTTGCTCTTATTATACCATATTATCGGCAAAATATCAATATAGTTTTCGAAATTGCCTAAATCTTTATTGCCGATAGTTTTGCACTTCACAATATCGTATGTAATAACAAACTACTCTATAAAAGATGAAAAGCGTCGCATTCCTGCGACGCCTTTCATTTAAGATATATTAAACTTGTTAAGCAATGCGAAGATCAATGCGGTTATGCATCCGGACAACAGGATCACCAACAAATCTATCGGAGCAAAGACGATGCCGGGTAATCCATCAAAAAGCAAGCCCGAGCCAAAGCTATATAAGTGTCCGTTAAGGAGAAACATTTCTGCGATATACATAAGAAATGTCATCATAGATGCCGAAATTGCCGGAATCCAAATCGACACAAACCTCTGCTTTCCCAAAAGGAATGAGCCCAAGAACACTCCTACAGTTACACCAAGCAGAATAAAGAAAACTGACATTACTGAGGCAGACAGAGGGGATACTTGAATACTGCCATCTCTCCAGAAAGCCGTAAAGCACGCTAGGATACAAAGGCCAAGGAACACCAGCGAGCAAACAGATTGCAGGATCAAGGACTTGCAGCGTTTTTTATCTCCGTTCTTGATCATTTGACCAAAGCCATACAAGCAGTTCAAGATGGTGATGATCAACACAATGGAAATAATATAAAAGTGGAGTTTAAATGCGGGGTTATAGTCTCCCATTAAGATATCGACTGCCGTCTGTGTCTTGTATGTAGTTACGGTTTCTCCCCATCCCTCCGGAGGGACGTAACACATATACATCTGCCAGTCCTCAAGCTTGGTGACAGTTTCAGCAGTTGACACTACGACTTTCTGCTCAAACAATAACTCCGATCCAAAGAAGACACCTGTTGCAACGGCAGCACCACCGGCAAAAGCGAATCGCTTGAAAACTTTGATAAACAGTGGCATCAGGAGGACGCCGGCAATGATAGCAACACTGATCGGTGTGTACGGAATAATGTATTTGGGATAGTTCTCCTTCATTACGGTTCCATTAACCAGCATATCGGTGATCACCCGCACGCCCATAGATAACGGATAATACGATGCGATCAAAACGCCAAGGCAAGAAAACAAATAATACCTATTAAACGCTTTGTTTTTCATGTTCATTCTCCTTTCATCCTGCATTTGTGAGTAACACATAGAATATCACGCAGATGAGCGCAATAAATGCCACGAGGGAAATCCAGGTTAATTTCTTAAAGGACAATATGTTTTCAATCCGAGTGCGGATTCTTGCACCACCAAACGCGGATGCAAATACAGTTGCGCCTTGTTTGCATTCCAATAATGCGGAAGCATATTCTTTTGACCGGTCGGCGCCAAGTTTTAAAAGAACGCGTTCGTCACAAGACAATTCGAGATCAGCAAGGAACGCCTTTAGGAATAACCAGGAAAACGGATTGAACCAGTGTACTGCGACAACCAAAAAGGCAATCACCCTCCAC
>JAFXFC010000004.1 GCA_017513525.1 Clostridia bacterium
AAACTCGTAAAGGTCTGTGGTCGGAGCCTTTCTTAAACCGTCTTGCGGTAGGAGGTGAAACCGATCCACAGTATCCATTACAGTATATCATACAGTCCTTGGAGAGGGACTCTAATAACTACTACTTTATTATACGAGGAGGCAGTCCTCGTGAGCAATTTCAATAAGTTGCATTATACATATAAGGAAATCCAGATGCTTTTATGCTGCCCTGAAAAGGATGCAAAGAGAATCCTCGGACAGCTCCGAGAAATTCAGGAAGACCATAACCTCGTAAGTCCTAAAGGTACGGTGTATTCATTTGTTTTTTTATGTATTTTCAAAAATATTTATCGGTAAATAAAAAACAAAACAAAAATCTATAGAAAGGAAAAAGTATATGGTAAGTCAAGATCTCAGAAATATAGACATAATCCCTGATGACGTTAAGCTTTACACAGTTGCCGAAGTCGCCAAAATATTAAAGACAAACAGAAATTACATATATGAGCTTATCAAGTCAGGTCGTCTTCCGTGTATTCAGCTTGGTCATATAAAAATCAGACATGATGCTCTGGCTGATTTTTTGAAAAAGGGCGAAGGCTTCAATTACAATGATCCCTTTAACATAATAAAAGCAAGTTAAAAAAGAAAGGACTTTGGCAAATGAAAAAAGTATCTATAGGTAAGGTGATGCAGAAGAAGAACGGACAGGAAACAGGAAAAATAGCATCTTGGTACTACCGCTTTGAAAGAAAAGAGCGAAAATCTAATGGTAAACGTGATATTGCGTATAAGGCAGGCTTTAAGACAAAAAATGAAGCAGAAAAAGAAGGCTTAAAAGCGTTCAATGTTGAATATGGCATCATCCCTGATCCTGATAAAAGTAAGGAAAAAATGTTTTATAACATGCAGTTTGAATGTTATGTTATGGAACATTGGTTTAATTCAAAAACTAAAAGACTGGCAAAAACAACTTTAACCGGTGACAGAAAAAGACTGAAAAATTACATATTCCCGTATTTCGGAAAGAAAACACTCGGACAGATTGATCAGGAATTACTTCAGAACTTTTTTGATGATATGTATCTCAATTCTACACTGGCATTAAGCACAACTGAAAATCTTTACAGTCTTATGGCACAGATATTTAAATTCGCTTTTAATAATCAGCATATTTACAGAAATCCTATGCTTAATGTTGCAAAGCCTAATTTCAGAATTGAAAGCACCGTTAAAAAGAACAAACAGAAAAGAGATACCGTTCCCGATGAAATAATTGAAAAAATATTGGAAAGATTTCCGGAAGGTACTTCAGTGCATTTAATATTTAATCTTTGTCTTCACGCAGGGTTAAGATTGGGCGAAGCCTGCGGGCTTGCTTGGTCCGATGTTTCATTTGGCAAGCACTGTTTGTTTATCTCAAGACAGCTTCAACGAAATTCATCCAAACAGCTTCTGTCTGCAAGAGAAGAAGAATTAATTAAAAAGCATCCATGTCTCAAAAACTTTGGCTGGTACACAGCAAATCCGAAGTATAATTCAAAAAGAATTATTCCGATGACACCGGAACTTGAAGAACTGCTGAAAAGAGAATATGAAAAACAGCAGTTTTATCGCAAAATGCTCGGTAAAAAATATAAAGAATACTACTACACAAAAACAGATAAACCGTATATAACAACCGATTTTGAAGAGTTCAATAGTGTCAAAGAAACATTTGAAAACGGTATTGTAAATACCGAAGGAATCGGATATAAAATTGATTTTGTAAACCGCCGTGAAGACGGAAAGCTTGTTACGGAATCCGTCGTTCAGCATCTTGGCAGAATTGTTCACGGAAAAGAAAAAGAGCCTGCTATTTATGAAGATTTTAACATACACTCCTTAAGACATACTTTTAGTTCAAGGCTACGTGCAAAAGGATATCAGGAACATATTATTCAAAGTCTTATGGGACATAAATCCTCTGTGGAAACAAAAACATATATGCACATAACAGAAAACGAATTCAATGACACACTCACTAAAATCAGCGGACAGCAGTCATCTGTTTCAGATATACTGAAAGCCTTGCAAACACTTAATTTATCAGAAGAAAAATTACAGCAGTTAAGCACCATTCTGAACGATGTTGACAGTTAAAACTTAATATCGTTCTTAAAAATCTCCTGTTCAAATTGGGAACGGGAGATTTTTCATTTGTGCTGATGAATATTTTTTAGATTCTTGTAAAGTTTTGTAAAGTTTTTTGCATAGAAAAACTCCTGCTCAGCTTTTACTGAACAGGAGCATTATTACTTATAAATCTTAAATCCGTTGATATATAAGGGATTTGACTTATTTAGAAGCTTCCTCTATAGCAACTGCACATGCAACAGTCATACCAACCATGGGGTTGTTACCTGCGCCTATAAGTCCCATCATTTCTACATGAGCGGGAACTGAGGAAGAGCCTGCAAACTGTGCATCTGAGTGCATACGACCCATTGTGTCTGTCATACCGTAGGAAGCGGGGCCTGCTGCCATATTGTCGGGATGAAGTGTACGGCCTGTGCCGCCGCCTGAAGCAACGGAGAAATACTTCTTGCCGATTTCATTACATTCCTTCTTATATGTGCCTGCAACGGGATGCTGGAAGCGAGTGGGGTTAGTTGAGTTACCTGTGATGGAAACGTCAACACTTTCCTGATGCATGATTGCAACGCCTTCACGAACATCGTCTGCACCGTAGCAACGAACCTTAGCTCTGGGGCCGTTGGAGTAAGCCTTTTCGCTTACGATTTCAAGCTTACCTGTCATATAATCAAACTTTGTTTCAACGAATGTGAAACCGTTGATTCTTGAGATAATCTGAGCAGCATCTTTTCCGAGACCGTTAAGGATAACCTGAAGAGGCTGTTTTCTTACCTTGTTAGCGGAATTAGCGATACCGATAGCGCCTTCAGCAGCTGCAAAGGATTCGTGACCTGCAAGGAATGCAAAGCACTTTGTTTCTTCTCTTAAAAGCATAGCTGCAAGGTTACCGTGGCCAAGACCAACCTTTCTGTCATCAGCAACTGAACCGGGGATACAGAAAGCCTGAAGACCTTCGCCGATTGCTTCAGCAGCGTCAGCTGCCTTCACACAACCCTTCTTTATAGCGATAGCTGTGCCTGTAATATATGCCCAGCAAGCGTTCTCAAAACAGATGGGCTGAATACCCTTGATGAGATTATAAACATCAATACCCTTATCATCGCAAATCTTCTTTGCTTCGTCGAGAGAGGCAATGCCGTACTTTTCGAGAGCAACATTGATCTGATTAATTCTTCTTTCGTAGCTTTCAAATAATGCCATTGTTATTTCCTCCCTCTATTATTCTTCACGGGGATCGATGACTTTTGCTGCATCATCGAATCTGCCGTACTGACCTGTAGCCTTAACGAGTGCTTCGTTAGCGTCAACACCCTTACGGATAGCTTCCATCATCTTGCCGAGATGAACAAACTTATAGCCGATAACCTGATCGTCTTCATCAAGAGCCATCTTTGTGATATAGCCTTCTGCAAGTTCAAGATATCTTACACCCTTAGCCTTTGTGCTGAAGAGAGTACCAACCTGGCTTCTGAGACCCTTACCAAGGTCTTCAAGACCTGCACCTACGGGAAGTCCGCCTTCTGAGAAAGCAGTCTGAGTTCTGCCGTATACGATCTGAAGGAAGAGCTCTCTCATAGCTGTGTTGATAGCATCGCAAACAAGGTCTGTGTTGAGTGCTTCAAGAATTGTTTTGCCGGGGAGAATTTCGGAAGCCATAGCTGCTGAGTGAGTCATACCTGAGCAACCGAGAGTTTCAACAAGTGCTTCCTCAATGATACCGTTCTTAACATTGAGAGTAAGCTTGCAAGCGCCCTGCTGAGGAGCACACCAACCTACACCGTGTGTAAGACCGTTGATATCAGTGATCTGAGTTGAATGAGTCCATGCGCCTTCCTGAGGGATGGGAGCACACTTGTGTCCTACGCCCTTAGCAACAACGCACATATTCTGTACTTCATGTGAATAGTTCATTGGAATTATCTCCTTTCAATTTTTACATCCATATAATTATACAAGCATACGACAATATTTTCAAGTATTTCTTGCTTTAATTATGCTCATTTTTAGGCATTTATATTTACAAATTGTGTAAGATTGTGCTAATATATTCAGGAATTTTTCACTTTGGAGATGAAAAAATAATGCTCGGCGTAATAATAAATGTTGTAACGGTAATTCTCGGAAGTACATTCGGTCTTCTTCTGAAAAAAGGAATTAATGAAAAAATCTCAAAGGCTGCGATGACGGCAATAGGTCTTTGCACACTGTATATCGGTATCAGCGGAGCTTTAGAAGGCGAAAACACAATAGTTCTCATTCTTTCAATGGTATTCGGAACAATAATAGGAACCGCAATTGATATTGATGCGCTTTTGCAAAAAGCAGGAGATTTTCTTGAGAATAAAATGAAATCAAAAGGTGAAAAAGGCACCTTAGCACAGGGCTTTATTACGGGATCACTTCTTTTCTGTATCGGTGCTATGACAATAGTCGGTTCTCTTAATGCAGGACTTCAAGGCGATAACGAGCTTCTTATAACAAAATCAATACTTGATCTGATTTCTTCTTGTATGCTTTCGAGTACCCTTGGAATAGGTGTCATGTTTGCCGCTGTTTTTGTTCTTATTTATCAGGGCGGACTCGTGCTTCTCGCTTCGCTTTTACAGAATATTCTCACAGATACTGCCATGATAGCGGAAATTACATGTGCAGGCTCAGTTATGATAATAGCGCTTGGACTTAACCTTCTCGGAATAACAAAAATTAAGGTAGCAAATTTCTTACCCGCATTACTTCTGGTTCCTTTGTTTTACATTCTTTCGGGATATCTTCCAATATGATAAATTCAAAAATTTAAGCCGGAACAAGGAAAAACCTGTTCCGGCTGTTTTTCTTAATTGAATTTTATTTGCTCTTTCTTGCTGCGATTTCTGCAACCATTTCTCTCTGTCTCTTTTCTGTAACAGTATAGAAGAACATGGGTACTGCGCAAGCGAACATACTGATAACACCTGAAAGGATAAGCACATTCCAGAGTGCATCGGGGGATTCAACAAAGCCTGTTTCTGCATTGATGCCTGCAATAGCCATTGACATAACACCGATGAAAGCACCTACTGCCATACCTATCTTATTAATAAGAGTCTGCATTGCGAAACAGATACCTTCGCCTCTCTCGCCTGTTTTCCACTCAAGATAATCAACCGTATCACCTATCATAGCATAGGTCATGATGTTATTAACACCCTGAGGAATACCGAGAAGGATAAGACCGATAGCTGCAACAATAAGCTTCCATGTTGCATCATATCCTACGAAATACATAATTGCCATTACGACACCGCCGAAGAGGTGAACGAAAATATATGTATATTTCTTTGTGAACTTCTTTGTAAGATAAGGAACAAGAAGAGAAGCTACAAGACCGCCGGGTACAACGAGAAGAGTTATAATACCGAAAAGGCCTTCGTTTTTAAGAACATACTTTGCGAAATAAAGACCGCCTGTGTATGTATAAACCATTCTTGCACCGCCGAGGATTCCTGAAAGAACGATAAGAAGAAGCTCTTTGTTTTTGAAAAGGAGCTTAATGTTGTGTACGAATGAGGGGGGCTCGCCTTCTGCCGTAAATCTTTCCTTTGTGTTCTTGAAGCCATAGAAGAACATAGGCATTGCAACAACAACGAATATAACAGCAAAGATAAAGTATGCCCATTTGAGAGTGTTTGCATTTGCATCTGTCATGCTCTTTATAACAGTTCCGACGAAAGCGGTTGCACCTTCTGCATCAACACCGTAGTCTTTCATAATGAGAGCAATATGTTCTGCGGAATCTGTATATTTATACTTTGCAGTAATAGCATCGGTAACGATCGGAACACCGACAGTAACTAAACCTGCACCGACAGTACAAGCAAGACGGGCAACGGTAAGAATATTGCCTCTTACCGTGGTATCGTTTGTAAGACAGGTTGACAGTCCCCAATAGGGAACGTCTGCAATCGTATAAACAACTGACCAGATGATATACAAAAC
Source organism: Clostridia bacterium (assembly GCA_017513525.1). Taxonomy (GTDB): domain Bacteria; phylum Bacillota; class Clostridia; order Oscillospirales; family Acutalibacteraceae; genus RUG806. The sequence goes on from JAFXFC010000004.1 coordinate 6,094, forward strand.
CGAAATAACAGCAAAGCTGGCAACGGATTTCGCAGAGAATACGGGCAAGAAGCAAAGTATGGTACATATACCTATAGGAATAGCCATCCATTTAAGATAGGGACGGCACTTACCCCACTTGGTTCTCGTCTTATCAACGACACTGCCCATTATGGGATCGTTGAAAGCATCGAATACACGGGTAACGAGCATAAGAATAGCAACAGCGATAGCGCCGTCAACTATACCTATTTTAACATCGCTGGCACCGAATAAAAGTGCATCTGTCATAAAAATAGTAAGATAAGAGCCTATAATAGTACAGATAAAATTCTGTCCGATACCTGTAACAGAATAGGCAATTGCTTCCTTCGGCTGAACACCCTGACCGGGGGTTGTGCCGAAGAGCTTGTGAAGGAAGTTATTCATAAACATTTTCCCCTTTTTTAGATATTATACATATAATAACACAACAATATAAAAAAGAAAAGTCCAAATATTGGGTAAAGTTGCACTAAATTTATTTATTTTTCTTTAAATTACCGTTTTTTTATGGACAGATAAGCGAAAAAATAGTAAAATCAACTTATCAAGGAGATGAATATTATGAAAAAAATATTAACTGTTTTCTTAACACTCATAATGCTGATGACCTTAAGCCTTTCGGCATTTGCGGCAAATCCCGTTTCAGCCACAGAAGAATGGTTAAAAAATTGGGATGAAAGAACCTCCGCTTCAGGAAAGCTCTGGCAAAATCCCGGTGAAGAAGAAAATGACAGAGTTTTTTCTTGGATATCCAATTCCCTTGAAAGCACTTTTATATATTCCGACGGCAAAAATGAATTTTCGGCAAAACCCGAATGTAAAATTGCTCTTCACGGAATAATTCACACGGTAAAGCTTTATGACCTCACGGACGGAAGCTATACCTACAGTTATACTGCAGACGGTGTTACATATAACGGAAGCTTTTCTGTAGAAAAAGAAGACACCTCATTTACTGCAATGTTCTCAGCAGACCCGCAGCTCGGCCGCTCAGGCGGCAACAGTGAAAAAGCTGTTCAGGATGACACATACGGCTGGGAAAGAACACTTAAGAGTGCCGAAAACAACGGTGCCGAGCTTATACTCACTGCAGGCGATCAGGTAAATGAAGGCTTTTCACTTACTCAGTACAATGCCCTTTTCTCACCCGATACATTAAAAAATATTCCCTTTGCACCGACATCGGGCAATCACGATTTCTATTCTCCGCTTTTCCCTCTTTATTTTGGTGACGCGGGTAATAACGCCATCGGAAATGATTATTATTTCTCATACGGAAATGCTCTTTTTATAGTTCTTGATTCAAATAATATCATTTCACCCATTCACATTAAAACAATTTCAGATGCCATAGCAAAATATCCCGATGCCGCATGGAGAGTTATAATGCTCCACCACGGTGCATATTCAGCAGATGCCGACGAATTCACAAACATGATTTGTGCAGGCACACTTAAAAGCACCTTTGACAAATACGATATTGACTTAGTTCTCAGCGGACACAATCACTTTTATTCGAGAACATACCCCATTTATAACGGCGGAATTTCTACAGTGGGCACTGTTTATTTTGAAGCAGGCTCAGCTTCAGGCGGAAAATGCAGCAGCTTCGACACATCAGCTACAGATTATATAGTACACAGCGTTGATCTTAAGGAAGCTTCATATTCTCTTCTTACATTTACTGAAGATACCATTGAAGTCAATTCATATCTTACGGATTCGGGTGAGATATTTGACAGCTTCACAGTCTTAAACACCGAAAGCGCAGCTACTGTTCCGAGCTTCGGACTTTTCGGAAGAATAATCGCTTTCTTCGAAAAGCTGTTCTCATATATCCCTGCTCTTTATCGATAAAGAAAAGAACCTATGTTATCACATTACGGTAACATAGGTCTTTTTTGTTAATTATAATTTATTCGGCAATACTGTTTTCTATTGTTTCCTTAAGCTCTTTCATGCCTTCGCCGTTCTGGGCGGAGGCTTCTATTACTTTCAGAGAGGCTTTAAGATATGGGTTTTCTGCAAATGCCTTTCTTCTCTGCTCTCTTTCAGTTTTATTAAGCTTATCACATTTTGTAAGAACGCAAATAAACGGAAAGCCTGCATCCTCCAAAAAGCCCAGCATTGTTTTGTCATCCTCGGTGGGCTCGTGACGCATATCAAGAAGCTGAATTACAAGCTTTATGTTTCTTTCGGAGGCAAAATATGCTTCCATGAGCTCTCCCCAACGGCGTCTTTCGTTATCCGAGCGCTTTGCATAGCCGTAGCCGGGAAGATCGGCAATTCTCACTCCGTCAACAAGGAAGAAATTTATTGTTGTGGTTTTTCCGGGCACTCCCGAAACTCTCGCAAGATTCTTTCTGTTGAAAAACTTATTTATGAGTGAGGATTTACCTACATTAGATTTTCCTGCAAATACAATTTCGGGAAGATCGGAGGCTCTCAGCTGTGAAGCTGTTCCGAAAGAGGCTTCGAATTTTACATTATTAATATTCATTTATACTAAAGTCCTTTCGTCAGTTTCTTTTACATGAAAGACCTTCTCTGTTATTCTTAGAAGGAATTACAGTATCAAGCTTTTCTGTTTTTGATTTCTCTTTTTTAGGGGGAAATTCGGGATAAAGCGCAATATCTATAACCTCATCCACATTTTTCACAGGGATAAATTCCACTTGCTTTTTAACTGCTTCATCAATTTCTTCGATATCGGGAATATTGCCGAACGGTATGATAACAGTTGAGATTTTCTCTCTGTAAGCTGCCATTGCCTTTTCACGAAGTCCGCCGATGGGAAGTACTCTTCCCGTAAGAGTAACTTCACCCGTCATTGCAATACTGCCTCTTACTTTTCTTCCCGTCAATGCGGATACTAAAGCCGTCGTTACGGTGACACCTGCACTGGGACCGTCCTTCGGCACGGCACCCTCGGGGAAATGAACATGGATATCGTTTTCCTTATAGAAATCGGGATTTATTGAAAATCTGTCTGCACGAGAACGTACATAGCTTACTGCCGTTCTTACGGATTCTTTCATGACATCTCCGAGAGAACCTGTATATTCTATCTTACCCGTTCCGTCAAGCACCACGGCTTCTGCCTTGAGAAGCTCACCGCCTACAGAAGTCCATGCGAGTCCGTTTACTACACCTATATTATCCTCAAGCACATTTTCTTCGGGACGGTATTTTCTAATACCTAAGAATTCTTCGAGATTTTTATCTGTTATCTCAAGCTTTTCTGTGTTACCGGAAGCCAGTCTTACGGTTTCTTTTCTGCAAAGAGATGCTATCTTTCTTTCAAGAATTCTGACACCTGCTTCTCTTGTGTAACCGTCTATAATAATTCTCAAAGCCGCATCTGTTATCTTAAAGTTTTCCTTTGTAAGAGAATGCTCTTTCATTTGCTTGGGAATAAGATGCTTCTTTGCAATTGAGAATTTCTCTTCATATGTATAGCTCGGAAGATCTATTATTTCCATTCTGTCACGAAGTGCATCGGGAATCATATGCTTATCGTTTGCAGTTGTGATAAATAAAACCTTACTTAAATCCACGGGAAGCTCTATATAGTGGTCACGGAAGGCGAAATTCTGCTCACCGTCGAGAACTTCAAGAAGAGCCGAAGCGGGGTCACCCTTAAAATCACTCCCGAGCTTATCTATTTCATCAAGAAGCATAAGACAGTTCATTGAACCTGCTTCCGTAAGCGCATTGATTATTCTGCCGGGCATTGAGCCGATATATGTTTTTCTGTGACCTCTGATTTCTGCCTCATCTCTTACGCCGCCAAGAGAAATTCTTACATACTTTCTGTTAGTAGCCTGTGCAATACTTCTTGCAACACTGGTTTTTCCCACACCGGGAGGACCGGCAAGACAAATTATCTGTCCTTTTATATCGGGAGATACCATTAAGGCCGCAAGCATTTCGGTTATACGCTCTTTAACTTCTTTCAGACCGTAATGGTCTTTTTCAAGAACCTTTTTTGCTTTGATAAGTGAGGTGTTCTCTTTGGTGTACTTACCCCAAGGAATATCAAGACATTTTTCTATGTATGAGCGAAGAACATTTCCGTCGGCAGAGGACGGGGACATTCTCTTAAGTCTTTCTATTTCGGAATAAAGCTTTTCCTTCAGCTCTTCAGGCATAAGGCTTTCACGGATTTTTGACATAAGCCCCGTTGAATCATCACCCTCAAGCTCACCCAATTCCTCTGTAATGGCTTTCATTTCTTCACGAAGATAATATTCTCTCTGATTTTTGTCCATCTGTTCCTGAACTCTGTCCTGAAGCTCGGCATCAAGCTCAAGTATCTGAGTTTCCTTAGCGAGCACCGCACACAAAAGCTCTGAACGGGCAAAAATATTGAGCTCCCCGAGCAGTGTCTGCTTATCTTCCATTGAAAGCATGATATTACCTGCAATGTAATCTGTAAGCTCACCGAGATCCTTTGATTCATATATCTTATGAAACATTTCAGGTGACATATGGCGGATATGCTCAGCGTATTCGTCAAAAAATCTCTTTGTGCTGTATAACGAGGCTTCTTCAAGAAATTGGAAAGAGCCTTCAAAGCCTGTTGGAAGCGAAAGATTATCCTCAAGAGGTGAAACTTTTACTTTATAAAAAAGTCTTTTCTGAACGAATTCATCTATTTTAGCCCTGTATTTTCCCTCTACGACAACCCGCACCATTGAGGATTGCTCGGGCAATTTTATTATCTGACGGACAGTGCCGACAACGCCTATGGGATAAAGATCATCCTCTTCGGGCTTTTCAACAGTCACATCCTTTTGTGTTACAAAAAAGATATCCTGTCCGTTTGCATTTTTAAGTGCCGCAAGAGATGAACGCCTTCCGACATCAAAATGAAGCGTCATCCCGGGGAAAAGAGACACTCCCCTTAAAGGCACCATTGAAAAAATAAAGTTTTTATCCATATACTAAAACTCCGGAAAAATTAATATCAGTTTGCGCCTGAAACGGTTATTCCGTCAAAGGCCGCATAGGGCATAATGCAAGTGCCGTAATTCACGCTTTCGGAAGAAATTCCGTTAACACATTTAAGCATCTGTGCTAAATTTCCGCTTATCATGGTTTCCGAAAGAGGACTTGCTATTCTGCCGTCTTTAATCAAAAAGCTGTTTTTGGCAACACCAGAAAAATCTCCGTTGCCTGCGGGCTCTCCGCCCGAAAAACGGCATACCAAAATACCGTTATCTATATTTTTTACTATTTCTTCGAGAGTCTTATCGCCGCATTGCACCTTTACACAGCCGCTGGTGCTTTTAGCTCTTTTAAGACCTGTTTTTCTTGCGGCATACTCTGAAAGACTGAAGCTTTCGAGAACACCGTTTTTAATAATATCGTAATTTTCTGACTTATAACCGTCTGCAGTTATTCTCTCACCGCAGACTATTTCATCACTAAGAGGAATAACAGAGAGAGTAAATGAAGGGTCGGCAACCTCTTTTCCGAGGCTGTCTTTCCATGGAGAAGTACCCTCTATAAGTGACAAGTCCCCTGTAAAGGAATCGGTAATTGTTGAAATAAAATCGCAAAGACAAGCGGGGGAAAACACTGCCGTTCCGGTGAATTTTCCCGAAAACGGTACTGCATCAAGCTCTTTTACCGCTCTTTCAAGCATAAGCTTTACATCGGCTGTTTCAAGAATATCCTGAGCGGGGTCGAGATAGTCAACACCTATATAGTTGAAAGAAGTCACATTATCATCTTTATGTGCCGAATACATAATATTTACTGAATATGAGCCGTCTTCTTCCGTAAAAAGCACACCGTTTGTATTTCCGAAAACATGCTTTCCGTAAGAATAGGAAGCTATTACCTGTTCAAGCATGATTTCGGGAAAAAGTCTTTTAACATCCTCTGTAAATTTAATGAGAGAGTCAAAGAATTTTTCTTTATCGGGCGTGAGTTCTCCCGAAACGAAATCGCCGTTTTCTTCCTTTTCGGCAATTGAAAGAGCACTGTCTTCTACACCCGTTTCGGCTGCTGCCATACATTCATTTACGGCATTATCCACCGCTTCCTTATCAAGCTGATTCACGGAAGCAGTTCCCTTTTTCATATTCTTGATTACTTTCATTGAAGCGCCTGAATTGAATACGCTTCTTATGAGAGAAAACTCACCTGCATCAACATTGAATTCCTCAACTCTTCCTTCGGAAACACTGACCTGTGCGGCATCGGCACCCGAAGAAACAAGCTGTTCGAGAATATACTTTGCTGCTTTTTTAAGCTTATCCATGTTATCTGCCTCCGATATTTACTTTACATCTGATTGAAGGGCCGCCCATAGATACAGGCATGGGCTGTTTTTTACCGCAATAGCCTGCAAAATCCCATGAAACGGTATCTGAAAGCATATCAACGCTCTTTAACATATTGAAGGCTACACCTGAAATTGTAGTATCCCTCAGAGCCTTTCCGAGCTTACCGTTCTTTATTTCATAACCCATGGTGATACCGAACATGAATTCGCCTGTAGTATCTGCCTGACCGTTTTGTGTTCTCGTAAGATAATAGCCTTTATCAACGGAGGCTATCATATCCTCAAGCTTATCCTTACCGGGGTGAATTGCGGTGTTTCTCATTCTTATAAGCGGTTCATCCGAAAAAGCATATGCTCTCGCATTTCCCAAAGGCTTCACACCGAAATGCAAAGCACTTTCAAGATTATTCATATACCCTTGCAGTACACCGTCTTTAATAATAACGGCATCCTGACAAAGTGTGCCTTCATCGTCAACATATACGGGAAGAGGAGCTTTTTCACCAAATGCGGTATGGGCAAAATCCGTAAGACTTATGAGAGGAGAAGCCACTTCTTTTCCGAGATTGGAAGCAGCAACACTGCCTGCAAGCACGAGATCCGCTTCAACGGTATGTCCCACTGCTTCATGGGCTACCATACCTGCAATGGAAGAATCTATTATACAAAGAGCCTCTCCTGCATCGGGGAAAATTCCCTCTTTTTTATTTATGAGCTCTTCATATAATGAATCTATCATAGGGAACAATAATGCGGGATCTGAATAATGGTCTGAGAAATATCCTTCTCCGCCGCCCATTACATCAAAAAGCTCAATATTGGTTCCGTCAGAGGCTTCAATTGACATGGAAACTATCATATAGGTTCTCGGGAAAAGCTGATATGCGAAAGAGCCTTCCGAGGTGTAAAGAGTTTTTTCAATACAGCCTGTTGAAAGACCTACATGACGTGATGTAAGAGCGGGATATTTTTTCTCAATATACGAATCCACTTCTTTTGCAAAATCCACAAGAGTTTTCTGCGAAACATCCGTAAATGCTCTTTTTTCGGAATACTGTACACACTGTGCATTTATAAGTTTACCTTTATTCTTAGGTATTTTAGCTGAGAGAAGTCCTGCATTTTCTGTTGCAGATAACAGCACCTCTTTTGCACTGTTTTCATCGGTATTGCTCTTTGAAGCAAAGCCCCACACACCGTTTTTATATACACGCGCACCAATACCCTTTGATACCGATGACATGTTACCGACCAAAGCTCCGCCGACAATTGAAACTCTTCTTGTTCTGGCAGTCTGCATGCGCAATTCCGCGTGGTCATTTATATCTGAAATAAGTTTTTTCATATACTCACTCATACTATCAGCCTCCGTAATATGTTATAATATCATAAAAAGAAAACCATTGCAAGAAATTTATATATAATAAATATTAAATAATGCTTTACAACTTTAGTTTTTTTTGGTAAAATAAAATGCAAAAAAATTACCGCACGGAGGTTTTTTATGAATTACACATCTACCCGCAACAATACGCTCTCGGTTTCATCAAGCTTTGCAATAGCAAACGGCATCTCTACCGAAGGCGGCCTTTTCGTGCCCACCGATATTCCTAAGGTAACGGCAGATTTCATTGAATCCCTCGTACCTATGACTTATATTGAGCGAGCACGGAAAGTTCTTTCCCTGTATCTCACTGATTTTACCGATGAAGAAATCGACGAAGATACATTAGGTGCTTATTCAACAGGCTTTACCCATGAAAAAGTAGCTCCCCTTGTTAATCTTCATGATAATATCAACATTCTTGAGCTGTGGCACGGCCCTACATGCGCTTTCAAGGATATGGCATTACAGCTTCTTCCCTACCTTCTTACAGGCAGTGCCGAAAGAATGTCCGACGGCAAGGAAACAGTTATTCTTGTTGCTACCTCAGGCGACACGGGAAAAGCTGCTCTTGAAGGCTTCAAGGATGTTCCAGGCACCAAAATTCTCGTTTTCTACCCCAGTGAGGGTGTAAGTGCTATGCAGAAGCTTCAGATGACAACTCAGCAAGGCTCTAATGTCGGCGTATGCGCAATTAAAGGAAACTTTGACGATGCACAGACAGGTGTAAAAACTATCTTCACCGATCCCGCCGTTAAAGAAAAGCTTCTGAATAACAATATGGCATTTTCTTCCGCAAACTCAATAAACTGGGGAAGACTTGTTCCCCAGATAGTTTACTATTTCTCCGCATATGCAGATATGATTGCGTCGGGACAGATAGTAAACGGCGAAAAGATAAACTTTACCGTCCCAACAGGAAACTTCGGTAATATCCTTGCCGCTTACTACGCAATGGAAATGGGACTTCCCGTAAATAAGCTTATTTGCGCATCCAATGCCAATAATGTTCTCACCGAGTTTATCAACACAGGAAGATACAACCGTGTAAGACAGTTCCACACAACCGTATCTCCCTCAATGGACATTCTGGTTTCAAGTAACCTTGAAAGACTTCTTTTCCATTTAAGCGGCGATAACAGTGAAGAGATCAAAGCTCTCTTCTCAGCTCTCTCCGAAAAAGGTGAATACACGGTATCCGACGAAATGCTCATGAAGATCCAAAAGGCTTTTGCAGCAGGCTGCTGTGACGATACCGATACCAAGAAGACTATCGGTGAAACATTCAATTCATATAATTATCTTTCAGATCCTCATACGGGTGTTGCAATAAATGTTTACAACGAATACCGTGCCTCAACAGGTGACAACACACCTACTGTTATCGTATCAACTGCTTCGCCCTACAAATTCTCACCCGCTGTTCTTGAAGGACTCGGAGAAGCTCCCTCATCTGACGATGAATTTGAATTAATGTCTGCGCTTGACAGTATTTCAGGTGTTCCGGCTCCTGCAAAATTAACAGAGCTCTGGGGTGCAAAACCGCGCTTTACAGATATTTGCGAAAAAGATGAGATGCAGGGCATAGTTTTCTCAATGCTGGGTATTTGATCAGATCAGATACCGTTAACTGCTGAGTTTTTAAGCTCAAAAGTAGCACAGCAGGTTTCTGTGCATGAACATGCGTTTTTGTTGCTTACTTTTATAGACTCAGCAGTGCATCCGCAATCTGTGGTGTGATAGATACAGTTTTTTGCATCACAAGTGATATTGGAGTTTTCTTCACATTTTTTGTTCATTTTTTTCATCTCCCTATACGGAAACCGCTGCTTTTTTCTTACCGAAAACAAATCACTTTTCGGAAAGAAATCTTTCGTTCTTTGCGCCCATGGGCATTTTTTCGGAGGAAGGAAGCGGCTTCCGTATTTATCATTTACGGGAGAAGGTAGATTATAATCGGAAATTTTTTGATTTTTGGAAGGATAAAATGTCAGTTTTCGTAATTGCAGATCCGCACTTATCATTAGGTACCGAAAAACCTATGGACATATTCAAGGGCTGGCAGGACTATACCCTGAGGCTTAAAACAAACTGGGAGAATATAGTATCTCCCGGTGATACCGTTATTTTGCCGGGTGATATATCATGGGGTATGAATCTTAATGAAGCAAAAAAGGACCTCGAATTTATAAATTCACTTCCCGGTAAAAAAATAATCGGCAAGGGCAACCACGATTATTGGTGGTGCACAATGAAAAAAATGCTCGAATTTACCGAAGAAAATGAACTTTCAACACTGAATTTTCTTTTCAACAACGCATATCAGGCAGAAGACATTGCCGTATGCGGAACCAGAGGCTGGTTTTTTGACGATAAAGCAGATAATGCGGAAAAGGTTATTTTAAGAGAAGCAGGAAGGCTTTCTCTTTCAATTGAAGCGGCATTAAAGCTTCCCGGAGAACCCGTTGCGTTTTTACATTATCCCGTAGTTTATGAAACGGGAGTATGCAAAGAGCTTTTAGATGTACTGAAAAAGTACGGAATAAAAAGATGTTACTTCGGTCATATTCACGGTGACAGAACGGGGCGTTATGAAAAATATACTTACGACGGAATAACATTTTCTTTGATTTCATCGGATTTTCTCGCATTCTGCCCAAAAAAAATAATGCTTTAAGTATATTATTCTTATATTTTTTTTATAAAAACAGTAGAAATTAAAAAATGTTTCTGCTATAATGTTATGGCTAATATTATGATTGCCGATAGGCGAGTTAAAAAGTCAGGAGGACTTAAAATGTTAAAATCAGCAGAAAAAACAGGCACAAATGAATTTACCCTTGCTCTCTCAATCTCAGCAGAAGAATTTGAGAAGGCAATAAACAAGGCTTACAACAAGGAAAAGGGAAACATTGCTATCCCCGGTTTCAGAAAAGGTAAAGCTCCCAGAGCTATTATTGAAAAGAGATTCGGCGAAGGCGTTTTCTATGATGATGCTCTTGAAATAGCATTCCCCGCAGCTTATGAAGCAGCTATTGAAGAAGCAGGTATCGAACCCGTTGATAATCCCTTTGATTTCGATATCAAGGAAATAGGCAAAAACGGTGTTGAGCTCGTATGCAAGGTAACAGTTAAGCCCGAAATCACAATCGAAGGCTACAAAGGTCTTACCGCAACAAGAATTCCCACAGAAGTAAGTGATGAAGAAGTAGAAGCAGAGCTTCAGAAAAAACTCGAGCAGAATGCAAGAATAGTTCCCGTTGAAGACAGAGCTGTAGTAAACGGCGATATCGCAGTTATCGACTTTGAAGGCTTTGTTGACGGCGAAGCATTCGAAGGCGGAAAAGCTGAAGAATATGAGCTTGAAATCGGTTCAGGTAGCTTCATCCCCGGCTTTGAAGATCAGATCGTAGGCCATAACCCCGGTGAAGAATTTGATGTAAATGTAAACTTCCCCGAGGATTATGCTGAAACTCTTGCAGGCAAGGCTGCAGTATTCAAAATCAAGCTTCATGCAGTAAAGGCGAAAGAGCTTCCCGTAGCAGATGATGAATTCGTTAAGGATATTTCCGAATTCGATACACTTGACGAGCTCAAGGCTGATATCAGAAAGACTCTTGAAGAGCAGAAGAAGACTGCTTCCGACAGAAATTACGAAAACGAAATCTTCGACAAGCTCGCAGAGCTCGTTGTCGGTGAAATCCCCGAAGCTATGAACAACAGAGCTGTTGAAAATATGATCTCTGAATTCAGATATAATGTTGAATCACAGGGTCTTCCCTTTGAACAGTATCTCTCATACCTCGGCATGACAGTTGATTCCATCAAGGAAACATACAAAGAAAGAGCAGTTAAGGAAGTTAAGATAGAGCTTGCTCTTGAAAAGATCGCTTCTCTTGAAGGCATTGAAGTATCAGACGAAGATGTAGATGCAGAATTCGCTTCAATGGCAGAAAAATACGGTGTAGATCTCGAAACAGTAAAGAAGGCTATTATGGCTGATACTGTTAAGAAAGAGCTTAAGGCAAGAAAGGCTACTGCAGTTGTTATGGACAATGCAGCTGAAGGAGATGCTCCCAAGAAAAAGGCAGCTAAGAAGCCCGCAGCTAAGAAGACAACAAAGAAAAAGGCTGCTGAAGAAGTAGCTAATCAGGAAGAAAATACCGAAATCAGCGAATAATTCCGAATAACAATTGATTTTTCGGTCTAAAATCACTTATAAACGGTCGGAAAAAACTTCCGGCCGTTTTTCAAAAAACATATACAGGAGGACTTTATTATGATACCCAATCCCTATATGAGTCTTGTTCCTACAGTCATCGAACAAACAAACCGCGGTGAAAGAGCATATGATATATATTCCCGTCTTCTCAATGACAGAATTATCGTTCTTTCCGAAGAAGTAAACGATGTTACAGCAAGTCTTGTTGTGGCTCAGCTTCTTTTCCTTGAAGGACAGGATCCCGAAAAAGATATATCTTTTTATATCAATTCCCCCGGCGGTTCAGTTTCCGCAGGCTTTGCAATTTTTGATACAATGAACTACATCAAGTGTGATGTTTCAACAATCTGCATGGGCATGGCAGCAAGCATGGGTGCATTCCTTCTTGCAGCAGGTACCCCCGGTAAGAGATATGCTCTTCCCAATGCAGAAATTATGATCCACCAGCCTTTAGGCGGCGCACGCGGTCAGGCTTCCGATATCAAGATCGCAGCAGACCATATTCTTAAAACAAGACAGAAGCTCAATGAGATCTTAGCCCGTGAAACAGGCAAGCCTATTGAAGTTATTGAGCGTGACACTGACCGTGATAATTTCATGAGTGCCCAAGAAGCTCTCGAATACGGTCTTATTGATAAAGTTCTCTACAACAGATAAACCGGGAGGAATTTCCATTGGCTAAATACGAGGAACCGAAAGATAAATTTCGCTGTTCCTTCTGCGGAAGAACACAGGAACAGGTATCCATGCTCATACAAGGCCCCGATGCCTTTATTTGCGATGAGTGTATTGAAAACTGTGTGAGTATTATTTCCGGAGGAGATAATAACGGAAGAAAGCAGGGAAAGAAGAAAACCTCATCTCCCAGAATTCTTCCGAAACCCGAAGAGCTCAAGGCGAAGCTTGATGAATATGTTATAGGACAGGATCAGGCAAAAATAGCTCTTTCGGTTGCAGTTTATAACCATTATAAAAGAATATACAGAAAAGCTAAAACAGATGTTGAGATAAATAAATCCAATGTTTTGCTTTTAGGCCCCACAGGTGTAGGAAAAACCTTCCTTGCACAGACACTCGCAAAGACCCTTGATGTCCCCTTTGCCATAGCAGATGCCACAACACTTACAGAGGCAGGTTATGTTGGCGAGGATGTTGAGAATATTCTTTTAAGACTTATTCAAGCTGCCGATTTTGACATAGAAAAAGCTGAAAGAGGTATTATCTATGTTGATGAAATCGACAAAATAGCAAGAAAAAGTGAAAACACCTCTATAACAAGAGATGTAAGCGGTGAAGGCGTTCAGCAGGCACTTCTTAAAATTCTTGAAGGAACGGTTGCAAATGTTCCTCCTCAGGGCGGAAGAAAGCATCCTCAGCAGGAATTCTTGCAGATAGACACAACAAATATACTCTTTATTTGCGGCGGTGCTTTTGACGGTATTGAAAAGATAGTTGAAAAAAGAATGGGCAATTCCGTTCTCGGCTTCGGCTCCGAGATACTTATAAAGTCTGAAATTGACGAAAATGCAATTATGTCAAAGGTAATTCCTCAGGATCTCGTTAAGTTCGGTCTTATTCCTGAGCTTGTAGGCAGACTTCCCGTTCTTACGGCTCTGAGAAATCTTGACGAGGAAGCACTTGTAAAAATTCTTAAAGAGCCTAAGAATTCTCTTTTCAAGCAGTATCAGGGACTTTTCGGCATTGACAACATCGAGCTTGAATTCACCCCCGAAGCTTTCGCAGAGATAGCAAAATCTGCACTTGAAAAAAAGACAGGCGCCAGAGGACTTCGTGCAATTATGGAAAAGGTTCTTTTACCCATAATGTATACCGCTCCCTCAGACCCGTCTATTGAAAAGATAACCGTAACAGCTGAATGTGTAAAAGACGGTGAGATGCCGATTATAGAAAGAAACCCCGCAAGACTTGCCCCCAAAGACGGCACAGGTACATTTAAACCTACAATTGCATAAACAGCAAAAAAACTCTCTCGAAAAAAATCGGGAGAGTTTATTTTTTATTCGCAAAGCATGTAATAATTATTTATTTTTTCTAATTTATAATATTCGTGCTTCACTGTTCTGAAGCCGAGTTTTTCATAGAAGCCTACATTATCGGGATTCTGAGTTTCAAGACCTATCTTATATCCGTTTGAAAGCATATCCTCAATACCCATTTTCAACAATTTCGTTGCAATTCCCTTGCCCTGATGCTCTGGAGAAACAAAAACGGGGGATACGATATAAGTTTTTTCATCAAAAATATCCTTATTATCAAGGTGGGAATACGCCAACAAAGTTTTAATGGTAAGCGGAAAATAAAGCACGAGAAAAACCCAATTTGGACACATTAAAAACTGCCACATGGTGTAGTCATAATGTGCTTCACGGAGAATACAAAGTCCTCTTTCCTCTTCGTCAAAATAAAAGATATCCTTTTTTCTTGAAGAATTGAGTCTTAACAGCAGAAAATGATATATAAATCTTTTTCTTATTTTCTCATTTTTACACGCATAGCAGTAAACAGGGTCATTAATATAAGCCTCTGCCGCCATTTTCGCATAATATTTAAGAGTTTTTCTGCTGACTTCATTCTTTGCCATAATGTCCCTCCGAAAGTTTATATATATATTTTATCATAATATACATAATAAATCAACCGCCCTTTCAGACGAAAGAGCGGTCTTTACTTTTACGGGTTATTTACAACACCTGCAAAAAGGGTGACATCATAATCAAGTGTTACAGCGAAGGCAAAAGGACGGTTTACGATAAAATCGACAGTTTCATCAGGCGGTGCAGGAGCACCTGCTTCCATCATTACGGTATATGCCGCAGCAGAGACCCCCTCCTCGTCTATTTTAACTCTTACTCCGTGTTCTACCTTGTCAAGGAATATACCTGCAGCTTCTGTTGCAAGCGGAGAGAAATCTGCCTTTGCGGCATCCAAACAATCGGTAATACCGAGATTTTTAAGTCCTTCCGTAAGGTCCTTTGTTTCCGTAACATCAAACTTGGGAACAGACATATTTACTTGCAGAAATTTAGAATTTTTATAATTATACAGTTCTGTACTATTTAAAGAAATAAGCTTTTGTACTTCAGAATCTGAGAATATTTCATCAGCATCAACCCCTTCATCGGGAAGAATGAACCACATATGACCGCCGATATCCAACGGAAGAGCAATTGCGGCAAATTTATCTCCCCAATAATACTGCATCGTTGTATGCCCATTCATAAATTCAATATTCAATTCTCCACTCGGAGAATTAAATATTCCGTCTTTTGTAAGTTTGGGCGAAAATTCATTATTCCATTTTGAATTATATAAAAGCGTAGATGCAATTGTCAGTACCGTTTGGGGACTCATTTTTATTTCGGGAGATAAAAGACCGCCAGTCTGTTCATTTATCCAGTTATTAAGCATCTCATTATAGCTGTCACTTCCCATAGTGCCCGAATATACGGAAGCAAAATATTTTTCTGCTAAAGTGGTTATTGTGCTCTTTTTATACTTTACAAAATCGTCAAGCCATAAAGAATTTGCAAGTATGCTTTTCATCACACCGTCATCACGGTAATTTCTCTGCCATATTTTATTTGCCTGTGTGCGAAGAGAGCCTATTGAATCAGCACCCATAAGTGAAAGTATCTGAGCTCTGGACTTTCCGTCAACGGTTTCTGCTAGCAAACAAAGTGCCATATAGATATTAAGAGGGGATAAAGTTTTATTCTCGTCCTCATCACCTGTAAGAAATTCCTCCATAAGCGAAACGGAAAAAGTCTTGATATTATCCGTTTCAACATCAATACTCCTCAGTTTCCTCAAATCATCATTCCATTCATTAAAAGTTCCCATCATTCTATCAGAGTATTCAGGATTTTCACCCATTAAAGGATATTTCGCAAGGACAGGATATTCTGCTTTTACAAGATTCATGGGCTTTGCTTCTACCCTGACGGGATTTGTATACTCATTTGTAACGGGAGCCTCTTCCGTGGTGTTTTCCGCTATAACAGAGGTAGTGGTTTCTTCACGGGATGTTGTATCTGCAAAATCAGTCACAACCTCGTGGTTACCTGAAAATATCGAAAGCTCCATATTGTCGGCTATAAAGCCCAGTGCTATCACAATTATAAATGCTGCTGCAAGAGAGGCTATTATGGGCAGAACAGGTCTTTTTTTCTTCTTAAAAGTAAATGCGTCTGCTTCGGTTATAAGTTCATCGTTTATCTTTGTAATTGAGTCGAACAAATTCTCACTGTTCATACTGTTACTCCTTTCCGTTCAAGTTCTTTTTTCAGCTGTTTTCTCAAAGAAAACAGCAAAGAGGAAAGCTTTGAGGGGGCAACACCCATTTTTTCTGCAAGGTCTTTTACACTCTCACCGTACCAGTAGCGTTTTATAAAAACCGCTCTGTTGTCAGGGGATAATGTTTTAAGCCATACGGATATTATTTCCGAGAGCAGTTTGCCGTCATACTCATTTTCAACACTTGTATTGTCGGGCAGACACTCCTCAAGCTCGGACAGTAAAACATAAATTCCGCAATCTCTCTTTTCCGCCTTATTATATCTGTAACGGCTCAGAGCGGAATTTCTTGTAATCCGTCCGATGTACGCCTTAAAGCTCAAAGGCCTTTCGGGCGGTATGGAATTCCAGAGCTTCAGATATGTATCATTTACACATTCCTCGGCATCTTCATTTTTTTCCATGATATTAAAAGCAATAAAATGTATGAACTCCCCGTATTTATTCTGAGTTTCATTTATTGCTTTTTCATCACGGGCAAAAAACAAATTTATTATTTTTACATCATCCATACTATCCCTCCTCACTCATACAGACGCATTTTAAGGTAAAATATTTATTAAAAAAGAAAAAACGTTCAAAACGAACGTTTTTTCTTTAATACAGATCTGTGTTAATATAAAGATTATTATGCTTCTACTTCGCCTTCGCCTTCGCCTGCAGCAGCATTATCATCGCCGTTAAAAAGGTTCATAAATTTTGTAGCATATTCGATGATCATATCCAATAACATTCGAAGCATCTCTACAAACCCACCGACTGAAGCAAGAGTACCATCCATAGATCCTGCGCTACCTATACCGCCGAAACCGCCTAAACCGCCGATATTCATTCATTTTCACCTCGCATACTAAATTTCGTTATATAAACGCATATTTATATTATCATAAAAACCAACCTTTTTCAATACTTTGGCATCTTTTTTTTTCGTAATATTTCACAATGATAAAAACGCGCATTTGACGATTATTCACAACAAAAAAAGAAAACCGACGAAAACCGTCGGTTCTTAGCATATGCTTTTCTTTTAATCAATGTAATAAAAATGAATTCGGATTATATTGCTTTAGAAAAGTTCAGCAATATAATTGAAAATATCTTCAAAAACAGCAATAACGCTTAAAAGCATATTTTTAAGCTCATTAACAAAATTAATAACCTTTTCAGACTCTTTCTGATTTAAGTCTTCAAGCCAACCGCCTTCATAAATTTCATCCATTGTGCCGTCGGGGATATTATCGTACATTGTTCATTACTCCTTTCCTACTATTACACAAAGTATAATATCTTGTATACTAATAATAACATCAAGAATGTTCCAATGCAAGTAATTTTTAAATGTATTTGAAAGATTAACACAAATGTCACAATTTTATCACATTTTTGGAGAATGCCCAATATACAATGCTTTTACAAACTTTACGGAGAATTTTATGGAAATATTATATGAAAACAAGGAAATAGTTGTGTGCATTAAGCCATCGGGACTGCCCTCACAGGAAGAAAAGGGCGATAATATGATAACAAGGCTTAAAGAACAGACCAAAGCTTCGAAAATTTATCCCGTACACCGCCTTGATACCGTAACATCAGGTGTTATGGTTTACTGTAAAACTAAAAAAGCGGCAGCATTTCTTACAAAAGAAATCACAGAAAACCGTTTTCACAAGGAATATCTCGCGTTGGTTCACGGCACACCGACTCCTTCTGAAGGAATTATGGAGGACCTTCTTTTTAAGGACTCAAAGAAGAACAAATCCTTTGTTGTAAAAAGGGAGAGAAAGGGAGTAAAAAAAGCGTCCCTCGAATATAAAGTTCTTGAAACAAAAGGAGAGCTTTCTTTAGTTAAAATAAAACTTCACACGGGAAGAACTCATCAGATAAGAGTGCAGTTTTCCTCAAGGAGGCATCCCGTCTACGGCGACGGAAAATACGGTGCCTCGGATAATATTCCTTTTATAGCACTTTTTTCAAGCTCTCTCACTTTCAAAGAACCCGAAAGCGGCAAGGATATGACCTTCAGCGCACCGCTTCCCGACTGGAATTTCTTTTAATATATTTCTCTTTCATAAAGTCCTGCAGTCTTTCTGCCTGCAAGGGCTTTTTTGCTTTTAAGAGTATTTATTATACGAAGCACATCTTCGGGAGTTTCCGTTGTAAATTCGAGAGTCAGAAAATCAACATCGGGAATATTTTTATCGCCTGCATATAAAGGCACGGTATTATACAACACGGAAAACTGACGGTTTTCGCATAAAACAGTAAAGCTTTCACCCATTCTGTCTGTAAGTATTCCTCTGCCCTTACATTCACCGCAGCCTTTTTCACTCTGAAGAGGACAACATCTGAAATGCATGAGCGGTAAAAAGCCGTAGGCTATTATACCTTTTTTACAGTGAGTTTTTATATTCTTAAGCTCTTTAAATGAAATTTCGGGAGAAAGAGTTATATCAGTAACTCCCAGTTCATAATAGCTTTCGGCGGCATCGGAATTTATGATATTAAGAAGTGACCCGCCGAGAATTTTCATTCCTGCTTTTTTTGCGAGTGCCACAGCACCGATATTATCACAATAGGCGTATTTCACACCGAAGGAAGAAAGCTTATTAATATCTTCAAGTATTTTTTCCTCATTTAAGGGATAAATAAGAGACGGAAGCTTTGCACAAATACAATTTTTATGTTTTTCTATAATTTCTATGCTTCCGAGCAGCTCCTTTACGGGAAGAATTATTTTATCTGCATTAATATTATCGGGAACACAAGAGGCATACTTAAAGCTGAGCCTTAAAGCAGGTGTATCGGAGCCTGAATTGAAAACAGGAGTTTTCTTAAAAGGTACATATGAATAAGGCTCTTTTTCGCTTCTCTTACGCGTAAGTTCTTCAATAGCTTCCCGTCTCATTGCATTTATATCAGAAGCTCGAAGCATTAGTCCGTCATCAAGTGTACATTTTATTTCTTCTGCATAATAAAAAGTGGAGCCGAGCTTTCCGAGAGATTTTTTTACACTCTCCGAACTTAAGGGCGCTTTTATTGCCTTTTCGGGAATTTCACCCGAAACCTCGACAGTATAAATGCCGTCGGAAATTTTAAGTCTTGCTCTTTCATTTTCGCGGAGAATAAATTCCATTGAAATTTCTATAAGCGGATTTTCGTTTCTCACGGTATTTGCAATAGGTGTAAGAACATCCGAGGCGGATAAAACATCCTCCTTGGTTCTGTAGCCGAACATGGAAAGATCTCTTTTTCCTATGGCATAGCCCTTAGTAAAACCGCTTCTCGAAAAAACACTCTGAAGAAGTGATATATCAGGCGTGTCCCCTTTTACTGCATTTTTATATGCCGTGACCGCCGCCGCAACATATTCGGGACGCTTCATTCTGCCCTCTATCTTAAAAGAAGTGACACCTGCAGCTATGAGTTCATCTGTCATATCCGCAAGGCACATATCCTTAAGCGAAAGCACATATTCTCTTTTTCCGTACTTAAAATTAAGTCTGCACGGCTGTGCGCAAAGACCTCTGTTTCCGCTTCTCGCACCGATAAAGGAACTCATATAACACATTCCCGATGCACTCATACAGTGAGCACCGTGAACAAAGACCTCAATTTCAACATTGACGGCTTCGGTTATTTCTTTTATTTCTTTAATGCTGAGCTCTCTTGCGAGAACTATTCTCGAAAAACCGAGCTCTTCAAGCAGCTTTGCACCTGCGATATTATGCACCGCTAACTGAGTTGAGGCATGAAGAGGTATATCGGGACAACACTTTTTCACTCTTGAAAGTGCACCCATATCCTGAAGTATAACCGCATCTGCACCGCTTTTTGCAATAAGAGCCAGAGTTTTCTGAAATTCCTCGGCTTCACTGTCTTTTATAAGGGTATTAAGCGTTATATATGCCTTTACTCCCCTTTCATGGCAATAACGCACTGCACCGATGAAAGCTTCATCAGTGAAATTTTCTGCGTTTCGCCTTGCATTAAAAGAAGAAGCACCGAAGTAAACGGCATCTGCGCCGCTTCTCACGGCAGAGAGAAGCTGTTCATTCCCTCCGACAGGGGCAAGAATTTCGATTTTTTTCATAATAAACTCCGACAGTAAAATTATTATATATTCTAACATAAAATAATGCTTATTTCAACGAAATATTAGCTATTGACTTGCGGTAAAATTCGTGTATAATAATTTGAGAGTAATTCTCAAATTGGAGATGATACCTTGGCTACATATAAAACACAACAGAAGGAAATGCTCCTTGATTTTCTGAAAAAGCATCCCGATACTCCTTTTTCAGTTGAGGAATTATCAGATGAACTGGCAAGCTCTTCCCCATCGGCACCGGGTAAAAGCACCGTTTACCGTCTTATCGGTCAGCTTGTTGATAACGGTACCGTAAAGAGATTTGTTAAGGGAAATTCAAGGCAGTTTTTATATCAGATAGCAGGCGGCGAGGAATGTCGCCACCACCTGCATCTTAAATGCACAGAATGCGGAAAGCTTCTTCACATGGGACATGAGCTCAGTGAAAAGGTTTTATCAAATATTTTAGGTGAAAGTGATTTTACCGTAAAGGTTGACAGCACAACACTTTTCGGCTGCTGTAAGGACTGTAAATTAAAAGGAGAAACATTATGATAAAAAAAACAGCAGCAGTAATACTTACTCTGTTTATGCTATGCACACTATTCTGTGCCTGCGGTGAATATAATTTCAGCACAGACGGTTTTCATATTGTCTGCACGGTGTTTCCCCAATATGACTGGGTAAAAAACATAGTGGGAGCGACCGAAAATGTAAATATTGAGGTGCTTC
Source organism: Clostridia bacterium (assembly GCA_017513525.1). GTDB lineage: Bacteria > Bacillota > Clostridia > Oscillospirales > Acutalibacteraceae > RUG806. The sequence continues at coordinate 27,152 of JAFXFC010000004.1, forward strand.
TTGATTCGGGCACAGATCTTCATTCCTATCAGCCGACGGCTTCGGATATAGTAACTATGGCTTCTGCTGATGTTTTTATTTATATCGGCGGCGAAAGTGATAAATGGATTGAGGATGTCTTAAAAACAACGGCAAATGAAAATACTTATGTTCTCAATTTAATGGAAAGTCTTGGTGAAGAAAATCTTTACTGCGTTGAAGAAATAGGTGAAGAGCATACCCATAACGATAGTAATGCACACCATCACACACATGACGAGCATATATGGCTTTCTCCGAAAAAAGCTATAACTCTTACTGAAACAATAAAGAATGTCCTTTGCGAAAAGGATACCGTGAATAAAGCTTCTTATGAAGAAAATTACAGCTTATATCTTTCTAAGCTTCAGGCTCTCGATAAAAGCTATGAAGACGGCATAAAAAATGCTAATAAAGACACCGTGATATTTGCAGACCGTTTCCCGTTTATTTATCTTACTAAAGACTACGGCATCAATTATCATGCCGCATTTTCAGGCTGCTCCTCTGACTCAGAAGCGAGTTTTGAAACCGTAACACGGCTTGCAAATAAAACTGATGAGCTTTCGGCATCGGCACTTCTTATTACGGAAACTTCGGATGCCGCAGTTGCAAATACCGTTAAAAACAGCACAAAAAACAAAAATCAGCAGATACTTACTATGAACTCCCTGCAGTCAGTATCAAAGGACAAGCTCGGTTCCTCGTATATAGAAATCATGGAAGAGAACTTAAATATTCTTAAAACTGCACTGTCTTAAGAAAGGAATACTTATGGCACAGCTTATTTGTTCAGATGTCACCTTGGGTTATGAGGGAAAAACCGTTACGGAAAACCTCAATTTCGAAGTAAACGCAGGTGACTATCTTTGCATCGTCGGTGAAAACGGTGCAGGAAAAAGCACACTTATAAAAGCACTTTTGGGATTGAAAAATCCCATGTCTGGCACTATTACCACAGGCGAGAGACTTAAATCCACTGAAATAGGCTATCTCCCTCAGCAGACACTTATTCAGAAAGATTTTCCTGCTTCCGTTAAAGAAATAGTTTTATCGGGGCTTCTTAATAAATGCGGTCTTCGACCCTTTTATACAAAAGAACAAAAAGAATTCGCTAAAAAACAAATGGAAAGATTGAATATCGCACATCTTTCCTCAAAATGCTACAGAGAGCTTTCGGGCGGTCAGCAGCAGAGAGTTCTTCTCGCCCGTGCTTTATGTGCAACGGGAAAAATGCTCCTTCTTGATGAGCCTGTAGCAGGACTTGATCCAAAAGTCACAAAGGAAATGTATGAGCTTATTTCAAGTCTTAATAAGGAAGACGGTATTACCGTTATAATGGTATCCCACGATATAACGGCTGCAGTGAAATATGCTTCACACATTCTTCATATAAGCCACACTCCCCTTTTCTTCGGAAAAAAGGAAGATTATATAAAAACAGATATCGGCAAATCCTTTACCGAGGCTATGGGAGGTGAAGAGTAATGGCGATAATAGAAAAATTATGGCAGTATCTGCAGTTTGAATTCGTTCAGAATGCCCTTGTAGTAGGTGTTCTCATTGCACTTTGCTCTTCGCTTTTGGGTGTAACTCTCGTATTAAAGCGTTTTTCTTTTATAGGTGACGGCCTTTCCCATGTAGCCTTCGGTGCCATGGCAGTTGCAGGCATTCTGGGACTTACAAACGAAATGATACTTGTAATGCCAATCACCGTAATTGCGGCAATAGTGCTTCTCGCGGCAGGAAAAAACGTAAAAATAAAGGGAGATGCTTCACTTGCAATGCTCTCTGTTGCATCCCTTGGTATCGGCTATCTTCTTCTGAATATTTTTTCCTCTTCGGGAAATGTCAGCGGAGATGTATGCTCAACTCTTTTCGGCTCAACCTTGATACTTACTCTTTCAAAATTTGACGTATGTCTTTGCATCGTAATGTCCGTTATAGTAATTTTGATCTTTGTATTTTTCTATAACAGGATATTTGCAGTCACATTTGATGAAACCTTCACGGCGGCAACAGGGACAAAGGCATCTCTTTATAATCTTCTGATTGCTGTAGTGACCGCCGTTATAATAGTTCTTGCAATGAACCTTGTAGGCTCACTTCTTATATCGGCTTTAGTTATTTTCCCTGCGCTTTCGGCTATGAGAGTTTTCAAAAGCTTCAAAAAAGTGGTCATCTGCGCAGCAGCGGTTTCGGTTATCTGTTCACTTACAGGAATTCTGATATCTATTATGGCTTCGACCCCCGTAGGCTCAACGATAGTGGCAATCGATATAGTCGTGTTCATGATATTTGCCCTTATCGGCAGAAGATAATATCAATATTTCCCCTCTTGGAAGCATATGCTTTTCCGAGGGGGAATTTTTATGTCTGCTGCCGTTTCTCTTATAGAAGAATTCAATTCATTTTTTACGGATAACATACTTTGTTTTCTTTTACTTTTTACCGGTATATTTCTTACTTTTAAGACCCGTTTTGTGCAGGTACGCTTCTTTTTACAAGGCTTAAAAAACACCTTCGGCGGAATTATAAAAAAAGAAAAAACCGACGGTATTTCTCCGTTTGCCGCTCTTGCTACTTCCCTTGCGGCACAGCTCGGCACGGGTAATATAGTGGGTGCGGGCTCTGCCATAATCCTCGGCGGTCCCGGAGCGGTGTTCTGGATGTGGTTTTCTGCTTTTTTCGGCATGGCAACTGCATATTCGGAGGCAGTTCTTGCTCAGAAAACAAGAAAAGTGACCGACAGCAAAGATTTTACAGGCGGCGCCGCCTATTACATAAAATATGCCTTTTCGGGGAAAAAGGGGCAATATCTTGCAGGCGTTTTTTCACTTTTTGCAACCGTTGCCTTAGGCTTTACTGGAGTTTCGGTACAGTCAAATTCAATTTCTTCGGCATTAAATGAAGCCTTGAATATACCCGCTTTCATATCGGGAATAATTCTGACTCTGGCGGCAGGTGTTCTTATATTAAAGGGAACAAAGGCTATAGCCCGTCTTTCGGAAAAAACTGTTCCCTGTCTCGCCTTTTTATATACTGCCGCCTGTCTTACGGTAATAATAATGAACATAAAATATATCCCAAAGGCATTTTATCTGATTTTTTCATGCGCATTTTCACCAGAAGCACTCTTCGGCGGAATAACAGGCATTTCCATAAAAACGGCACTGACTCAAGGGATAAAAAGAGGACTTTTTACTAATGAAGCAGGTATGGGCTCTACTCCCTCTGCACATGCCTTAAGCGATGCAAAAAATCCCCATTATCAGGGAACTCTCGGCATGGCGGGAGTTTTTATTGATACATTTCTTCTGCTTACTCTCACGGCACTTGCCATAATTTCGGTGCTCTACACAAAAAGCACGCCGCCCGATCCGACTCTTTCAGGCTCTGAAGCGGTAACACTTGCCTTTTCTTCTGTTTTCGGGCAAAAAGGAGCAGCTCTCTTTATTGCTTTTTCAATAATGTTTTTTGCATTTGCTTCAATTCTCGGCTGGAATTTATTCGGTAGCTCATCTGCAGTTTTTCTCTTCGGAAAGAAAAGTGAAAAGCTCTATACAGTGTCTTCCCTCATATTCGTATTCCTCGGCTGTATTTTTCCGGGGCAGCTTGTCTGGGCTCTGACAGATCTTTTTAACACCCTTATGGTACTTACCAATATTCCCGCACTTATTAAGCTTTCAAAAGAAATACAAACAGAGGCGAATTTTGACAAAAATTGTTGAAAAAAAATTAAGGAAATGCTAAAATAATATTTTGAAAATATAAATTAAAAAAGGAGATAAAAAAATGCGGCTTACAATTGAATCCACCACTGCGTCTATACTGGCACAGGAAATTGAAGAAGGTCTTTCCGAGCTTACAAATCTTCCAACCTCTTTAGAAGAAACAAACGAGTATCTAAAAAATCTCATCGGTCTTTTACAGGAATTTGCCGTAACCTACGGCGGTAAGCTTATAGGTGCCATTATCCTTCTCATTATCGGCTTCAAGCTTACAAATCTTATCACAAAAAAGGTATCCGCTGCAAAAGCGCTTAATAAAATAGACGCTTCAACCAGAGGCTTTATTCAGAGTGTTCTCGGTGTAGCTCTCAAAATTCTCATAGGAATTACAGCACTTGCTATTTTAGGCGTTCCCATGACTTCAATGATAGCTGTTATCGGTTCCTGCGGTCTTGCCATAGGTCTTGCTTTACAGGGCTCTCTTTCAAATATTGCAGGCGGATTTATCATTCTTGTATTCAAGCCCTTCTCTGTCGGTGATTTTATTACTTCGGGTGATGTTGTCGGTACGGTCGAAGATATCGGAATTTTCCACACAAAAGTAGTAACTTTAGACAACAGAAGAATTATCGTACCCAATTCCACTATTTCAAATGCAACTCTTACCAACGTTTCCGCTCTTAAGGAAAGAAGAGTTGACCTTACATTTACCGCTTCTTATGACTGTGATATCAATAAGGTTGAAAACACTCTTATTAAAGTTTGCGAAGCACATGAAAAAGTTTTATCAGATCCCGCTCCCTTTGCAAGACTTTCCGCACATAAGGACAGTGCTCTCGAATATACCGTAAGAGTATGGTGTAAGGCTGAGGATTACTGGACTGTATATTTTGATCTCATTAAAGATGTAAAATATGCTTTCGACAAAGAGGGTATTACAATTCCTTATCCTCAGATAGATGTGCACACGGATAAATAAGACAGTTTACATAATTTTTCTGTAATTTTCTGACATATACTGTAAATATTTATATTACAATTATTAATTATTTGTTAATTATATAATATATATAATAAAACAATTGACACTTTGTCATATTTTTGATATGCTATTATGGCTCAAAAAAATGACAGGGTGTCATTTTTTTAAGGTGCTCTTAATAAATATAGCATATAATTTCAAAAGGACAAAAAATGCAATGGCATCAGTTACCAAAAAACTGGAAAAAAAGATGAAGATCATTGATACCGCCTTTTCGCTTTTCAGAGACCACTCTGTGAATGCAACCGCTATTGACGATATTGTCAAGGCTGCAGGTATTGCGAGAGGCACTTTTTATCTTTATTTCAAGGATAAAAGCGATCTTCTGGAACAGATAATTCTTTATAAAAGCACGGAATACATGAAAGAGGTTCTTAAAAATACTCTTTCCGAGCCCATAGATGAAAATTCCGACTTTTTTGCAAGAGTAAGACTGTTTCTCAACGCTTTCATTGATTTTCTCATTGAAAACAAAGAAATACTTCCTGTAATGACAAAGAATATTTCATCCTGTATAAAACACCTGCCTGAGTTTTTTGATAATGAAATCGAAAATGTATACACACAGCTTATAAGCTACATGGAAACACTGGGCTATACTCTCGAAAATGCTCACATGACAGCATTTATAGTTATTGACATGACAGGCTCAGTATGCGCAGATGCAATTATGCAGAATAAGCCCTTCCCCATTGAAAATATCCGCAATATAGTAATTGAATCAGCAATAAGTATTATGAAAAACAATGCAACACTAACGAGAGGTGATAGTTCTGAAGCGCATAACTAAATTTCTTTCAATCATACTGACATTAATTCTGGTATTTTCCCCGTTAACGGTAATATCAGCTGATGCAGTAACCTACCCCGACGGTGTAACGGAAGCTTCCGCTGCCGGAGTAATTCCGAAGCTCAATGCACTCTTAAAGGCACTGTTATCTGCAAACACAGGAAATGGAAATATAAAGGATACCGTCTATAAAACTCTTTTCAGTGACGATACCCTTAACAGCCTGTTTTCGGGAATTTACACTGCCCTCGGAGAAAATGCGAGCTCACTTTCCGTTGTCGGAATAAATATTTCCCCCGCTTCCATTTCAAAGGCGTTGGGAAATTATACCGATATTTCAAAGAAGATCGCCTCCTGCAGTGATATGAATGCTGTAATTAAAGCTTCAAAAAATTTCAAATGGGGTGTGACATCCAAGGAGTCTTTTGAAAAAGCCGTTTCAGCAATGCTCTCTCCCTTCAACGCACTGCTCAATGCACTGCTGTGTTCAGGCAGAGTAGATATCAATGCACTTATTTCCATTCAGGGCGATGACGGCTATACGAATGCAATAGTTCCTCTTCTTAATGCACTTGACTGTCCCAAAATCATGAGCTCTTCTGAATTTTCCGCTGCAGCAGCACAAAATCAGCAGAATATCATAAGAAACATTCTTGATATGGTATTCCTTTCTGTCGATAAGCTGCTCGATGATCCTGTCATAGGAATGTGCAGCACTCTTCCGAAGCTGGCTTTTTATCTCAATTCAGGAAAGCTTTCGGCATCTCTTACAACTCTTCTTGAGCCTCTTTCATTAAAGATCGCAGGTTTTCTCACAATTCCGGGACTTTCAGACCTTATTTCAAGTGTCGCCAATATCGAAGAGAGTGTAAACATTGATGAAATGCTTGAAGGCTTGGATATGAGTTCACTTCTCGGCTCCGACGTAAATCTTCAGATGCCCGAAATAGATCTTTCTAAGCTTTCCGAATGTGTCACCGACAATGGCGGAACACTCACCGTAAATCAGGGTGCAGCTTTTGTAACTGTCATGGATATGCTGATAGAAATAATGAAGCTCAACAAAAACTCGCTCGGTACTCTTATGGGTTCAGATACGGACCTTTCTTCAACACTTGATCCTCTTCTTTCAAAAAGTAACGGTGAGATAATTAAAACTATAATCACCCTGTTTTCCATTACCTCGGCACCTGCTAACAATTATCAGTGGAATTATCCCGGAGTAAACACCACCCCCGTAACCTATACTCCCACTCTTACCGCTACGGATTATGTAGGCTTTATAGAAAAAGTGGATCCGCTTCTTACCGATTTCGTAAAGGAAACTGACCCCGAAGGTACGATAGAGGATACTTTAAGAAAGACCATTTATTCCAATAACCTTGTTTCTACTCTTGTGACGGGAATTTTCTCAATGATGGGAAGTGAGGAAACAGCTCCATTATTCGCTCTTCTGGGAATTGATGCGTCTCCCGCAGGAATAGGAAATGCAATTTCTCAGTATTATCCGTCTGCTGCAAATCAGCTTTATAAATATTCCTCCTGGGATAAAGTAAATCCCGATTATCTCAGCTGGGGATTTTATGACGGCGATGAGGAAGGCTTCAAAAAAGCTGTAACAAGAGTTCTCTCCCCCTTTACACCCCTTCTTACATGTATACTCGCAGGGCAGAATGTAACTCTTCTTGATGCTATTACCATTCCCGGTTCAGACGGCTACAACACAGCAATAATTCCTCTTCTTGAGGCATTAGGCTGTAAGAGTGAGAATATCAAGACCTATGAAGAATATAAACAGGGCGCCGGAACATCAAATATAATTTCCGATATTCTGACTCCCATATGTGCGCTTCTTGATGAAGTATGCGCTTCTCCCGTAAAGACCATTTGCAGAATACTTCCGAATATCATTTATTTCTTTAACTCGGGACTTATGAATTCTGTACTCGATAACCTTCTTTATCCCGTAAAATATATGCTTGATTCTGCGGGACTCGGAGAGTTTCTCACTGCTAATTTACCCGAAACCTCAATTGACCTTAATTCTATGATAAATGAGCTTACCTCAGGCACAGATTTAGGAATTAAGCTTCCCGAGCTTGATGTTGCAGTTTTCGGAACTCTCGGTACTGCGTCCTTCTATACAAGTAAAAGAGTATCTAACGGTGCCTTCTCTCAGTACACATATCTCACTGCAGATGAGCCCGGTGTATTCCTTACTCTTTTAAGATACCTTGTAGGAGCTATTTCCATGGAGGAAAACAGCGGACTCCTTACGGGACTTATGGCAAGTGAAGACACCTCTTCGTCAGAAAACGGCATGCCCGATATGTTCGCAATGTATGCAGAAAACATTACCGAAAAGTTTAAGGGCATGACAACGGATGAAATAATCGAGTGGCTCTGTGACCTGCTTTTCAGTGAATCCCCCATAGTCGAGCTTCCCGTAGAAAATGAAGAAATACCCACTATCATTTACAAAGAAAAATTTGAGCTTTCAACCACACAAAAGCTTATTATCGTATTAGCTGTTGTCGCTCTTATGGCTCTCGCGTACTACATCCTTTCAATGACAGGCAAGCTTGACAACCTTAAACTTCAGTACAGAAAGCAAAAAGAAGTACAGCGCCGCAAAAAAGAAAGCAAAAAGCTCATCAAGGGCGGCGGAATTGCTGTCCAGCAATTAGAAGATGCACCTAAAGAAAAAAAGCCAAAAGTGCATAGTGTAAAAATGCCTGTAAATGCTGAAAAGCTTAAAATTACTGTCAAGGAAGAAAAACCGCTCACCGAAAAAGACATTCAAAGACAGGAAAAGCGCGACAAAGCAAATGACTTCAAGGCTCAGAAAATTGCAAGAAAGAAGCTTCCCGACGAAAAAGAGGCTGAAAAGCTCCTTAAACGCCAACAGCAGGCAGCAAAAAGAGCCGCTAAAAACGAACTGAAAATTCAGAAGCAGTATGCAAAAGCAAAACAGCAGGCTGCAAAGAAAAACAGTAAATGATCCAGGGAGGGATATTAAAGAATGCTTGTACTCAAAAATATAGTTAAAGATTATGTTGCGGGCGACACTACGGTAAGTGCCCTTAAAGGCATAAATATCAATTTCAGAGAAAACGAATTCGTTGCTATCCTCGGTCCTTCAGGATGCGGTAAAACCACAATGCTCAATATCATAGGCGGTCTTGACAGATACACCTCAGGTGACCTTGTGATAAACGGCAAATCCACAAAGGACTTCACAGACGGAGATTGGGATACCTACCGTAATCACTCAATAGGCTTTGTTTTTCAGAGCTATAACCTTATTCCTCATCAGACAGTTCTCGCCAATGTAGAACTTGCACTTACTCTTTCAGGTGTTTCAAAAAAGGAAAGAAGAGACAGAGCAATAAAAGCACTCGAACAGGTAGGTCTCGGCGAACAAATCTACAAAAAGCCCAGCCAGATGTCTGGCGGTCAGATGCAGAGAGTTGCAATTGCCCGTGCACTTATAAATAACCCCGATATTCTCCTTGCAGACGAACCCACAGGTGCGCTTGATACAGAAACCAGTGTTCAGATAATGGACATTCTTAAGGAAATCGCAAAAGATAAGCTTATTATCATGGTTACTCATAACCCCGAGCTTGCAAATGAGTATGCAACAAGAATCATAAGCTGTCTTGACGGTCATATTACAGACGACACCGACCCCTTTGAACCTACAGATGAAGACAGAGCAACAGAAACTGCAAAAAGAAAAGAGACAGAAAAGAAAGGCAAAAAGCCTTCTATGTCACATTCAACGGCATTTTCATTGAGTCTTCGTAATCTTATAACAAAAAAGGGAAGAACCTTCCTTACTGCCTTTGCGGGAAGTATCGGTATAATAGGTATATCCTTGGTTCTTGCACTTTCTACAGGTATTGAAAACTACATCGATAAGATGCAAAACGACCTGCTTCTTGCAATGCCCGTTTCCGTTGAAAAAGAAGCCATAGATATGAATAATGTCATGGGCGCACTTATGGATATAGGCTCAACAATATTGGAGACTGACCATGACCTTGACAATATTTATGTAAACTCAACCTTTACGGAAATGATAAACACCTTTATTTCTCAGTCTACGGCAAACAATCTGAAATCCTTCAAGCAGTATATAAGTGATAATCAGGAAAAGTTCAACGAGCTTTGTAATGATATTCAGTTCAAATATGAAACTCCCCTTAACATTTACAAAGAAGACACCGCTGACGGTATAGTAAAAGTAAATCCCAACGGTATGCTCGACACTCTTATGGGCTCAACTCAGCAATCCTCTTCGATGGCTACCATGACAAACTCAATGACCAATATGTTCTCCTCTTCCGCTACAAACTCCTGGGTAGAGCTTATCGGTGATAATGAGCTTTTAGCACAGCAGTATGAAATAATCCACGGCAGACTGCCCGAAAACTACAATGAAGTTGTTCTTATCGTTGACAAAAACAATGAGATAAACGAGCTTGTTATGTATGCACTCGGTCTTAAAAATCAGGACAAATTCATGGAAGATATGGTTGCAATGATGGGTTCTGAGGGTGCAACCGATGAAACTCAGATAGTAGACCAGTATACCTATGATGATATTCTTAACATGAAATTCCGACTTGTTCTCAACCACGAATATTTCGTAAAGGACAAGGAAACAGGTCTCTGGAACGATCAGAGCAGCAATATCTATTATATAAAGCAGCTCATTGAACAGGGTGTTCAGATAAATATAGTAGGCATTTTAAGACCCGACCCCAACAATGTTATGTCTGTAGGTACGGGAAGCATCGGCTACACAACGGAGCTTATGGACTATGCACTTGAAACAACACTTAACAGTGAAATAGTACAGGAACAGCTTTCCCACCCCGAAACTGACGTTCTTTCGGGTCTTGAATTCATTAATCTTACTGTAAACGATTTCTCACTTGCTGATATCGATCTCAGCGTTATCGACTTTAAGTATCTCGATCTTACTCCCTTTATGAGTCTCATGGAAGGCATTGACCTTTCACAGATAGATATCATGAATCTTGATATCGCAGATCTCATTGATTTCAGCGATCTTTCCGATCTTAAGAAGAAGCTTATGGAAGGCTTCTTGTCAGACGAACAGGTTCTCGCATTCAAGCAGGCATATATTGATACTCTCAATGCAGAGTGCTCACTTGAAAAGACATATGCCGCTATCGGTTATTCAACCGTAGATTCTCCTTCTTCTATTTATCTCTATCCCAAATCATTTGAGGATAAAGACGAGCTGAACAATATGGTTGCTTACTATAACGAACAGATGATAGCACAGGGACATCTCGGCTACACGGTTACACTTACTGACATTATCGGTATGCTTATGAGCACTGTTACAAGCGTTCTTAACATCGTTACCGTTGTTCTTATCTGCTTCGTTGCGATCTCACTTGTTGTTTCATCAATTATGATAGGAATTATCACCTATATTTCAGTTCTTGAAAGAACAAAGGAAATCGGTATCTTAAGAAGTATCGGTGCCTCCAAGGGCGATATTTCGAGAGTTTTCAATGCAGAAACCGTGACCATAGGACTCGGAGCGGGTATATTCGGTATACTGACGACACTGCTGTTGGAAATTCCCATAAATCTGCTTCTGAAGCATCTTACCCATACGGGCGCCGCAGCTACGCTCCCTGTTATTGCAGCTATAGTGCTTATTGTAATAAGCGTAACACTTACATTTATCGCAGGTCTTATCCCCTCCTCAATCGCCGCAAATAAAGACCCTGTAGAAGCATTAAGATCTGAATAAAAATTTTCCGCCATGATGCAAATACGCACCATGGCGGTATTTTTTTGGAGGGGGGAGTGAAAATGTTCATAAATCACCGTCTTTGACGCACGGGTTATAAATAAGGGAGTGTGCCTCTGAAGAGCTAATTTAGTGGTATAAGGCTTCTGCCTCTGAGGCAGTTTGTAGTGCTTTGTTTTCGCCGCTTCGCAGTACCAATGTACAGCTTGCCAGCGGCGAAAACAACAAATACGGCAATTTCTGAACACTTTCCCGTGCAGAAAATCTACTGCCTGCAGACCTTATTAAGTGAGTTTCCCCCGAGCCGTTCAGGAACTGCTTCTGATTACCCTGAAATTCTCATATTTCACGAAATTGCATCCGAACTCCATTCGGCGCACTTTCATAAAATCTGAATATTTCCGGGTAATCTAAAACAGTTTATCGTTATATATTTCTGAGCAGGGTCGGATGGGTGAGAAATGTTCAGATTTTGCGGTAGTGTGCCAAAACACCGGTTTTGTGCAATACCGTGAAATGTGGGCATTTATCAGCCGTCAGACCAAACTTATTGATATATCAAAACCAAAAAATACTAAAATGCGATAAGGCGGTGAGCCGTTCGCACATAACGCTCTCACCCTATTAGAGCTACGCACCGCAAGTGGCTCAAATATTGCCCTATTTGTTGTTTTCGCCGCTGGCAAGCCGTACATTGGTACTCCGAAGCGGCGAAAACAAAGCACTACAAACTGCCTCAGAGGCAGAAGCCTTATACCACTAAATTAGCTCTTCAGAGGCACTCTCCCTTATTTATAACCCGTGCGTCAAAGAGGGTGATATCTGAGTCACTTGCCCGACAAATTATGATTTACGGGAAAAATAATGAGCTGCACCGAAGTGCAGCTCAATACTCAAATAATTATATTAAATTATTTAACGGCATCTTTAAGAGCCTGGCCTGCCTTGAAAGCGGGAACTTTTGTAGCAGCAACCTTGATGGTTTCGCCTGTTCTGGGGTTACGAGCTTCTTTTTCTGCTCTTTCACGAACTTCAAAAGTACCAAAACCGATAAGCTGAACCTTTTCACCCTTCTTGAGAGCTTCTGTAATGCCATCAAGAACAGCCTTCACAGCAACATCTGCATCCTTCTTGGAAAAACCTGCTGCTGCAACTGCATTTACGAGATCAGTCTTGTTCATTATTTTTTCCTCCTTATATATTCAAAAGCCTTTACGGCGTTTGTTCCTTTAATATGAGCTTGGCTTTTTCCCACAGCTCATCAAATTTTTCAACATCCGCTGTTTTTATATCTATTCCCTGTTCACTTGCCATTTTTTCTACAAGAGAAAACCTGTCAAGAAACTTATCGGAAGCTACTGTGAGTGCTTCTTCGGGATCAACACCTGAAAATCTTGAAACATTAACAACTGCAAAAAGAAGATCGCCTATCTCCTCTTTTAACAGTTCACTGTCACCACAGGAAATTGCCTCTTCTACCTCGGCTGTTTCCTCTTTCACCTTGTCGAGGGTACCTTTTATATCCTTCCAGTCAAAACCTGCTTTTGATGCCTTTTTCTGAATTTTAGCGGCTCTCATTAAAGCGGGAAATTCTCTGGGTACCGACAGCATTGCTTCGGTAGTGTTTTTTTGCTGTTTGGTACTCATCTTGATAGCATCCCAATTAGTGAGCACCTCTTCGGTAGAAGCTACATTCACATCACCGAAAACATGCGGATGTCTGATTATCAGCTTTTTACATATTTCATCACAGACATCATCGAAGGTGAAAACACCCTTTTCCGTTTCTATCAGGGTGTGAAAAACGACCTGCAACAGCACATCGCCGAGCTCCTCGCGGAGCATTTCGGGATTCTTTTTATTTATGGCTTCAATTACTTCATAGGTTTCTTCTATAAAATCACGCCTGATGCTTTCATGTGATTGCTCGGCATCCCATGGGCATCCGCCGGGGGCACGCAGAATGGCAACGATATTAACAAGATCCTCACAGCTGTATCTGTCTTTGAACTGAAAATCACTTACCATAATTTAACCGCCTAAACTTTTTACATAACAGTGCTATTTTACCCCAAAAGTCCATATTTTTCAAGTACTTTTGCTATTTTTTCTCCTTTTGGAAGCATTCTTATGTCACTTCTTTGAAGAGAACCTGTTAAAAGCAGTGAAACTGCATATATAAGCACTGCAGCAAATACAGCAAGAACTGTTGAAATATTACCTGCACTCAGCACAGAATTGATATCATAGCCTCTCATAAGATAATTGCAAATTCCGTTAACTGCATATGCTCCGACTGCCGACAGCACGGAGCAGAACAAGGGCTTGAGAAGAAGTGTTCTGATATCATATTTTGAGCCTGTTTCTTTTCTGAGCACAATTAGACCGTATATAACCATAACTAAATTACAAAGGAATGAACCGACAACGGCACCCTGAATATTAATGGTTGGGATGCTTACAAGAATAAAGTTTGCAAGAATTTTTACCGTAGCACCAAGTGCCATACTCTTTACGGGAACATCAGTTCTGTTTACCGCCTGAAGCATGTTGGTAACAGGCTGAGCGAGAGCCAAGAAACAAACGGAAATACCGTATGCCATAAGAATGGGAGCAATATCGTCTATAGCAGGAGCGGTATTCATATTACGACCGTAGATAAGAACAAGTATCTCTTTTGCCAACACAAAAAGTCCGAGTCCTGCAGGAAGGGAAATAAGCATAGTCAATCTTAAAACTGAGGAAATTGCTCTTCCCGCGGCTTTTTTATCCTTTCTTACCCATGCTTCACTAAGCACGGGAATTGCAGAAAGTCCGAGGGTTATCGTAAATGTAGGGATAATATTTTTAATTTCAAGAACGGTATCATATGCACCGAAGAGATAAGATTTAAGTTCATCTGCCTGAGAAGCAATATAGCCTGTTGCTTCTATGATTTTCGGATACATATCGGCTATGACACCAAAATTACCGTCAAGCACATATAAAAGTCGGTTCTGTATGGTCCAGCTGTCAATAAATGTTGTGAGATTGAATACAAGTGAGCTCAGGGCTATGGGAAGAGCAAGAGCAAGCAGTTGTTTTCTTAAAGCCTTTCTGCTCTCGCTTTCTGGAGAAGCTTCGTAAAGCTCTTTTGGTATGGTGTTCTTATCGAATCTGCGCTTGATAATTATGTAGAAAAGTGCTATCACGGAGCCTATAGTAACACCTGAAATTGCTGCAGCTGCAGAATATGCACTTGAGGCATCTATTACGATATCTCTCAGAACAGGAATACTTTCGGCAAATTCTACTCCTATAGTAAGTACTACATTCATAAAAATAAAGCCGAAAATGAGCTTTCCTGCGGCTTCTATTACCTGAGAAACAGCAGACGGGTTCATATTGCGAAGCCCCTGATAATAGCCTCTGTAGCCGCTCATTATACAGCAGAACAGAAGTGACGGGGCAACCGTAAGCACTGCAGGCAGTGCATTGACAGAACCTACAGACAGTGAATAAGGATATGAAAGAAGTATTATAACAACTGTACCCAATACTCCCAATAAAGTAAAAAGTCCCGTTGACACACTGAAAAGACTTTTTACATCACGGTATCTTCCCTGTGCTGCTTTTTCTGCAACAAGCTTTGCCACAGCAGTGGGAAGCCCTGCAAGTGCAATTGAATATATAGGTGTATAGATATTATATGCAGTGGCAAAATATCCTCTTGCGGTATAGCCTATCTTCTGCGTTACATAAAGCTTAAACAGGACACCTGTTATTTTTACTATAATTACAGCCAAAGACAGCACCAATGCACCGTTAAGGAGAGATTGTTTTTTGCGGTCAGCCATCATTCATTCTCCTGACAATTTGTTTTATATATAAATATGCCGACGGGACTTGCATTATGTGCCCTGATAGAATCGGCGTATCTCATCTTTTCTTTCAATTATTTCGGAAAAACGCGTTATGTATTCATACGGATATTTGAAATTATACACTCGCTGAAGACTGTCACTATCGGGGTCCTTAAGCTTTGTTACTGCAGCACCGCCTACAGCTAAAACCGTATGTATTTCTTCCATCATGTAAATATTATAAAGGCAGGGCTTATCTTTTTTGCACCAACCCACATTTTCAAGATTTCCCACAGACTTACTCTGTCGGTACATATAATACGGGTGATATCCGTTTTCCGAGAGCACTTTATTTGCGTATTCCACCATACGCTCGGTTTCTGTGCAAATATCATCTGTGCCGTTTTCGGTAACGATAGAAGCAGAGCGCTTGAGAGCCAATGTATGTACGGTAATATTTTCGGGAGAAAGCTCGACTGCTCTGTCAAGACTCTTCTTAAAGCCTTCAAAGCTGTCAGTGGGAAGTCCTGCGATAAAATCCATATTAATATTATTGAAGCCGAGTTTTCTTGCAAGAAAATACTTTTCCTCTGTATCTTTTCCCGTATGCTTTCTGCCGATAGCTTCAAGAACACTGTCTGAAAAGGTCTGCGGATTGATACTTATTCTTGAAACACCCGCTTCCTTTAACACGCTCAGCTTTTCTTCATCTATAGTATCGGGTCTTCCCGCTTCAACAGTAAACTCCCTGACATTTTTCATATCAAAGCTTTCATTTAATGCACTTGTAATGATTTTAAGTGCCTGTGCTGAAAAAGAAGTCGGTGTTCCGCCGCCGATATAAACCGTTTCAAGAGATAAAGAGAGCTCTTTTGCTATACGCGCGGTTTCTTCTATTTCACGGCAGAGATTGTTTATATAATCGGGGATCAGTTTTTTTGCTTTATCTATTGAATGCGAAACAAAGGAACAATAAGAACAACGGGTGGGACAAAAAGGAATTGAGATATATAGAGAAAATGAATTTTTACCCGACATTCTGATACAAGTATTTTCGTAATTTGCAACTTCAAATGCCAGCTCGGTTTTTTCGGGAGTGACTTCAAAAAAAGAAATAAATATCTCTTTCGCCTTGACTTCTCCGTCTGTATTTATGTATTTACGCATAAGCTTTGCGGGACGCACTCCCGTGAGTAATCCCCATGGGGGGACTATTCCTGTGATAGCTGTCAAAACCTTGGTAACAGCCTTTGCGAGAAGTCTTTCTCTTAAGGATTCATTGTCTTTTTCATCCTTTTCATAAGAAAAGGAATATTCTTCGCTTTTTCCGTCAATCTGAGCTTTACAAGAAAAAATGAGAGTGCCTGCTTCTTCTTGTATCTCTGTAACAACAGTCTTGCTGTCAAACGGAAGTTCTTCGTTATCACAGGCAAAAATAATCTTCTCCGCAGGAAAATATATCCTGCAGATCTTTTCACTTTCATATTTATATGTGTGATTATTCGTGTGAAGTATCATTTGCTCTTAAATACCTGTTATTTCTTTTTTCATAAGAAAGACCGCTTAAAGGGCCGTGACCGGGGAAAATCTTATATTCACCCTGAATCTGACCTATGGCACGAAGAGATTTAAAAAGGGCTTTTGTGCTGCCTCCGGGAAGGTCTGTTCTGCCCATACCTCGTCTGAACAAGGTGTCACCCGAGAATATATATTCATCCGTCATAAATATGACACTTCCCCGTGTGTGACCGGGAGTGTGCATGACCGTAATTTTATTTTCACCAAGATACAAAGTATCGCCGTCTTTTAATGTAGCGTCGGGCACAGCTTCGATCTGGAAGTATCCCTCTACGGCATTGGCAAGACTTGCATCTGCATTTTTAAGACATATCGCGTCTTCTTCATGGATAAGTATCTCTCCGCCGAGCTTCTCCTTTAAGGGATATGCTCCGCATATATGATCAAAATGGCCATGGGTGAGAAGAATATATTTCGGAACAGTAACACCTCTTTCTTTCAGAAATTTTTCATACTCTCCGTCAAAGACACCTGGGTCTATTACGGCTGATTCCCCGGAAATCGGATCAAAAATCAAATATGAATTTGTGACATAAAGACCTGTTTCTGATTTATAGACTTCTAACATAGTTCACCTTTTTTATTTTTTAGTCCAAGTATCGGTATCAAAAATGATTGTAACGGGGCCGTCGTTGAGAAGGCTTACCTTCATATCGGCACCGAAAACACCTTTTTCAACCTTTTTAACGCCCTCGCTGAGAAGAAATTCGGTAAATTTCTCATAAAGCGAGTTTGCTTCATCGGGCTTTGCGGACGGTGTAAATGAGGGACGGTTGCCTTTTTTCACATCTGCACAAAGTGTAAATTGGGAAACTGCAAGAACACTTCCGCCGATATCGAGAACAGATAAGTTCATTTTTTCGCAGTCATCCTCAAAAATACGGAGCTTTGCGATTTTTGAAGCCATGAGGGCAGCTTCTTTTTCCGTGTCGCCCTCCATAACACCAAGAAGCACAAGAAGTCCTTTATCAATTTGTCCGACGGTATTTCCGTCTACCTTTACATTGGCATTAGTTACTCTTTGAATTACTGCTTTCATCAGTTATTTCCGTTATTATGAGGGGGATTCTGATCGGAATAGGGAGTATAGCCGGGGTCTTCGGGCATAATTATAGCGGCAATGACATAAAGCCAGATGCTGAGCCCTGCAAAAATAGTAAGAAGTAACCAGGCAAGTCTTACAAGAGTGGAATCAATATTGAAATACTGTGCAATTCCTCCGCATACACCTGCGATTTTTTTGTCTGTGGTTGAGCGATAAAGTTTCTTCTGCATAATAAAAACTCCTTTTTTAATTAAATATATTATATATCAGCACCTGAACGGTCAACGCTTAATACGCCTGAGAGCTTACCGAGTCTTGTCATAACTGATTTCAGATGCTCGACACTGTTTGCGGCAATCGTAAGATTAATAAGCATTCTGCCGTCTTTAGTGCCTCTCGTGTTAATGCTCTGAACTGTTACATGAATAGCATTTAGTGCCGTAAATATATCATTCATAGTCATCTTACCTGAAAGACAGGTAAGAAGCATTGAAGCGGAAAAGTCTGCCTTTACGGAAGAATTCCAGTAAACCTTGATCCAACGGTGAGGCTCAGGACAGTTATATATGTCATCCGGCACATTTGAACAGTCTTTCTTATGAACGGAAACTCCGTGACCTCTTGTGATAAAACCGATAATATCATCACCCGGAATGGGATTACAGCATCTTGAAAGCTTGATAAGACAGTTTGATATACCTTCTACAACAACGCCTTCACTGCTTACAGTCTTTGCCTGTTTATATTTTACGGGAACATCGGCACTTGTCTTTACAATCTTATTATATTCGTCCTTTATCATGGGCATAAGCTTTGAAAGGACTATTCCGCCGTAACCGAGAGCTGCGAAGAAATCATCAACAGTTGTGAGCTTTTGTTTTTCTATAATGATTGCAAGAAGCTGTTGCTCCTGCTCATCCGTAAGATTCATATTATTGCGGCGAAGCTGACTTTCGTATTCAGCCTTGCCTTCAATTATGTTTTCTTCTCTTCTTTCTTTCTTGAACCATGAGCGGATCTTTGTTCTGGCTTCATTTGTTGTAACTATCTTAAGCCAGTCTCTTGAGGGACCTTTACCGGCCTGTGAGGAAGTGAGAACCTCTATGATCTCTCCTGTTTTCACAACATAGGTAAGAGGCACGATACGCTTATCAACCTTCGCGCCTGTCATCTTATTGCCGACAGCAGAGTGTATGGCATAAGCAAAGTCAATAACCGTTGCACCTACAGGAAGACATATAACATCACCTTTCGGTGTAAATACATATACCTCATCACTGACAAAGTCGTGTTTTATCGTATTTAATATATCGGTAGCGTCGCCCGTTTCACTCTGTGCTTCAAGCAGATGCTTTACCCAACCGATACCCTTTTCGAGCTTTTTATCAGCCTCTTTGTCCTTATAGCCGAGCTTATATTTCCAGTGAGCGGCGATACCGTATTCAGCGGTCTTGTGCATTTCCTCGGTTCTTATCTGAACTTCAAAGGGAATACCCTCTTTTCCGATAAGAGTAGTATGAAGTGACTGATACATATTGGGTTTAGGCGTGGAAATATAATCCTTGAAGCGGCCCTGAATGGGTTTATACATATCATGAATAACACCAAGACAGTTATAACAGTCACTGACGGTTTCAACGATTATTCTGACTGCATAAATATCATATATTTCCTCAAAGGTTCTGCCCTGCATATACATTTTCCTGTATATACCGTGTACGGATTTGATTCGTCCCTGTATTACTGCATCAGAAACCACCGTCTTTATTCTTACGGCAATTTTTTCTTTTATGGCATCAAGATATTCTTTTCTTAACGGCTCCTGCTCTGCCAGAGCATTTTCTATTTCCTTATATGCAATAGGATCAAGATAACTTATTGCAAGATCCTCAAGCTCTTCCTTTACAGGACGGATACCGAGTCTGTGAGCTATGGGAGCATAAATCTCTATCGTTTCCTTTGCGGTATCCCTTCTTTTCTGTTCACGGACATATTTTAGAGTTCTCATATTATGAAGTCTGTCAGCGAGCTTTATAATAATAACTCTTATATCCTCACTCATAGCAAGAAGAAGCTTTCTGAGATTTTCAGCCTGCTGTTCCTCTTTATTCTGAAGCTGAACCTTACCGAGCTTTGTGACACCGTCAACAAGAAGCTGAACATCTGCACCGAACATCTTTCTTATTTCTTCACTTGTAACAGGTGTGTCCTCTACAACATCGTGCAAGAGTGCAGCAACGACCGAAGGACAGTCCATGCCGAATCCGATAAGAATCTTTGCTACTGCAATAGGATGAATAATATAAGGTTCACCTGATTTTCTCAGCTGCCCCTCATGGGCAGCATAGGAAAAATCAAATGCTTTTTTAATTACAGCGGCCTCCTCAGAGGTAAACGCCGCCTCAACGGCACTTCCAAGCTCCGAGTAAATTTCATTTCCCGTTTCCATAAAAATATCTGCCCCTTTCTACCGTACTGTATTTAATAGATGTAACTAAGTTTTTGTAAAATTTCACAGTTTCTGAGATCGGCCTTTCCCGTAAAATCAGTAAGCGAATATTCGCCGCCGTTCTCTTTTAATATGCCCACATTTTTCAGTGCATCAAGACATACTCTGACAGCTCCCGCTTTATTAAAGGGAATTCCGAGCCTCATACAGAGAATTTCTTCGGAATAATTCCATATTTTATGTTCCTTGATAAATCTGTAGACCTCTCCGAGAAGAGTTCTGTCGGGACACAGAAGAAGCCTTTCTTTTTCTGAAAGCACCTCACCCCTGAGAAAACGGCGGTAGAGATATATAGAATTAAACATTCCTTTGTCATCTTCACCCGCAGGTCTTATGTCTTTTACCTGAATACTTACTCTTGTTTCGCCTCTGAATTCATTCTTTTCTATTTTTACGGCAACATCCACCGTATCTCCCGTTTTGTAGGGAAAAGAAGCGAGAGTCTGACCGAAATAAACAGCCGTAATGCTGTCACTGTCTTTTGTCAGAGTAAGTCTTATATGTCGGTCACCACCGATAGACTTTACTGCCCCTATCTTCATTCCGAAAATACCGAAGTGGGGCGTCGGATTTCCTGCGCCGTAAGGCTCTAAAACTGCAAGAGAATCCAGTATATCTGTACTGACGGCTCTGGGATTAAGCCTTATATCAATATCAAGTGTCGGATAAAATTCGGGAAGTCCCGAAGCATATTCATTTATTTTATTTCTGAAAAGCTCAATTTTATCTTTTTCTATTGAAAATCCTGCGGCAAGAGTATGTCCGCCGAACTGTAAAAGGTGCTCAGAGCAAAAGCTTAGCGCATCATAAAGTGAAAAACCGTCAATACTTCTGCCCGACCCTCTTGAAATACCGTCCTCACCTACAGATATAACCAGAGCGGGTCTTCCGTATTTTTCCACAAGTCGGGATGCGGCAATGCCTATAACGCCCGGATGCCAATTTTCACCGTAAGCGACAATAACCGCATCATTACGAAGATTGGGATTAATATTAAAATAGTTTTCTATCTCCTCGGAAATAGCAACTTCAACATTCTGCCTTTGGGTATTTGCGCTTGCTATTTCTTTTATAAGTATATTTGCATCCTCTTCATCATCGGTAAGAAGGAGCCTGAGTGCCGTTTCGGCATTGTCCATTCTTCCTGCGGCATTAATTCTCGGAGCAATACCGAACGCAACAGCGGAAGCATTTATTTCTCCGTTTAAGCCTGCACTTTCAAGAAGTGCCAGAATTCCGGGACGGAAGCTGTTTTCTATACATTTAAGACCTCTTGATACTATAACACGGTTTTCACCCGTAAGAGGAACTATATCGGCTACGGTACCTATTGCGGCAAGATCTCCGAAATCCTCAAAAATTGCTGTATAATCACCGTCTTCAAGTGCTGCGGCAAGTTTCAGTGCAACACCTACACCTGCAAGATTTTCCTCGGGAGAATTATCGTCTTCCCTATGAGGGTTTATGACAGCAAAGGCGGCGGGAAGAACATTTCCCACCTTATGATGGTCTGTAACTATAAAATCTATTCCGTAGGACTTGAAAATTTCCGCTTCCTCAAAAGATGCAATACCGTTGTCTACGGTAATTACAAGATTTACACCCGTTCTCGCTATTCTGTGAGCCGCTTCAGGTGAAAGTCCGTATCCGTCGTGAAGCCGTGAGGGAATAGAGCAAGTAACATCTGCACCGACTGCATCAAGATATGAAGTAAGAAGTGCCGTACCTGTGACTCCGTCTGCATCATAGTCACCGAAAACATGTATTTTCTCCCCTGCTTCAATTGCTTCTCTTATCCGAAGCACTGCCTTTTCCATATCCTGCAACAAATAAGGCGAAGATAAATCTTTTTCTTCTGAGGAAATAAATTCCATTACATCCTCAGCCTTTGTTATACCTCTTGACTGCAAAAGCAGAACGGCAAAATCATCCGCTCCGCACTTTCGAGCCAGAACAGATGCCGCATTTTTATCATAGGTATTTATATTCCAAACCTTGCGACCCAAAAACAAAACCCCGCAATTTCTTTAAATACAATAACTTATCTTAAGATTATAACATATAATAATTATATTATCAATCATCAAAACAACAAAAAAGATATTGCTTACCTGCACAAAACATAAAATTCTCCGTATAATGGCATTGCGAAGAGTTTTTCGCAATCTTCCCGAAAAAGGAGGTTTATTATGGCTAAAAGTCATTTTTTCTGTGATACAGGATGCTGTGACGACAGCAACATGAATGTGCATAGATGCAGCTGTATGCCGCCTTGTCCGCCAATGCCTCCCGTGCCTCCTGTCGTAACAGGTCCTACGGGACCTACAGGCCCCACGGGTCCTACAGGTCCGCAGGGAATTCAGGGTCCCACGGGACCGCAGGGCGTTCAGGGGCTTCAGGGCGTTCCGGGACCTCAGGGCTTCCCCGGTGCTACAGGTCCGCAGGGCGTTCAGGGTCTTACGGGAGCCACGGGCCCCACAGGTCCTCAGGGACCGCAAGGCCCTCAGGGTACAATAGGTCCTGAAGGTACGGCAGGCGCGACAGGTCCCACCGGTCCTGCCGGTGCAATAGGTGCTACAGGTCCTACCGGTCCCGCAGGTGCCGACGGTGCAGAAGGTGCTATAGGTCCGACAGGTCCTACCGGCCCCGCAGGTGCTGACGGTGCAGAAGGTGCTACAGGTCCTACAGGTCCTACCGGTCCCGCAGGTGCCGAGGGTGTTGCAGGTGTAACCCCCACTTTCACTATCGGAACCGTAACAACCGGAGCAGATCCTGCCGTAACAATAACAGGCACAGCACCCGACTATGTGCTTAACTTTGTTTTACCCACACCATAAATCATAATTTAGCGATGCTAAATTATGATTTAGTGAAGAACACATTCTGTGTGTGTGAAGTATTGCTACGCAATGTGAAGTATCCCTTACGGGATGTGAAGTGTTTGCTTTGCAAACGTATCGGAAGGGCTTCGCCCTTGAATCATATAGAGCGCAGCGGAGCAAGGCGTCAGCCTTCCTTTACTTTTGTCGATAGACAAAAACTTCACTTTTGCGAAGCAAAAACTTCACTTTCACTTTGTGAAAACTTCACTTCGCATCTTTGTGCGAAACTTCACTCTCATAATTTGTCCCCGACAAATTATGATCTACTTTCCGCAGGAAAATTTCCGCACCTTCTCCTGCGGTCTTTATCAGGAGATATTGATGAGTAAATATAAAATATGTGTTTATGCAATTGCAAAAAATGAGGAAAAATTTGCCAGCAGATGGACCCAAAGCATGAGTGAAGCCGATGAAATAATCGTGCTTGACACGGGAAGCGAGGATAAAACCGTTGAAATTCTGTCTTCGTTTCCAAAAGTCAAGGTATATTCGGAAACGGTATCTCCCTGGCGGTTTGATACCGCGAGAAATCTGAGCCTTTCCAAAGTACCCGAAGACGCCGACTACTGTGTATGTACCGACCTTGATGAGGTATTCAGGGAAGGCTGGCGGGAAGCTATGGAAAAAGCTTTTGATGCATCTCCCGATATATTAAACTACCGCTATACATGGTCATTTAATCCCGACGGCAGTGAAAATACCGTATTTAATATTGAAAAAACACATAAACGACACGGTTTTTCATGGACACACCCCGTACATGAGGTTTTGACCTTTGAAGGTAAAGGAACTGCGAAAAGAATTTTTGCCGAAGGTGTACAGTTAAATCACTACCCCGATACGGAGAAATCAAGAGGTCAGTATCTGCCGCTTTTGGAGCTATCCGTAAAAGAAAAACCCGACGATGACAGAAATGTTCATTATCTCGGCAGAGAATACATGTATTACGGAAAATATAAAGAGGCAATTGAAACTCTGAAGCTTCATCTGACACTTAAAAATGCAACATGGGCAGATGAAAGATGTGCTTCCATGAGATATATTGCCCGCTGCTATGAAGCATTAGGAGAAAAACAGCAATCCTTTTTGTGGCTTCTGAAAGCTTCGGCAGAAGCACCTCATTTAAGAGAACCGTGGCTTCAGACAGCAGAATTTTTATATAAAGAAAAAAACTGGCACGGCGTTATCACCTTCATTAATAAGGCCCTTGAGATAAATAACCGCACCGATACATATATCTCAGATGCCGCCGCATGGGGAGAAAAGCCGTATGATCTGCTGTCAATAGCATATTACTATACGGGAGATATAAAAAAGGCAACAGAAAATGCCGAAGCCGCTTTGAAATTTACTCCCGAAAATGAAAGAATAAAAGCAAACCTTGATTTTTATAAGAATATATCAGCATAAAATTACCCAAGTGCTTGTTGGCACTTGGGTAATTCTTATTTATTAATTCCTGCCGTAACCTCTTGGTTCTGTTCGGCATTTTTTTCTCTGCGTTCTTGCAGCTGTCTTTCTATTTCTAACTTTCTTTCTTTATCATCTTTTATAAAGCTTATAAAGAAAAGATATAAAACAGCACCGACTACGGGACCTAACATAAACATGGGCCACTGCCATTTGAGGAATTTTTCAGACTGAACAAGTCCTTTTTCCTTAAGAGTGGAATCATAACCTAAGAACTTAAGCAGAAAGCCTTCAATGAGGGTTGATGCACCGCTTTGCATCTTGGTTGTGAAATTCTGCATTGAGAAGGAAACACCCTCGGTACGAAGACCGGTTTTCAGTTCGACCTCGTCAATGGAGTCACTTGTAAGTGAACGGTGGGCAATATCCATCATCTGCCCGGGTAGATTAACAATCGCCATAAGGGCAGTCATAATAATGAACTTCGGAATGGTATTAAATCCGACAAAGAACGCGGCTATTCTGAGAACTGCAGCAAAGATCTGCGATAAAACAAGAATTCTCTTCATACCTCCGATTTTCTTTGCGACGGTTGTGGCAAAGAACATAACGGGTGTACCGAGCACTCCGCTTGCAGCACCGTAAATAACCTCAAGGGTCTGTCCGTTAACAGAACCGAAGTTCACACAATTTTCAAAGAAATAGGCATTCTGAACCTTGGGAGAAAGCCCCTGAGAAAATCTTGCAAGAGATATAAGAAGAAGTGTGGGATTGTGACGAAGCACAAGAAGCGACTGCAATACGGATTCACCTTTTTCGGGAGGCATTGCAACTCTTTCCTTCATTCTGTAGGCATTCATTGACAAAAGCTCACCGCCGCAGCAGAAAAGAATTGCACAGATAAAAAATACAGCCTTATCACCGATTCCTGCAGAGTTCAGTGCACTTCTGATCATCTGGAAGGCACCTACTACAACACTGCCTGCGCCCGCGCCGATGGAAACCCATTGGGCAACACGGGAGCGCTCCTCGGAATGAGGTGAAGAAAGAGGTATAAGTCCCCAAAGGGCTACGTCCTGGAAGGAATAAAAGAAGTCAAACATAAAGTATGTAACAAGAAGATATACCACCTGCATATTCTCCGTCAGATTAAAGTTGAAGAACATAGCAAGGGAAATAAGTCCGAGAATGGGCGGGAAATAAATATGATACGGACGAAGCTTGTTATACGGCTTGTGGTTTCTTCTGTCAACAATAGCACCTATTATGGGGTCGTTTATTGCATCCCATACGTGACTTAAAGTAAAAACCGAACCTACCTTTACGGTGTCCATATGCAGAAGATTTATACAAAAATATCTCAGCCATCCGGAAACATAGCTATAGGTAAGATTCTGTCCGGCAAGTCCCGAAGCATAAGCGAAAATTTCGTTATTCGGCACATAGCCTTCACCCTTTGTTTCTTTAGAAAAAAGAAAAAACGGCTTCATAAACACCCTCCTAAAATAATTTATGATTATTTTATCACATATTTTTTCACAAGTAAATGTCAATAAATAACAAAAATTCCCTGCCGTTTTCAGCAGGGAATAATATCACACAAGGTCATTATATTGATATACTCTTACATAGTCTACGATATATTCATATTCCTTTGTTGTATCAAGTCCGTCAAAGCCGGGAACGGCATTTTCACCGCCGAGCTCATATGAAAGAATAAGATACTCTTCATTCTGAGAAACGCCGCCGAAGTCTGTTCTGTAGGATTCAACACCGTTGATATAGAATATATACTCATTTTCATTCCATTCGAGTCCGTAGGTATTATATTCTTCATAAGGATTGCCCTTAATAAGCATTTTTTTAGATCCCATGGACTGATGTGCTTCACCGTAACCGTCAAAATGAAGATTTATGCCTATGGCATTTTTTTGTCTCCTGTCTATACAGTCACTTTCAAAGATATCTATTTCAGTACCGTCTTTTCCGTTTCCGTCTTCGTTATAAACTCCTTCATTCATAAGCCAGAAGGCAGCCCAGCCTGTAGGACAGTCGGGAAGAATACATCTTACTTCAAAATAGCCGTATTTCTGAGAAAAACCGTTCATGGCATCACCGTCGGTATCAATACCTGCGCTGTACCAGCCTACGCCTGTTCCGCCCATACCCTCGGTAAGATATTTAAGAGGGATTATAAGATTACCGTCTTCGGTGTATGCAAGATAATTATTCCAATAAGAGCCTTTTCTTACGGAACTTGACTCACCGTAGGTATAATGTCCCGACCATACACTTCTGTCAAGCTCACCGTCAAACTCTTCTTCAAATGTAAGGGTAAATTTCGACATATCGACTTTTGCTCCGAAGGGATAATATGAAATTCCCAGGAACTGAAGTACCGTCATAAAAAATGCCAATACCGGTGCTAAAATTTTTGCAAGCATAAAAACTCTCCTCTTAATAAAATTTATTAACCGCCAAGGCGGATCAAGCGTAATTAATCTTCATCTGTCGGCTGGGCAGCCTTCTTTTCTTTTAACTTAACGATAGTTTTTTCTATTCTGTGTTCCTTGACTTCAATTATGCTGATGCTGAGCAGTTCTGTTTCAGCAGATAAGGTCTCTCCGTCCTCGGGAACTATACCGAGCACTGAAAAAACGTAACCGCCGAAGGTATCCACCTCTTCACTGTCAAGCGACAGGGCAAGTTCTTCTTCTACATCTGAAATTGCGGCCGTTCCGCTTATCTTCCAGGTGTTTTCATCTATTTTCATTATTTCGGGTTCTTCGTCAGGTGCATTTATTGTGTCTTCATCATAGTCGCCTACGATGCTTTCAAGAATATCCGTAATTGTAACTATACCCGTCATTCCGCCGTACTCATCCAGAACTACGGCAAAATAATTTCTCTTCTGCTTCATATTTTTGAATAGCACATCTGCCTTTACGGTTTCGGGAACGAAAAATGCAGGCTTTACACATGCCTTCATTATATTTTCGAGAGTCTTCTCCTTAAGTCTGAAATAATCCTTTGCATTAAGTACACCTACGATATTATCTACCGTATCCTTACATACAGGGAAGAAGGTATGACGGCTCTCGTGAATGGTTTCTTCCCACTTATCAATGGTATCGTCCATCCACAAAAGATGAATATCTGTACGGTGAGTGGCTATATCATCGGCTGAAAGATCGTCAAATTCAAAAACATTCTGGATAAGCTCTTTTTCTTCCTCGTCGATAGTGCCCTTTTCACTGCCTGCATCTACCATCATTCTTATTTCTTCCTCTGAAACGGTTTCGTCATGCTCATTGGGGTCAATTCCCATAAGACGGAGCATCCCGTTTGTTGAAGCAGTCAAAAACCATACTATAGGAGCAAATATCTTTGAGATAAAACTTATAAGTCCTGAAATACCGAGAGCAAGACTTTCTGCTTTTTTCATAGCGACTCTCTTGGGAACAAGCTCACCGAAAACAAGGGTGAAGTATGAAAGAATAAGAGTGATAACAACAACCGCTGCTGAATTGAGCGCACCTCTTGCACTTTCGGCAAGACCGAAGCTCATTATCCATTCAACCAAAGGCTCTGCAAAGTTATCTGCAGCAAAAGCGGAACCCAAAAAGCCCGAAAGAGTTATAGCAACCTGTATTGTAGCGAGAAATTTTGCAGGTGTGCTTGTAAGCCTTGCAAGGCGGACAGCCTTTTTATTTCCTTTTGCAGCCATGGCGGCAAGCTTTGTATCATTAATTGAAATTATTGCAATTTCAGCAGCAGCAAAAATTGCATTAAGAGAGATAAGAAACAGCTGTAAGAGTATTTGCGGTAAGATTTTCATTATTGTTTTCCTCCAAAAAAACACAAAAAGCACAACCCTCGTATCTACGGGAGTTATGCTGAATTTTAATATTTATTTATAATTACGGTGTTAGCAGGGTTCCCTGTACCGTCGTCGGAGTTATCCACTTTTGCAGATATCCTTTCTGAATTTTTTTTAATCTTATCATATATTAATATACTTGTCAACAAAGAAGTAAAAAACAGACATTCAAAATTTTCATATTTATCATAATTTTATTTCTTTTATAAATATCCTGTTTTTTCCTTGACTTGAATGGTTTATTACAATATAATGTGCGTGAAAAACGGAGTTTTTTCAACAACTGAAGAGCGGGGTGAAAAAAACCATGAAAATTCTTACAAATAAGCCTTTTCCGTCTAAGTATCAGAAAAAATATGATGAGATCTTTCAGGATGAAAAGCCGTTATTTATAATAACGGGTGACCTCACATTCAACAGAACTTACGGTGAAAGTGCTTTATGCTTCACAAAAACGGCGGTATATGCTTTTGACGAGTCCTTTGACGGCAGCTGTAAAAAAACAGAATACAGCACATTGCAAAAAGCAAAGGTCAAGAGAATGTACGGTAATGCAACCTTTGATCTTTATCCCACGAACGGAAAAAGACAGGTTATCATGCGCCTTTCCTTTGCTGCGGCTAACATAGCGGATGCAGGTGCGGATTTCATCAACGGAATAATAGAAAACGGTTATTCCGATGAGCTTTTTTATGCTGTGGAAAACACCTTCTTAAAACAGCGATCATTTTGTCCCAAATGCGGCAGAAGACTTCCCTCCCCCGATGCTGACTGTATAAACTGCAAGGGCAAGGGAAAAATGTTTTCAAAATTCGTACAGTATGCCTTACCCTTCAAAAAGGGTCTTCTCATATGTATGCTGCTTTCGATATTTACTACCGCAATGTCCCTTGTTCCACCTTATATCACGGGATATATGGTGGATGAAGTTCTTCCGTCGGGACAGCTTAATATGCTCTACAAAATGATACTAACACTTTTAGCTGTGTATATTCTTCAGTATACCGTAGCGGCACTGAGAACTTATCTTTTGAGAGTTACGGGTGATAAAATCGTTATCGGCATCAAAAAAGATATATATGCAAAGGCTCAGTATCTTCCCATGTCATTCTATGACAAAACCTCCACGGGTTCGGTTATAAACCGTGTCACCTCGGATGCGGCGGCTATACAGAATTTCGTTCTTAAAATTTCACAGGAAGCTGTTGTTCAGTTTTTCACCCTTGTGGGAATTCTTGTTATTATGATAGTTCTCAACTGGAAGCTGACACTGTTCTCCTTAGTGCCCATTCCCTTTGTAGCACTTATCGGCAGACGCTTCGGCAAAAAAATCGGTCCGAGATATATGCGTCTTTGGAGAAGAGGCTCTGCAATTTCAACACTTCTTGCAGATACAATTCCCGGTATCCGTATAGTCAAGGCATTTACGAATGAAGAAAGTGCCGTAAAGAAATTTGACTCCTACTGTGACGAGTGGATGAGAGAATCTCAGCAGGTAGCAAAAATTGCAAGTATTTTCCCCTCATTTATGACCTTCCTTGTAACCTGCGGTTCGCTTATCATATGGTTCTCGGGCGGCACATTCGTAATTCAGGGGGATACGGATTTTTCAGTCGGTCTTCTGGTTTCATTTGTATCATATGCGAGTATGTTCTATAATCCCATAAACTTCTTCGCAAACTTCAATGATACATATCAGAACACCTTAGCTTCTGCCGAAAAGATACTTGACATTCTTGATGCAGAACCCGAACACAATTTCGGTAAGGGTAAAGTTCCCGCAAAAATAGACGGAAAAATCGAATTCAGAAATGTTAATTTCTCCTTTGACCGCTCAAAGAAGGTTCTCAGCAATGTCAATCTTGTTATAGAGCCCGGTGATGTTGTAGGCATCGTCGGCACTACAGGCTCAGGTAAGTCAACACTTATCAATCTCATTATGCGTTACTATGACGAATATGAGGGTGAGATACTCATAGACGGAATGAACCTTAAAGATATTGATATGGAATATTACCGTAATCAGATAGGCTTTGTTCAGCAAGAACCCCTGATGTTCAAGGACACTGTATTTAATAATATTGCATACGGTGCAGGCAATGTGCATGTTGAGCAGGTGCTTCGTGCTGCAGATATTGCAAATGCTCACGGCTTTATCTCGCGTATGCCCGATGCTTATGACACACTCCTCGGTGAAAGAGGTATAGGTCTTTCAGGCGGTGAAAAGCAGAGAATTTCAATTGCCCGTGCAGTTATGAAAAATCCCTCAATTCTTATATTTGACGAAGCAACAGCTGCTGTTGACTCTGAAACCGAGCATCTTATTCAGGAAGCAATAGAAAGACTTATACGCGGCAGAACCACTCTTATGATTGCTCACCGTCTTTCAACACTCAGAAATGCAAATAAGATTGTTGTTGTTGATAAGGGTGAAATTATAGAATTCGGTACACCCGAAGAGCTTATGAAGCTTGAGGGTAAATACTATAAGCTCATTCAGATACAGTCCATGGGCGAACAGCTTCAGGCTCAGAAAGCCGCTGAAAATTTTGAATAAGGAGGGGGAAAAATGATAAATTATATTGACGGTCCCGAAGTCAGAATTACGGAAAATGACGGTATTTTTGTTGATGTAGAATTTTATCACACAAAAGAAAAGCTTGAAGGCTTAGAGCTTCACAGACTTTTCCCCCGTTCTGGCTCAAATAAATATATCGTGCTTCTGAATGAAGCAGGAGAACAGATAGCCATTATAAGAAATATCGAAAACCTAGACCCCGATTCAAAGGCTGTTGTTGAAAAGGTGCTCGAAGAATACTATATGATACCTAGAATTACCCGATTTATTTCAATGACCTCCAAGTTCAAGATATGGATGTGGACAGCAGAAACCGACAGAGGCGTTATAACCTTTGAGATCAGAAATCATATAGCTTCCATAAAGCCCTTATATGACGGAAGAGTTCTTATAAAGGATGCAAACGATAACCGTTATGAAATACCCGACTACAGACTTCTTGACAAGAAGAGTCAGAAAATGCTCATACCGAAACTTTAATAAAGGAGAAAAACAATGAAACTTGTTATTGCTATAGTTAATAATGATGACAGTGCAGTTGTTGCATCTGCACTCACAAAGGAAAATTTTATCGTAACTAAGCTTTCCACTACAGGCGGCTTTCTTATGGTCGGAAACACAACATTTCTTATCGGTACAGAAGATAAGGATGTAGATAGAGTTAAGCAGATTATTTCCAAATACTCAAAAACAAGAACACATCAGGCATCTACTACCGAATCATTCGGCAGAGGTCTTTCTGAGGGAGCTCTCGCTCAGGATGTATCAGTCGGCGGTGCAACGGTGTTTGTTCTTTCAGTTGACTCAATGGATAAATATTAATAAAAATTAAAAGCTAAAGCTCTCCGAAAAAAGCGTGTTATCCTTAACGGAGAACACGCATCGAGATAAATCCCTTGCGGGATTTTCGATATATGCCTTTGGCATTCTATATGTGCTGACGCACTCGATATGTTTGCTACGCAAACGAGGGATTTATCTCATATCGAATTGGAGCGTAGCGACAATATATCGAGCAAAAGCTTTGCGACAGCATATCGAGACAGCGAAGCTGTCATATCGACAAAAAAGAAAAACAAGAGCAAGAATAGAAGGAATTTTATCCTTTTACTCTTGCTCTTTTTGTTAATCGGCTTTTTTGATATCAAACCAGAATTCTACGCCGTTTTCTTTGTTTTCTACACCGTAATCTTCACCGTGCAGCTTCTGAATAGAGGCTACTATGGCGAGTCCCAGACCGAAGCGTCCCTGTGAACGGGAAAGTGACTTATCGGCTCTGTAAAAGGATGTCCAGATCTTATCAATATCCTTTTCGGCTATATGTTCACCTGTATTATACACATAAAGACGGTATTTTTCACCTATATCATCTGCACGGCAAATAATTTTTCTTTCACCGCTTACATGTGACACCGCATTTGAAAGATAATTATTAAGAACAGAAGAGAGTATAATGCTGTCACCGTTACCTGTGAATTCTTCGGGAACTTCATTTTCTGCCGTAATTTCTTTTTCTTTCAGAATTGCGAAGTTTCTTTCGTACCAATCATCAACCATGGCTTTCAGGCTAAAATCATCTCTCTGAGTCTCATATGCACCTGATTCATACTTTGTTATTTCAAGAAGCTTCATTACCATATTATTCATACGAACAGACTCTTCAGCTATAATATCACAGTACTGAGCCGCGGTTTCGGAGTTTCCTGACTCATAAAACATCTTTGCGCCCTCGGCATAGCCTTGAATAATGGCAATGGGAGTTTTAAGCTCATGCGAAATCCCCGAAATAAAGGTCTGCCTCAAATTATCAATTGTTTTTTCGTTTTCAATATCCTTCTGAAGCTTTTCATTTTTTTCATTAAGATCACTCAGTGCATTATCAAGCGCATCCGAAAGAGTGTTTATACTCTCAGACAGCTGTGTCATCTCAGTAAGCTTTGTGGGAGGACATTTCTCTGAGAAATCAAGCCTTGCCATACGGTCTGTAATATCACACATTTTATTTATAGGCTTTGAAAAACGCCTCAGATAGAATATAAGCGCAATAAAGCCGATAAACAATCCGCCCATTAAAAAGCTGAAAGTAACAATAAAATCTATTTTGGTTGTAGATATAACCTGACTTACCTGCATACATACTTCTATGCGTTCACCGCCCGGACAATGCAGATAATATACAAGAAAGTCAACATCAATATTACCGCTGTCATAAACCTTAAGCAGGAAGCCTCTGTCACCTGCAGCTACAGAGCCTTCTGTAGTCTTATATGTAAGCTTATATTTTGCATCAACGGTATGAGCCATTGAAAGATCCAAAGGCAACGCTTCTATATCCTTGTCAAGAGTGGAATATATAAATCTTCCATCCTCAGAATATATCTCTACATTGGAATCAAATCCCTTTTCAACATCACGAAGAATCGAGGAAAATTCCTCCGTACCGTAGGCACTGTTTATTTCATCCGCAGCAAAGTAAAGTCTTACCGCAGGGTTAAGATAAAATACCCATTCCGGCAAAGAATAATATGCCACCGTAATAACACTTACAGCGATAAAAAAGATCAGAGCGATGCTTCTCATAAGCCTCGCTGTGATCTTTTTCTGTTTTTTTATTCTTTTATTCTTTACGGAAGCGTTATTTTTTTTACGCATCCTTATTCACCTCAAGCTTATATCCTGCACCGTAAATAGTCTTAATATGCTGTGCACCCCAGTCGCCGAGTTTTGTACGAAGTCGTGCCACATGAGAGTCAACGGTACGGACATCACCGTCAAAATCAAAGCCCCATATATCATCAAGAAGCTGTTCTCTTGTAAATACCCTGCCCGGAACGGCAAGAAGCTTCTGAAGAATACTGTATTCCTTGAGAGTAAGACTGATACTGCGGCCGTCAAGCCATACCTCATGGGCAAAGGAATCAAGCTTCAGTTCATCCATGGTAAGAACCTTAGAACTTGAAGGATTATCTCCTCTTCTTAAAAGAGCCGCAACTCTTTTCATTAGAACAGACGGACTGCACGGCTTTGTAACATAATCATCTGCACCCGCATCAAAGGCTGTAAGCTGGTCATATTCCGTGCTTCTTGCCGTAAGCATAATAACAGGAACTGTTGAACGCTCCCTTATTCTGCGGCATACCTCCCAACCGTCAACGCCCGGCATCATAATATCGAGAATGAGAAGCGCTGTGTCAGGATTTTCTTCAAAAAGCTTCAGCGCCTCTTCACCGTCATTTGCCAGTAAGGGCTCATATCCTTCCTGCACAAGAAAATCACTGACGAGACGCCTTATAAGCTTCTCATCATCTGCTACAAGTATCTTTTTCATAATGTTACCTTCTTCTACACGGTGTGCCGTGTTAATTTCGGCGGTGTTCCGCCGCGCTTTGTTTGTAGCCGCTTATTTGGAAATAAAATTCCTTATGCGGTCATTTTTTTGTAAAAATACAATAAGTGCGGTTCCCAGAGTAAATATCACTGCCGCTTCTCCGAGCCCTACAGACAGGAAATTGGTGAAAAACACGGGCCAGAAGCTTGCTTCACCTGAAAATACCGCTATTTCAAAGCCAACGAAAATTGCGTTGAACAAAACGGGGAAAATCATAGAAAGCAATGGAAATCCTTTTATTGTCACATTTCTGAATTTCCTCGTGAGCATTGCGGCAAAAAGCGTTGCAAGAGAGCCTATCAGCGCATCAGCAAGAGGATTTACCGAGCTGAATATGTTAGCTACGATACAGCCCACCGTAAGACCCGGTACTGCTGCAGATGAAAACAGCGGCAGTACACACAAAGCCTCTGAGAAACGAAACTGAATTCCGTTATATGCAAGCCCCATCACAGCACACAGCAGTGTGAGCACCGTATAAATTGCTCCTATTACCGCTGATTTTGTGAGGAACACAGTTTTCTTATTCATTTTTACACTTCCTTAGTTTTGTTTATTGTCAGGATGGTTTCGAACTGACATTCCGATAAATCGGATATTTTAATTATATCAAAGATAAACTTTCAAGTCAACTGATTATTACAGCAATTATTATCAGAACAATGCTCTGTATTGTAAGATGACCCGTAACGGTAAAACCTGAGCCGAAAGCCTGTCTGAAAGTTTTTTCTTCAGAACGGTACGCCTTTATTCTATCCGGCAGTAATGTATATATGATACAAGCACCTGTATATCCGACAGTATATAAAAGCATGAGATCCAGAATGCTTATGATCTCATAATTAAAATAGAACCATACAGTAATCACAAGCCATATGACCCAAAAAATTCCTCTGATATATTTCTTATATGAAGATTTTTCGTACCATTCAAGAGCACATTTTTCACAAAGTGCATAGCCTGTTGTCATAAAAGCGCCGAATGCGGCGGCAGTAGGTGCACCGAGGAAAACAAAAATAAGCGGAACAGCCGACCAGCAGGGGCGTTCTAAGATTTCAAAAATATGAAGATCGGGAGATTTTCCCGTTTTCTTTTCAATATGAGAACAAATGGGATACTGAATTGCAGTCAGAATAAGAAGTATTAAAGGAATTACCGCAAAAACAGCATTGTCGTTTCCGAGCGGTAGTTTTGAAAGGTCAATTTCATCACAAAGAGCCGTGAGTTTTTCTGAAAACAGAGCAAAATAGAGCATTAATGCTCCGCCTGAAAAAGCTCCGAATGTATGCTCCATTATTTTCCAGCCGTCTATAAGACCCTTTTCGGAGAGCTTTCCGAAAACTCTTTTCTGTTTTTTGCCGTAACGGCGTCTTTCAATATCATAGAAAATAAGCCCCAGAAGAAAGCCCATACCGCCTGTAATAAAGCCGAAAATGCCTGCTCCGAGAGCAAAAAAGTCGAGTCTTATACAGGTAAATACCAAAAGCACTGCTATTATGAGAACATTACTTCCCCACTCCTCGCGTCTGTCGAGAGAAAAATATAACTTCGGGAACTTCTTTTGCTCTTTATTATACGGAGAATTAAATATTTTAGTACCTATAACGGACACTACGGGGAAAGAGGCGAACAAAACTATTATATCCCACATAGTATATACACCCGAAAGTGCCCCGGGAAGCATAGCGATAATAAAGCCCGGAATAGAAAACCACAGCCCGCCCTTTAAGAATATGCCTATAACTCCCTTTTTCAACTGACCGAAATAAGGCCCCTCAACATCCCTTGATAATAGATATGACATGGTCTGGGCATAGGTTTCCGTTCCGCCGTAGAACATCGAAAGAGCACCTGCAGCAGCAAAGAAAAGATATAATTCTTTACCCGCATCTCCTGCGGCAAATAAAGCAACAGAAAGCCCCATTAATGCACCCGGAAGAAGAGCACCCTTCTCACCGCCGATAACAAAGCCTCTGATGCCCCAACCGTAGGACACTGCAAAACCGGCAAAAAGAACAGCGAGAATAATTAAACCTGTTTCCATAATAACACCCCTAAATCATAATTTACAGCAAAGCTGTTGAAAATTCGGAATTCGGAATTCGGAATTTCGGGACCTGCGGTCGGCATTTTAAATAGAGCGTATGCGGAACAAGGGCGTAAGCCCTTCCGAAACATTTTCGAAGCAAATATTTCACAAATGCGAAGCATTTATTTCACATTCTCCGACATGTGAATATTTCACACGCCGCAAGGCGTATTTCACTATCATAATTTAGCATCGCTAAATTATGATTTACACACATCTATCCAAGCTAAAGAATTGGAATACTTTTCAAGCTCATCGGGAGTGAGCTCTACTGCACTCTGTGCATTTCCTGCGGCGGGGTATACTATATCAAATCTTTTAAGAGATTCGTCAAGATATACCTTACATCCCTCATTTACGGCAAAAGGACATACACCGCCTATAGAATGCCCTATGAGAGCATCCACCTGTTCGGGGGTGAGCATTTTTGCTTTTGTGTGGAAAAATGCTTTAAATTTCTGATTATCTATTTTCATATCGCCTGCTGTGACTACCAAAACAGCGCTGTCATCAACAAGGAATGATAAGGTTTTTGCAATTCTTGCACCTTCACAGCCAAGAGCTTTTGCCGCAAGCTCAACTGTGGCACTTGAAACCTCAAACTGCTTTATTTTCTCTGCTATACCGAGATTTTCAAAATATTCTATAACTTTTTCGATTGCCATTACTTTCTCCTCACGCAGTCTGTTCTTCTCTTGTAAGCACCTTTATCCACTTAAAACGATTTACTTTAGGTATCGCAACAAGACATTTTGTTATCTGATCCGATTTAAGAATAAAGAATGTCACCGCAACGGGCCAATTAAATACGAATGCCGACAAAAATGACAGCGGCAGCACCATACACCACATGAATAATATATCATTCTTAAATACGAATTTCGTGTCACCGCCGCCCGAAACTATTCCGCAAAGACATGGTGCTTCATATGAAGAACCTATAACGGTTATGGAGAGTATATTTATAAATGTTGCAGCAAGTGCTGCAGTATCTGCTGTAATATCATAAAAAGAAATAATGGCATCACGGCACAAGAGTAGACTCACACAGGAAAGAAGACCTATTATTATATACATTATCTGAAGCTTTACAGCGTATTTTTTTACTCGCGGTATATCATTTTCGCCTACAGTCTTTCCTATAAGCACGCTTGAAGCATTACCTGAGGATGTATATAATACGGAAACCACCTGAAAAATAGGAGCGGCAACTGCATTGGCACCTATTGCGGCAGCACCGAGTCTTCCTATAATAGCTGTCTGCACAGTCATGGCAACACCCCATGAGCCGCCGGAGCCTATAAGCGGAAGACCTGCTTTCATGTAGTCTTTCATATAGCTTTTTTCAAGTGAGAAAATGTCCTTTACGCGAAGTTTCAATCGCTTATCTATAATAAATACATATACCACTACTGCAATAAACTCAACTACTCTTGAAATAAGAGTGGCAACTGCTGCACCGATAACTCCCATTTCAGGGAAACCGAATTTTCCGAAAATAAGAACATAATTAAGACTTACATTGAAAATGAGAGCCAATACCGAAGTGTAAAAGCCGATTTTTACTGCCTCAATACTTCTCATGAGAGCTATAAGAATATTTGTTACGGCGAAAATAATATAAGTAAATGCCATAACCTTTATATATCTTGCACCCTCAGCTACTATAGCACTCTCATCTGACAAAATTCCGAGAACTCCTGTAGGTGTAATGAGAACTACAGCCATAAGAACGGTACTCATAAGCATTCCTGCCATAAATGCGGCAGAAAAAACCTTTTTTATGGGTTCAAGATGCTTTTTACCCCAATACTGTGAAGAAATAACAACCAATCCGTTTGCGGCTCCGTTTACAAACATCTGTAAAAGAAACTGTATCTGATTTGCAAGTGAAACACCGCTCATTGCAATTTCGCTGTAAGAACCAAGCATAATACTGTCTGCAAGGTTTACGCTGAAAACTATCAGATTCTGCAATGCCACAACAAAGAACAGGCTAAAAAATGTTTTATAAAAATATTTATCTTTAATTTTCATAAGCTTAACACACTTTCTATGTATTCTCTGAAGCAGAATGCTGTGAGTACAGTCGCCGATTCATTATATTGCTCTAAAAGACATGAGAGCTCTTCTTTTTTATCTGCACCGGACAAGACCTCAAGTGCAAGAGAAAGTATATCACTCATAAGATAAAACTTTTTAAGCCAACGAGAAAGCTCTATATATAAAGGAGAATTTCTTGTTTTAAGATTTTTTGCAGCTTTATTTATTTTTTCTGTATACTCAGTAATAATTTCCAAAGCTTCACTGAAATTTCCTGTCTGCATACAAACTGAAGCTTTTGAGAGATACTCTCCCATAATTCTTGAATTCTCGTCATGAAGACAGGATGTTCTGAACTGATCGGAAAGAAGAATGAAATCCTCTGCTTCACATTCCGGTAAAGTAAATCTTACAGCTTCAGTGTAAGCTTCCTCGGGAACATATTCTTCCGGGTTCCAAAGATATGCCGCAACAGTTACAAGCGGAAATTTATTGCAGTTAAAATATTCCATACAATTGGAAATAAGCCCCGCACTGTATTTATATAAGTCCTTTTCTCTGCCGATAATGGGACCTATGTGCATCTCCATAAACATTTCCGCATCATTTACAGGATAATTATCCCAGTAAAGAGGGCGATGCTTTGTATTTTCAAAGAATATATTTGCTTCCTCTGAAGTAATTTCCTTTGAACAGATGTCACTTCCGGTATAGAAAACAGATATCTCTTCGGGAATATTTCCTGCAAAGCCTACAAGCTCTTCTTCCGTGCCTTTTCCGTGATAAGCGGTGGGACAAACCGTAAGACGGCAGTCACAAGAGAGTTCTTTCAAGAAACCGTAATATTTTCTGACTAAGTCCACATGAGCATTTACGGCATTCTTATATAACTTTTTATCATCTTCATAGAATAAATCTGCAGGAATATCGTCAAGAAGAAGTCCGAAATTTGTGATTCCCATAGAAAAAAGCTGCTTTGTTTTATTGCATAAAGCGGAAAAATCCTCTTCGGAGGAATACTGCATGCTCAGCCCCGGTGCTATACAGTAATAGAAATCAACATAAAGGCTTTTTGCTTTATTGACAAGCTGAAGTAGTGCTGCAGCTTCTTTTTCGGGATAAAGCTCTTTCCACTCATCTCTGTGATACGGGTCATCCTTCGGAGCATAATAATGGGTATTTTCTCCGAAAAGAGCCATAAATTCGAGCATCTGAAGGCGCTCTTCACTCTGCCACGGTTTTCCGTAGAAGCCTTCTATGTAGCCTCTTACATTAAAAGAGGGAAAATCTGTTATATCACCTAAAATAAATTCGTTTTTTATGCACATTCTCTTGAGTGTAAACAGTGCTCTTACAAAAGCTTTTTCGGACGCTACACCAAGCTTTATGAAAAGACCGCCTTCATATTCACTTATATCAAGTGAATATGCCTCTTCTGAAAGAGAAGAAAGCTTTTCTTGAAGAAAACACTCAAGAATAAGATTTCCGTCTTCTTTAATTTCTCCGAATACGGTTTTTACACTGTTTTCACTTAATCCGTCTATACTTCTGAGGGCTATGTTTACGGGAACTGAAAAGCTGAAGTCCCCTTTTTTATTAAGTTTTTTTACTTTAGGAAAAAGCATAGGTTATTTCCTTTCAATTTATGTTTTCCGAAAAGGTCCAATTGTGCATATCGCTGAAGAAAAAGCCTTCCGTTGCTGTAAGTTCTGAAGTTATTTTCCTTGTATATAAAAATCGTCCGTTTCTGTATATAAGAGGAATAAAGGGCATATCGTTATTAAAATACGCTATAAAATCGTCAAGGGAAATTTCACCGCTTTTATATCTGAAATATGCTTCATCTACAGTACAGTTACCAAAATTTATCCCGTGAGAAGCACCACCGCTTACGGTAAAAAATTCTGAAAGATCCATAGTTGCAGATATCTTTATTTCTGCAATATACAGATCATATAACCCCGCCTGAACGGTTTTTCTGAGATTTTCAGAACTTAAAAGCTGTATGGTAACATTGATATTAAAAGGCTTCAATGCAGATACTATCTCATTTGCTGTATTTCTTATAAAAGCATTCGCTTCATTGCATACGAGAGTAAGCTCCATAGGTATACCGTCTGTTCCGTATCCTCTCGCCGATAGCAGTTCCTGGGTTTTTTGCGGGTCTGCCGTAAGAGAAAGGCTTGACGAGGAAAGAGCTGACGAATAACCGCTCCATGAGGTATTAAAAGGAACTACAGCTGCTCTGCCGTAACCTCTGAAGGCATTTTCTGCAATAATTTGTCTGTCCAGTGCATAGGATATTGCCTGTCTGAAGGAAGCAAGAACGAGATTTACATTTTCATGGTTTATACCCATATAAACAAGATTATTAAGATAAATTCCCGTGCTTGAGGTACTCACACCCGTAACATTGGCATCAGAAAGGTCGCTGTAACAAAAATCAATTTCATTCGTTGCAACAAGATTTTCGGGTGAAGTATTGCCCTTAACATCCGTAAGTCTTACCGTACCGATTTCGGGAAGTGAGCCTGCATATTTAAGATTTGCTTTAAGTGAAAGACGAATGCCGTCCTGATTATACTGATAATAGCCGTTACCTATAGGAAGAAAATCAGCAGAGGTGGCTGTTCCGTTTTTTACTATCGGAAAAATAAGAGCAGATAAGATATTAACATCATTTTCTTTAAGCTTAAAAACAACACTTCCGTCATCCGCTTCACTGCAGGAGGATATTCCTGAGAGTGCCGGAGCATAAATTTCCGACTTTTTTGCACATTCGAAGGAATATACAACATCAGTGGCAGAAAGCATTCCACCGTCGGAAAATACAAGATCAGGCACGATAAACACCTTAAGATCAAGACCTGTAAGACTCTCCGAAAGCGCAAGATCCTTTACAGGAGAAAAAGAGGTATCAAGTCTGTAAAGAGAACGGTACACTAAGGATGA
This sequence comes from Clostridia bacterium, assembly GCA_017513525.1. Lineage (GTDB taxonomy): Bacteria > Bacillota > Clostridia > Oscillospirales > Acutalibacteraceae > RUG806. Next base: position 68,729 of record JAFXFC010000004.1, read on the forward strand.
AAGTGAGGAATTAAGTACAGAATTGCAGTAAAAAGGATTAAGAGAGTCCGTTGAGGTGTAAGGCACACTAAGACTTCCGCCGGGAATAACAGCCTCAGTTTCAGGTTCTGTCGGAGCAGTCGTTTCCTCTTCTATGTTTTCTTTACACGATGCAAAGGAAAATATCACGACAAGACATAAAACAAATGCCGTTATTCTTTTACTGAATGTTGAAGCGTTCAATTGAAACAGCCCTTCCTGTTTTATTATCGGTTTCTACAATAACGCAGTCCATCTGACATTCGCCTTCAGGATTTTTGAAGTGTATGGGAAGACCCGTAATGACTTTTTTTGTTGCACAGCCTATTTCTACACCGAGCACGGAATTTATAACACCTGTCATACCCGTATCTGTGATATATGCAGTACCTTGAGGTAAAATCTGCGCATCTGAAGTCTGGATATGGGTATGTGTCCCCAGAACTGCACTTACTTTTCCGTCAAGATAAAAGCCCATTACTCTTTTTTCAGAGGTGGCTTCCCCGTGAAAATCTATGAGAATATTTTTTATTCCCTGAGAATTCAGTTCAGAAAGTATTCTATCGGCTTCATCAAAGGGATTTTCACAAGCATCCATGTAAATTCTGCCCATAAGATTAATTACACCGAGCCGCATTCCCTTTCTTTCAAGAACATAATATCCTTTTCCCGGAGCACTGCGATGAAAGTTCAAAGGTCTTATAACCGGAATATTTTCATTTTCAAAATATTTTTCTATTTCAACTCTTTTAAGAGCATGATTACCTGTTGTGATAAGATCTGCACCTGAATCAAGAATATGATCACACGAACCCGGAAGAATTCCGTTACCCTGTGCGGAATTTTCACCGTTCACTATGCAAAAATCTATATTCTGCATTTTTTTGAATGCGGGAAGGACCCGTCTTAAATGCTCGCAGCCCTGAGGTGCCACAACATCACCGACAAAAAGTATTCTCATAAATTTTCCTCAATCGTAAAAATTCTCCCGGAAAAATAATTTTTCCGGGAGATTCTGTGTTTATTTTGCGTAGTCAAACACACGGTTTTCTCTGATAATATGAACCTTGATCTGACCGGGATATTCAAGCTCTTCTTCTATCTTCTTGGAAATATCTCTTGCAAGAACTACCATCTGATCGTCGCTCACCATTTCGGGCTTAACCATTATACGAACTTCTCTTCCTGCCTGAATAGCGAAGGACTTCTCAACACCCTCAAAGGAGGTGGAAATTTCTTCAAGCTGTTCAAGACGCTTGATATAGTTCTGGATATTTTCTCTTCTGGCACCCGGACGGGCAGCAGAAACTGCATCGGCAGCCTGCACAAGAACGGCTACGATACTCTTTGCCTCAACATCACCGTGATGTGCTTCGATAGCATGGACTATTTCGTCCTTTTCCTTGTACTTTCTTGCGTATTCAACACCGAGAGAAATATGTGTTCCTTCAATTTCGTGGTCGAGAGCCTTACCGATATCGTGAAGAAGACCTGCTCTCTTTGCAGCCTTCACATCGGCACCGAGTTCTGCAGCCATAAGACCTGCAAGGTATGAAACCTCAAGTGAGTGATTAAGGACATTCTGACCGTAGCTTGTGCGGTACTTAAGACGGCCGAGGAGTTTTATAAGCTCACCGTTGATACCGTTGACACCCGCTTCAATAGCAGTTCTTTCACCGGTAGCCTTAATGGTGGCTTCGACCTCTTTCTTTGATTTTTCATACATTTCCTCAATTCTTGAGGGATGAATTCTGCCGTCGGTTATAAGCTTTTCAATGGTAAGTCTTGCAACCTCACGGCGAACGGGATCAAAGCTTGAAACCGTAATAGCTTCCGGAGTATCATCGATAATAAGGTCAACACCCGTAATGCTTTCAAGGGTTCGGATATTTCTTCCCTCTCTGCCTATGATTCTTCCCTTCATTTCATCGTTGGGAAGATCAACTACAGATACCGTAGCCTCTGCTGCATGATCTGCAGCACAGCGCTGTATTGCTGTGGTAATAATTTCTTTTGCAAGATTGTCTGCTTCTTCACGGGTACGCTGTTCGATCTCCATGATCTTAAGTGCCTTTTCGTGAACAAGATCACCTTCAAGGTTTTTAATGAGATATTCTTTAGCCTGCTCTTTTGTAAAGCCTGAAATTTTCTCAAGCATATCGAACTGACTTCTCTTGAGAGCTTCAACTTCTTCAAGTCTGTCTTCCGCATCCTTGATCTTTTTCTGAAGAGCCTCTTCCTTCTTTTCAAGGGCTTCTGTTTTCTTATCGAGGGATTCTTCCTTCTGGATCATTCTGCGTTCCTGACGCTGAACTTCGTTTCTGCGCTCTTTGATCTCTTTTTCGTATTCGGTTCTTTCTTTATGAATTTCATCCTTTGCTTCAAGGATGGCTTCACGCTTTTTTGTTTCAGCTGTAGTAAGAGCGTTGCTGATAATTCTTTTTGCTTCTTCTGTTGCGGAGCCTATAGCTTTTTCAGCGACCTTGCGTCTGTGAATACCGCCGAGCACAAAGCCGACTGCACCGAAAACTGCGGCTGCAACAACTGCAATAACAATTGCAACAACAATAGAAACCTGCATTAATTGATACACCTCCTGTTTTAATTTTAGGTTATAGTTAATGTGCAGCAAGTGCACAGGAAACAGTAATAATGCATAAATAAAATCTATATAAAAATCTATTTAAAAGCTACACAAAATACCGCTTTTTGCTTCGCCTCGCATTATCCATATTATTTTATAATTATTATATAAAAAAGTCAAGTGTTTTTACTTTACAATTTGCATAAAAATACAAAAATTTTACTTCTTAAAACCATTAAAAGAAAAACCTGTACTGAAATAAAGCTCAGCACAGGTCGTTTGTATCTTTTATTTATTTTTCTTCTTTATTTTGTTGAGTTTTGCATTTATGGAAAGCAGCTCTTCTTTTGTAAAGAGGCTCTTTGCCATCATACAAACTCTCTTTATTGAGAAGCCCTTTAACATACCGATGGTATTTTTGTTTATCATCTTGGGGCTTACCTTCATTCCGTCTGTTGAGAAGCCTGCAACTTCACCGCCGCCTTCTTTGGACTTCATTTTTTTCATAAGTCCCATTACTACGGACAGAAGAACTATTTTACCCTTTGCAGTATCCCAGATATCTCCGATACTGTCGTTTATGGAAAGATATCCTGTGGGGGTGTCTATTTCAAACCAGTTGATAACAGCGCCCTCTTCCTTGAGAATATAATCCTCATTGGGAGTATCTACCTTACGGATAGCGGCTTCATCGGAAATATCACCCGCAACGGCACGAAGTGTTGTTTCACCCTCGTTTTTAACCTCAAAATAGAAGAAGGGATACTTACCTTTTTTCTGCTTGCCGACTGATACACCGTTTGCAAAAAGCTCAACCTCATCACAGTTTGAATATACTGTAACCTTTGTCTTATCTTCGGTTCTGTCTATATATCTCTTGGAGCAGATATGAACCATTTTTTCGGGATTGAGCCATGCTTTATAAGCATAGAAAGAGTCCTTCTTATACTTTCTGTCGAAGGTCACGAGTCCCTTATGGTTCATTCCGTCTTCACCGCCCTCGCTTCTTGCGTCAGCAGCAAAGTCGAACATATTCCATACATGTGTAGCCCAAAGATATGGTCTTTCAATGATCTGCTTTATAAGCTCTTCATGATAGAAGGACTGATATTCTTCGGTATAGTCGCCCTGTGTGGGAGTTGATGTGTGCCAGTTGAGTGCTTCACAGCCGTACTCACTGATACCGATTGCCTTTTCAGGATACTTCTTATGGAAATCATCAAACCAAGGGCCGTTCATATCTGTAGTTCCGCCATACCAGCCGAAATAGTGATTATATGAAAGAATATCTGATATATGCACATATTCACTGTCGATCTCAGCCATTGTTACGGCTGCGATGGTTGTAGGTCTTGTTTTGTCCATTTCATGGCAAAGGTCGTTGAGCATATGATGATTCTTAAGAAGGCTCGCATCAGCAGAACCGCCCATAGAAATTTCATTCGAAAGTCCCCATGTAACAATAGAGGGGTGATTGTAATTCTGAGCAATAAGCTCTGTCATCTGTGATTTTGTATTATCGAAGCCTTCGGGCATATGTCTTGAAATATAAGGAATTTCTGCCCAGAGAACAAGTCCCGTTTCGTCACAAAGGTCATAGAAAACCTGTGAATGCTGATAGTGAGCAAGACGGATGGTCGTAGCGCCAACCTCCATAATAAGATCAAGATCTTCTTTATGATGCTCGGGAAGAAGTGCGTTACCGATACCGGGTCTGTCCTGATGACGGGAAACACCTCTTAAGGGATAGCTTTTACCGTTAAGGAAGAAGCCTTTTTCGGGATCAACCTTGAATGTACGGCAACCAAAACGGGCTGTAACCTTATCCTTTTCCTCGCCGTCTGCAATCAAAACTGCTTCAGCGGTATAAAGATAGGGATCAATTCTGCCGTTCCAGAGGTGAACATCCTTTATATCAAGTTCAGCTTCGGGATTTTTTCCCTTTTCGGTTTTTTCAGCTACCTTGTTTCCGTCAGCGTCATATACCGTAAATCTTACTTCGCCCTCACAGAAAGCCTGAATTTCAACCTCTGCATCCTTGCCTTCGATTTCGGGAGTAATTTTAATTCCGGGCGCACCGAAATAATCAAGATCAAAATGCTCTTTATTTACACTGATAATATTTACATCACGGTAGATACCGCCGTAGAATGTAAAGTCTGCCATCTGAGGATATACGAAGTTATTGGGGCTGTTATCTGCTGTTACAACAAGAAGATTTTCGTCTTTTATATCTTCAGAAGCTATTTTTACTCTGAAGGTTGAATAGCCGCCATGGTGAGTTGTAAGCTTCTTACCGTTAAAGAAAACCTCTGCAGTTGAATTTACAGCCTGAAATTCAATATAAGTAACTTCATTAAGGGTAAGCTCTTCTTTTGTAAGAGCTTTTACAAAATAACCCTTGGTTCTTCTGTAGTCATTACCGCCGTCCTGTCCGTCTTCACCGTTCCATGTATAGGGAAGGTCCAGTGAAGTCCATTCCGCAGGATAGCTTGCGGGAATTTCTTTTGCTTCAAGAGAAAATGCCCAGTTTTTGTTGATGTTAGTTACTGTTCTCATAATTTTCCTCCGATGTTATCTTCATATTTCAGGTAATACATAAATACTTCCTAAATATTTCCGATTATATAATACATAAAAAGTACCAAAAATGCAAGAACATAAAAAATATCCCTGCAAATTTTTGCAGGGATAAATCTCATTTTCTTGTTTTAACAGAAAGTATTTCCTCAGCACGGCAAAGTGCTTCATCTATGTTTTTACAGATATTCTCTTCTCCGATTTCCTCTGACATACCGGATTTTACCAGTGTTTTCATAGGCTGTTCATTTACATGAGAGAGAATAAGGGTCTTTCCGCTCTTTTTGCAGAGCTTTATTATTGATTCAAAGCTGTGTATACCCGTAGCATCTATTGCAGGAACGCTTCTCATGCGAAGAACCAGAACATCCTTTTTACCGCTTTTTATTACATCTGCAATTTTATTTGAAACACCGAAAAAGATAGGGCCTGTTATTTCAAATACCATAGCACCATCGGGAACCTTTTTAAGCCTTATATGCTCAGTGTCCGTCTTTTCGTCTATTTCTTTCCAGCCGTATGCATCAGTCACATCACTCATTCTCTTCATAAAGAGAACAGTTGCAAGAATGATTCCCACTATTATAGCAACAACGAGGTCAAATATAACCGTAAGCAAGAATGTGACGACAAGTACAAGTGTATCACTTTTGGGAGCACGCTTAATTATAGAAACGAATTCCCTCCATTCGCTCATATTGTATGCAACAACAAAGAGTATTGCAGCAATTGTGGGCATGGGAATAAGTGCCGCATAGGGCATTAAAACTACGAGCACCAATAAAAGCACTACAGCATGGACCATACCTGCAATGGGGGTTCTTCCGCCGTTTTTGATATTAGCGGCTGTTCGTGCAATTGCACCTGTTGCAGGTATTCCGCCGAAAAGAGCGGAAGCGATATTACCTGCACCCTGTGCAATAAGCTCCATATTTGAATTGTGACGGCTGCCTGTCATACCGTCTGCAACAACACAGCTGAGAAGTGATTCAACTGCCGCAAGTACAGCAATTGTAAATGCATCGGGGATAATTGCTTTCACGGTTTCCAAGGAAAATTCAGGAATCGAGGGCATGGGAAGTGCCGAAGAAATAGTATAAAGAGAGCCTATGGTATTTACATTCATATTAAATATCTTCACAAGCGCGGCACTGATTATTATTGCAAAAATTGAAGGCGGGATCTTTTTGATAAATTTCGGAAAAACAACGAGCACCGCAAGGGAAACAGCACCTATTATAAAGGCTTCAAAATTAAAGGTATGAAACTGATGAATTACTTCTTCAACCTTTTCCACTGTTTCAATGGGAGAATTCTGAAAGGTAAGACCGAAGAAATCCTTTAACTGTCCGATAACGAGAGTGATTGCAATACCTGTTGTAAAGCCTGTCGTAATTGTGTAGGGTATGTATTTTATTAAGCTGCCGAGCTTAAAAACACCCATAAGAATTAAAAGAATACCCGCAATTATTGTTGCAAGAACAAGTCCCGAAAAACCGTTTTTTGCAACTATTCCTGCAACTATAGTTGCAAAAGCAGCAGTGGGTCCTGCTATCTGCACTCTTGAACCGCCTAAGAAAGAAATCACAAAGCCTGCAATTATTGCAGTATAAAGTCCCTGTTCGGGAGTAACTCCCGATGCAAGAGCGAGAGCAATGGATAAAGGAAGCGCAATAATTGCGACTATAACACCCGCAGTAAGATCTTTTATCAGCTGTGCCTTAGTATAACCTTTCATTACAGAAAACAGCTTCGGCTGTAATTTATTCATAATGTTACCCCTTTTTGTTCTTAATTCCGAAACAATTATAGTACCATTATTTTACTCTTGCAAGAAAAAACGCAGCATTTTGTTGTTTTCTATGTTTTGTTAAAAACATACAATATTTAATAAGCATTTCTGTGCATTATTGACACACAAAAAGCACCCATCGTTACGATGAGTGCTTTTTGTGTTTATTTGGAATTTAATGTTTCGTAAATACTGTTTACAACCTGATTCAGGCTTTTTGTAATCAGCGTTAATGCGTTTTCGAAGATGCCGGGAGAAGTATCTTCAATGACACCGGCTTTTACCAGAGAAACTCTGAAATTTTCGACTGCTTCATTCCATTTTGCGGTGTTTACTATTGTTTCACCGAGCTGTTTATCAATCTCTGCTTTTGCCTTTTCAACAGCTTCAATTTTCTGAGCTGAAATACCTGATTTATCAGCATTCTCCCATGAAAGAAGGTATTCTTTTACCGTGTTTGTAAGTCTTCCTTCGTTGAACTGAGGATATTTTTCGGGATTTGAATAAACATTAACCATGTTGTTATCTGTCATAATATCAAATGCCATTTTAAGAACAACATCGTTATTGGGAAGCTTTTCATGATCCTGATTCTTAATATACCATGTGGTGCAAGGAAGAAGTCCTGTTGTAGCATCTACGGTATTATCGGGAGAAATGTGGTTATGAGTGGGATCTGAGCAATTTGTTCCGGCTGCAACATAACCGTCACCGAGAGTCTTACCTACATCTGCAAAGGTGGAGCCCATTGATGCGGAAGTTGCATGAACAATCCCGTCACCGTTTGTCTTGTTCCAATCTCTGCAAAGGGGGAACATTCCGCCGCCGTAGCAGCATATATCATAAACTTTACAGCCTGTAGCCATAAGATTGGAAAGATTTTCTGCAAAATTTGCTCTTGAATTCATAAAATAATCTACTTTTTCACGGATAAGAGTGTATTCATCTGTTTCAAGCCATTTTGCTCTTGCTTCCTTATAATAGTCAGTGGGACAAAGAGCCCAGATTATGGAAGTTGAACGAACACCTGCTTCAACAACACCTTCGGCAAGTGCAGCCAAAGCATCTTTCAAAAGCCAGGAAGGAAGAATTCGAAGCACAATATTGATTATATATGCGAGATACGAATCACCTAAAAGCTTAACAAGAAGATCCTCATAAAGCACCTTATCGTCATAAATAACACTTAAATTGCCTGTAAGAATATCTCCGATGATATCTGAGCCGTCTATTGCGGGAACAACAAACTCTACCTTATTCATTATTTCATAATCTTCGGGATAGGTTTCAAGGTAATTTACACCTATAGTTCCGCCAAGACTTATAAAGCAGAGATTCACTTTTTCTGCCTTTGTCTGTTCAAGCACAACTTCATGAATATAATAATTGAGTTTTTCGGTTTCACCTATAATATCACCGAAAGAATCATAACCGAAATAATAAACATTATCTCCGCCCACTATATCAACAAGTCCCTGCAACGGCAGAAGATTATAATAATATTCACGAAGCTCCTCACTCATTTTTCCCATGGGATATTCATAGCACGGAACTTCTATAGGAAGATCGTAATTACCCTCATTATCCTTATGAATGATAGGAAGTCCCTCATAAGCGCCTCGTTTCATAGCATCGGTAAGTCCGATATCCTGCTTTAAGAAAGCGGAAAGAAGAAGCGGAAAAAGAGCTTCCTTGACAAGTCCCATAATGTCAAGCTTCAGCGGCCAGCCTGTGATATATGCTCCGTTTTCATCAACTGCCCATTCACCGTTATCGTCAAGCAAATATGTATCATTCTGACTCATACCGTGAACGATAATAACGGGAGTTTCTCTGTCATAATCGGCAACATATCCGTTTTCACTTGCAGATGCACTTACACTTACAACTGAAAACAACATTGTAAGCACTAACACCAAACTTATTAACTTTTTCATTTAAATATATCTCCTTTCAGATCTATTTATATAAAATCATATCACAGCTGTTAAATTATCTCAATACAAATTCAATTATTTGTAAAAAAACTTTATTTTAGCAGATTTCTGTATTATAATAATAAAAAAATTTATAGGAGCTGATACAGTGCAAAATATTATATCATTTTTTATTAGTATAGCTGTTTTCTTTTTCAATCTCACGGCATCCAATGTTCCTGAAGCAAAATCTCAGGACAATTTCACGGAGCTTTCTGACATCTTTGAAGAATACACAATAGGAGAAACAGTATATATTCTCAATTCCTCTACCTTTACATCCCAAAACGACAGGTTTACGGCAATAGCTCTTCAGGGGCTTGTTGCAAAGGTAAGTCCTCAGATATTTGTGACCTCGAGCTCACTTGACGAAACATATATAAAGGCAATTGAAGAGACGGGCACAGAGATATCCCGCTCTGACGAAAATGGAAATCTATGGACACTTGAAACACTTATAACAAAATTCAAGTCATACATAAAAGACGGCGGATATATCCTTTACTGTGCTGACGAGAGTAACAAGGGGCTCAATATTGCAACAAACTATGCCACATTAAACGGTTGGCTCCCCGTTCCCGAAGAGTTGGAAGATATGGCAATTAACGCAGGGCTTACGATGAAAAAAGATATTTCCGAGGATAAATATTCAGCATATTACCAATGGAAATTCTTCGAAAAGAACAAACAGAATTTCAGCAAAGCTGCCGTCATTCATCAGTCACAGGAAATAACGGGCCTGAGAGATCTGGCGATCCAACAAGGATTTTACGTTTTCTTCACTGATGATGATATAATTTCAGAGCTTCTTTTCAGAAGAAGAGTTCTGAATTATTTCGGTGATAACACTCACATTCTCGGTTGGGTAAAATATGAAGTAGCATTTGTAGACAGCGCCTCAAAAGCAGGAAACATGATATCACCCTCCGATCACTCCCATAATAACAGTATCTTAGCATCTATCACCTGTGATATACCCGAACAGAAAACAACCAAAAACACTTACACCGATGAAACAAAGCACTACACGGCACTCGTTATGAGTGACGGCGACAATATGCAGTGGATACAAAACGGATATTCCGAGTATTTCGGCAAATTAGCACTTGAGGATAATTTCCCTATGACCTGGTCATTCCCGCCAATACTTCAGGACTTCTCCCCCGTTACGGCAAAGACTATGTATGAAGCTGCTTCAGACAGAGACTATTTTATGGCAGGTGTTTCGGGAGCAGGATATATGCACCCCACTCAGTATCCGAGAAAGGCTCTTATAGAATTTACCGATAAAACAGCTGCCGCTATGGCAAAAAGTGATATGGAATATGTGCAGATACTTGATGATACTCCCGAAAATGAACTCGATGAAGTAAAGCTTATAAACTCCCTGAAGTATTACACAAGATATGATAACATCAAAGGCGGCATAATAAGCCTTGATCCCGCGAGATACGCAGGCGGAGAAGGGCGGATATACTTTGTTGACGATAAACCGTTTTTAACATACCGCCTTTCGCTCTGGCACCCTACAGGTGAAAAACAGAATGTTACTACCGAATGGCTTGACGAACAAGCAGATATAGTAAATTCATATCCCTCTGACGTTCACTCAATCAACGGCTACTCTGTAATAAACATTCATCCATGGTCAATAAGCACTGAGAGCCTCAGTTATTTCGCAAGTCAGCTTGACGATGATGTTGTTCTCATTACATTAGAAGAGCTTATGGATATGATAAACGCAAATATTCCGCACGAAAATGCGAAGATTTCAATTGAACAATAAATGTTACAGGGCGGCTCCAACAAGGAACCGCCCTGATATTAATTATATTCTGTTAATTAATAAGCGATAGTGTATTTAGGCTGGAAGAGAAGACCGATATCACAGTTCTGAACCTTGATGAAACCGAGAGCTGTAACCTGATCGAAGTGAAGGATACAGGGAGAATTAAATTCAAAATCAGTGATTCTGCCGGTAGCTTTATCAACCTTAACTGTTGTTGTGCAGGTTGCATACCATGCATGAAGACCGTCAAACTTAACTACGCCTGCTGCAGCACTTGAAACATCCTCAGGATCAAGAAGAGGTCCTATTGAACCTGCAGAACCTGTGAGAGGCTTGGAGTCAACTTCGTAATTATCATCTGTACCTGTAGATTTGAGAACGATTTCATAGTAGTCACCCTTATCTGTGCAGGTTGCAGAAGAAAGAAGAGAAGGATCAATATTTATTGTTGTATGACCTTCGGGAGGAAGATCAGCAACAGTAAATGCTACCTGTTCGGTATTTTCCTTCATGAACTGAGTCATAAGAGATGAAGCAAGACCCTGAAGAGTAGAATTGTTATTGATGTTAAGAATGCCCTTATAGTTTGTTGTGTTATCATATGTTCTTGTAACAGACTTTGCTTCTGTTGCCATCTTGTTATAAGCATCACAATAATACTTTATAACTTCTTCCTTAGATGAGGGCATACCTGTTGAAGCGGCGGGAGCCTGTGTTGTTTCTTCAGGTGTTGTCTGAACAGGAGCCTGAGTTGTTACTTCAGGTGTTGTCTGCACGGGAGCCTGTGTTGTAGCTTCGGGTGTTGTTTGCACAGGAGCCTGTGTAGTAGCTTCAGGTGTTGTCTGAGAGGGAGCAGTATCAGTATTAGCACCTGTGTTTACTGCAGGAACATTGCCTACGGGAATTACAAGCTCAATTGTAGTACAAGCAGAGCAAGTAAATACCATGATAACCATAAGCGCTAAAGCGAGAATTTTCTTTGCGTTCATTTTTCTTACCTCCGGAAAATTAATCAGTATATTTCATACATCGTATATAATAATGTTTTTAAGCGTATTTTGTCAATAGAAAAATATTAATAAGGTGTATATTTTTCGACAATGTTACCGTTTAAGCAGTGCAAATCAGTGATATTTTGGAATTCACTCTTGATTTTCATTCAAAAGCGCATTATAATAACTGTGTATAATTCATTTTTGAAAGGATTGACTCCCATGAAAAAAATTCTCGCAATAATTCTTGCGGTAATTACCGCATTTTCCTGCCTCTCTCTTGTTGCTTTTGCAGAAGATGATGCTTATACTGATTCCTATTTCGTTGCAGTCGTACCCGAATGTCAGGGTATGCTTGCTATCACAAGTCTTTCAGGCTCAAGCTATGTAATCAATGGCGGTACATTCCGGTTTACGGCAGAAGCCATCAACGATTATGCTTTCGATCAGACAACAGTTTTGTTTGTTGCAAATACTCACTATGAACTTGATGTTATTAACAGTGTTATTAACGGCGAAGAAACTGAATACGGATATATCATTTATCCGGACGCAAACGGTGTGTATACTATCGAAAATGTAACTGAGAACCTTTATATTTATGCTGCAAATCTCCATCCCGTCACCTTTGCAGGTCTCAAAGACTTCCTTATGAATTTTGTATATTTCTTCGTTAACCTGATCAAGTGGTTCTTTGGTCTTGTATAAATTTTAAATTAAAGGGGCTGTGTAAAAACAGTCCCTTTTTTTGTATTTTACAATATATTATATATGTTACACAAAAAAAACTTTCCAAATTCCGTCAATTTATCAAAAAATTGACTTGAAAAAAGCGGTTGTCCTTTGATATAATAGATAAGGTTAATTATGCCTTGATCGGCAAACTGCCGTTTAAGATAAAAGTAAATAAGCGGATACGGAAAATCTTCCGTAGCTGCATAAAAAATTTGGAGGAATAAAAATGAGCAAAAAATTCGTTTATTTGTTCAGAGAAGGCGACGCTTCCATGCGTGAACTTCTCGGCGGTAAGGGCGCAAACCTTGCTGAAATGACTAAGATCGGTTTACCTGTTCCCCAGGGCTTCACAATTTCTACAGAAGCTTGCACACAGTACTATGAGGACGGCCGCAAGATCAATGATGATATTCAGGCTGAAATTATGGAAAACATCATCAAGATGGAAGAAATCACAGGCAAGAAGTTCGGCGACCTTGAAAATCCCCTTCTTGTTTCCGTTCGTTCAGGCGCACGTGCTTCCATGCCCGGTATGATGGATACAATTCTTAACCTTGGTCTTAACGAAGAGGTTGTTAATGTTATGGCTGAAAAGTCAAACAATCCCCGTTGGGCTTGGGACTGCTACAGAAGATTTATTCAGATGTACTCCGACGTTGTTATGGAAGTCGGCAAGAAGTACTTTGAAGAGCTCATCGACAAGATGAAGGAAGAAAAGGGTGTAACTCAGGACGTTGAGCTTACAGCTGACGATCTTAAGGAACTTGCAGGTCAGTTCAAGGCTGAATACAAGGCAAAGATCGGTGCAGACTTCCCCTCAGATCCCAAAGTACAGCTTATGGGCGCTGTTGAAGCTGTTTTCCGCTCATGGGACAACCCCCGTGCAAACGTTTACAGAAGAGACAACGATATTCCTTATTCATGGGGTACTGCTGTTAATGTACAGATGATGGCTTTCGGTAACATGGGTGACAACTGCGGTACAGGCGTTGCTTTCACTCGTGACCCTGCTACAGGCGAAAAGGGCCTTATGGGTGAGTTCCTTACAAATGCACAGGGTGAAGACGTTGTTGCAGGTGTTCGTACTCCCATGCCCATCGCAGAAATGGCTGAAAAGTTCCCCGCAGCTTTCGAGGAATTCAATAAAGTTTGTGCAATTCTTGAAGATCACTACAGAGATATGCAGGATATGGAATTTACCGTTGAAGACGGAAAGCTTTATATGCTTCAGACAAGAAACGGTAAGAGAACTGCAAAGGCTGCTCTTAAGATCGCTTGTGACCTCGTTGACGAAGGCATGATCGATGAAAAGAAGGCAGTTGCTATGATCGATCCCAGAAATCTTGACACTCTTCTTCATCCTCAGTTCGATACAAAGGCTCTCAAGGCTGCAACTCCTGCAGGTAAGGGTCTCGGTGCATCTCCCGGTGCTGCTTGCGGTAAGGTAGTATTTACTGCTGAAGATGCAGTTGCTTGGAACGAAAGAGGCGAAAAGGTTGTTCTTGTTCGTCTTGAAACTTCTCCCGAAGATATCACAGGTATGAAGGCTGCTCAGGGTATCCTTACAGTTCGTGGCGGTATGACTTCTCACGCAGCTGTTGTTGCTCGTGGTATGGGTACTTGCTGTGTATCCGGTTGCGGCGAAATCAAGATGGACGAAGAAAACAAGAAGTTCGAACTCGCAGGTAAGGTTTACAACGAAGGCGACTTCATCTCCATCGACGGTTCAACAGGTAACATCTATGACGGTATCATCCCCACAGTTGATGCTGAAATCGCAGGCGAATTCGGCAGAATCATGGCTTGGGCTGACCAGTTCAGAACTCTTAAGGTTCGTACAAATGCTGATACACCCGCTGATGCTAAGAAGGCTCGTGAGCTCGGTGCTGAAGGTATCGGTCTTTGCCGTACAGAGCACATGTTCTTCGAAGCAGAAAGAATTGCTGCTTTCCGTGAAATGATCTGTGCTGACACAGTCAGTGAAAGAGAAGCTGCTCTTGAAAAGATCCTTCCCTATCAGCAGGGCGACTTCGAAGCTCTCTACGAAGCTCTTGAAGGCAACCCCGTTACTATCCGTTTCCTTGATCCTCCTCTTCATGAGTTTGTTCCCACAGAAGAAGCTGACATAAAGCTCCTTGCTGATGCTCAGGGCAAGTCTGTTGAAGAAATCAAGAACATCATCGCATCTCTTCACGAATTTAACCCCATGATGGGTCACAGAGGATGCCGTCTTGCAGTAACTTATCCCGAAATCGCTGCAATGCAGACAAAGGCTGTTATCCGTGCAGCTATCAACGTTCAGAAGGCTCATGCTGACTGGAATGTTGTTCCCGAAATCATGATTCCCCTTGTTGGCGACATCAAGGAACTCAAGTTCGTAAAGAAGGTTGTTGTTGATACAGCTGATGCAGAAATCGCAGCAGCAGGTTCAGACCTCAAGTACGAAGTTGGTACAATGATCGAAATTCCCAGAGCTTGTATCACAGCTGACGAAATCGCTAAGGAAGCTGACTTCTTCTGCTTCGGCACAAACGACCTTACTCAGATGACATACGGCTTCAGCCGTGATGACGC
>JAFXFC010000022.1 GCA_017513525.1 Clostridia bacterium
CCTCGGATTACCAAGACGCTCAGGTCGCTCCTCAGCGTTGCCTTATCCTTCTTGATAACTCAAACAGTATATCATATATTTGGAAAAATTTTTCCACTACAAATCAAAATTGTACTTGACATGGGGTACACTTCAGGACCTGCGGTCGGCATTTTAAAAAGAAATAGCCTTCGGCAGAACCTTGTTACTCTCTACGGTCATAATAGAGCGCAAGCGGAACAAGACACGAAGTGTCTTCCTTAATTCCTAATTCTTAATTCCGAATTCCGAATTATCATAATTTAACTCTTCAAATCTTGACCTTAGCCCATTAATTCCATATAATATACTTATACTTCAAAATATTGGAGGTTATTATGAGCAAGGTTAAAGAATTTACCGATAAAGTCTGGTACGGTACGGGGGCTATAGGACTTGATCTCAGCTACGGAATGTTTAACGGCAGACTCTCCCGTTATCTTACAGATGTACTGGGACTTAATACCAATTTCCTTTTAGGACTTACTGCAGCCGCCAGAATATGGGACGGAGTAAATGACCCCATGATGGGTTCAATAGTAGATAACACCAACACCAAATTCGGAAGATACCGTCCGTGGGTGGTAATGGGCTCAGTGATGAATGCCGTTATACTGTTTTTGCTGTTTTTTAATCCGGGTTTCAGTACAAATACTCCATCCGTCTGGCTTTATGTTTATATTGCCGCAATGTATATTCTTTGGGGAATGACTAACACCACCGCCGATATTCCGTATTGGTCCATGGTGCCCTCATTTACCACTGACCCGTCTGAGAGAAGTATACTTGCAACTGTTGCGCGTGCTTTTTCGGGACTCGGACAAGGTATCGTTCAGATAGGCTCTCCCATAATTCTTAATGCAGTGGGTACTGTTATAAATAATGCAGACGGTACAACTACGAATGTCTGGACACAGAAAGGTTACACTGTTACAGCCGTTATCTGCAGTGTTTGTCTTGTGTTCTTCTCCGTGCTTTCAATGAGTAAGGTAAAGGAAAATGTTGCTGTGGCTCCCGCTGAGAAGTTCTCCTTTAAGAAGATTTTTTCAGTTATAAAGGAAAACGATCAGCTTCGTGTGTTCATGCTCTTTGCAATGCTTTCCAATGCAGGCTTTTACACAACCACGGGTGTGCTCGACTACTTCTTTGCCGCCGTTATGGAGGACACAACGGCACAGTCTACCTTCAGTCTTTTCGGAACGGTGGGCTCAGTTCTGGGACTTCTTGTTATCCCCGTTATGATGAAGTTTACTTCAAGAAGAAGAACATATCAGGTGTCGCTCACTACGGCACTTTTCGGTTACATAGGAATGCTCATATCGGGACAGTTCCTCATGAATTTCACACTTCTTAATCTCTTCTATCTTGTAACTCAGATAGGCACGGCTTCAATGTTCATTTCACAGACAGTTTTCCTTGCAGATGTTGTTGACTACGGTGAGGTTAAAATGGGTGTGCGCCGTGAGTCCGTTACATTCTCAATGAAGGGCTTCTTGCAAAAAATGGCATACACGGCACAGACCGTTATTCTCTTCTCGGCGCTCGGTATTGCCGATTACAACTCACTTAAACCCGATATTAACGGTGTTATCATATATCCCAAAAAGGTCAAAAATGCCATATCTGCAGTTATGTATGTAATTCCTCCCATTTTCTTCCTGCTTTCAATTATTGTATTTACTACTAAGTTCAAGCTTCACGGTGAATACATGGAGGACATTACCAAAAAAGTTGAAGAGGCTCGTCAGAAAAGACTGGAGGCTATGAACGAAAATGGCAGCAAAGAGTAAATTTTCATTTATATCCTCATCGTGGCTTAAAATAATCGCAATAACTGTAATGGTCATTGACCATGCCGCCGTCATTTTTCTCGGAGATGAGCCGTCTGTCTTTCGTAAAATCGGAAGAATTGCTTTCCCCATTTTCGCTTTTATGATAGCCGAGGGCGCGAGAAGAAGTAAAAATAAATTAAAGTATGCCTTAAGGCTTTTAGCCTTCGCTTTTATATCGGAAGTTCCCTTCGACTGGGGATTTTACGGTGAGTTTTTAGAATTTTCTCACCAGAATGTATATTTTACATTGTTCCTCGGACTTGTTTCAGTTTATCTGTTCGATTTTTTCAAAAAGAGAGGTCTTGGCTTCTTAAGCTTCATTTCAACAGCGGCTCTCGGTACCGCCGCTATGTATC
Source organism: Clostridia bacterium (assembly GCA_017513525.1). GTDB lineage: Bacteria > Bacillota > Clostridia > Oscillospirales > Acutalibacteraceae > RUG806. The sequence continues at coordinate 2,207 of JAFXFC010000022.1, forward strand.
TTTCAACTGACTACGGCTTCATGGGCGTTGCGGTAATTACCCTTATGGCAGTCTTTAATGATGCAAAGGGCGCATCAAGATACATTGGCTTTGTCCTCTCAAGCCTTCTTACTGTTTTTGTAGTAGACCCTACAGTAATATTGGGATATGTTTCCTCTCAGGTGTACGCAGTTTTTGCTGCCGTTCCCATTTCCCTTTATAACGGCAAAAGAGGCTTTAAGATGAACAAATACATCTTTTATGTGTTCTACCCGGCTCATATTGTGATTTTGGCACTGATTGCGAAAATCATGGTTTAACAGCGTAGCTGTTAAAAATTCGGAATTCGGAATTTCGGGACCTGCGGTCGGCATTATATCAGAGCGTCAGCGGAACAAGACACGAAGTGTCTTCCTTAATTCATAATTCCTAATTCATAATTCCGAATTATTTTTCACCCTTTCCCTCTCAGTGAATACTATATATTAGTAAACTACTGGGGGGATTTTATGTATAATAGCCTGTCGCCGTCTTATTTTCTCGGTGCTAATACGCCAATGGGATTTTATTCCCTGTTCAATGAGCTGTATTCACCGGAGGATGGATGGCGGCTTTATATTATAAAGGGTGGGCCGGGGACAGGTAAATCTACTCTTATGAAAAAAATAGCAGCCGAGTGTGATAAAAGAGGCAAATTCTGTGAGCGGATATACTGTTCCTCTGACCCTAATAGTCTTGACGGTGTTATAATTCCGTCACTTAAAATAAGTATTGCAGACGGCACTTCACCTCATGTGCTGGAACCGAAATTCCCGGGTGTTAGTGAAACCATAGTAGATCTCGGAGTTTTTAGAAAAGATAAAATTCTTCGGGAAAATTCTCAGGAGATAATAAGGATTACAAAGGATAATTCATTTCAGCATAAAAAGTGCATTGATTTTCTCTCAGCTGCGAAAAGCGTTGATAATGACACCTCTTCCGTTGTGCTGTCGGCTCTTAAGATAGAGAGACTTCATAAATTTTCCGAAAAGCTCGCCGCGGCAAAGCTTACTGCAGGCAGCAGCAGTAAGGGAACTGTTAAAAAGCGGTTTTTAAGCGCATTGACTCCCGAGGGGCTTGTACTGTTCAGTGATACATTTACTTCACTTTGCAAAAATACAGTAGTTCTTTCCGACTCCTTCGGCAGTGCTTCATCCGTAATTCTTAAGGTGCTGTCCATTAAGGCAGCGGAGCAGGGGCTTGACAGTATTCTCTGTTACTGTCCCATGTCACCGGAATTCAAGCCTGAGCACCTTATAATTCCGTCGCTGTCTCTGGGATTTTTTACTTCCAACCGCTGGCATCCCGAGGATTTCGAGGAGCCTTATCATGTGGACTGTATGCGTTTTTATGACAGCGTGACACTTTCTAAGCATAAAAACCGTATTGCCTTTAATAAACGCTCAAGAGATGAACTCATTACTGAGGCTGTAAATAAGCTCACTGCCGCAAAACGGCTTCATGATGAGCTTGAAAAATACTATATCTCTGCCATGGACTTCGATAGCATGAGAGAGTACTCTGAGAGGCTTATTTCTGAAATTTTCGATGAATGTTGAAAACTTTGTTGATAACTTGTTGAAAAGTGCTCAAAATCGCTTAAAATTCATGAAAAAAAATTTTAAAAAAAGCCCCTTTTTTGCAACATGAAAAATTTTTTTGTGCTATAATATGCTCACAGAATAAAAACCGAATACAAAAAAATGAGAGCCGAACTTGACAAGTTCGGCTCTCTTCTGATTTGAGGTGATGCTGTGAAGCACAAGAAAAGCAGGGAAGAGTATTTAGAGCTTTGTGCGGATATTCTTTGTAAGTCTGTATATAAGATGTGCCGTGAGAATTATTCCTTAAGGGACGGCAAGGAGAAATATGATCCGAAGTCTTTGAAAGAGACCTGCTCAGCAGTAAAAGAAGCGGCGGCAGTGGTTTCGGGACTGGAGAAAAAGCAGAATTCCGAAAACGAAAGCATAAGGATAGTGTTCGCAGACACGGAAAAATACACTGAATAAATCATAATTTGTCGGGGACAAATTATGATGTTATATTCGCACTTGCGTGCGAGCGATATTGTGCTTCGCACAGCGATATTCGCCATCGGCGAGCGATATATTTGTCTTCGACAAATGTTAAGGAAGGGCTGACGCCCTTGTTCCGCTTACGCTCTATTTAAAATGCCGACCGCAGGTCCCGAAGCTTTTGCGTAGCAAAAATATCGCTGCCCGTAGGGCAATATCGCTTTTGTGTAAACAAAAATATCGCTCTTTGCGCAGCAAAGAATATCGCATCATAATTTATCGCTGAGCGATAAATTGTGATTAAAGGGGGTTTGTTTATGAGGGAATTAGTTCTCGGTGTGCCGAGTGAGCGGCAGGAGATGTTTCTTCGGGATACGCACCGTTATATTGCTTTTGGCGGAGCCAGAGGCGGGGGGAAGAGCTGGGCGGTGAGGGTGAAGGCTGTGCTTTTAGCTTTTCGGTATCCCGGAATAAAAATAATGATAGTAAGACGCACTTATCCGGAGCTTCGTGCAAATCACATAAATCCGCTTCGCACCTTGCTTGGAGACTTAGCCGTTTATAAGGACAGCACCAAGGAATTTACTTTCCCCGGCGGTTCACTTATTATGTTCCGTCATTGCGGAAATTCCTCGGATATTGATAAATACCAGGGTACTGAGGTCGATGTGCTGTTTCTTGATGAGGCGACACAGCTCACGGAAGAGGAATATGACCGTTTCAAGGCGTGTGTGAGAGGTGTGAATCCCTTCCCGAAACGAATTTATCTTACTTGTAACCCAGGCGGTGTCGGGCACTCCTTTGTAAAACGGCTGTTTGTGGACAGAGCCTTTAAGGAAAATGAAAATCCCGATGACTATCAATTTATAAAAAGCCTTGTGACGGATAATAAGGCACTTATGGAAGCGGACCCCGATTACATAAAACAGCTCGAAGCTCTGCCGCCAAAACTTAAAAAGGCGTGGCTTTTCGGGGACTGGAACATATTTGACGGTCAGTTTTTTGAGGAGTTCAAGGATGTTCCCGAGCACTATAAGGACAGGCGATTTACTCATGTCATAGAGCCGTTTGAGGTGCCGTCCGATTGGAAGATCGTCAGAAGCTTCGACTTCGGTTTCAGAAAACCGTTTTCGTGTGACTGGTGGGCAATTGATTACGACGGCAGAGCCTATCTCATTCTGCAGCTATACGGCTGTACCGAAACACCAAATGACGGGCTGAAATGGCATCCCGACAGAATTTTTTCCGAAATCCACCGTATGGAATGTGAGCACCGCTGGCTTAAGGGAAAATGTATTGACGGCGTTGCGGACCCGTCTATCTGGGATAGTTCACGAGGGGAGGCAATCATAGAATCGGCAGACCGCCACTTCGTCTACTTCTCAAAGGGCGATAATAAGCGGCTCCCCGGCTGGATGCAATGCCACTACAGGCTCTCATTCCAGGAAGACGGAAGACCCATGGTGTATTTTTTCAATACCTGTAAAGCCGCCGTCAGAACCTTGCCGCTTCTGCAGTTTTCCGACACCAATCCGGAAGATCTCAATACAGAGCAGGAGGATCACTTTGCAGACTCGTTCAGGTATTTCTGTATGAGCAGACCCATAACCCCGAAATTATCGCAGAAGAATGTAACTGTCAGCGATGACCCGCTGGAGCTGAATTTGAAAAAGTACGGAAAATACTATTATTAATTCCGAATTTCGAATTTCGGGACCTGCGGTCGGCATTATATCAGTAGGGGAGGGGTCCCCCCTCCCGCAATTCGGAATTCGGAGAGGAAGAGGACTTTGGTTTTTGAGGCTTTGGGAAACGATACCCAGACTGTCTAGGTATTGTGTAAAATGCTTTAGGGTAGGTGATACCTCGGCTGTCTAGGTATCGTGAGAGATAAGAGGTCGGAGGCCGATTCTGAGATCGGAGGGCGGAGAAGAGGGGAAGGCAGGGTTTTTATAAAAATTTTATGTTAGGAGAAAAATTATGAACAGTGAAAAGGCGAATTTGTTAGTTATCGGAGAAGCCGAGGTGCTGGAGGCGGGGCGGATATTGGCTTCTTATAAGAGTGCGAAAGCAAGTCTTGATATGAGAGTTATTGAGAATGAGAAGTGGTTCCGTCTTCGTCATTGGGAGCAGTTAAGACCCGTGGGAAAGCCTGAGCGCCGACATTCTGCGTGGCTTTTTAATTCCATTGTGAATAAGCATGCGGATTTTATGGACTCACTTCCCGAATGTACCGTTTTACCGCGTGAGGCGGGGGACACTATGGAAGCCGAGAGGCTGACTTCGGTTTTACCTGTTATACTTGAGCGCAACAACTGGCAGGAAATTTATTCCGAGGGAGCATACAGAAAGCTTAAGACGGGTACTGCCGTGTACTCTGTTTTATGGAATTCATCCTCTGACAGCGGACTTGGTGATATAGACATCAAGAGCGTTGACATCTTAAATCTTTTCTGGGAGCCCGGTATCAGAGATATTCAGAAAAGCCGTAACCTTTTTTATGTTGATCTTGTTGACAATGATCTGCTCATTGAGGAATATCCGTTTTTAGAGGGGACTTTAGGCGGCAGTAATGAGATACTTTCTTACACCTATGACGGGAATATTGATACTTCAGGGAAATCTGCTGTTGTGGATTGGTACTATAAAAAGCGTGTATCGGGCAGAACCGTTCTTCATTACTGCAAGTTTGTAAATTCCACTCTTTTATATTCTTCGGAAAACGATCCTCTTTACACTCTTCGCGGTTGGTATGACCACGGCTTATATCCCTTCGTTTTTGATCCTCTTTTTAAGGAAGAGGGAACTCCCGTAGGCTTCGGCTTTATTGATGTTATGAAGGATGCTCAGGAGGAAATTGACATTCTCGGCAATGAGATAATCAGAAATGCCCGTCTTGGTGCAAGAAAACGGTATTTCACCCGTGTTGAGGGTGCTGTCAACGAAGAGGAATTTGCCGATTTCAATAAGGATTTCGTTCATGTTTCGGGCTCCTCGATAGGTGAAGAATCTATCCGTGAAATAGGCTTTTCACCTTTGTCTCCCGTATATATCACCGTGCTTAATAACAAAATAACCGAGCTTAAGGAAACAAGCGGTAACCGTGATTTTACTCAGGGCGGCACCTCGGGCGGGGTCACTTCGGGAGCTGCTATCACCGCTTTACAGGAAGCAGGCAACAAGCTTTCGCGTGATATGATATCAGCCACCTACAACGCATTTTCGGGTATATGTACACTTTGTATCGAGCTTATGCGTCAGTTTTATACCGTTCCCAGAAGTATGCGTATTTTAGGCACAGACGGCGGCTTCAATTATTCTCTTTACGATAACTCTGTATTAAAGGGCGAATACATTGAGGGTGAATTCGGACTCAGAGGTGTTCACCGCCTGCCTGTTTTCGATGTCAAGGTTAAGGCACACAGGCAAAACACATTTTCAAGAGCCGCTCAGAACACCGATGCTCTCAACTTCTTTTCCATGGGCTTCTTCGATCCCGAAAAAGCCGTACAGGCTCTCGCGTGCATGGAGCTTATTGATATTGAAAATAAGGAAAAAATCAAAAGCATGATAAAAAAGAATGCAGCACAGATTTTGGCATAAATGCCAAAAGAGGTCGGAGTTGAGGTCGGAGGTCGGAGAAACCCTAACCGTAGGGGAGGTCTCCCCTCCCGTAATTCGGAATTCGGAGAAAAAAGAATTTCGGTTTTGCGGCTCTCGGAAAGTGATACCTAGACAGTCTAGGTATATCGACAGTCTAGGTATCGTGCAAGATTAAAGGTCGGAGCTCGGAAGTCGGAAAAATTCGGAATTCGGAGAATCACTAACCGTAGGGGAGGGATTCCCCCTCCCGTAAGTGTGAGAAAACAATTGATTATATAAAGATTGTAAATGGGAAAGTAAATATTTTTATAAAACAAGCAATTTTTAAAGTTATAACCCATAGGTAACGGGAGGGGAGACCCCTCCCCTACAATAGTCAGAATATAATTTCTGCGATGCACCGCAAGTGTGTTCTATAGAGCGTAAGCGGAATAAGGGCGTAAGTCCTTCCGACACATTTGCGGAGCAAATATTTCATCCGTCGAAGACGGATTTCACTGTGCGAAGCACAATTTCACACGCCGTAGGCGTATTTCATTGCATAATAGAGCGTCAAGACGCTCTATTATGCCAGGGGGTTTTTATGGTTAATGTAAATGTAATTTCAGAAGATAATTTTAATTTTATCATGTGTGAGGGGCATGCGGGGTTTGCCGAGAAGGGCAAGGATATTGTCTGTGCCGGTGTGTCTGTGCTTTGCATGGCTTTACTTGATATGGTGACAGACTATTGCACTTCTTACTCCGTTGAAATATCAGACGGGAAATTTATACTTCAGATAAATGAATGTACAGACCCGAATATTAAGGGAGCCATTGGAATGTTCGTTAAGGGTATCAGAAAATTAGAAATGCAATATCCCGAGAATGTAAGTTTTAATGACGGTTATTTTCCCGTTTGGGATGAATATACTGACACTTCGGAACAGACGATGAATTCATCAGAGAGAAAGGAGGGTTAAAGGAATGGATATGAATTTACTGCATTTTTCAGAGGGTGAGGGTGTCACTTCCGAAAATACGGCGATAGCCGAAGAGGGACAAGCAGCGGAGAATGAAGACACTTCTCCCGATGAGGAATTCAACGAGCTTATAAAGGGTAAATATGCCGATGCTTTCAAAAAACGAACTCAGAGCATTATTGACAAGCGATTTTCCAAGATGAAGGGCTATGAAAAGACAGCTTTAGTTTGTGCACCGCTTATTGAAAGTCTTCAGAGCAAATTTCCCGATATCGAAAAAGCCGACACAGAAGCACTCGTGAGAGCTTATCTTGAAAGCGAAAAAAATGAAAGTAAAGCCGAAAAAACTGAGTCTGAGAAGCCTTCACCTGTATTACAGGCAGCCCAAGAGCATTTGAAAAAAAGAGCGGCACATGCACTTTCACTTCATCTTTCAGAGGAAGAAAAAAAGCTTCGCGAGATATACCCTTCCTTTGACCTTCAAAGGGAGTATGCCTCGTCTCCCGAATTGCGTAGTCTTTTAGCTTCAGGCGTGGGGCTTCGCAGGGCCTTTGAAACGGTGAACCTTGAAAAGATAATGGGCTCGGCTTTAAGGTATGCCGTTATGAAGGCAGGAAAAAGCACTGCCGATGCTATGAAAGCACCCGGCAGAGTAACGGAAAATTCACTTTCAGACAGAGCCTCAAGTATTCGGCGCACCGATGTAAAAAATCTTACCGAAAAAGAGATCATGAAGATTATTTCCGAGGTAAGTAAAGGTGCAAAAATAACATTTTAAGAAACGGAGATATTTATGGATATTAATAAAATGACACTTACTCATTTTTCAGCAGGTGAAGTTATAAGCTCCACCGAAGGCACACTCGAAAACGGAGTGGTTTCCGATCCCAACAGCCTTTCTGCTGAAATGAAGACCTTTTATGATAAGACTCTTATCACTCTTGCAGGTGCAAACCTTATTCACGAGCAGTTCGGTCAGAAAAGACCCATTCCCAGAAACGGCGGTAAGACCATTGAATTCAGAAAGTTCTCAAAGCTTCCCAAGGCCTTAAAGACCATTACAGAGGGCATTACCCCCAAGGGCAATAAGCTTTCTGTCAGCAAGGTTTCATGTACCGTTGATCAGTACGGCGACTACATAGAACAGACGGATATGCTGGAGCTCACTTCTGTTGACAACACTATAGTTGAAGCTACAAAGGAGCTCGCATCTCAGGCAGGTCTTACACTTGATACAGTTGTAAGAAACGAGCTTGTCGGCGGTACAAATGTTATGTATGCTCCCAAAATTGAGGGCGGTGTTGAAACCGAGATTTTAAGCCGTTCAGATATTACAAAGGACTGCAAGCTTCGCGTAAAGGACATCTTCAAGGCTGCGGCTGAGCTGAAAGCAGTAAACGCTCCCAAAATTGACGGAAGCTACGTTGCTATCATTCACCCTTATGTTGCATATGACCTTATGCAGGAAGCAGGTGAGCAGTGGATAGGTATCAGCAAATACTTAAATCCCGAAAACATCTTAAAGGGTGAAATAGGCACCTTGGGCGGTGTACGCTTTGTTGAAAGCACCGAAGCCAAGATTTTCGGACCCGCTGTTATAAATGAGGGCATTTCCCGTATGACAGTTGCAGCAGATGCCAATTCTGCTACTTCAATTTCTGTTCTCGAAGACATGGGCACAGCCACATTCTCTGCTCCCAAGGAAGTTTATATCAACGGCGTGAAGAACACCGTTACAGCCGTAAACGGTACAACCGTAACTCTCAGTTCTGCCGTGAGTGTCAAAAGCGGAGATCTTATCTGCGGTGTCGGCGGCGGTAAGGACGGCTCTGCAGTATTCTGCACACTCTTCCTCGGTGAAAACGCTTACGGTGTTACCGATGTTGAGGGCGGCGGACTTGAACATATCGTAAAGCAGAGAGGCTACGGCAACGATCCTCTTAACCAGAGAAGCTCAGTCGGCTGGAAGGCAACAAAGGTTGCAAAACGACTTCTTGAAGAATATATCATCAGAGTTGAATCAGGCTCGGAGTTCTCAAAGACAGCGGAAAACAACTAATCCGTAAGAGGTCGGAGTTCGGAGGTCGGATGTCGGAGAATTTTGACCGTAGGGGAGGGGTCTCCCCTCCCGTAGTTCGGAGTTCGGAATTCGGAGGAAGCTATAGAGCGAAGCGGAATTAAGCCGAAGGCTTCCGACACATTTGCGAAGCAAATATATCACTCGCCGAAGGCGAATATCACTATTGCGAAAGCAATAATATCACTCACACTATAGGTGTGAATATAACTGCATAGCTTAACGGCAGCAGCCGTTAAGTTATGCTAAGAGGTGTTAGTATGAAAAAGATTATTGAAAAAAAGACAAAGACAATATTTATTCCGAAGCTTCATAAAAATGACGATGCGTTGTTTGTCGGTGTAAACGGTAAGAGGATACTTGTTAAAAAGGGCGAAACCGTGGAATTGCCCGTGCATTTCGCTGAGGTCATTGAAAATTCAATGAAAGCACAGAAGGAAGCCGAAAGCTTTATTGAAAGAAGCTCAAGCGAGGATTAAGAAATTATGACAGTAAAAGAAGCTATTGAAAAAACCGATATTCTTTATCCCAATGTTTTTTCCTTTTCACAAAAGGCTTTGTGGCTTCAGGAGCTGGACGGCAAGGTGTTCGCAGAATTTTTAAGTAATTATAAAGACAGCATTGAGAATTTTTCGGGCGGATACACACTTTCTCCCGAAAAGGAGCTTCTAATCCCTGACTTGTTCTCTGAAATATATCAGAGGTATCTCATTATGCAGTTTGATATCCGTGACAGCGATATCACAAGGTATACGAATTCTGCTTCACTTTTCAATACCGCGTATTTATCTTTTATGAATTACTATAACCGCACGCACACCGTAAAAGAAAATTCCATAAATATAGATTAGGAGGATAATATGTTTTATCCGAAATTAAAAAGTGTACCTGTGAAGGCATATAAGACCAATTCCTTCGGAGGACTTATAAAAAGTGCCTCTTTACCTGAAAACTGCTTTTACGATATGGAAAATCTCACTTCGGACAAATTTCCTCTTCTGAGTGTACGGGAGAAGAGGGGTCTTTGGACAGGATATTCCAATTCTGCGGGAGTTAATGCTGGTATCAACAAGCTGACCTTTGATTACGACGGAATTACTGCATTAGCTAAAGTCGGCGGAAAAATATGCTGCTGCAGCTACCGTAACGTTACTCTTGACGGAAATTCCGTAATAGGAGCAGCCCTTTCTCCCGAATACAAGGTGCGTACTATTGTTCCTTTCGGAAAAAATATTTTTATTGCTCCCGACGGTAAGTATATAAAAGTATTGGACAGAGGTTATGAGACAATCAGCTGTAATTACAAGACCGGCACCGCCGGTACTGTTTCCTTATCCTTTTGTTTTGCTGACGGTACTTTAGTTTCACCTGACTTTTTCGGTTCGTTTCCTGAGAGTGCAAGAGCGGGACAGACCTTAGTGATGTATTCCGGAAATTACATGGAGCTTTATGAATATTCGGGAAAGGACTGGATTCAAAAGGGCACACTTTTTATAAAAATGAGTCTGAATGAAGTGATAACCGGCTTTTCTGACGGAGAAACCGTATTTATCAAAACCTCGGAAAAGCTCATTCCTGACGGGGCATATTATCTGCATACATTCAATAATAAATATTTAATACTGAGCGGTTGTCTTAGTAATGCAGGGGATACGGGAACTCTCACTATCGAGAGAAGAATTCCCATTATGGATTTTGCCATTGAGCACAATAACCGCATATTTGCCTGCAGATACGGCAAAAACAATGAGGGCGATTTTGTAAATGAAATTTATGTTTCAGCTCTCGGTGACCCTACGAAATGGTATACCTTTGAGGGCATTTCAACGGATTCGTATGTAGTGTCTCTCGGCTGCAGCGGCGAGTTTACGGGTGTGGCTACACTTGGAAACGAGGTTCTCTTTTTTAAGGAGGAGTACATTATAAGAATTACGGGAAACACACCTTCCGATTTTTCCGTTTTTTCATTTCCTGCAAGAGGCGTTGAAAAGGGAGCGCATCTGAGTGTCGTAAATCTCAACGAAAAGGTGTTTTATAAAAGCCGCAGCGGTATTACGGTTTATGACGGAGCACTGCCTGTGAATATAAGTGAAGCGTTGGGCGAGGAGCACTTTACCGATGCCGTTGCAGGGGGTGTTCTCGGAAAATACTATATCGCAATGACAGACGAAAAGCAAAAACGAAATATTTATGTGTATGACACGAAGACAGGGCTCTGGCACAAGGAAGACGACAATTACCCCACGAAATATATGGTAAATCTTCAAGGCTGCCTGTATTTTGTGAAGCTTGTGGCTTCCGAGGTCATCGGCGATCTTCCGGTGAAGAGATACAGCTTTTATATCCATGACAAAGAAAAAGTAAAAGAAGCCGTGAACATTTTCGGTGATTCCTATGATTATTACGCTTTTCAGTATCTTCCCGAGGAGGATGTTTCCTGGTTTGCCGAAACGGGAAAGCTCGGTGAAAATATCAATCCCGAAAAGCAGTATTTAAGGCGGCTTTCTCTTACTCTGTCTTTGGAGAAGGGGGCATATTTCAGCTTATATATACTTCCTGATAATGAGCATGAGTGGAAGAAGCTGTGTTTTATTGATACTCCCCGTGACGGGGTTTTCACCGTTCCCGTATCAACTGTGCCGTGTCACAGCTTTCGCCTTCGAATTGAGGGTAGGGGCGGTTTTACTCTTCATTCGATAACAAGACACTGCGAGATATCAAGTGAGGTGAGAGAGCTTGGCTGATAAAAGCAACGCTGAGAGCATTAACCTTACACGGCTTTATTCTTTACTGCTTTCTCTTAAGGATGAGGTTTCACGGCTTAATGTTCAGTTAAAGGCAATGAGAAACGAAATGAAAGGAGTGACAGAAAATGGCAAAAAAATTTAAGACACAGGAAATTCTCGATATGGCAGTAGGTCTTATTGATAAGGACATGGATGCCGATCTGAATTTTGACGGAAAGATTTCTGCTGCCGATGCAAAAATCAATCTCAGAGAAGAAAAGGGACTTCCCGCTGACAGTTCTTCCTCTTCGTCTTCGTCGCTTATGGCAGAGGATATTATTGACAGTATCATAGAGAAACAGGGAAGCTTTTCATATGATATGAATGCAGATCCTTTGTATCAGCACTATTCCGAGCTTTATAAAAATGAAGGACAAAGAAATGCTCAGGATATTTTTGGGCTTGCGTCTTCTCTTACGGGCGGTTACGGAAATTCCTACGGACTGACACTTGCCGGAAAGGCTCTTTCGGATGCCTCGGCTAAGGCAGTCAATAAGGGTATTGAGCTTGAAGAAAAGGCATATGACAGGCATCTTGATGAAATAGAAGGGCTTTATGATCTTTTAGATGCCGCAAATGAGAGAGAAGACAGAAATGCGGATAAAAAGAAGACAGCTCTCGATTTTGCCATGAAGGCAGCCGACAGCGGAGATTATTACTATCTCAATCAGCTTGGTATTGATACCTCTCTTCTTTCAGATAAGGACAGTATGGACAAGGCACAGTTCCTTGCAAAATACGGAGATTACTCGGGACTTTCCGAAATAGGAGTAGACCTTACTTCTCTTAACAAAAAAGAGCTTTCAGAAATGGCACAGCTTCTTGCAAAATACGGAGATTACTCGGGACTTTCCGAAATAGGAGTAGATCTTACTTCTCTTAACAAAAAAGAGCTTTCCGAAATAGCAGAACTTCATGCAAAATACGGAGATTATTCTCTTCTGAAGCTTTTGGGTATTGATACATCGGGCAAAGAGACCGAGGACTACTACAACCGCCTTCTTCTTAAGGCAAAATACTATAATTCATAATTATGAAGAATGTTTATATTAATGCCGCACACTCCTCTTTTTCTCCCGGAGGAGTGTGGGGGAAGAGAACAGAACACAAGGATGCTGTAAGGTTTTCTGAAAAGCTTAAAAGGGAGCTTCTGAAATATGATATTTGCTGTGAGATTTTTTCCGGCAGTATCTGGAACGGCTTCAGTAATGATGATATGATTTTAAGCTTTCACCGTGACGGTAATATGAAAAATACCGAAAAATACGGAGCCTCGGTTTTAGTGCCGAAAAACGCCGATGCCGAAATTCAATATGATGCCTTTCGTCTTTTAAGTGCTCTGACGGGAGATATGGGCTTTCGCAATAGAGGGGTACATACCTTTACTGAAAAAAGTCCCTTTAAGAGCATTGAAAAATCGGGGAGCCGGAATACCTTTATTTTCACTTTGGGCTTTATGGATAAGGACTGCGATAACCGAATCCTTGATAAAAACTCGGATGTACTCGTAAAGCTCTTTGCATACAGATTAAATAAAATATTAAAGGAGAGAGAAAATGAAGATAACGCCTGAATTTATAAGGCTTCATTCGGGAGAAAGTAATTCGAGAATACTTTCTGTCAGTATTGATAAGGAGCATGAGGGTAAGAAGGTAAAGCTCGGTTTTATTACTCCCATGGGGAAGATTTACATAACGGATGAATTAAAGCTTTCTGATAATACCTGCCAATATTCCATTCCTCATATGCTTCTTGACGGAAAGGGGATGCTGCTTACACAGCTTATCGTGTACGAGAATGAGGATTTTGTAATTAAAAGCCCCATTGAAGAATATCCCGTGTTTTCGAGTGTTGACGATATGTCTGCTCCCACGGTATCGGATGAAAGCCTTAAGAGCCTTGCAATGATATTCGACATTCTTTTGGAAAAGTCTGATGTCGGGCATATTCATGATGATTTATATTACACGGAAAACGAAGTAAACGCCTTGCTTTCATGTAAGAGTGATACCGACCATAAGCATGAGGGCGTGTATCTCACTAAAGAAGAGCTTGAGGGCTTACTGCCCGAAAGCGAGGGAACTGTGTTTCAGCACAATCACGACAACAGATATTACACCGAAAATGAGATAGACGGACTGTTATCGGAAAAGCAGGATAAGCTGCCTTTAACTGATTATGTTGTTGAACAGGGAATTTCGGGCAACTGGACTTACCGCAAATGGGCATCGGGAATTGCTGAATGTTGGTCTGATTTCGGGCATTGGGGAGAAAGAGTATCTAATCAGAGCATCCGTGTGCTTGCATATAACAGCGCCTTTCCGTTTGCTTTTACCGCCGTTCCCAATGTTACGGCAGGGGTTTCTCTGAAATCATTGAAAAAAGACATGGCTACAGGAGAAGCTGTTGCAGGTGAATATGTTGAATATCAGATAATCCGTGCAAGTGCCTCAAAAACACATCTTGAAGAAATAGCCTTGTTGGGCTTTTCACCGACGGAAGAAAGAATTTTTGAGGGCATATGCAGTGTAAGCGTAAAAGGCAGATGGAAATAAAATAAGATTTATTGATATGAGGTGATAAGCTTTGAAGAAAATATATATAGACCCCGGTCACGGCGGGAATTCTGTGGGAGCTTCATATAACGGAAGATCAGAGCAGGATGATACCTTGCGTCTTTGCCTTAAAATTAAAGAGCTGCTCTCTTCTCAGGAAGAGGTTGAAGTGATGCTCTCGCGTGAAACGGACACAAATCCCGAGCTTGAAACAAGAGCCCGGGAAGCAAACAGTTGGGGTGCGGATTACTTTTGTTCTATCCACAGAAACGCGTTTTTACCCAATAAAGCCGCGGGCGCTGAAATATGGTGCTATTCAAAAATTGCACTGGGCGGTGAAACTTATAGTAAGGCTCAGAGAATTCTTGAGCTTCTGTGTAATGCCACGGGATTTATAAACCGCGGCGTAAAGCTCGGCGCTCCCTCTTACACCGATTATGCGGTAAACCGCCTTACAAACATGAGCTCCGCGCTTCTTGAAGTGGGCTTTATTGACTCCGATACGGATAATGATATCTTTGACAGCATGTTTGAGAAAATCGCGGAGAGTATTGCTATGGGGCTTATGGAAGCTGTAGGGCTCGAATATAAAGTATCTGTTATAGTCGGAGATGTTGACGGTGACGGGAAAGTCACCGCCTCTGATGCGAGAAGTATTTTAAGAGCCTCGGTAGGGCTTGAAGAAGTGCCTGTTGAAACAGGGGACATTAACGCCGACGGAAAAATTACCGCAGAAGATGCCAGAGGTGCTCTCAGAATTGCAACGGGGCTGGAGGAATAAAAATGACTGAAAAAGTAAGTATAAAAGAAAGGCTCAGATCCTGGGCTGTGTGGCTCTCCGTACTCGGTGCCGTGGGTGTGATACTCAATGCCACGGGAGTATTTGAAAAGATAGGACTTGATTCTACTTCGTGGGATGTAATAATTAATGCTTTGGGCTCTATTCTCATAGGCTTCGGTATTCTTAATAATCCTACAAACAAATCAGGCTTTTGAGAGGTGATAAAAATGGCAGATAATTGCCCGTGTGAAGCTGTAAGGGAGTTAAAAGAAATAGTGAGCCGTCACGACAGGCAGCTGAGTAATGACCATACCGAATTCGCCGAAATACAAAAGGATCTGCAGTACATAAAAGAAAGCCTTGATAAAAGAAGCCGAATCAACATGAATACACTCACAGCAGTAATTCAAGCCGCCTGCACGCTTCTTGTGACTATAATCGCCGCAAAACTGGGAACATAGTAGAGTTATATTCGCACTTAAAGGTAATCTCAAATTCGAAGTTTTGCGAATTGCTAAGCGTAGGGGTTTCCCCTCCCGCAAGTGGAAAAAGACAATATATAAAGATTGCATATGGTAAAGAAAAATCCACTATTTTATTTTTGAAATTTAAAGTTACAACTCATAGGCAACGGGAGGGGAGACCCCTCCCCTACAAAATAACAACCGGTTTTTCTCAACACCAAAGCTTAATTATGATTATTGTGTTTTTCTCCTTTTTGTGTTAATATATATTTATAACGAAGGGAGAGAGCATAATGACTTTTAAGAAAATTAATGTTGATGAGCTGGAATTTTCACCAACAAAGGCTATAGGTGAAAACTGGGGTATTCTGACAGGCACGGCTGAGAGCGGTTTTAATTCTATGACAGTCAGCTGGGGCAGTGTTGGTGTGTTATGGAACAAGCCCTGCGTTTTCGCCTTTGTAAGACCCGTCAGATACACATATGAGTTTATGGAGCAGGGAGAATATTTTTCACTTGCGATAATGCCTGAGGGCATCCATGAAAAAATGGCTGTGTTCGGTTCAAAAAGCGGAAGAGATGTTGATAAATATAAGGAATCGGGCTTTACTGTTTTAGATGAAGACGGAGTAAAATACCCCGAAGAAGCCGAAACGGTATTCATCTGTAAGAAAATAGCCGCAGGGGACATAAAGCCCGAATGGTTCATTGACGAAACTATTGACGGCAAAAACTATCCTAAAAAGGACTATCACAGAATGTATATCGGTGAAATCCTTACTGTTTTGAAAAAAGATTAAAAAAATTATAAAAAATGCTTGACAAGGGGCATTGTATGTGATATAATGCCCCTTGTGCTTGAGAGAAAACTTTCAGCAACAGTCGGTGTCTATAACATTGAGGTCCCACCCGTTCCCATCCCGAACACGGTAGTTAAGCTCAATCGTGCCGAAAATACTTGGCGGGTAGCTGCCCGGGAAGATAGGTCGTC